>SUYI01000002.1 GCA_015060485.1 Prevotella sp. | reverse complement strand
GTACATATATATTATATATACTCGCTTCTTGTACTACTTCTTTCTCTGTCTATGTAAGTCTTTCAAAGAACTCTCTTGGGGTTGCTTTACAGGACTCTCCCTGAAAGCGGATGCAAAGGTACGACTAATTTTTCATTCCACCAAATTTTTTGAGATGGAAATGTATATTTTGCACAAAAAAAAAAATGGAGACTTGACATAAATCAAATCTCCAATATCATATACCTTATTATATTATTCAGATTCAGGTGCTTGACCTATCAGATCCATGAATTCATCCAGTTTCGGAGTAATGATAATCTGTGTACGGCGGTTACGCTGTTTGCCCACTTCGGTAGTATTAGGCTGCAGAGGATTATACTCGCCACGACCACCGGCTGTCAAACGTTTGGGATCCACACCATAGTCGTTCTGCAAAGCCTGTACGACACTCGAGGCGCGCAGACAAGAGAGGTCCCAGTTGTTGCGGATGTTCTCACGCTTGATGGGCACGTCGTCGGTGTTACCCTCAATCAGCACATCGTAATCCTTATAGTCCTTGATGATTTTTGCAATCTTTGACAATGTCTCAGAGGCACGCTTGTTGATGGTATAGGTACCGCTTTCGTAAAGCATATTATCAGCCAACGAGATGTATACCACGCCTTTCAGCACCTGTACGTCAACCTCCTTCAGCTCTTCCTTCGAAAGCGAACGGGTCAAATTGTTGGTAAGAACCATATTCAGAGAGTCACTCTTCGACTTTACCTCTACCAAATGACGGATGTACTTGTTTGACTCATTGATCTGGTCAACCAGTTTCTCAATACTGACATTGTTCTGACTGGTATTCGTCAGACTCTTGTCGAGCGACGCCTGTAAGGTGGCATTGGTCTTACGAAGTTCTGCAATCTGTTCCTCAAGAGCAGCCACACGGGTTGTTGATGCGGCCAACTGCTCCTTCGTGTTCTGATAGTTAGCCTGCAAAGCCTTATTCTCTTCCTGACATTCCAACAGAGGTTTCTTACTAGCACAACTGGACATCAGCATTACCGACACCAGCGAAATCATAAAAATACTCTTCTTCATTATTATCTGTTTTAAATTAATACTAAAGCGACTGCAAAGTTAGTGATTAGATGTAGATTTCGACCAAAAGTTGCATTCATTTATATTATTTTAAAATAAATTTGGCTTTTCTCTCGCTTTTGCGTACCTTTGCAGCAAAATATAAATATAATGATGTACGATATCAAGAAAATAAGAGCCGACTTTCCTATCTTGTCGAGGGAGGTATATGGTAAGCCGCTGGTCTATCTGGACAATGCGGCTACTACACAAAAGCCGCTGTGTGTCCTTGATGCCATGCGTGACGAGTACCTGAACGTGAATGCCAATGTGCATCGTGGGGTTCACTACCTCTCGCAACAGGCCACCGATCTGCATGAAGCAGCCCGCGAGAAAGTACGTCAGTTTATCAACGCCAATAAGACTGAAGAAATCGTTTTCACGCGCGGCACCACGGAGGCCATCAATCTTATTGCCACATCGTTCTGCGAGAGTCAGATGCAGGCCGGCGACGAAGTCATCGTTACCGATATGGAACACCATTCGAACATCGTTTCTTGGCAACTGCAAGCCATGAAGCGGGGTGTCATTGTGAAACATCTGCCGATTTCCGATGATGGTGTTTTGTGTTTGGACATGTTGGAGCCGATGATTACTGAAAAGACAAAAATCATCAGTGTGGCCCACGTCAGCAATGTACTGGGAACGGTGAATCCCGTAGAGAAGATTGTTCAGATTGCCCACGAGCACAGCATTCCCGTACTGGTTGACGGAGCACAGAGTGCCCCGCATTTCAAGATAGACGTACAGTCGATGGATTGCGACTTTTTCGCTTTCAGCGGACATAAGATGTATGGTCCGACGGGCATTGGCGTACTCTACGGAAAAGAAGAGTGGCTCGAGAAGTTGCCACCCTACCAGGGAGGTGGAGAAATGATTGACAAGGTAACCTGGGAGAAAACCACCTTCGAGCGCCTGCCATTTAAGTTTGAGGCGGGCACTCCCGACTACGTTGCCACCCACGGGCTGGCCACAGCCATCGACTATATCAACTCCATTGGACTGGACGCCATCAAAGCCCACGAACAGGAGTTGACCCGTTACTGCATGGAGCAGCTCAATGATATCGATGGAATGAGGCTTTTTGGAACATCAGAGCACAAGGATGCCGTCGTTTCGTTCCTCGTTGGCGACATCCATCATCTGGACATGGGCACCCTGCTCGACCGTCTGGGCATTGCCGTCCGCACAGGTCATCATTGCGCCCAGCCCCTGATGGACCGCCTGGGCATCAGCGGCACCGTCCGCGCCTCCTTCGCCCTCTATAATTCCAAGGAAGAAATCGATACACTCGTAGCAGGCATACGCCGCGTCGCCCAAATGTTCTGATTCCATCCAACAAAAACCAAACAATAACAATAAACGCCATCATCCTGGCTATGGCTGCTACTGTATGCCAATTAGCGCTCCAACTCGAATACAGGAATGAATGATTTATCTACAGCGGTGGTTACAGTCTGACCTCCGCTGTAATATTTTCCAGTCTTGCGATACGGCATTTCTTGCCACATTGCTAACGGTCAGTTGTCCCCCGTTAAAGGCATGCTGGGCAAATGAAAAGATGACACAGCAGAGTAATGATATAGTTGATAAAGTTCTCATAACGCGGCAAAGTTACGAGTTTATTTTCAATTACGATGCACTTGCCCCTACCTTTTTATATATATTAAGGCTAAAGCTGGCGAAAGTGCATCATTTCATCACTTCCGTCCGCCTCAATCGTCGCTATTATTTTCGGGCAAAAGTGAACAGATCGTTTGGTTGGCTCACTTTTTATTCGTAACTTTGCAACCCAAAGGTTATAAGCATTATGTTAGAAGTCAAGAACTTACACACTAAGATAGGCGAAAAAGAGATATTGATGTCAAGACACCACATTCTCCCCTTTTTGCTGATGTTCTTGCTGCCGTTAGTGGCTGGGGCAGATAATCTCTCTGTGATTCGAGTTGAGGCTGAACGCTTGCCCGATATGAACATCCCCCGTGCGGGGCATGCGGTGTTCTGCGTGAATGGCGAACTGACGGTGGCGGGCGGTCATACCACGGGTTTCGTGCCTACCCCAACGGCGGAATACCTGAAGGACGGCAAGTGGCACCTGATGCAGATGTTCTATAACCATGACTTTGGAATGGCCATCAAACTGAAGTCGGGAAAAATGTTGTTGGCAGGCGGCGCGGCCGAGAACATCGGTGTCGGACAGACCTTTACGGCAGAGCTGTATGACCCAGTTACCCATTCTTTCGACGGCTTTGGCAGTATGGATGTCAAGCGCGCCAAAGCGACTGCCCAGGAACTGGACAGCGGGCTGGTTGTCGTCAGCGGCAACTGGCATTATGATGATGGTATTGAGGTGTTCGACGGCCAGAGGAAGTTCACCTATATCAAAGACATGGCCGTACATCGGGCTTATCCTTTCATCTTCCGCATTGCCAACGATGATGTCATGATTCTGGGCGGCCTCGGCAGCAAAGGCGACAGCCTCTATAGTCCTGTTGCCGAGCGTCTGAGAGGCGATACCCTCCATATACCCTTATTAGAGACCTGGAAACCCATCACCATCGATGGTCATTCAAACAGCGAAGGTTTTATCGGTGATGAGGACAAGGGTGTCTATGTCTATCTGATGGCTGTTGAGAACAGAGACGGTCAGGCGGCTATCGCCCGTGTGCAATCTACAACTGCCGGCAATGGCACGTCCCCGACCGTTACGCTGCTGCCTACCGTTTGCCCCGTTCCCATGCAGAGCCACGGGGAGCAGATCGAGTACGTCTCTTCGCTGATTGTCGACAGGCAGTCGGAGAAGGCATACATGGTCGCACTCCCCCAGTCATACCATCAGCATCCTGAAGGGGCTAAGCGTATCTATGTGCTCTGTGTCGATTACGCCCAGCGCCCGAAGGCAGGTATGACGCTCTATTATACAGACCCCATTCCTGATGTCACCCCCTGTTATCCGGTGCTGGACGCCGACGGCAACCTGTTGTTAGTTGGAGGCATCACTCACGGCAGCAACTTCACCCCCTCCCCAGCCGTATGGCTGCTGCGCGTCGGCAGGAAGCCTGCCGCCCTTCATGCTGGCAGCAGTCATTGGCCTATGGCGTTACTGATATTGGTGGCACTTTTACTGGCAGGCGCTTGCGCGTACCTCTTTATATATAAGAAGAGGCGGGAGTCAAAGGAACAGCCCCTTGATACCGTTCAAGATCATGCGAGCCCTGATTCTGCTTCAGCCATGCTGATGCAACGCATTAATCAGGTGATGGAAGAGCAGAAACTCTATCGGAACAGCGAACTGAAACTACAGGATCTGGCTGCTGTCCTTGGCACAAACCGCCGTTTTGTCTCCGACTGCATCAACTCTCAGATGGGGTGTACCTTCTCTCAATATGTCAACATCTATCGCATCAACTATGCCAAACATGTCCTCCGTCAGCGTCCGGACAAGAAGATTGCCGATGTCTACATCGAGTCAGGGTTTGCCAACGAGATGTCCTTCTACCGAACGTTTAAGTCCGTCACGGGCATGACCCCCAAAGAGTGGCTGAACCAGAAAATCGACTAACAATTCATGCTTTGTTAGTCGATTTTGTTGAATTGTTAGTTGATATATCTGTTTTTCTCCTATCTTTGCGGCATAAATACTAATATTCATGTTTATGAAACAAAGACTACTACTTCGACTGCTTCTATTGGCATCGGCCATTAGCACGCATGCAGCAACGGCGGCAGACACAGAGAACGCCATTGCCATTTATCAGAAGGACGGCCAGGTGGCGAAGTTCGCCTTTTCCGAGAAGCCCGTGGTGACCTATTCGGGCAACGACCTGGTATTGACGACCAGCAAGACTTCGGTGCAGTATCCCATCTATATGCTGCAGAAGATTGCTTTCGATGTGACGGACGAGATTATCAACGACGTCGAGGAAGTGAAGCGCGAAGCCCAGTTCCGTTTCGAGGGCGGCATGTTGGTCATCAGCGGTGGCGACCCGGGGTCGATAGTCTACCTCTATGACATCAGCGGCAAGGCGGCCGGCCAATATGTGCTGGACAGCGAAGGCTGTGCCACGCTGCCCATTCAGCATCTGGGGCAGCAGCTCTATATCGTCAGAACCACCCGTTTCACCTTCAAATTCCGCAAGTCATGAAGAAGTTATTCTCGCTCCTCATCGTCGCATTGACGGCGACTACTAGCGTGTTTGCTGATGATATCACTGTCGAGCAGGCATTGCAGATAGCCGGCCAGTTTGCCAATAATCCCGCAACACAACAGCTGTCGAAGCGCAGGGCACCCGTGGCTGAGATTACACCCATGCTGGCCCATACGCTGAAGTCGAAGGTGGCTGACAAGGACAATGCCTATGTCGTAAACCTCGGCAACAATCAGGGGTTTGTCATTGTCTCTGGCGAGAGCGGAACAGGCGACAACATCTTAGGCTATTGCGATCATGGCTCGTTCTCATACGAAGATTGTCCCGTGCAGCTGAAGGACCTGCTGGCCTTCTATACCGAGGCCGTTGACTCGCTGCGTCAGTCTTCGGCTTCTGCATCCCCCAGGAGATCTGCCCAGCAATGGCCCAGCTACATCGGTGCCATCGTTGTAGGTCCCTTGCTCACCACCACGTGGGATCAGGGCACACCTTACAATTTACACTGTCCTGACGGTGCCTTCACAGGGTGCTACCCCACTGCACTGGCACAGGTCATGTACTACTGGAAGTGGCCGAAGGAGTCGATAGGAAAGGTGGACAACGAAGACTTCTCCGGGCATGTCTACGACTGGGACAACATGCTCGACCATTATGACATTGACTGGAGTACCTTTACACACTATTATTATAATGATGTTCAGGCAGAGGCGGTGGCTAAGCTGATGGCTGATATCGGCAAGGCGTTCGGCACGCATTACGGTGAGCCCAATGGCAGCCCTACCTACTTCGAAAGTGAGCCGCTCATTAATAATTTCAGCTATGAGCCGGGTATTACGTCGGTAAAAGGCAGTAACGGAGGCAAAATCACCAGTTCCATGATGTCGGAACTCGACAAGAACCGGCCTGTGCTGTATTCCGGCTATCCTTACAATGGCGACCCCCATGCGTTGGTGATTGACGGCTATACCACCAACAACTATTTCCACTTCAACTACGGTTGGAGCGGGTCGTACAACGGATTCTACAAATGCGGCTTTGGTAATCTTTACCCCAACAACGTCGAGATTTTCACCAACGTCCGTCCTTACGACGCTGTACGCAAGGTGATTGGCGACATCGAATATGGACTGCTGCAGAACGGCGAGGCGCATATCCTTGACTACACGAAAAAGAATGTGCAGAACGAGGTGCTCGAGATTCCCGCCACCGTGACGGGTGATGACGGCAAGGAGTATCGCGTCACGCATATCCGTCAGTCGGCCTTCTATCAGAAGGGACATTTCAGTAAGCTGGTGATGGGTGAGAACATCGATGCCATCGATGCCTTCTCGTTCTTCTATACCAACATCGACGAGCTCGTGCTGAGCGACAAGATGGAGGTGGTGCCCGTGTCGGCTTTCCTGAATACGAAGGTGAAGACGCTGACCATTGGCAAGAACGTCAAGCGCATCGACAAACAGGCGTTCTATATGTGTGAACTCTCGAAAGTGACCAGCAAAAGCCCTGCCTTCGAAGTGGGCGAAGAAGCCTTCGCCCACACATATCCCGACTGTGGTGAGTGGCTGGGTTGCATCACCTCGATAGGCAAGCAGGCGTTCTTCTGTGCTTACTTCGAAGAGAATCCCTACTTTTCCCATGTCGAGAGAATTGACGATGATGCTTTCCTCGGTTCGACGTGGCATAAAGGCAGTTTCAGGATTCCACCGACGCTCAAGTACATATCGCCTACCGCTATCAGTGGTGCTATCAAGATCACGTCTTTTAGTCGTGAATACCTATCAGATGTAGAGATCGACGAGGATAATCCGTATTTCTCCGGAGGTTACGGTTTTATTTATAATAAAAACCAATCAAGTCTCGTCTTCTTTGCACCTATCCACCAGCCTGGCAGCCTTATCAAGTATCCGGAAACGATGGTCAAGCTGGAGCGTGGCAGCATTACCTCGAGACCCACTTCGGTAAGACCATACTATTATGATGTGTTTATTCCTGCTTCCGTCATAGACATGGAGGGTGCCTTTGAGAACTGTGAGACGCTGGGTGGGCTCACCTGCCTGGCTGCCGTGCCGCCAGCGATTACCGACGCGACCTTCAATGACAAGATTTTCGAGAACACGCCGGACATTGAGCTTCATGTTCCTGAAGGTACGGAGGAAATGTATGCCAATGCCCCTGGCTGGCGCAAGTTCCCCAACATTATCGGTGACCAGGAATACACCCCGCTACCCGACCAGGACCGAGAATACTACATGGTGGTCAACAGAACGGATAATAGCAGACAACAACGGGTGAGCATGCCTATCAGTGAGGTGCAAAGTATGTCGGTGAGCGACGACGGAACACATGTCGTCATCTGCCGCAACGGCAAGGACGACCTGACGACATCGGTGGTAGCCCTCGACAGCATCTCGTGGGCGCCCGGCTTCGTGTACGAGGGTGCCGAAGTCTTCGAACTGAACGACTCGACGCTGACCGTTGAGGCTCAGAAGTGTTCGGTGACGTTCGACGCCACGGTGATTGACGACGACGTGCAACTCTGCGTGCGCAATTTGGTGCTGAAGCCTCAAGTCAACGATGACGTCATCAGTGGCTTTGCCGTCGACCTGAGCCTGTCGGACGGCACTCACGAGCTGAGCGGTACGGCCGACATCGTCATCCCCGTCTCAGTGGGTTCCAACGAGAAGGTGCAAGCGGCCTACTATAACGAAGAAAAAGGACAGTGGGAACCTGTCTGCTTTAAGTACGACAAGGTTTCTGAAAAGGTGACCATCTCTACCGATCACCTGTCTACCTTCTATGTCTTCAATGTGTCGGCTAATTACAGCAATACGGCCAATATATATTTCTTTGAACCCATCGTGTCGTACAACCAGCTCAACGATGCCACGAAGATACTGCTCGATCTTGTCTCCAGCGAAGACCCCGACAAGGAGATGGTGAGAAAGTTCAAGGACGATATGGCCCTCTGGCAAAGTGTGGGCTTGGACGGTTTGTATAATGCATTTACAAGTGTGAGCGATCCTTTGCTCAACTTCAAGCCCGAGGCCATCGACCACGCCGTGACGGCGATGGGCTATGTGGGCACCGCACTGAGCATACTCGACGTCGTTGGTGCCGACATCCGTGGCGACGACGTGGCTGTAGCATCTGGTACGCTGAACACCATTCTGAACTTTGCATCGGGTCAGATGGCTGCTGCCATCGGCACGCCCATCATGTCGGCCTCAATGGGCTGTGTTGCCTTCATTGGTGTTGCCCTCAACAAGTTTGGCACAATGGTGCAAGAGCGTATGCACGACCTCGCCTACAATGCCTATCACTATTTCTACAGCAAACGAGGAAAGATGGATGCCAATTTGAGTAGTAACTATCGCTCGCCCAAGGACTGGTATAACTATTTCTATCCCGCTTTTGCTCAGGGTAAGATGACGAAGGACAAACTCGATGCCTATATCGAGCAGTCGGTGCGTATGTACTGCGATGAAATATGGATCCGAAATGAAGACTGGGTCAGATGTTGCGAGGTCGCTAAGGTGTGGACGCCTGGGGCTACCGTACCAGGACTTACTGAGAGTTTGAAGGAACAACTGTCCAACGAGCATTTTGCCGAGTTGATGAACGGCGATTTGGTAAGCGTATTCAGAGGCATCAAGAGCCACCTGAAAATAGAAGCACAAAACCGCTTTGTCAAGGCGCTGGAGGACATGGGTAAGATTGTGAACACGGAAATCGTCCTGCGTTATAAAGATTCGTCGCAGCATGGCGACGAGCTGTCGAAGTATGCGGGATGGAGCGTGCGCCTGACCGATGCTCAGGGCATCGTACCGCATCCCGAGAAGTTTGCATGTCGCATCGATGACGAAGGCCGGAGCTATCAGATTGTCACCATCTATTCGCTCCTGCAGAATGAGTTGCGTCCGCACCTCACACTCGCCGACCCCAATGGCGTTGACAAAAAGGCCTTCGAGTTTGAGATACCTAACGGCACGGACAAGGTCTACGTTACCATCGACCTTGACAAGGGCGGTATGGCGGTCGACACCCGTCCGCTCGAAGGACTGGAGCTGGAATACGACCCCGCCGTGCTGACGTATGAAGATGCCCTGACGGGTACTCCTGACGGCATGTATGATGGTGAGGGTTACATCTATCTGAACAATGCGCTGAACAAACGCGCCCGCTTCCAGACAGGCGTTGAGCAGTTCCTCAACCGTCATGACTTCATCACCGTCGACGAGTTCGGCAACTACAAGATTGGCGACGACATCACAGGACGTTTCGAAGAGAACGGACTCAAGGCAACGGGTGTGGTCACCATCAACGTCAGCCACGACTTCATTGAGAAAACCAAGCACATGTACGTCCAGCAGATTGCCAACCCCGACGACCATTTCGACTGGGCTTACTGCCTGTTGGACGGCACCATCCAGCATCAGATAGAGTGCAAGTATGAGCTGACCCGTGAGTCGGTCGACAGCAAGGAATTTGAAGTGAGCTACAACGGAATGGGTGTCTATACAATGCGTGCTCATTATGTGTACGATGTCAATGGTGTCGACTGGCAAGAACTTGTCAACAACAAAGGCATAGAAGTCACCATCATGGACATCACAACAAGGGAGTCCACATACGACGGCACCGTAACGCTGAAGTACGCCACAAAGTTGCATGATTAAACAAAGAAATATTCCTCCACTATATGCCAAATAGTTTACAGGGGTCTCTGATCTTTTCTTAAAACAGGGGCTGCCGCCCCCCTGTAATCTTCCCAAACGGCCGAATATGTTTTTCACAAATATTTTTTGTGGAACAATATTTGGTAGATTCAATAGAATTCCTTACTTTTGCACTATGTTAGCAAGTCATTTTTACGAAGGGAAGATAGAGGCTGGCTGTGATGAGGCCGGGCGAGGATGTCTGGCGGGTAGCGTCTATGCTGCTGCTGTCATCCTACCCGAAGACTACCATAACGAACTCCTGAACGACTCCAAGCAGCTGACAGAGAAGAAGCGCTACCAGCTTCGCGAGATAATCGAGCACGATGCCGTTGCATGGGCCGTAGGAGTTGTCACTCCCGATGAAATCGACAAAATCAACATACTCAACGCTTCCATTCTAGCTATGCATCGCGCACTAGACCGGCTGACGGTGCGTCCTGAAGCCATCATCGTCGACGGCAACCGCTTCAAGCCCTATTACCCGCCAACGGCTGATGGCCAAAAGCAAGCCGCCCTTCCCCACACGACGATTGTGAAGGGTGACGGGAAATACCTGTCGATTGCTGCTGCCAGCATTCTGGCCAAGACTTATCGCGACGACTATATGAACCGCCTGGCAGAAGAGTTTCCCCAGTACGATTGGCTGTCGAACAAGGGCTACCCTACCAAGAAACACCGTGATGCCATCCGTCAATACGGCGTTACGCCCTATCATCGGAAGACCTTTAATATGCTGGGCGACGGGCAACTAAGCCTCGACTTTGGGGAATAACGTGTCAGTTTACCTTGGTACGAAGCGTGTTGAAGATGCGTTTCTTGAGTGCTTCTGCCTGTTCAGGGGTCAACAACTGGCAATCGTCAAGATGCACAAGAATATCGTAGGCCTTCAGATAGGCCGAGCGGACCTGAGGAGCAGCAGACAAGTACGAAACCCAATAAGATTCCTCGTCAGGCGAACAATCCAACACGTAACGAATGAAATCATCGTCACGCAGGAACTGTTCCACCTTTGTATATATTTGTCTTTTCACATGCATCGTTTTTAGTTATTATAAAGACGATACACTTTGTACTTTGTAATCAGAAATAAGAAGAAAATATTACATCGCCGCCTCACGCAGTTTCAGCATCCCGCGGTGCATCAGGTTACGCACGGAGTGATAGTTCATCTGCATGATTTTGCATATCTCGTCATACTTGCGCTCTTCTAAATAATATAAGGTAATTGCCTGTCGCTGACGACGAGTCAGATTCTGCATCAGATATGCCACGCGTTCGGTCTGTAACAAATAGCGTTCCTGACAAAGATAGTCCTTCTCCACATCTTCCGCAGCACGGCGATATTCGTACTCTTCCACTTCGTTTGGCGTTGTGAACGTCTGACGTCGGAATTCATCTAACAACCTGTTTTTCAACGAGATCAGCAAATAGGAACATAGATTATTAATGGCATTCTTGTCGTTGCGTTTCAAGTACACCTTCACGAAAACATCATGAATACAATCTTTTAGGAGTTCCTGGTCATTGGTCATTTTCAGACCATAATTGTAAAGCATCTGAACGTACATATCGTACAGTTCAGCATACGCCTGATCGTCACCGGAACAGAATTGTGCCACCAATTGCTGGGTGCGGATCCTTAATTTACTTGGCACCATAGTAGTTTAGTATAAATCGATAGTAGTTTGTTTACGGCTGCAAAGTTAAGGAAAAAAGCAAAACTACCTGCAAAATAAAAGTTAAAAAAAGGAAAAGAGTGAGAAAAACCAGAATTATACGGGTGCTTTGAAATAATTCGTATTAGGACATGCTGGGGGGTGAGACCCATCGTTAATTGTTTTAGAGTCTATCTTGTTAAGACAATAAAAAACTTTTGTCAGCGTTATTAATAAAAAGCAGTTTATCATGACACGAATCAAACTATTATTTCTCTTTTTGACTTCCTTCCTCGGAGTCAAGGCACAACAAGAAACAGGTACGTGGAGCATCACCCCACATGTAGGTATTAACTCATCAGTCCTCTCGGTGGACGGCGTGCTGTATTTGGACGGCAACGGGAAGACGGAATCAATGAAAGCGAAGCACAAATGGGGCCTGACAGCTGGTGTGGAAACGCAATATCAGATGTGGTCGCAATTAGGCATTTCCATAGGATTGATGTATTCCAATGAGGGTTTTCTGTTCGATGAAAAAGATGATGTGGAAGAATGGAAGCAGTCGCTGCACTTCCTGAACGTTCCCGTTATGGTGAACTTCTATGTAGAGCCCAACATGTTGCCAGGTCTGTCTTTAAAAGCAGGTATGCAGGTAGCCTATCTTTTGCAGGGCAAGGAAACGCTGATGGGTAATACAGCAACCAACACGAACTCTTTCCATCGTGTGGGCATCTCCATTCCTGCCGGCATCTCTTACGAGTTTCACAATTGGGTGGCCGACTTACGTTACAATATAGGATTGACCAACCTTTGTAACCACCAGGTGCTGGACGAAACCTGGCGTAGTAACTCCTTGTGGCTCACCCTTGGCTACCAGTTCAGGATGTAAGATTTTGTCCACACTGCGTCGCTGCATTGGAGGCTTTTCAAAAAATATTTGTATCTTTGCATCAAAATTTAATTGCAGGTCGTGGGATATACATTGCAGGTCGTGCAATTTACATTGCAGGACGTGCAATATAGATTGCAAGTCGTGAAATAAAAAATATATTTATAGTATGGCAAATTATGTACTAAAGGAAATGCCCGCAGGAATGGGTAATGGCAGCGAAGGGAAGACATTCCCTAAGATGCAGGTCTACACAGAGTTCGACTACGACAAAGTCGTTGAACTTGTCCACACCAATTCACCAGTCTTCAGCGAAGCGACAGTCCGAGGTGTGCTCGATACGCTGGCCGTCGTCATGAAGTCGTATCTGCCGCTGGGGCACACAATGAAAATCGATAACTTAGGTGTATTCTCGCTATCGCTGGGATTTGCCGACAACGAGACGGAAACCGCTAATCAACAGGATGCTCAAGAAACCCAGGAAACTGGCTCCAAGAAGAAATACCACCATGTAAGAGTCAAGGGTGTGAATTTCAAGGTAGACAAGCGTTTGGTGGATGCCATCAATAAAGAGAACTCCTTCGAGCGCACAACCGGCAATCCTTCTTCTCCCTCGCCTTATACCCCAGAGGAACGTCTGCAACGTGCATTGAGCCATATCGACCGTCACGGCTTCATCACCCTGCAAGAATACGCCAATCTTAACCGCCTCAGCTATAGCTCCGCCTCCCGCGAACTCGCCAGACTCGTCGCTGACCTCTCCTCAGGCATCAAGCCTAAAGGCGCCGCCTCCCACAAAGTCTGGGTGCGCAGGGAATAAAAATACCAAGAAAAAGTGACCAGAGGAACCGACCTCTGATCACTCCATTCTCTAAGCGTGATTGAGGCTCGCCTTTTCAAATTCACACCTTTCCACTTCCTCCACATGTTGAGCATTTGCCTGTACCATTACAATATGTACATTTTTTTCCCCCTTTACACCTGCTACATGTAACATGATTACCTGCAGAGATGATAAAACCATCCCCTTGGCAATATCCGCATTTTTTAGAACCATGACAATGATAACGTGAAGAAGGTTTAGTTCCGCCTGAACATTTGCCATTCCCAGCACAATCTTTACACTTGCCACTTTTTACAGAAGCAGAATGAGAGTTGTTACTGCTAGCATCATTTGCGTCTACTTCTGCCCCTATAGAACCAGAGACATGACCAGCATTAAAGATTGCTTGTTGCTGTTCCATAGCCTCATTAAACTCATTCAATACACCTATCAGGGCATTTCTTAATGACGCTTTTCTTGCTTTGTCTACTTGTCTGTAGTATTCAGAAGAACTAACAGCTACAGCCTCTCCTTTTTCCCATTTTAGTGTCTGCCATTCGCCATCATATGCAGCATATAAACCAATACCTTTGGCGACACCATCTTTAAACAAGTGAAACCAAAGAGCTCCATCCGGGTAAAGGACAACACCCAATCCATTTGGAATCCCATTGATAGTTTCACCAAGAAATAAATTGTTATTGTCTAAATCTAACAAGGAGAGTTGACGATCATTCTCATTCGACTGATTAGAAGGATATGAACCTGTTGGTTTACCATCGGAGAATTGACCTTTGTAGATAATATTGCCGTCTATATCATAGCATTTTCCAAATCCAGATTTACGTCCTTCTTTCCAATTGCCAACATAAACCACACAGTCCTCACAATTTTCTACAGAAGTACCATCTGCAGCAATCATTATGCCTATACCTGTCATCTCATCACGATAGAAATCTCCAATGTACACAACACCCTTCTTAGTAAGTATGGCTCCCATACCATTACGTTTCCCTTTAAGAATTTGGCCTTTAAAACGCTCCCTTCCACTCTTTTCATTGACTATCTCAAAAGATTTGGAGAACAAATTCGCCAACCCTGCCTGTGCAAAGGCTAGCGAACTTGTTAGAGTGAAAGACAACACAAATAAGCATTTCTTCATTATGGTGTCTATTGTTCTATGAATTCTGGTAATTCCTTATACTTCTTATCTTTCAGAAGTTTCAATCCTTCCTTTTCTTCAACTTCCTTAAGTTGAACATCATTCATACCTTTGAAACTCAACTTTACATAGTGAACTGAACCTTCGGAAAGATTCAATTGTATTTCTGCGACCATATCTCGAGGATTACTCCTATCCATATTAGCGTAAAATGTATATTTTGCACTAAAAAGTGCCTTCCCTTCTTCTTTTAAGACTATCTTTTTCTTTGCAGGATGGTAGAACCTGTTGGGTTCTGGACCACTAAGATTCATCATTGTTTTTTTCAGCGGTCCACGAATCTCAAAAGGTTCGCCACCATTAATAGCCATAACACAATCTGCATTGATTGCTGAACGCATGAATACATAAACTGTACTTTGGGCATTGGCTATTGTTGTTCCACAAAGCATAATTGCTACAGCCACTATTAAACGTGCTAAACTATTCATTTTAACTTCCCTTATACGTGTCGGGCACAACCTTTAAGAAATAAATAATGAATCATAAGCAAACATTGTTAAGTTCCCTGTTTGCACTTATTTATTATTACTTTTTATTCATGTGAAATTATATCCTATTTTTTTGTACCAACCATTTTTATACATATTTTGCCATTGTTGAATTCTGCATCGCTTGTTTCAAAATAATTTGATGTAAGTTTGATAAAACGATGTTTTTCATTGTTCCGATCGAAATAAACTGGATCACCAAAGGCAATAATGCCATTCTTAATGGTAAAAATGCTCTTATAGGTATAGTTATCTTCTGTAGTAGTAAGATTATTCCCTTGTACAACCCAAGTCTCAATCCAATTATCATCGCCTTCTTCTTCGTCATACTCAGTTACTTTCACACTCCAAGTGCCTTGTAATGCTGTCACAGCCTCTTCGTCAGTAAGGTTGTATGAACTACTTCCACCATTATTATCATCATCATCACTACCACACGAAGTGAAACCACACACTAATGCCAAAATCATCATGGCAAACACACTAAATTGAATTTTCTTCATCGTTGTTTAAAATTTAAAAAAAGGCGGAACCACTCATAACTTATCTGGAATCTGGTTACCGCCAAGTGACCTGCACAAAACAAGCACGAATAGTCCACGCCTATCAAGCGTGAACTTTCATCTGCTTGTTCTTTTGTGCGAATGATTTGGCGGTATTCGATTCCAAAGAACAAGAGCTGAAAGCTCAATATCTATGTATAAGTACGAACAGAAACGCTAATCTGTAAGTTAATATTATTAATGTGTATCCTGCCACCGTCAGAGCGGTGGAGACGAGAGGGAGAGACTATATTGTCTCTAAAAAATATTGAATAGCATCCTGTAGTGGGTCGAGGTCGTTCTTGATGGTGGCAAGCACCAGTTCTGCGTCAACCTCAAAATAGCCGTGGGCAATTCGGTTTCTCATACCGATAATATCTTTCCAAGGAATATCTGAACGTTCTGGCAGCAGTTTACCGTCAGAATGTTCATCAATCTGCCGGATGCCTTCACCGATGGCCTCAATAAGCATACTGTTAGCAGCCAGTTTTTGCATCCCAGAGGACGAAAGGTAGAAATCATCCGCATTCTTTACGTCCTCATTCCACTCCTTCAACTGATTGATAGCCGTGTTGATTTGCTCAAGCGTGTACTTGATACGGTTACGCTTCTCCAATGACGTAAATTCCATCGTGCTCAATATTTTGAAGTAAAAAGGGATTCATATGCTTATGCATTCTTATAACGTCTACAGGACACTGAAGCGTTTCTTCCAGAAACCGCTGTAAGCGAACAATCAGCAGGATGCGCGGCTCCATCTCCACACAAACGTCCACATCGCTACCTTCGTGTTGTTCTCCACGAGACACAGAGCCGAATAGCCGTAACGTCTTGACTCCGAACTGGGTGCGTATCTCGTCGGAGTGAGCCTTTATGAGGTTGATATATTCGCTAGTCGTTTTCATCTGCTTTAATGCTAATTTGATTTATTATCTCTCTGTGACCTCGTGAGGCTGGGCCTCATCCAAAAGGTTTGTAGCGTTCATTCATCTCGTTTCTATGTCATTAGCAACTACGTTTTAAAGGATTTAACTTCGTGTTAACTGTTACTTCTGAGTGCAAATATACGAATTAATTTCGAATAAACGAATAAAGTCAGGAAAATTTTGTATCTTTGCCAAGTAATACTATAATTTCCGCTTGAGCCACCAAAGATGTTGGTTAGACAGCAGGATACTGCTTTCGGTGACGTCGCGAAGGTAGCTGATATTGCCCGTTTTGCGGTCAATCTGGTAAAGCGCATACTTGCCGGACTTCAAATCGAGCGTATAATCCGCATCGTTATAGACAAGGAAGCCATTGGGACCTTCCAGTAAATAAACACCCTGCGAGTCTGAGGGGCGAGGAGCCATCAACGACAATTCTTCCAAGAAAGCCTTGTCAATAACAGGAATGGCAGCACACGAACCGCCAGCTAACAACGAAGCCCAGCAAAGCTCTGGGGCTTTTTGGGCAGAATAAACAACGGCTTTGTCAGGATACTGCTGGCGATACTCGCTGACAGCCCGATAGACATCCTCGAAGCGGGCGCTACCTGCCCGGATCTTACGCGCATACTGACGTGGAGCCATATTCACTCCACCCTCGGGGGCATATTCGCCCTTATCGTGATAGAACCACTGCTCGATGTCGATGATATCGACGATTTTAGAGCGAACAGGGTCATTCAGAATAGCGTCCTGAACGTCTTTATTCACTGCCAAATCAACCAAGACGGGACCATTCTCCTGTTCCCATTCGGCAATGACGTCCAGCCAGAACTGCACGAAATGCAGCGGGCCAGTGAACTCTTCGCCAATGGAGTGAATGACGTTAGGCTGTCCCTTGAAAGCATCCAACGACTGACGGATATACTGCCGATGCAGTTCTCGAAGCGTAGGATTGGTGACGTCGTAGAACAAGGTGGCCGTAAAGATGCGCTTATCTCCTGTGAAGTTAACAGGCTCCAGGAATGGCGTATTGTTCACATTGTTGGCAGTGCGCCAAGGACAGTCGACCCAATGGGCACCTGCCTCGAGAATGTTGTGCTGGAAATAGTGCTGATTTTTCAGCAATATGCCGATGGATTCCGCCTTTTTTGCAAATTGCTGCAATCGCCAGAAGTACCACTTGTTAAGTTTGGTGAGGTCATATTTCGACATACCGTCCCAAGCTAGCTCAGAAGTGAGAGGTGAGAGGTGAGAGGTGAGAGAAATGCCAACACGAGCGAAGGGCTGTTCGAAGAAGGGAGCCCAGGCATCGCCATCCTTACGGCGGATGCGCTCATGGTCGTCGCGACGACGATCCGTCCAAAGGCCATAGTTCTGACTGAACAGCAGGGTATGGTTGCGTTGCATTTGTGCCACTACAGAGTCAATACGATCCGTACCACCCGTGCGCTCCTGTCCAGGAACGAAACGTGTCAAGGCATATTTGGCCTTATCCATATAGGCATCTGTAGTACGTCCGTTCCACCAAGGTGTCTGATGCTTTCCTCCCACCAGAACAGCTTTATTCAGCGTCAGCCAGCCGTTCTGAATGGCATAGTGATAGGTGTGGAAGTCACGAACAGGAGTCTCCTTATAGACAAAAGGCTTGAGTTTACCCTTCGAAATGTCGCCCTTGAAGACTGCGGAATCAATCCACATTAGCATAGAAACACGCGGTTTCATCGCTTCTTCAGCCAGCTGAATGGCTTCATCGATGGTGGGTGAACTGCTGGCATTCGTATTGCGCTCCAGCGTTCGACATTGCTCGTCCACACTGCGTCCCAGTCGATTTTCCAACTGAGCAGCGAAGAGCGAATACGGCTTGACGTGCTCGTTCATCTCAGTATAGTCACCATTGCCCTGTATCTGCCCCCAACAACCATGAGAGATGTTGCAGTTCAGCGAGTCGGGCGAGTAGCAGAAGAGTCCCGATGCCGTACTCTGCCACATGGTGCTGTTGGCTGTGCTCCAGCCTGCACCAAATTTCTCCAGTTCCCAGTTCTTGAAGACAATGTCGTTGCCATCAATATTCACGATGTCGAACAGAATGCCTGGCGCCCACGACGAAATGGCTCCACTCGGACCCAAGCTTTCGAAGCTCTCGCATTGTACGAAAGCATTCGGGCCAGCTGCCGTATGACCCACGGCAAAGTCGTTGATACCATGCTCTGAGTAGCAACGCTGGAAAAGCGTCATTTCACCGAAAGTCAGGAAGGGACGACGACGAAAACCACCGATCTCAGAAACAGGCTCCAACGATTTACAGTCCTCGACGGTAATCTGCTGTGCCGACTTCTGGATAACCACTGCAGAGCCTGCAAAATGGCGGAAGTTCACCATGCGTACCCAGCAATTCTCGGCATCAGCCACATAGACGCCATCCCAACAATGGTCTTCATCCATCGGGCGAGAATGGTCGTAATCCGATTCCAGCGTCAGGTTCTCGACACCACATTCCTGAACGAGTCCACGATGTTCATAGATAATAGCCTTTGCGCCTCCCCAACGTTCATCAATACTGCAGGTAATAGGAGCATCAAGAGTGATTTCAGCACCTTGTACCTCTAAAACTTGTCGATTCCATCGGAGATCGATGTCGCCAGGATGCCAAGCCCAATAGCCCATTCGTTTCCCGCCGCCAAACGAGGCACAGCCCATCGCATCAATCCACTCCTGCGTAGAAGGACGACAGACAGCAAGGCGAGCACCTTGTTTCAAGGCGGAAAAACCGCCTTGTACAATAACAGAAATAGCGCCTGCCTTGGTGTCGGACACGGTGAGCGTGTCCTTGGTGAGGATGTCGTGCGTGCCTTCCATGTATAAAAGCGCGCCACGATCGTAACCCTTCTTACGGAGAATCGTTTTATCACGTCCACTGCCACGTAAAACAACACCACTCGTACGGATACGTAGTGGTTCATTCAATTCGTAGGTTCCTTCAGCCAACAGCACAGCGCCACGCAGGCCCGTCTGCTTGTCAGGCTTCAGCATACTCAGGTAATCAATAGCCCCTTGAATCAAAGCAGAGTTATCACCTGCCACAGGTTCTACATACACTACTACTTTTGCCGATGGAATGGGCACTTCTGAGCGATGGTAACCACAAAATGAGTAATCCATCGGTACCTCTTGAGCTACCGATGGGAGTATTGCTGTCAATAAGACTGATAGGACTAATATATATTGTCGCATCCTTTATTGTTTCTTAGCATCTTCTATTCTTTTCATCCATGCGTCTCGTTCCTTCTTCAGGTCGTAGCCGCGAGCAGAGAGCCAGTTGTTGGTGCGGCCGCGATACTTGTCGAACCAGAAATGCTTCCCTTTGGAATCGGCAGCATCCATTGCATACTCGCGGGCCTCACGGAGCCAGATGAGTATCTGATTTTTCTCTTCGTCAGTCAAAGAGGGAATCATCTCCAACTGAGCGTTATAGTCGCGCTTCAGCCTGCCAAACGTCATTCCGTCCTTCACGGCATCAATCTGTTCTTCTGTCAAATAGAGTGCAAGAGCAGACGCCAACTCGAAATGGTGCTTATAGAGTTCTGCATCACGGGCATCCTGCTGGTTTTTATCGTATTTCGAATGGATATCATTGAGCAGGAAATAACGGTTGGCAATGATGTTTCGGACATTTTCAGCCTTCTGAGCATCCGTCAGCCCCAGTCCGTCAACGATCTTCTGTGCACGCTGTTTAATGGTCTCCACATAAGCTGAATCTTGGCCTTCTGTTTTTAAGGAAACCTGGGCAGAAACTGTGATGGAGAGCAGCGACAAAAACGTTACAAACAGTACCTTCTTCATAAGCTTACATCAGTTTTCCCTTTGCAGCTAGGGTGTCGTAATTGTTGTTCAGGTTGCGCCAGTCCATCTTTGTTTGCGGATTGATACCATTGATATACTTCTCAATATTGGTATAGCCGTCGCCATTGCAGTCGCCATTAGCATCACTGGCATCATTGGGATTCAAGCCATAACGTGTCTCCCACTCGTCAGGCATACCATCCATATCGCTGTCTTTATAGGGCTCCCACGCCTGGTACTCAGGATAGCCGCCCATCTGTCGAGGATCGGTGATAACACCCTGCTTATAGGAGTCTTGAGGCAGACGACGATACTTGAAGAAACCTTCTTCGTTCTTTGACTTCTGATGCAGTCCCCACATGTCGCCATAAGGGTTCTGCTTCACACCTGTTTTCTTCTCAATTTTGGCCAGTTCCTTCTCATAGTCCTTTACGTAGTAAGCCTGTCCTGTACGAACCTCCTCACAGATACGCTGGTCAACAAGGTCACGACAAGGGATGGTTGCTCCAGCATTCGAGAGCACCCATTCGAAAGCCTGTTCAGTACCCATAATCTTCAGATAAGGCATCTCAAAAGGCTCGTTCGAACGCATCAGCGCCAACTCCGTCTGGTCCATCTCACCATCCTTATCCGCTGTCTGGATACCACCATTCCAGTTGTCCTTGGTAATTTCAGGATAGCCCTCCATGATATTTCCCACCGCATAGACACGTCCAAACTGTTTGAAAGGGAACAAGCCCTGCGAACGGCTTTCCGACTTCACAATACGATGACCAACAGGAGTATCCTTCGGAGTCAGAGGACCAGGTTTGTAGTAGTTGTTGATGAAGTTCGACATGGTAGTAAACTCGCCACCGTCTGCCGTACGGTGTACCCAGTTGTATACCACGTTATTGATGTAGTTGAACACACCACCCCAACCGATACTGGGATTGCGGCCCGTATTGTCAGCCCACAGGTTGCGCATAAAAGTGGTGTTCTCGCCTCCGATGGTCGAGCCAAAGGCATGGTTCCAAGTGTCGAGAGCTTTGGCACTAATAGTATTCTGGATGGTGACGTTGACTGTCGGTTCCTTACGATTAGGTTTCCCATCGTGCATGTCGAACATGTGGCGATAGAACGAGATGTTTTCGTCTAATCCCCATTCACACGAACAATGGTCAATCATGATGTTACCCACGGGGTTACCACCAAACGAGTCTTCACGATTGGTCACCAGCGTCTCACCACGACGGAAACGCATGTGGCGGACAATGACGTCGTGAGTGTCAACCTGGAACGACTCTCCTGCTATGCAGATACCATCGCCAGGAGCCGTCTGTCCGGCAATCGTGATATAGGGTGCACGAACATAGATGGGTGATTTTAAACGAATAATACCTGACACGTTGAATACCACAATGCGTGCTCCGCCTTGCTCACAAGCCCAACGGAACGAGCCTGGTCCGTCATCGTTCAAATTGGTAACGGTAAGCACCTTTCCGCCTCGTCCACCAAAGGTATACATACCACCGCCCTCAGCACCAGGGAATGCAGGAATCTTGGCCTGACGCAAATCGTAGGGACGAGCTGCCCAGGGCACGTAAGGACGACCTGCCTTAGCCTCTTCTATTACAATAGGAAACGCCACCTCCCAAGCAGAATCGCTATGGGCCTTCCATTGCTTCTTTTGTTGTTCTATCAATTGCTTGGCCTCGTTGGTCAAGTCCGGATACTGGGCGCTAGCTGACAATGAAAACAGCAGTACCACCATCAATAACGATTGCTTCATAGTTACCTCTAATTTACCTGTAAGTGTTATTATTTTAATAATAAGACGTATCTATAGGGTGGATGTCATGCGTAGCACAATTAAAATATGTAAAAACAAGCCAAGAGACTCAGATTTTATTTTGTTATTTAGCTATTTTGCACTACCTTTGCAACCACTATAAATAGAAACCAGACAACAATGGACCAGCAGAAGAAAGAATCAATCATCTCCCATGACGGTGTGAGCTACCTCATACCATTTATTCTTGTTACATCGTGTTTTGCCCTATGGGGCTTTGCCAACGATATCACCAACCCCATGGTGAAAGCTTTCTCCAAGATTTTCCGTATGAGCGTTACAGATGGTGCCTTGGTACAGGTGGCCTTCTATGGCGGTTATTTCGCGATGGCTTTCCCTGCCGCTATGTTCATCCGCAAATACTCCTATAAAGCAGGCGTGCTGATGGGCTTGGGCCTTTATGCAGTAGGTGCACTGCTCTTCCTGCCAGCCTCATGGACGGGTATGTATTATCCCTTCCTGGTGGCCTACTTTATCCTGACCTGCGGACTGTCGTTCCTGGAGACATCGTGCAATCCCTATATCCTGTCAATGGGCACAGAGGAAACTGCCACGCGCCGTCTGAACATGGCCCAGTGCTTCAATCCCATGGGTTCGCTTTGTGGCATGTATGTCGCCATGAACTTCATTCAGGCACAATTGAATCCAGCCTCAACAGAAGAGCGCGCCATGCTGTCTGACACAGAATTTGCCGCCATGCGCGATTCTGACCTCAGCGTGTTGATAGCACCCTATCTGGCCATTGGAGCCGTCATTGCACTGATGTTTCTGGTTATCTATTTCACCAAGATGCCCCATAATGCCGATAAGAACCACGACGTACGCCCACTGGCTACCTTGAAGCGTATCTGCCGTATTGACTACTATCGCGAAGGCGTCATCGCCCAGTTCTTCTATGTGGGTGTACAGATTATGTGCTGGACCTTCATCATACAATACGGTACGCGCGTATTGATGAACGAAGGAATGGGCGAGCAGGAGGCTGAAGTGATGTCACAGACCTACAATATCATTGCAATGGTCATCTTTGTTTCAAGCCGTTTCATCTGCACCTACTTCCTCAAGTATATCAATGCGGGAACGCTGTTGGGTGTTCTCGCTGCTGTAGGAGCCTTGCTCACCTGTGGCGTCATCTTCATCGACGGGCGTTGGGGACTCTATTGTCTGGTGGCCATCTCGGCCTGTATGTCACTGATGTTCCCCACCATCTACGGCATTGCCCTGCAAGGCTTGGGCGACGATGCAAAGTTTGGTGCCGCAGGATTGATTATGGCCATTCTCGGCGGTAGCGTGCTGCCCCCGTTACAGGCAAAAATCATCGATCAGCACGAGGTCTTTGGTATGCCGGCCGTCAACATTTCGTTCATCCTGCCCTTGTTGTGCTTCCTAGTCATCATCGTTTACGGCTATCGCACCTATCAGCGTAGCCACTAAAAACAGAATCCATCAAAAACGAGGGTTCCCATCTTAGCATGCAAACCCTCGTTCTTTTTTTACGTTTCTTTTAATAGTTCTCAGCCTTTACCTGGAAATAAGACTGGGGATGATTGCAGACAGGGCATTCGTCTGGAGCCTGCTTGCCAATAACGATGTGACCACAGTTTGCACACTGCCAGATAACATCGCCATCCTTCGAGAAGACACGCTCCTTGCGGACATTGTCCAACAGCTTGCGATAGCGCTCCTCGTGTTCCTTCTCAATGGCAGCAACACCCTCAAACTTCTTGGCAATCTCGTCAAAGCCTTCTTCGCGAGCCTCACGGGCCATACGGGCATACATGTCCGTCCACTCGAAATTCTCACCGCCAGCAGCAGCTTCCAGATTAGCAGCAGTGTCCTTGATGGCACCTCCCTCTAAGAGTTTGAACCACATCTTGGCATGTTCCTTCTCGTTGGCAGCTGTCTCCTCAAAGATTGCAGCAATCTGTACATAGCCGTCCTTCTTGGCCTTTGAAGCCCAATAAGTGTACTTGTTACGAGCCATTGACTCACCTGCAAAGGCTTCCTGCAAGTTCTTCTCTGTTTTTGTTCCTTTCAGTTCTTTCATAGTTGTATTTGTTTTGTTAGTGAATAAAAAATCTGTTTTGCTCGGCAAAGATAAGGTAAATTGCGCAATTTTCCAAATTTCTTTTTGTTTTTTGCTTACTTTTTCATAACTTTGCTTCCATTATGAAGCAACTACTAACAATTCTCGCGTTGTTGGCCACACTGAGTGGTACGGCACAGACACAGCCCGCCATGCGGTTGATGTACAACCACGAGGCGCGTTATTTCGAAGAGTCGCTGCCCATTGGCAACGGCAAGTTAGGGGCATTGGTATATGGTGGCGCAGACACCTGCCTCATCCACTTGAACGACATCACATTCTGGACAGGTAAACCCGTCGACCATCAGGAAGGAGCAGGGGCCGCTAAGTGGATTTCTGAAATCCGCAAGGCCTTGTTTGCCGAAGACTATGCCCGAGCCGACTCGCTGCAACTGCACGTCGAGGGGCATAACTCGGAGTTCTATCAGCCATTGGGCACCCTCTATATCATTGATGAGAACAAGGGAAATACGAGTGCTTATCGTCGAGAACTGAATCTTGACAGTGCCCTCATCAACGACCGTTTCGTTCGCAACGGCAAGACTTTCACACGAGAGTATTTCGCTTCGAACCCTGATAAACTCATCGCCATCCGAATGAAAGGCGACATCAACTGCAAAATAGTCATGACGGCACAGGTGCCCCATCAGGTGAAAGGAAGTAACAACCAACTCACCATGACAGGTCATGCTACGGGCGATCCTATGGAGACCATCCATTTCTGCACCATGCTACAGGTCACTACGGATGGCAACGTTCATGCTGCGGACTCCACCCTCACCATCTCGAATGCTAAGGAGGCCATTGTCTATCTGGTCAACGAAACCAGCTTTAATGGCTATGACAAGCATCCTGTGAAAGAGGGTGCATCCTATCTGGAGAAAGCTTCCGACGACATCTGGCATACCCGGAATCTTAGCTACGACGAGTTCCGCCGTCGTCATATTGCCGACTACCAGCAATACTACGACCGCGTGAAACTCCAGTTGGGTATGTCGTCGTACTACGACGACAAACAAGACGTGCCTACCGACCGCTTGTTACGAGAAGGCATCAACAACCGCTATCTCGAAACGCTATACTTCCAGTTTGGTCGTTACCTGTTGATTTCCTGCTCTCGCACCAAGGGCGTTCCGGCCAATCTGCAAGGACTGTGGGCCCCTCAGCTTTGGTCTCCCTGGCGAGGTAACTACACCATGAACATCAACTTGGAGGAGAATTACTGGCCAGCCTTTACGGCCAATCTCGCTGAGATGGCAGAGCCGTTGGATGACTTTGTCCGAGCGCTGGCTAAGAACGGACGCCATACGGCACACCACTTCTATGGCATCGATAACGGCTGGTGTGCCAGCCACAACAGCGACCTTTGGGCAATGACCAATCCTGTGGGCGAGAATCGCGAGAGTCCCATGTGGAGCTGTTGGAATATGGGTGGTGCCTGGCTGGTGCAAACGCTGTGGGAACACTATCTTTTTACACAAGACAAGGAATACCTGAGGAATGTGGTTTATCCGCTCATGAAAGGTGCTGCCGACTTCTGCCTCGACTGGCTCATCGCCAACCCTCATAATCCCTCGGAACTCATCACAGCACCCAGCACCTCGCCAGAAAACGAATACGTTACGGACAAAGGCTACCATGGCGTTACGTGTTAT
Source organism: Prevotella sp. (assembly GCA_015060485.1). Taxonomy (GTDB): domain Bacteria; phylum Bacteroidota; class Bacteroidia; order Bacteroidales; family Bacteroidaceae; genus Prevotella. Next base: position 194,454 of record SUYI01000002.1, on the reverse strand, counting down.
GGGGGTACGGCCGACTTGGCCATCATCCGCGAACTGCTGACTGATGTCTGTGCTGCAGGTTCTATTTGTGGCGATAACATCGCCACATACAAAACGGCGTTAAAACGCCTGCATCCTTACACCATCGGTAAGGAGGGTGACCTCAACGAGTGGTACTACGACTGGCAGGACTTTGACACGCGCCATCGTCACCAGTCACACCTCATTGGGCTCTTCCCGGGAAATCATCTGACAGAATCCAACCTGCAAAAAGCCTGTGAGCAGACGCTCATCCAGAAGGGCGACGAAACGACGGGATGGAGCACGGGTTGGCGCATCAACTTGTGGGCACGACTACACAACGGCGAGAAGGCCTATCAGATTTATCGCAAACTGCTTACTGCCGTAGCACCAGAAGGAAACAAAAGCCCCAATTACAGTAATGGTGGCGGCACCTATCCTAACCTCTTCGACGCCCATCCGCCTTTCCAGATTGACGGCAATTTCGGAGGTACGGCAGGTGTATGTGAGATGCTGGTGCAGAGTCAATTGGCATCAGTTAAGGGTCAAAAGCAAGCAACCGTTATCGAACTACTTCCAGCCTGTCCTCAAGAATGGAACGAGGGAGCCGTCTCAGGACTCTGTGCCCGTGGAGGCTATGAGGTCAGTTTCGAATGGAAAGGTGGTAAGGTGCGTTCAGCCAGCATCAAGGCCAAGCATGCCGGCACCGTTACCTTATTATATAATGGTCAACAGAAAACTATCAAACTGAAAGCCGGACAAAACTTACCTGTCAAGACGTGGTAACTATTTGTTCTCAGCAGTAAGCAGCTGGTTGGCCACCTCACAGAGTTCCTCATACCACGCTTCACCAAAGCGACGAATGAGCGGTTCTTTCAAAAACTGATAAACGGGAAGGCGCAATGCTTTTCCTTTTTCAACGGCATCCTTGCACACTGCCCAGCGGTTGTAGTTCAGACCTATGAGTCCATTACCGAAGTTTTTCTCACGGATGGGATAAAGCGCGCAACTGATGGGTTTACAGAATGTCGACTTACCATTGCGGAAAGCCTTTTCCAGCGCGCAAAGGCAGTTGTCACCCTCGTAGCATGTAAACACGCAGTCTTTGCCTCTCACGATACTTGTCACCAAATCCCCATCCTTATCGGCATATGCCACTCCTTGCATATCGATAACACTTTGGGCAGAAGCAGAAAGGTCCGACCAGACAATGCCCAAAGAACCCTCAATGGCAGCAATCTCCTCCATCGTCACAGGGGCTCCTGCATCGCCTTCCACACAACAGATACCCTTGCACTTCTCGTAGTCGCAGCAAAAGCACTCTGTCAGAATTTCAGAGGAGATGAGCACACCTCCTATTTCAAGAATCGGTGGAACGTCTTTTACCATTGGATGGGAGATATACCGTTTTGCTGCAGATAGGTATTGCAGCGCGAGAACTGATGCTGGCCAAACCATCCGCCGCGATTGGCGCTAAGGGGTGAGGGATGGACAGACTCCAAAACGAGATTGTTCTGTTTGTCAATCATATAGGCCTTCGAACGGGCATAGCCTCCCCACAACAGATATACCAGATGCTGGCGATGCTGAGCCAATGCCTGGATGGCTGCATCAGTAAATTTCTGCCAACCCAGTGCAGAGTGGCTGTTTGCCATATGGGCACGAACGGTCAGCGTGGCGTTGAGCAACAGCACTCCCTGTTCAGCCCAACGTGTCAGATTCCCTGATGTGGGAATAGGCGTACCCAAGTCCTGTTGAATTTCTTTGAAGATATTCTGCAAAGAGGGAGGAAACAGCACTCCGTCCTGAACTGAGAAGCTCAGTCCATGGGCCTGTCCTGGTTCATGATAGGGATCCTGTCCGATGATGACTACCTTCACCTTGTCAAAGGGACACAGGTTGAAGGCATTAAAAATCAGTTTGCCTGGCGGATAACAGGTACCTGCCGCATATTCTTGGCGGACAGACTGGACGAGCTGGGCAAAGTAAGGTTTCTCGAACTCACCCTGCAGATAACCCTTCCATGTAGGCTCTATCTGAACGTTCATACGTCAATGATATCGTTACAGTAGGCTCTTGATGGTCTGTTCCACATCCTTGATGGTCTGCGAACGACCCACGATGTTGTTTCCGCGATCAATCAGAAAGAACTCAGGAACACCCTGTACATTATATAGTGACAGCATTGACGAGTTCATGCCATTCTCTTCGCGGACGCTGATCCAAGGCAGGGCAGCGGTCTGCTGTTTCCAAAAATGTTCGTCACCATCGAGACTAACCTGATAGATTTCCAAGCCTTGAGCGTGGTACTTGTTATACAACTCTCGCAACAGCAGGATACGGGCTGGCGACTCATCCATAGCAAACACGTGGAAGTCGAGCAGCACCACTTTCCCCTTCAACTCGGTCAGGTGACGCATCTGTCCCTTGTTGTCACGCAAGGCAATATCGATGAGTCCCGCTTCCTGTACCTTCGAGGCATCAATGGTACGACTGTTTTCAGCATCGGCAATGCGCACATTCTTCATACCCTCAATGGCAATGTTGTGCAGGTTGGCACCACGATCAGCCATCGGCCAATAGGTATCCCAACTGGTAGCAACAGCTGCAAAGGCCTTGATGTCGTCACGATCCGTACGAGGGTTGAAAAGCAAGGTATTTCCCAACGTCTGGAACAAAGCAAAATAGCTATATGCCTTATCGGGATGAGCAAAGATATAACGTTTCTTCACGTCTTCCTTGTAGGCTCGTATCATCGACAAGATGCTGTCGTTCATCTGGTCAACGGTCAGTGTCTCGTCGCGACTCACCTTGATGGCTTTATCCTGCAGGGCCATCTGCAACAAAGCCAATTCCTTGATTTTCTCACAGTTCTCAGAACCACTGACCTCATACTGCGAAGCCATCTGCGGATAAGCAGCCTTGATGGTAACCGTCTCCGTTGAGTCAATAGACAGCGAGATAATCTGGTCGTGGATACGCAGGCGATAGAACTCAGGAGCCTCCGTCTGAGCGCCACTGAAACTAAACGAGCCGTCTTCGCCCAACTTCATAGAGTCCAACCGTTCAATACCCGTCAGCGCCATATTCTCGAAATAGAGCACAGAGTCCTGGGCGTTGGTAATGTTACCTTCTACATGGAATTTTTTCTCTCCGCACGAGGCCATCGTCAAGGCAATCAAAGCGGCTATTACATATTTTTTCATCTTCTTACATTTTTATTTTGCCTGCAAAGGTACGAATAAGCGAGCAAAATGCCAAATAAATTTGAGCATTTTCGAGTGAAAGTACCTTCGAACGAAGTTCAAAGGTAGTGCAAAATGAATGAAAAACCAAATTAATTTGAGATTTTCCTTCTATTTTTGCAGTCCAAAGTCAGCCTGCTGTGCCTCCACCTCCTGTAAAAGCTTGTTTTTCTCCGCATCAGTGAGCGTGGGGCTATTATTCCTAATCGTACTAGTTGTACTAGTCGTACTAGTGGCACTAGCATCACTCGCCAAACACATCGGCACATCGTAAGGCACACTCTCAATTTCCAATTCGGCTGGCGTAGGAGCATGGGTGCCTGGGAACTGAACCTCAGCCTTGACCTTGATTTTGCCTGCCTGACGGGTGCTACGGATGAGTACAGGTGCGCTGCCCCACTCCACAGCTCTTGGATTGGCATTGATGGAGGCGTCGCCAATAATCTCGCCCTCGCCCTCTACCGTAAAGACTATATTCTCTTTCGCCAGACGGCGCACATGCCCCAGATCATCAGTCACCTCACAGACAACCACAATGAAGTCAGAACCGTCCGCAATGAGTTTTTTACCCATTTCATCGGCATACAGACGCAGTTTAGTACTTCTGCGCGAAGGCATTTTCTCTTCCTGACACACCACTTTACCATTGACAATACCCTCTGCCACCATTTTTACGTTTTGCCAGTTGCGCTGGGTATAGCTATAGTTACGTGCCTCGAAGAAGTCCCAGGCATCCTTAAAGATCACCAGACCTCGCTCTACAGGCTGCGTCCAACAGTGCTCACCCCCATACATCGTTAGGCGAACACTGTCGCAATTCGAGAAAATGGTGACGTCCTTCTCTGAGAACTGCGTCATCTCGTGGGCAATGGAGACGATGGGAGCCTCACCCCCCGCCCTCTCCAAAAGAGAGGGAGCTTTTGAAAGTACTGCGGCAATCATGTCGAATGCTGTTTTCTTCTGACGGAAGGCATCATAGATACCGCCCCAATAAGGGTCAGGATGATAGCCACGCTGGTGGTCGAAGGGATGCCACTGACAGCCACCTATGAATTGTCCTGTGGTATGAAAGATTTCCTGCGTTGAGCGATAGAGGCTCATGGCCTGTATCAGCATGGGACGCTCACCCCACGAACGCGAAGCACGATTCAAGTTATTATGGGCATACCAGTCGTCCACCAGTTCTCCAAACTCTCGTGTAAAAATGCACTGTTTGGGTTTATCATCCTTGAAATCGTCGCCCGGCCAGCCATACACCACGTCGTAATGATCTTTGACACCTGCCGAATGCACATCAGCAGCAGCTACGGGACGATAGGGATAAGGATATTCGTCTTTTGTAATCTGAAGGGCCTGCAGGGCAAAGTCCTCTGGGTAGCGCGTCTCGTTCAAGATGGGTTCCCACATCAGCACGCAAGGGTGATTTCTGTCGCGACGAATGATATTACGTGTATTCTCGTGCACCTTTTCGTCCCAGCCCTTGTCCTTGTTCCAATACTGCCAGCCAGGCGTCGCAACGATAATAAAAAGTCCCATTTCATCGCAAGCATCCATGAACGACGGGTCTTGTGGATAGTGGGCCGTGCGGATAATGGTAAAGCCAGCATCACGCAGTCGCTTGGCATCACGCCATTGCTGCGAGTTGGGCAGGGCATTGCCCACATAGGCGAAGTCTTGATGGCGATTGGCACCCACCAACTGGTGGTAACGCTTGCCATTAAGATAAAAGCCAGGCTGTCGTCCTTGAGCATCATCCGTGCCCACAAATTCGAACGAACGGATGCCAATACGGGTCATGCCACCATCGAGCAACTGCTTGCCCTCCTTAATGCGCGTGTTGACATGATATAAATAAGGTGTTTCTGGCGACCACAGCTTGGGGTTCTTGACGAGGAAGCGCTGGGTGACGGTGCGTGCCTCGCCTGGCTGAAGTTTCAGTTTGGTAGAGGCGAAACCTCCACCCACAGTACCAGCAGAAGAGGAGAGCGTGTTTTCAATCATGATGTTTCGCGTCTTGCTATCGTTGTTCCTGACCTCGGTATTGACAAAGACTTCGGCACTCTTCTCGCAGATGTTGGCATAGTGCACAAAAATGCCACCGCCAGCCACCTTATTTTCCTCGAGGGCATCCGTGATGGCCACCTTGTTTTTGGCGATGAGCCACACGTCACGATAAATACCTCCGTGATAGGCAAAGTCGAGCGTCATCTGTTTCTTGCCTGGAGGGTAAGTCTTGTCGTCGCTGTTGTCGGCTTTGATGGCGACGACGATATCGTCGCCTACAGAACAACCAGCAAGGGAGATGGAAATGGGCAGATAGCCGCCCTCGTGTTCCTTGACCTTCTGACCGTTCACGTAGATGGTCTGTTTGCCCATGATGGCCTCGAAATGCAGGGTGACGTCACGACCAGCGCACTCCTTGGGCAGGCGGAAGTGCTTGCGATACCAGGCAATGCCCTGATAGTTACGACAACCACTGGCCTCAGCAGGCATCAGTTGGACGGTATGAGGAGTCGATACCACCTCCCACGACTGATCGTTGAAATTATTCTGCTCTGCGTCAGCCACATCACCTAAATGGAAGCGCCAGCCAGCATTGAAGTTCCACACGAGTCGTCCACTATTATCCAAAGGAAACAGTCCCGCAACAGAAGTTTGCGCCCCTACGGAACTATATATCAAATAAGAAATAAGAAATAAAATCGCGCGACGCATAAGTTTTAGTTATTTAGGGTTATTATAATCTCCTTTCGCTTGAGATACTGTTGACTGAGCTGGCTCCCAATTATCCGTACGGAACGAACTGACGGGCAAACCATCGTGCATCAGGTCACCCTCCGCCCAGTCTCGCCAGGCATAGCGAAGGGCAACGGGTTGCTTGACATCATCACAAACGACATAGACACGATTGCGACTGATCCATACCTTCGTAGCAGGATGGAATACCTTGTCCGAACCTGCCACCTCGAAATTCTTTGACGTAGGACCGTTTTCGAAATAAACCCACTCCTTACTCCTGTCAAAAGAGACAACAGTGGTATCGTTCTTAAATTCCACCTCTTTATAAACGGCGAAGTCGGGCAGTCCCTTTACATCGTAGGTGTTGCTCAATGCCAACAATGCCAAACGCTCGCCTGCTTGACGTTTCTTTCTGGGGTGGATGCCATACTCCAAGCCTGCATCCATCAGCACAGCCATACGGGCATTGGATATCATTGTCTCCGCCTTCAACTGTTGCTCACGCAGATACTGACTATCTTGCCAACCTATAAGGCTGTAGTCATAGGGAGCTATCTGACAATAATAGAAGGGAAAATCGCCTTGTTTCCACTCTGCTCGCCAACCCTGAACCATCGTTTTTAAGAGTTCTGCGTAGTAATCATAGCGAGGTATGTTGTCCTCGCCCTGATACCAGATGGCACCACGAATTCCATAGCCTATGAGCGGCGAGAGTTGTCCGTTATAAAGAGCTGTCGGACAACGTTGCTGCAGTTTCTTTACCTTTTCTTCCGTTATGTCGAGGTTCACCTTGGGGAAGGCCTTCAGCCAGTCTGCCTTCATCCAAGCCTCACAGGCAGAACCGCCAAAAGCCGTACATATCAGCCCCACAGGAACGCCCAGCGACTTTCTCAGCGCCTTGCCGAAGAAATACGCCGTTGCCGAGAATTCACGGACACTGGCTGCATCGGCTTTTTTCCACGAGCCTTTTAGGTCTTGCTGGGGTTCCAGTGACGCTAATCGCTTACCATAAAACAATCGCAGTTCATCGTCTTTGCAGGAAAGCAATTCTTCTGTAGCGCCTTCTACAGGCTGAGCCTTGTAACCCTTCATCAGCATCTCCATGTTCGACTGTCCGCTACATATCCACACCTCGCCAATCATCACGTTGTGCAAAGTGCAGTCGTAGGCCATCCCTGAAGAAACAGCAGACGACTTGCTGGTAGTAGCCAAGGCGAACGTGATATCGTAAGGTCCCCCAGCCTTGGGAGTCTTCACCTTCACCAGAAATTCGCCGTTTTCATCAACCAACGCCGAGTACGACTTCTTGTCCCACGACGTGATAACAACCACCGACTTACCCTTGTCTGCCGTTCCCCAGATGTTACACTCCGTCTGTTGTTGCAACACCATGTTGTCAGAGAAGAAACTGGGCAACGTAACTTTTGATTGTGCAGTAGCGATGTAGCCACAGATAACACATATGACACTGATAAATTTCTTCATATATTATTCGTGTAATTCGTTTAATTCGTGGTCGTTATCATCATGGGTGGTTCGAGCAGGCCGGCAGGCAGCAGCTGGTCACCCTTCGTGCGATATTTGGCGTTCGTCCAAATGCCCTCGTAGGGCGCTTTGCCGTTGTCAGCACCTCGCAGGGCGTTGTGCCACGTGTTCACCACCTCTATTTCTACCGTGTTCTTGCCTTTCTTCAGGGCGCCTGTGATCTCCACCTTGTAGGGAGCCGTCCAGGCAATGCCGCAGTCCTTGCCGTTAATCCACACGTGGGCAATATCCTTCACGTTAGGGAACGAGAGCCACGCCCGCCCCTGAGGCACCTCGTCCTTCTTCAGTTTCCACGTCGTTGTATAGCGGGCATGTCCGCTGAAGTAGCGAATCCGTTCGTCAGCATGCTGGCTCCAGTCGAAGAGCTGCTGGTTCGAAAGAGAAATACCGCTTTCCTTGAAAAAGATGTCCCAAGGCCCGTTTTTTATTCCCAGCGTGGGAATATTTTGTTCCCAGTGTGGGAATGTTTTATTCCCAGCGTGGGAATATTCAGAGAGCCCATAGGTGATAAAGACGGAGCCGTAGGGCGGCAACGAGACGGTGCCGTCAAAGGCATAGCTCTCATCCGTTAGCGGATGATACACCACCGCTTCGCCATTGTGCTGACGGAAAGCAGGCGAGAACGTCAGCGCCCGGTCTGTTTGGTTCGAAAGGAAGTAGATGTCGAAACCATCGCCGGTACGGTGGGCATAGGCAATGCCATCAGGTAGGACGACATCTGGAGCCACCTTCTCGAAAACGGAATCTTTGTAGGGCTTGTCGATCACCTGCACGCCTTGTCGACGCAATTGGGCAATCTTTGCTTTGGCCTCTTTAGACACCAACGTACCCTGAGGGATGACCAGCACCTTATAGTTAAAGGGCTGCGTCAGCAGGGCATCCTTGTTCATCGAGTCGTACTGATAGCCGTGCAGAGGATTGATCCAGTCCTTCAGGTCGAAGATATTGGCAGAGTGGCGCACACCCACGGGCGACTCCTCCATGGGCTGTCCCACATTGGCGAGGCGCTTTTGTTCTGACGCCACACGCTCTGCCCCAAACAATCCAGGCAACATCGGTACCAGCTTATCAGGCGTTAAGGCACGTGAGGGAATCTCTTCTCCCGTATACACAGCAATATCCACCACAGGCCTGCCCTTTTGCAGCAGCGTCTGACAACGCGTGATATAATCGACGAACGGCTTGGCCTCAGCGAACCACGTCTGGTCGCGCTGGAAGAAAAGTCCGATTCCATCGAGCGTCATACCTGGTTTGCGGTCGAGCCAAGGGTTATGGGTGTTCACGTGGAAGAAGAGGCGGTTCATGCCCAAGGCAAAGTTCCTGTCGAGGAGTGCCTTGATGCTCGCCGGCGTCTCGTCCCATACGCCTCGCACTTCTGTAAAACCTTCAGCCTGCACGATATTCTTGCCATAGACGTGTGCACCACTGATAGCGTCGAGCATATCGTTGGGCTTATCATGGGTGGGTGAATTGAGCCAGAACTCGCCCATCGGTACGTCCACATAGCGATAATGCGCCATTCCATCGGACACCATCGTGGGTGCAACGCTCTCTGACGACAGCTGCACACCATACTCCCTGGCCTTCTGCGCCACCGTGACAAAAAAGACTTCGTTCACCAGTTCGTCGATGGTCCTGCGAATATCGCGCAACGCCTCTTCGCCTCCCGCCATCGGCACGCCGGCATAGAGGGGCAACAAGGGAATGATGTCGTAACCACGACGGCACTCAAACTCCTGAGCAAAGTTCTTGCTCCAGTTCTGCGAACCACACTCCCACGAGTCGACGTGCAGATACTGGATGGCCTTGTGGTTAGGACGATTCATGAAAAGCCCGAACCAACGGTCCACCTGTTTCTCTACCGCTTTCCGCGAGAATTTGTCGCACTCCAAGCCCTTGGCACCACCAGCCGTCGCATTCGTATGACCCGTCGACGTGTGCCCCATACGCAGAAAGCGCCACATACCCTCGGGCAGCGCCACGTCCACGTAGTCGCCCTGCATCTTGAAAGCCACCACATCGTGAGGATGCAAGAACTCCTCCATAGGCAGGTCGACCTCGGGCGTCTCTGGGGCAATGCGCCACACATAGCCTGCCTTGCCCTCCCAATTGTCGATTACCGGCCAACTGCCAAACTTAACTCCTTTCAGCCTCAACACAGGTTTCCACTTGGCGGCATCCAAATCCTCAGCACCTGGTTCCGAACCTGCTGGCGTCCACTCCAGTCGGACGTATTTCACCTGGCACGGGGGAATACTGAACGTCGTATGACACCCCGTGTTCTGCCAACCCTGACGAGGGGGCATCAATTGTTTGACGGTATAAAAAATGACCCCGTCGGGCGACACCTTGACCGTCATCCGCTGACACTGGATATTCGTACCCGAAGGCTCTATCTCGACATAGCGAATCTCCGTAGGTTCGTCAAACTCATACTGAATCCAGCAGGGCTCGTCGGCACAATAAACACCCTTTTCGTTCACCGTAACCACAGGGGAAGTTTGAAGTTTGAATTTTGATGTTTGATGTTTATGATTACTAATTGGAATGGCATAGGCGGCAATATCCTCATAGTAGTTTTCGTAATGCTGGGGCTTCGGCATCTGGAAAAGATGATGACCTCCGCTGACAACGGTATCGCAGAAGACCACCTTCTGCATAGACTCGTCTGGCGATATCCAAGGCCCTCCAGCGAGTGCAAACCCGTCACAGACGTGAATGCCCATTCCCAAGCCAAGAGAATCGGCTTGCATGAGCGCCACGTCTACCATCCGCCAGAAGTTCTCGCTCAGCGCATCAGCCTTTCCTTCGTATTCAGGCCGCTCAGCAGCGCCACGAATAGGCATCAAATAGCAGCCGCCCAATCCCACATCCTTCATGGCCTTGAGGTCGGCTTTGATACCTTGTTCTGATACAGCGCCATACATCCAGTACCAGAAGGTCCAGGGCTTTGTAGTGTCAGCCGCACTGACACTAAATGAGAAATGAAAAATGAGAAATGAGAAATAAACAAGGCGCTTCATATCCGTGAAATCCGTTTAATCCGTTGTTCATATTATTCAAAGTGTAGGATGGCGCAGATGTTTCTTTTTCCTTTGCTCCAATAAGGCTGTGCCGACGGGCCGTTCAGGTCGGTGGTGTTCACCTTGTTGCGCACGGCTGGAATGACGTTCAGCAGAGCGATGCCCGTCTCTGGCAGGGTATAGAGGATGTGGTCGCGTCCGTCGCGTGGGGTATAGACACCGACGTAAAGTGGTTCCTGGAGACTCGGTGATGGAGAAATGCCTATGTTGCCTTCGTCAGTTAACAGTTGCATCCATTGAACTCCAGCGAAATAGCCTTTGAACTCTGGGTAGTCCCACGATTCGCCAGGAATGGGGTCATTGTAGTCTGTCTGCCAATAGCCATACTGTGGACCATCCATACGGTTTTCCCATACACGGTAAGGACCACGGCCCACCCATCTCTTACTCTTGACGAGTGTCTCAGGATAGTCAAAGCAGATACCCATCAAATCTACGACACCATTAAACATGGCATCGACTGAAAGCAGAACACTGCCATCTTCGAAGAAACGCCAATCAACAGTTTGGATACTTCCGTGCCGATAGCGGGCTATAAGATGGCCATTATTGAGTTCAAATCCATCAAATACGCCTTGGTCTGCATACTCCATATATTGTGTTTTCTTTTGGAAAGCCTGCTTGTCATCATGGTTGTAAAAACCATCGTCGCTGCGGTCTGCTCGCTTTGCTGCCACAAAACGAGGGCCGTTACTGAGGCTATATTTATGTTTGTCGGTCTTAACACCCATGAGACGACCGTCTTTCTTTGAGAAGGTATAAGATACTGTGCCTATTGTCACCGTGAGCTCATTGTCTGTTTCGGTCTTGGTTTGAGACTCTACTCCAAATATAAAGTCTGAAGGGAATTGAGACCTTTTCAGGAAACGCCAAGTCATTACTTCTTTGCCAAGCGGATTGCAAGCGGTGATTTCAAGCAGGCCGCCATTACCTTTGGGCAATGGAAGAGTAATATTTTCCCCAGGCTCAGCCGCTGGCAACGCTATCGTCCCCTCAGAAACAACCTTCTCTTCTGTTTTACCATAGTACGGCAGTTCAATCCAACGGTAACGCAACGAACAGTCCTTCAAGTTAGTAAAGTTGTAGGCATTTTTGATAGTAAGTTCCTTGCCAAGAAGTAAATGTTGAGAATTGAAATATGAGAATTCAGAACTCGAAGCGGTGACTTGGATCGGGCTCCACACCTCACGGATGGTATAGAACGAGCCTTCCTTCTCCATGTGAGGACCCACGATGCCGTCAGAGCCGAAGTTGCCGACGGGGTCGAGGATGCCGTTCTGGTCGGTACGCACCACTGCCTGATCCATCAGGTCCCACAGGAATCCGCCAGCACAACGGGGATTCGACATCATCAGCTTCCAATAGTCCTTCAGACCAGCTCCGTGTCCGCCGTCATAGAGTCCGTGCAGGAACTCGGTAGGCATGAAGATTTCCTTCTGCCGCATATACTCCGCCGTTTCACCCCAAGAGCGATAATGCTTTGTCTCGAAGCCGTTACGGTTGGCCCAGGGATAGAGCACGACGCGCTGCTGGGGGTCGAACTTCGCAAACACCGGCTCCAGCTCATAGTTGAAGCCGCCCTCGTTGCCGTTGCTCCAGAAGATAATCGAAGGATGGTTCACATCTCTTGTTACCATCTCCTCGACGATTTGCGAACCCGTGACGGTCTCGTGTGCCCAATGCCAGCCAGGCTGTTCGCACTCCACATAGAGGCCCAGCGAGTCGCAGGCATCCAGGAACTCCGGGTCAGCCGGATAGTGCGACAAGCGCACTGCATTCATATTCATCGACTTGATGAGCAGCACATCTTCGATATTCTTCTGCTTCGACAGCGTACGACCGCTCTCCGGGCGGAACGAATGACGATTGACGCCCTTCATGATAACCTTCTTGCCATTGATGAACACACCATCCTCTTCACATCCAAATACATGCGAAGCCCATTTCTCATTACTCATTTCTCCTTTCTCATTTCGATAGCTATGGCGATACTCGATGGTGCGGAAGCCAAACTTCTGGCGCTCCATGTGGAGTGTACGACCCTCTGCGTTTTTCAGCGTAAAGACGGCGGTATAGAGATTCGGCTGCTCAGCATTCCACAATTTGGGGTTCTGAACGGTAAAGTCAGCCTTCGCTTGGTCGCTGGTAACGGGGAACGAGGGGCTCGTCGCCACCTTCTTGCCTTTGTCGTCGACCAAATCGACGACCACAGAACTGCCTGGCACGGCACGGTTCAGGAACACATCAGCCGTAAACCGACCATCGGCCTTGGCGTCAATCGCCACACGTTGGATGTTCTGTGTGGGCTTCGAGACAATAAACACCGGACGCCAGATGCCACCGAAGTTCCAGTAGTCGGCACGGCGCTCAGCCAGATTCACCTGAGGGTTACTGCTCTCCTTGGCCACCTCGACCTCCAGACGGTTCTTCTTTTTACCGAAGAACACACGGTCTGACACGTCGATGGTATGACGGGTAAAACCACCCGAATACAATCCGTTGCCAGCCTTGCGACCATTGATTGTAGCACGCATATCCGTAAACACCGCCTCGAAGACAAGCAGAATCTGACGGCCTGCCCACTCCTCGGGCAGCGTAAACTCCGTTTTATACTGTCCCTTCTCGTCAGCAATGCCCTCGGGCGTTGCCTTGCCATAGAAACGCATGCCATACTGATACGTGCCAAAGCCCTGCAGTTCCCAGCACGACGGCACACCAATCTTCGTCCACTTACCAGCGTTACGACCGTCCGTGCACTGGAAGTCCCACTGCACCATGTCGTCACACCCATGACCACTCAGATACTGACGCTGCGTCTCCAACAGCCCCTGGGCCTCGATAGCCATTGCCATCACCACCGCCCACACCAAAAGAATCGTCCTTCTCATCTTCATTACTTTTATATTTATAATAAAGACGAACACGCGCACGTTTTGTAACTAAGAGAAGGGGGATAGCAAAAAAAATGGGGTGAACAATACGTTCACGCCCACGAGTTGCTTATTTGCAGAGTTTGCAGCCCTCGCATTTGTTGAGCTCGCCTCGGAAGCGCTTTTCCACCAGGTGGTGCAGTCGGTCGCGGAGGGGTTCGAGCTGCATCTTGTCGATAACCTCGTTGATGAAGGCGTTCTGCAACAGGAGTTTGGCCTCGTCGAGCGAAATGCCGCGCTGTCGCATATAGAACAGGGCTGCATCGTTGAGCTGTCCGACGGTAGAGCCATGGGCACACTTCACGTCATCGGCATAGATTTCGAGCATGGGCTGGGTGTACATGCGGGCCTCGCGGGTGGCCGTCAGGTTCTGGTTTGTCATCTGCGACGAGGTCTTCTGGGCTCCGTGCTCCACGAGCACACGACCAGCGAAGGCTCCTGTGGCCTTGTCGTCGAGCACATATTTATAGAGTTCATTGCTGGTACAATGGGGTACCTTATGCGTAATCAGCGTGTTGTTGTCGACGTGCTGCTGCTTGTCGGCAATCACGCAGCCGTAGCACTGACACTCTCCTCCCTCGCCCGAGAAGGTGAGGTCGAGCTTGTTGCGGGTGATGCCGTTGTGCAGCGTGATGACATTATGTTTCACTCGGCTGTTGGCCTGTTGGTCGATATAGACATTGCTAATGCGGACATTCTTGGCGTGGGTCTCCTCGAGGCAATACAGATCCAGCGAGGCATTCTCGCCTACATAGGCCTCGATGACCTGTGTAGCAAGGAAATTCTTGTCGTCGGCGGCATGGTCGCAGAACAGCATTTTCAGCTCTGCACCTTCTTCAAGAATAATCAGCACGCGACGGTTGACCATGAGGTCGGGCACCTGGCGCTGGGCATTGCTGGGCGTTGCCTTCAGGATGTTGATGACTTGTATGGCACGGTCTACCTTTACATTCTTGGGCACAAAGACCACCATACCATCCTGTGCCAACATGGTATTGAGGGCAGTAACAGCGTCTTCAGAAGTCTTGGCAAGTTTTGCGTAATATTTCTCGATGAAATGGGGATTTTCTCTCAGTGAACCGATAATGACACCCTCTGGCAGATGTGCTTGTGGCAGTGCCTTGTTATAGAAAGTATCATTCACCACGAAATAGAGACTCGTAGAGAGGTTGGGCACATCGCAACGGAAGGCCTCGTAGGGGTCAACGGGTATCTCGAGGCGATTGAGATTGACACCATAGTCAGGCGCAAAGAGCTTGGCAATGTCAGTGTATTTGTAACGCTCGACCTTTCGAGACGGAAAGCCCTGCTTGCGGAAGTTCTCAAAAGCCTCATCCCTCACGGCATTCATCGCCTCAGGCGCATGAGAGAAAATCATCTCCCTCGCCTGCTCGTAGAGTTCTATGTATTGCTGTTCTGACTGCATATCATGGGCGGAAGCAAATTCTTCACTCTTCATTCTTCACTCTTCACTTAACTCACTCTTCTCCGATTTCTTCCTTAATCCAGTCGTAGCCGTGCTCCTGAATCTGCTTGGCCAGTTCGGGACCGCCCGTCTTGACGATACGGCCTTTATAGAGTACGTGGACGAACTGGGGACGGATCATCTCCAGCAGACGGTCGTAGTGGGTGATGACGATGCACGAGGTCTCAGGCGTCTGGAGTTTGTTGACACCCTCGGCCACAATGCGCATAGCGTCAACGTCGAGACCAGAGTCCGTCTCGTCGAGAATACTCAACTTCGGTTCCAACATGGCCATCTGGAAAATCTCGTTACGCTTCTTCTCGCCACCGCTGAAGCCTTCGTTCACCGAGCGGTTGGCCAGTTTGGAGTCAAGCTCCACAATCTTGCGCTTCTCGCGCTGCAGCTTCAGGAACTCAGCGGCGTTCATCGGCTCCAAGCCCTGATACTTGCGCTTCTCGTTGATGGCCGCCTTCATGAAGTTGGTCATCGACACACCCGGAATCTCTACAGGATACTGGAACGACAGGAACAATCCCTCGTGCGCTCTGTCCTCCGGCTTCATCTCCAGCAGGTTCTTGCCGTTGAACCATGCCTCGCCCTCCGTCACCTCGTAGAGCGGATTACCCACGAGCACGGCACTCAGCGTCGACTTGCCCGAGCCGTTGGGCCCCATGATGGCATGCGTCTCACCGTCGTTAATCACGAGGTCGATGCCTTTCAATATCTCCTTGTCGCCGATCTTGGCGTGTAAGTTTTTGACTTCTAACATAATGCTTATAACCTTTGGGCTGCAAAGTTACGAATAAAAAACGAGCCAACCAAACGGTCCGCTCACTTTCTTTCTCTTATTTGTATCGAGGAAGCGTTTGGCAATACTCCCAGCGAAAAACAGAGTAGTGCCTTGAATGTCAAAGTGGACCACCGAGATTGCGAAGCCATACTCAGACATTCAGGTCGGAGAACCGCATTCCCCACGATTCAGCCCCCACAATTCACTGACCCTCGTGTGACAATACTTTTTAATTTCCATCCTTTCAAAGAAACTTTTTCCTGCGTTTTCTTTCTCCATAAAGAAATATTTAGTATCTTTGCAGCGTGAATTTAGAATAAAGATACGTATATGGAAACATTATTTCGCGCCTACAATCGCCGCTTGGAAGAAACCCAGACCCATTACCTTCGCTACCTCTACGCCTCTATCGACTGGAGCGAACGCCTTATAGGTATTAAGGGTGCCAAGGGAGTCGGCAAGACCACTATGCTCCTACAGCACATCCTCCTTACCTTCCCAGACCGCACCAGTGCTTTCTACGCCTCACTCGACAACATCTGGTTCGCCACTCATTCTCTCCCCGAACTCGCCGAATACCTATACACCCACGGCGTCACCCACCTATTCCTCGACGAAGTTCACAAATACCAAGGTTGGGTGCGCACCATCAAGAACCTATACGACGACTACCCCAAACTCCACATCGTCTTCACCGGTTCCTCACTCCTGGAAATCGACAATGCTGAGGGCGACCTCTCCAGACGCCTCCGCATGTACACCCTCCACGGACTCTCCTTCCGCGAGTACCTTGACATCACCGGAGCCGCCCACCTGCCCGTACTCTCTCTCACCGACATCCTCACCTCTCACATGCAGCTCGCCTCCGGCATCACCCGCGACTTCAAGCCACTGCCCCACTTCGAGCAGTACCTCAAGACCGGCTACTACCCCTTCTTCCTTGAGACAGCCTCAGACGAAAGTTTCTACGAGCGCCTCCAGCAAGTCGTCTCCACCATCATCGAGAACGACATCCCCGCAGTCGAAAACATTGAGTACGAGACACTCCAGAAAGCCAAGCGACTGCTCATGATCCTTGCACAGTTAGCACCCTTCACGCCCAACATTGCCAACATGTGCACCAACCTCTCCACCACCCGCAATCAGCTCATACACCTTCTCTCCCTTCTCGAGCGCGCAGCCCTCATCCGTCAACTCCATGCCCAGGGCAAAGGTCTCAAAGCAATAGGAAAGCCCGACAAGATACTACTCAACAACACCAACCTCATGCACGCCCTCGGTTCCAGTGCTGACGAAGGCACCGCCCGCGAGTCTTTCTTCTCCTCCATGATGTCCTTTAACCATACCATTCATCATGCCCCCCAGGGTGACTTGCAGGTGGACGAGAAGTATCTCTTCGAGGTCGGAGGCCGCAAAAAGGGCTTTACACAGATTGCCGACCTCCCCGACAGCTACGTTGTCGCTGCCAACATCGAGACCGGCTACGGCAACAAAATACCCCTCTGGCTTTTTGGTCTTATATACTGACCCCTTATTCCTTTCTCTGTTAGTTCAAAAAAGCAGGAGCGACATGACATTCTGCTCACTTTCTTTCTCTTATTTGTATCGAGGAAGCGTTTGGCAATACTCCCAGCGAAACAAAATTTTCGTCCGCTAAAATAAAAATTCTGTACGGAGAAAAATTCTGGAAACAAAAGCACCGCCCTGAAAAACAGAACAGTGCCTTGAATATCAAAGTGGATCACCGAGATTGCGAAGCCACACTCAGACCTTCAGGTCGGAGAGTCCCCATGATTCCCAAGTGGATCACTGAGAGCCCAGATTCACCAGAAGAACCGTTCATATCCCATTGATCAAGCTTATTCCTTCACCGGGCGGATAGCATAACCCTCATTAACGGGCCAACTTTGATTAAGACGGCCATCGTTGCAAGAAGCCAATGCATTACTCCTATTAACTCCTGTACTCGACCAGTAATAACCAGTACCCGGATTCCCATAACCGAAATCCCCTTCACTATTGATTCCGCCTGTAAAGCCAGTAGCAGGCAAGTTCCCCAATCCTACTATACTCTTGAATGATGACATCTGGGAACTGGTTGGGACTCTCCATCCTACTGGGCAAGGATCATAGATGGTCTTTTGAGTGTCACTCCAGAGATCTGTCCTGTAATCATCCTCTGTCACCCAGGCTCCAGGTATGTATGTTGTGGGGTGCTGGGTGGCGTAAGATACACTTTGCGATGAAGTTACAAAACTATAGCAAGTCATTCGGGCCGGATAGTAGTCATAAGGCTCATTATTGTTATATTTTGTCGACGGGAAAGGATCTTTGCGTCCCCATTCATATAGGAATCCACGTGTACAATAGGCAACCTGGATTGATCCAAGGTTACAATTCATAAACTTATCGCTGCCAACAGCCTGTTCGCTTGGGGTAGCTGCCGCCCAGATAAGCCAGCTCCATAAGATGTTATCTTCAGCATCATAGACCGCTACGTAGCAATCGCCCTCTGTGAACTCATTCGGTGTAGAGAAATAGACGTAGCCATCGTTGTAGCTGATGTCGTACTTCGTTCCGTCGTGTTTGATGGCACGGCCCTTGTCATACACCTCCCACAGTACTTTCACGCCAGCAATGCTCGACTTGTCAATCTTAGTTGCCGTCGTACCTGTCAGGGGATCAAGACCTCCGTTCCCCTTCACTGTAGCATCGAACTTATATGTGCCAGCCGATGAAACAATGTAAGTATTAGCATTTCCTGCCGCGCTAAGGTCAGTAACGGAAAATGTATATGGATTGGTTGAAACAGGACCTTCTACACCATTTATCGTCACAGTACCACAGTATCCATCATTGCCTGCCCCAATGCTATAGGGAGCCCCACTGCCTTTCGTCGCAGTAATGTTGGCGCCGCTGATGGTAATGTCTCCGCAAACCTTACCGCCGCCGATACCGGCAGAAGCGTCGCCACCTGTAGCAACAATGGTACCGCCAGTAATCGTTATGTCCTGACAGACGCCGACATTACCGCTTATGCTTGTGCTTGTACCGGCACTACTGCCAATACCTGCAGCATAGCGACCGCCCTGGGCTGTGATATTACCGCCACTAATAGTAATGGTACCGCAACGTGAGTTACTTCCAGCGCCTATGCCGGCAGCACCTTCGCCACCAGTGGCATTTATGGTGCCTCCACAGATTTCAATGTTACCACATTTTCCATCAGTACCACTGGATCCACCACCGATTCCGGCAGCGTATGTACCACCAATGGCCGTGATGGTGCCGCCCATAATCTTGATATTACCGCATTTAATGTTGTAGCCGCCACCGATGCCTGCTCCATAGCCGTTGCTGCTCGCATTGAGCACTCCGTCACCCTGAATGGTGAGCGTATGGTTTTCAGGAACACATATACCTGGGAAATTATAGTTGAATCCCTTCACGACGTTCGTACCTTGGAGGATGATAGTGGCATCTCCCAAACAGTTGATTCCCGCCCACCTGTAATAAGTATCATGGTACACACCATTAATGGTTACGTTGTTTAGCGTTACCGTAGCGTCATCAGCCATATTAATCTGTACTATGCTCTTAAGTTCGCCCACAACCACGTCGCCGTCTGCCAGCGTTACGTTAGTGGTGGCGTTGTCGAGATAAACCGACATTTTCACTCCTATCTCATAATACTTGCCTGCTACTAATCCTGCACCTGTCTTTTCATAGATGTATGGTTTGGAAGTTGGGTCCGTTACCGTTAGGGTCACTGTATTTGTTGCCGGTATAGCGACAAAGAGTTCATCGGTTGCCGATGTTGGAGTAACGATGTAATTGTTGGTACCGTCATTGACTGTCAGTCTTGATGCGCTGATGGCTGTGCCTCCATGGTTCTTCAACGTGAACTTCACGATGGCCTGCTTGTTCTGAAAGTCTGCAGACGATTCCGTGATGGTGATGTTACTGCCATCAATATTGGCTACGTGAACAGTGGCCTCGGCATAGTCGCACACCTTGTCGATACTCGTATTCGAACCCGTGAGCGTACCGTCCTGCGTACCGTAGGTAGGGCTGAGGAACTTCAGCGTCAGTACGTCATCCTTCTCGATGGTACCGGTAAGGGTGCCTTTCAGTATGGTATTGGCACCTGTGCCTTGGGCTATAAGTGTTCCCGTGAGAGTTTCACTCTTTGTCTCGTTATATACGGTTACTTCCTCGCCCTCCGCCCATGTGGCATTGAGCGTCTTGTTGTCGAGCGAGAGTGCACGGGTTCCGCTATCACTCTTCGAAGCCTCGACGGTTATGGTGTAGGTCTGCACCGCTAATGGCTGGTGGGGGTTCTCAATAGCGCCATCCTCTGTGCTCGAACAGGCAGTGAATCCCATCACGAGGGCTGCGGCCACAACCAGCCAGCCCGTTTTGCTTAAAATCCTTTGCATCTCCGAATTCTCCTTAGTTCCACGTATCTTCTGTCGCAGTACCATAGCTATTGCGGTTGGCACTAACTTCACTTCCTGCCAGCAGCATCGTTCTGTGCTGCAGTTCCACGACCGTTGTCCGCGGCCGCTCATACTTTCGTTTCTTGTTCATTGTCTGTTTCATATCTTTAGTTTTTTGTGCAAAGATAGGGAAAAGAAAGCAGTGGTAACTGACAAAACAACAAAAACGACCGACAATTTACGTTTTGTCAGTCGATTTTGGATGAATCAGCTTTTTGCCACTCTATTATACCTTTATACAACCGATGGGAACGACAAATACGCCATCTGGACGCTGATATGCATATTGCCCAACGGCTGTGAGCACCATCATAAACGATGGTCTCGGCATACGTGTCGTATCAATGGCCTCTGCCAAGGACGTCAGGGCGGCAGCTCCCTCCTCTATCAACTTCTCACCACCTAACTTAACCTCTATCAAAGCATAAGTGCCGTTACGGCGGTGCAACACAGTGTCGCACTCCAGTCCAGAACTGTCGCGATAATGATACAGTTTGCCGTCGAGTGTCTCGGCGAAGACTCGTAAGTCGCGCACTGCCAAATCCTCAAAAAACAGACCGAATGATAGCAAATCGTTCATCAGGTCATCAGGGCCAAGTCCAAGCGAGGCTGTCCCGATACTTGGATCTACAAAATGTCGGGTATCACTGGTACGGATTGCCGATTTGCTACGAAGGTTTGGATTCCAAGCTGCAAGGTCTTCAATGACGAATAATTTTTTAAGAGCCTTGATATAATCCGCCACCGTATCTTCGTCGAGAGTCTGTGAATCATTCGACAGCATATCAGCCTTGATAGTTCCGTATGAAACCTGTTGGGAAATGTTCCTGGCATAAGAACGTAAAAGAAGTCGGGTGCGTTCAGCACTTCGTTTCACCCCATCTACCCTCTGAATATCACGCTCAACAACAGAATCTACGTAGTCGAATGCCTGATCCAGCGCAATGCCACCACTGAGAAATGTTGCCATAGGCCAACCTCCCCGACAGGTAAGATAGGCAATATCCCGGAGTTCAGTATTGCATTTGATTGGTTCAAACGTGTTTCCTTTGAAAAGTTCTCCAAGACTAACTTCTCCTGATGAATCGCCCGACTCAAACAGCGTCATGGGGCGCATTCTGATTCTTGCGAAACGACCAGTTCCACTATGAATGCTCTCATCAGCCTGGGGGAGCACCGACGATCCCGTCAGGATGAATTGTGAGAAGTCGCTCCGTTTGTCAACCTCGTCACGTATGCTGTCCCACAGAGGTGGTATTATCTGCCATTCATCAATCAGACGAGGTGTATTGCCTTGTAACAGTGTTTTAGGACTGATGTCCATCATCTGCCGACTTTGTTTCAAAACAGCGCTGTCTCCCAGATCAAGTATGCTTTTAGCTTGCTGCTTGGCGGTTGTCGTCTTACCGCACCACTTAGGACCTTCAATCAGTACGGCACCCTTACCTGCTAATTTACGGGAAAGCAGGCTGTCGGCTATTCTTGACTTATAATCAATATTCATCTTATAACTATGAATTGCAATTTGACGGCAAAGTTACTGATTATTATTGAATTATGCAAATAATTTGGAAACTTTTCGGTTGTTTGTGATGATTTTGTTCGGTTGTTTGTGATGATTTTGTTCGGTTGTTTGTGATGATTTTGTTCGGTTGTTTGTGGAATATAAGCTATCAGTCGATTTTGGATTTCCAGTTGCTGGGAGTCATGCCCGTCTGTTGCTTGAAGGTTCTAAGAAAAGTTCGTTCGGTGGAGAATCCCGATGACATCCAAACCTCAGAGATTTTGATGTCTGATTGTTGTCGCATCAGTTTTTGGGCATATTCCACACGATAGGTGTTGACGAACTGGGTGAACGAGCAGCCGTGCTGCGAGTTGATGCAGTTGGAGATGGCATTGCGGTTGGTGGCAAGCATAGCGGCTACGTCAGATAGTTTCAGGTCGCTGTCGAGATAGAGTTGTTGCTGTTCCATCAGGCGGCTGATGCGCTGCATCAGGACTTCGTTCGGATTGGAAGCGGATGTGTCAGAGTCTGGTGCATCGACGACAGATGTCTGGTGGTTGTGCCGCTTGCGAATCAGGAATAAAGCAATGGCTATCGCCAGAATTGCCAAAGCGAGAATGCCCCATAGCCATTTACCAATGACTCCATCGGATGATTCTGCGACATCACTGTTACCAACACGCAAGAGAAAGACGGTGGATAAGGGCGAGAAGTTGTCGTTCTGCAGCGTGCCGTTGAGGGGCTTGTTATAGGTGATGCCACCCACAATCATCAGGTTGCCATCGTCGGTGAGGACTATCTCAGGAAAGCCAGCCTCCGGCAGCGGGTCGGTATAGTAGAGCGTCAGCGGAGCCGGCGTCTTGTCATACTCCACGCAGAGCACATAATGGCGGTTATCCTTGTCGATGCCATGCATATAGCCACGATGCGCCTGGCGGTCGGCAATGACGGGGCTGTAATAATGAATCGGGCCATAAGGACCCTTCACGGGAGCAGGACATGTGGTAGGCAGCAGCGAGAAGATGGTGTCGCGAACATGAAGGAAAGCCAACGGCTTGAATAACACCCAATCGGTGCTGTCGCCAACCGTCCTGTCTTGCACGGGCACCAGCCAGGAATAGTCGTTAGCATCCTCGTTGCCAATGAATCCTATATTGCTACAAAAAGGTGCTTCATAGAATAGCGGTTGCCACTGCCGCAGCAGGGGAACTTGCAGCGGGTCGCCCTTTAGGCGATCCACCTTGTCGGAGAATAATGCTTCACCATGTGTGCCACCGCTGCCCAAGATGAGGACATTATCGTCAGAAGTACGGAGAAGGTAGGGTGTGGCACGACCGACGGAAACGCCTTTCACACGAGAGAAATCCCTGTCACCATCGAACAGTTCGATGCCGTCTTTGGCATACCAGTTGCCTGTCACCACGACCCTGCCGCTGTCCAGCTCTGCTCCAACAGCCAATGTGCGCTTGGTGCTCAGACAACTGAAGCCTCTGAAGGTATGCGTCGCAGGGTCGTATTCCTCTACAGGGTAGGTCTGACCGACGCCCATCGGCTCGGCATGACCTCCTGCCAGAAGCACCTTACCCGACTTCAGCACCACACATATACCATTGTCGTGCGGATATTCTGTCTCCATCAGGTGCCACTCGCCATCCTTATAGTATTCTGCCGTCGCAGTAGGAATGAAACTCTTGGTATGGCCACCAACCACCGTTACCTCGCCATTCACGCAAAGGATGTTATGGGCATTGCGGGGGATATTCAGGTCGGGCAGCCGTTCGACTTCCAGTTTCCTCACAGCACAGGAGTCTGTGGAATCACCTGATGCCACTGCTAACGATAGGTAGCAGAAAATCAGCCAGCAGAACAGCGGAAATCGTTTCATGCACTCATATTCAATTGACAGTTACTTATCCTACCGTGCCTTCGAGGGAGACGGAGAGAAGTTTCTGCGCCTCGACGGCAAACTCCATCGGCAGTTTCTGCAACACCTCCTTGGCATAGCCGTTGACGATGAGTCCGACGGCCTGTTCGGTAGGGATGCCGCGCTGATTGCAATAGAAGAGCTGGTCTTCAGAGATTTTCGAGGTCGTCGCCTCGTGTTCGAAGATGGCCGAGTCGTTATGCACATCCATATAGGGGAAGGTATGCGCGCCACAGTCGGAACCCAGCAACAGCGAGTCGCACGACGAGTAGTTACGGGCATTGTCAGCGGTTGCTGCCGCGCGCACCAAACCACGATAGCTGTTCTGAGAATGACCAGCCGAGATACCCTTCGAGATAATCGTCGACTTGGTATTCCGTCCGATATGAATCATCTTCGTGCCCGTGTCGGCCTCCTGATAATTGTTGGTAACAGCGACGGAATAGAATTCCGCCGTACTGTTATCGCCACGAAGAATGCACGAGGGGTATTTCCACGTGATAGCAGAGCCCGTCTCCACCTGCGTCCACGAGAGTTTGCTGCCCTCACCACGCAAGTCTCCACGCTTGGTTACCAAGTTCAGCACACCACCCTTGCCGTTCTCGTCGCCAGGATACCAGTTCTGTACGGTAGAATACTTCACCTCGGCACGATTCATTACTATTATCTCGACAATTGCCGCATGCAGCTGGTTTTCGTCGCGCATGGGGGCGGTGCAGCCTTCGAGATAGCTGACATACGAATCGTCGTCCGCCACAATCAGCGTACGCTCAAACTGCCCCGTATTGCGGGCATTGATGCGGAAATAAGAGCTAAGCTCCATCGGACAGCGCACACCTTTTGGGATATATACAAACGAGCCGTCGCTGAACACAGCGCTATTCAATGCAGCAAAGTAATTGTCGCGATAAGGCACTACGGTGCCCAAGAACTTTTGAACCAAGTCGGGATGCTCCTTGATGGCCTCGCCAATGGAGCAGAAGATGACACCCTTTTCGCGGAGCTTCTCCTTAAAGGTGGTCTTGACGCTTACCGAGTCCATGATGGCATCGACGGCGGTGTTGCCTGAAAGAGCCAGACGCTCTTCGAGGGGAATGCCCAGCTTATCGAAGGTCTTTTCCAGTTCGGGGTCTATCCCGGCGGCAGAAGCGCTGGGCACAGGACGGGCTGTCGGGTCAGCATAGTACGAGATGGCCTGATAGTCGATCTCAGGCACATGCACATGGCCCCATCGGGGCTCCGTCTGCTGCTTCCAGTAACGGAACGCCTTCAGGCGGAACTCGAGCATCCATTCCGGTTCGCCCTTCTTAGCAGAGATGAGCCGGACCACATCTTCGTTCAGTCCGACAGGTATGATTTCGGTATGTACATCGGTGGTAAAGCCAAACTCGTATTTTTGCTCAGCCACCTGACGGACATATTGGTTTTTTTCTTCCATATTTGAACGGTGTCTCGCCGGCAGCCATCTGCCTACAGTTTCTGCTCTACCTCGATTTCCGTGAAGGTCTCGATGATATCGCCAACCTGGATGTCGTTGAAGTTAACCAGCGAGATACCGCACTCCAAGCCCGTTGCCACTTCCTTGGCGTCGTCCTTGTAGCGCTTCAAGGCATCGATAGGAGCAGTGTGTACGACGATACCGTCGCGAACCACACGGGCCTTGTCCTTGTTGTGCACCTTACCATCGGTCACCAGACCACCGGCAACGGTACCCACCTTCGAAATCTTGAACACCTGCTTGACCTCAATCTCACCCGTGACGATTTCCTTCTTCACCTTGTCGAGCATACCTTCCATCGTTGACTTCACATCATCGATGGCGTCATAAATAATCGAATAGGTGTTGATCTCGACACCCTCACGATCGGCAGCACGACGGGCATCAGCAGAAGGACGAACCTGGAAGCCAATGATGATGGCCTGCGAAGCAGAAGCCAACATGACGTCGTTTTCTGAAATCTGACCGACAGCCTTCGAAATGACATTGACCTGCACCTTCTCGGTAGAGAGCTTGATGAAAGAATCGGAGAGTGCCTCGATAGAACCATCAGTATCACCCTTGACGATAATGTTCAACTCGTGGAACTCACCCAAAGCGATACGATGTGACAACTCGTCGAGACCCAGTTTGGTGGTAGTACGCAGACTCTGCTCACGCTGCAGCTGGATTCGCTTGTTGGCAATCTCACGGGCTTCCTGCTCTGTTTCCATCACGTGGAACGAGTCACCAGCAGTAGGTGCACCGTTCAGACCCAGGATGATAGCAGGCTCAGCAGGACCGGCCTTCTCTATACGCTGGTTACGCTCATTGAACATAGCCTTCACACGGCCCCAAGCGGTACCGGCGATAACCACATCACCAATCTTCAGGGTACCATTCGACACGAGTACTGTTGACACATAGCCACGACCCTTGTCGAGCGAACTCTCGATGATAGAACCTGTAGCCTTACGGTTAGGATTAGCCTTCAAGTCGAGCATTTCAGCCTCGAGCAGCACCTTTTCGAGCAGTTCATAGACGCCCTGTCCCTTCTTGGCCGAAATCTCCTGGCACTGGTACTTACCGCCCCAGTCTTCTACCAGCAGGTTCATGTTGGCCAAGTCCTCACGAATCTTATCGGGATTAGCACCCGGCTTATCAATCTTGTTGATGGCGAACACCATCGGCACGTTAGCAGCTTGAGCATGAGCGATGGCCTCCTTGGTGGTAGGCATCACAGAGTCGTCGGCAGCAACGATGATGATAGCAATATCCGTCACCTGGGCACCACGGGCACGCATAGCCGTGAAGGCCTCATGACCAGGGGTATCGAGGAAAGTAATGCTATGGCCGTCCTTCAGCTTCACGTTGTAAGCACCGATGTGCTGGGTAATACCACCAGCCTCACCGGCAATCACGTTGGTGTTGCGGATGTGGTCGAGCAACGAGGTCTTACCATGATCGACGTGACCCATCACCGTCACGATAGGAGCGCGAGAGATCAGATCGTTCTCGTCGTCCTCCTCTTCAGTAATGGCGTTCTGAACCTCAGCAGAAACGTATTCAGTAGTGAATCCGAACTCATCAGCAACGATATTGATAGTTTCTGCATCCAGACGCTGGTTGATAGACACCATGATACCGATGCTCATACAAGTACCAATAACCTGATTGACACCCACGTTCATCATCGTAGCCAACTCGGAAACAGTCACGAACTCGGTCAGTTTCAGCACCTTGCTCTCTGCTGCCTCAGCTGCCATCTCCTCGTTCATGCGCTCTGCAACTGCGTCGCGCTTCTCCTTACGATACTTGGCACCCTTCTTGTTTTGGTTGGTCTTCGAAGTCAGACGGGCCAATGTCTCCTTGACCTGGCGTGCTACTGCCTCGTCGTCAACCTCCAGCGGCTTCACAGGACGGTTCTTTTTGTTCTTCTTGCCACCCTGCTGTTGCTGCTGGTTGCCATTCTTATTCTGGTTTTTCTTGTTCTGCTGCTGTTGCTGCTGGTTAGCCTGCTTGGCGGCAGCCTCGATATCGACCCGACCCTGACGGATGCGCTCGCGCTTCTTACGTTCGCCGGCAGCCTTCTCCTCGCGTTCTTTGCGGCGCTCTTCCTTTGTCTTCTTCTTCGGACGAGTGCTCTGGTTCAGCGACGAGAGGTCTATCTTGCCCAACACGTTCAGCTGGGGCATATTCTGAGCGGCTTTCAGTTCGCCGGGAGTCTTGACGGGGGCAGGAGCAGCTGTTTCTTCTTCAACATCCTCTTCCTCCTCCTCGTCGTCATCCTCCTCGACAACTGCCTCCTCCTCAGAATCAGGATCATGGGGACGGTTCTGCGTGATACCATTTCCTTTGGAAATTGGATCATCAGAACCGTCCCCTGTGATCCGCTCCACTTCGGGTTCAGCGACTGCTGGCTCTGCTTTTACTTCTTCCTGTGGTTCGGCAGCATCCACGGGCTCTGGTTCAGCCTTCGGAGCGGCCTGCTCATGCTCGGCAGAGTCGATGCTCGCATCACTCTGCTCTGGCTTACTCGCAGCCTTGGCCTTTCCGATGGTGTCCAAGTCAATCTTACCCACAGGTTTAAACTGCGGATGGCTCTCCAATAGTTCGTCAGCGGCAACGACGGCTTTCTTCTCCGGCTTCTCCGCGACTTTCTTCTCCTTGGGCTTTTTCGCAAACAGCATCTCTGCCTTGGTCTTGACAGCCTTGTCGGTGCTGAACTCATTGACCAAAGCATCATACTGCTCGTCGGAAATCTTGGTATTCGGCGTAGCGTCGTCCTTGATTTCACCCAACGCGCTCTTCTTTTTAAGGAAATCAACTGCCGTTTGAAGTCCTATATTCAGTTCTGATAATACTTTATTTAATCTTACTCCCATAAAAACTCTTCTTACTCAAATTCTGCCTTCAGCACTTCAATTACATGGTCGACGGTCTCTTCCTCCAGGTCGGCCTTCTCAATCAACATCTCACGTGGAGCGTTGAGTACAGACTTGGCGGTATCCAGACCAATGGCCTTGATAGAGTCGATAATCCACTGGTCAATCTCGTCAGCAAACTCATCGAGGTAAATATCCTCGTCTGCCTCGTTCTCGTTCACTACGCGGAATACATCAATGGTATATTCTGTCAGCATGGAAGCCAGCTTGATGTTCAGTCCGCCCTTACCAATGGCCAGCGACACTTCCTCGGGCTGTAGATAAACCTCTGCCTTGTGCTCCTCAGGGTTCAGCGTAATGCTGGTCACCTTTGCAGGCGACAGGGCGCGCTGGATGAACAGCTGCGCGTTGTTCGAGAAGTTGATGACGTCGATGTTCTCGTTGCACATCTCGCGGACGATGCCATGCACGCGACTACCTCTTACACCCACACAGGCGCCTACGGGATCGATGCGGTCGTCGTAGCTCTCGACAGCCACCTTGGCACGCTCACCCGGCATACGGGCAATGCGGCGGATGGTGATAAGTCCGTCGTTAATCTCAGGAACCTCAGCCTCGAGCAGACGCTCCAGGAACTGGTTCGAGGTGCGGCTCAGAATGATGCGTGGATTGTTGTTCTCGTTCTGCACTTCCTTGACGATAGCACGGATGGTCTCCCCTTTGTGGTAGTTGTCAGCAGGAATCTGCTCGCCCTTTGGCAAGTGAAGTTCATTGCCCTCGTCGTCGATGAGCAGTACCTCGCGCTTCCAAATCTGATAAACCTCAGCCGAAACAATCTGTCCCACCTTGTCCTTATACTTCTGATACAGCGAGTCGTGCTCCAGCTCCAGAATCTTCGAAGCCAGTGTCTGACGCAGGTTCAGGATGGCACGGCGGCCAAACTTCTGGAACTCTACCTCCTCCGACACCTCTTCGCCCACCTCGTAGTCGGGCTCAATCTTCTGGGCCTCGCTCAGGGCAATCTCCTTGTTCTCGTCCTGCACCTCACCGTCAGCCACCACGATACGGTTGCGATGAATCTCAAAGTCACCCTTGTCGGGGTTGACAATGACGTCATAGTTCTCGTCCGAACCAAACATCTTGGCAATGACGTTACGGAAGCTTTCTTCCAACACGCTCACCAAGGTCGTACGATCAATGTTCTTGGTCTCTTTAAACTCCTGAAAGGTCTCGATCATTGAGGGCCCTTTCGCTTTTTTCAATGTTGCCATTCTTTTTTATATTTTTACTTTTTTGAATTACTTGAAGTTTAACAAGTACTTACAGTACTTCACGTCGCTCACCAGGAACGACTTGTCGACATCTACCAGCTGGGGGCGCTTCTTGCCCTCCACCTGCTGCTTCTCCTTCACGGTTACCGTGAACTGTCCGGCATCGGCATCGACCTCCTTCAGGATGCCCTGCACCTTCAGCCCGTTGCTCTGCAGCACTTCCACCTCCTTGCCGACGTGGTTCACATACTGCTGCATCACCTTGAAAGGCTGTCCGATACCCGCCGAACCCACTTCCAGTTCATAGTCGCCCAGCTCCT
The DNA here is from genome assembly GCA_015060485.1 of Prevotella sp. Taxonomy (GTDB): domain Bacteria; phylum Bacteroidota; class Bacteroidia; order Bacteroidales; family Bacteroidaceae; genus Prevotella. The sequence continues at coordinate 164,777 of SUYI01000002.1, read as the reverse complement.
CGCCCAGCGCCTCCTGCAAGTGACGGCTCAGGTCAGCACAGTCTTCAATCCACACACCGTCAGCATGGTCTATCTCAATCACGATACGGTCGTCAGCAGTCATTTCGACGTCTACCAGGTAGTAGTCGCCCTTCTGCAACCACTCCTCAACAGCTTTTGTTACTACGTTCTTGTCTATCATAAACGATATTGATGTATTTAAAATGCAAGAATGAGAGACTCGCGCTGGAGTCCCTCATTCCTCTGAACGGCTGCAAAGGTACGAACTTTTTTCGTATCTTGCAAATTTTTTGGTTATTTATTTACTCGTGGACGTATAAATTCCAGCCGAGGTAGGTCTCAATAGCTTCATTGAGGATGTCGACCACATCAGTGCGGCACATGGCCACATGATGTTCGAAGCCATTCTTGCAGATATACTTCATCAGCTGCTGCAGGTTGTCGACCTGAGTAACTGCGATACAACCGTCCATGCCATAGGGATCGTTGGTGATTTCGCCCTTGCCCAGGTAAGCCTTGATCTGACCCTTGGGATCGTCTGTCGAGATACGGAAGAAGGTGAAGGGTCCTTCGCTGACCTTAGCATAGACAGCGCCAAAGGTATTGATTTTACCCAGTGTACGACCCAACACGCCCAACGGACCTAACTTGAGGTCGCCATTCCCCACAAACTGCTTGGGGAAGTTGCCGCAGTGTGTGCAGACACACTTGTTGCGATCCTCAGCGAAGTTGTTGTTCCAGTCGAGCAAGGCAGGAGCATTCTGCGAGGCGAGGGCGAGGGCGTACATCGATACGGCACCAGCGAGGTCAGTCTCACAAGCAGCAGGAATCAGTTTCTCGCTTAGCATCGACATGGTGACACAGGGGGCACAGCCGTAGTTCTGCTCCAACGAATCCCAACACTGAATGGCTACAGCCTGCACATCGTTCTGCTCAATCCAGTTTTCAACAGCCACGCTGAACTTAGCCTGCAAGCCTAACTTCTCCTTATAGCTGTCGGGCACCTTGGCGTAATTGCAGGTACGATTACACATCTCGATAAATTTGGGATCGTCGTCGCTGATCTTCTGGGCAGCATAAAGGATCTCGCTGAGGTCAGCAGGAACAACGGTGATGCCTGAGCGCTGTAACAGCTTTTCTGATGCACGACATGTGTTGAAACCCAAAGGACGCGTTCCAATCTGTCCCAGTCGACAGTGGCGCAAACCATTGACTACGCGACAGATAGCAGCAAAGCGGTCGATGTCCTTGCGGAGCAGTGGGTCGTAGATGCTATAAGTATGCAGAGTGGTGTCCGTAAAGGGAATACCATACTGATAGAGGTTGTTACACACACTGATCTTACCGCAGAAAGCATCGCGACGTGAATCAAGGTCAACCTTGTCATTCTCGTCGTCACAAGCCTGTACCAATACGGGGACGTTCAAGTCAGCATCGCTAATGGCGTTGATGATACCAATTTCGAAGCCGAAGTTAGGCAGCGAGACAATGATACCGTCAATCTCGTCGCGATGCTCACGGAACTGCTTCGAAACCTTCAGACCATCCTCGCGAGTCTCGATGCTTGAACTGCCGGTAGGTGTAGCATCCTCAGGCAGAATGATGTACTCATAACCTCCATCTTCGAGTGTCTTCAGCAGTTGCTTACGCACGTCTTTGGCCAACTCAGAGTTAAAATAGGCGCGTGTTCCGATAATCACGCCAAAACATGTTTTTCCGTTCTTCATAATCGTATTTTTGTTTAGTGATAGTTTTTTACTCTTTTACCTTTAATTCATAGACTCCGCCAGCTTTGGTGTTCAAGGTATAGAGGTTCTGCTTACCTTTTTTCAAACCTTTACCCTTGATGGGAGTATTCGAACGAAGCAGACAAGTTCCTCCATTACGAGAGCGAACAACAGCCTTCGTCAGTTTTCCGTCCTTCCAGTCGATATCAATCTCAAATCCTCCACGAGCCACAAGGCCCTTGATGCTACCGTCTTTCCATACAGAGGGAAGGGCTGGTAACAGATAGATAAATCCATCGTAGCTCTGCATCAGCATCTCGGCAATACCAGCCGTACAACCGAAGTTGCCGTCAATCTGGAAGGGTGGATGGGCATCGAACATATTGGGATAGGTACCGCCACGTTGTTTGACGGTGCCAAAAATCAAGAAGGTGTCGGCAGTCAGCGTCAACTGGTCCTTGATGAGCTTGTAGGCGTGCTCGCCATCGAGCAAACGGGCCCACGAACAGACTTTCCAACCCATCGACCAACCTGTCGATACGTCGCCACGAGCCTCAAGCGACTTACGTGCAGCTTCCCAAAGCGCTGGGGTGCGAGTGGGAGAAATCTGATACGAAGGATAGAGTCCGTAGAGATGTGAGAAATGGCGATGGTCGTCCTTGGGATCATCTAAATCGTCGAGCCACTCCTGCAACTGGCCCCAACGACCTATCTGCATGGGAGGAAGTTGTGCTAACTGAGAACTGAAAACTGAGAGCAGAGGGTTGTTGTCGCCAATGATTTTAGCAGCTTCCAGTACGTTGGTGTATAGCTCAGTAACAATCTGATTGTCCATCGTCACACCTGCGTCGAGCGGTGTGGGGCGGCCCTTACCACCATGTTCTGGCGACTCACCAGGACAGACGACAAGCCAGCCCTTCGTTGGATGCTTTTGCAGTGTCTGCGTATAGAAACGGGCTGCGTCGAGCATGATGGGATAGTACTGACGAAGGAAATCCTTGTCGCTCGTATAAAGATAGTGCTCCCACAAATGGCGACAGAGCCAAGCAGAACCTACAGGCCAGAGTCCCGTTTGGGCACGATCCACAGGGCCCGTAATACGCCACTGGTCAGTATTGTGGTGCAGCACCCAACCCTCTGCACCATACATATCGCGAGCCGTTTCCTTACCTTGTTCATAAATCTCACGGATGAGTTTAAACAAAGGCTCGTTCATCTCTGTCAAGTTCGTGACCTCCGAAGGCCAGTAATTCATCTCGAGATTGATGTTCGTGGTGTATTTCGAGTCCCACGAGGGGAACATCTTGTCGTTCCAGATACCCTGAAGGTTAGCAGGGTTCATATTGTCGGGCTGACTGCTGCAAATCAACAGGTAACGTCCGAACTGAAAGTAAGTGGCAACGAGGTGATTGTCAGCGACAGAATCGCTGACCACACTAAAGCGCTCGATACGCTTATTCATGGGGACGTTGGCATATTGGTCTTCGCCCAAGTCAAGCGTCACGCGGTTGTAATAGTGCTTATAGGTCTTTTCGTGCAGGGCCTTCAGCGCCTCATAGCCTAGGGCCATTGCTCCGCTCAGGCGTTCTTTCGACTGCTGGACTTCGTCGCCCGTGATGTCCTTATAACTCTTGACATTAGTGCCAACAGTGACATACAGCGTAGCCTCATCGGCACCAACGACGCTGATGATTCCATTCGAACCGCTGACCTGACCGCCCTTTGTCTGTACAGCCATACGCCCCATAAAGCGCACCTTACCCTTCAAACCTTCGTGCTTGCTGGAAACACCCAGCAGCGTCGCCTCGTTACCATCCATGTTGATGAGCACGTTTTCATGGGGCGACGTCATATTGGCAGTAAACGTAATCTTGCCTTTCTCGCTGGCAGTCAGGCGGATAGCAATAACTTGATGACCTCCCAACGGGGCTATCGTTTCACGTTCATACTGCACCCCGGCTACTTGGTAGCTCACCACGCTTTTGGCATTGTCCAAATCCAACCAACGCTCATAATCAGAGTAGTTTGCGTGTCCAGGCATTGCGATATACAGGTCGCCAAACGGCTGATAGGGCATACCCATATTCTTGTCTACGGCACGGGGCATCACCTTGGCGTTGGCCAAGTCCTGCGCCTCTTTGTATTTTCCTTCGAAAATCAGTCTGCGCACCTCGGGCAGAGCCTCCTTCGCATTGGGGTTCACCACATTATTAGGCTGTCCGGCCCAAATGGTTTCCTCGTTCAATTGAATATGCTCTACCGCTGGAGTTCCAAACACCATTCCACCCATCACACCATTACCGATGGGCAGTGCCTGCGTCCACGTCTGGGCAGGCTGGTCGTACCACAAGCGGTGTTGCGCTCTAGCAGGAGTCAATAGAAAACAAAAAATAAAAAATAAAAATGCCTTCAGCGTTAGTATCTTCATCGTCTATACCTTTATATATTAAGGACTGATGAAAGGTCAAAATGTCATCAGCCAGCAATTTTTCCTTCATTCTAAACTTTTTTCGCGAAAACCGAAGGTGTTTCCGAAAGTTTTTCGTATTTTTGCCGCCAGTTATTGAAAAACGGCATGAACAGGTTTCTGATTCGTCTCTTCCTCGTCGCCACGTTATTGTGCGATTTCCTTGGTTCCATTCTGGATACCAAGGCACAAGGCATGGCTGCAAGAGACGAGCAGAAGAGCGAAGAACAGATTAAACAGCACGACGGCTATCTGAAGCATGTAGCCGAGGAGCCCCAGAGTCCTGTAGAAGTTGCCTTCCGCTCAGCCTCATCATCACATCGTGTCGCCTCATCACGTCCCACCCGCCTGTTGCCAACGCATGGCGGTAAACCTGGCAAGCATCATGGACGCTGGGCAGGGAACGAAGTTTACAAACCCTTTAAATGTACCATACAGCAATGGTGTGGCTGCCTCGACAGACAGTGCACCGTTGCTGCGCCTTCGCGCCTTTACTATGTCATTGCGCTAAGGCGGCTTCTTTGTTAGCAATCTGTTTCCCTTTGCAACGATGAGAGGAGGGGAAACAAACATTATTAACAAAGAAAAGATAACAATGGCAAATATCAAACAATTGCAGATGTGGAACAGCATCTGCGCTGATGCTCGTATTAGCATCAGCAAATCTCTGTTCGGACTGCGCACTACAGCTGTCTATAATCCTACTAATAGCGTTATCGACGCCCAGACCATCGAAATGTCGCCCGCTGATGGCGAACAGTTGAAACGCATCCTCACCACAGAACGGGAGAAACTCGCTCAGGCTATTGGCAACTTCCGTCCGAAACCAGTTGCTAACGGTAACTACATGGCAGAAGTCTGCATCTCGCGTGACAGAGCGTTTTTCGCCATACTGCTTCATCAGTTTGCCCGCATGAGTTACGAACCCGTAACCGACGTCATCACCTTCGAGGGCGACGAGGCCCGAGCCGTTGGGCAGATGTTCTAACGCATTCAGCAACAACAATCCAAAAGCCAAAAGAAACCTCATGCTTCTTTTGGCTTTTTTGTTTAAGGGAACGAGGGGGACAAACTTATTCTATGACCGTTTGCTTTCGTACGATAGTTCCGTCGTTGCTGACACCTTCGAGGGTTACGAGATAACGCTTGGAGATATCTGATGCGTAGAACTTCACACTTGCTTTGCCATTGGCATCCGTCGTGACCTTCGGGTTCCAATAAAGTGTGGTGCGATGGTCAGGACGCGTCTTCTGACTCTTATCCGTGTATTGCGGAGAATAGAACTCGACAGGCCAGCGGTAGCCCATCTGCCGAACGGTGACAAAAGAAAGACGGTCCTTGGCTCTTGCTTTGACGATTTCTGAACCATCTTTCAAAAAGACAAACAGCACACCAGGCACCTTCCCTGAATAGGATACGGGGCGCACTCCAAAGAATCCGTTGATGGAATTGTTTGGTGTGAAATACTCTATGGACTTGATGTCCGTCGGCAACAGGTTGATTACATAGTCATGATCCGTCTCCACTATATTATCTACAAAGATTTTTACGCCGGCATTGTCAGGAGTTGTAATATAAGCTTCGCCATCTCTATAGACAGCCCTCATGCCTAACGATGTCAGCAGTTGCTGCATGTTGGCTGCCCGCTCAATACGCGGGTCTTCCTCTTGGAAACCTCTGGGAGCCTCTAGGCTCATGATGTTGTTTTTAAGCGGTTTGCGTTTCTTACCCACCTTCTCCACCTCGGGCAGTTCGATGTGGCTTTCCCTGTTGTACATCTGCTGTGTCTGGGCCTGCGCCCTGAAGGCAGCGAGGTCTGTACCTTTCGTCAACGTGTAATGCGGCAATGTTACCTTGGGGAAGGTCAGCGAGTCGATTTGCAGTTCCACGAACGTCGTACGACCGCTGCGCCGTGTACCCTCCAGTTGGAATGTGGTGCCTTCAGGATTATCCACAGCTAAAGCAAAACGGGTACTGTCACCCAGTTCGAATTCCCATTGCTGACCCGTCTGTGCGTTGAGCACCAGCAGGTGCGGATTCTTGATGCGTTGGCCAATGCTGCCCTTTACGCGGCCCGTGATGAACTGCTGCTCCTGATAGGGATGAGTGATGCTTCTGACAGTGTCGGGTTTGTAGCCGTGTTGCTGTCGCAGCAGGCTCTGGCGGATGTCGCCAAACACGCTATCAGGCTGCACCACGTCGTAGTCAGTAACAGAGAGTGCATAGATACCATGAAGCGGATTCCCATCCTTGTCGCGAACATCAATGTCGAACGTGATAGGTACCCTTTCTGTAGCAGCATTTCCACGAATGCTCACCTGGGCATCATGCAGCGCCATCAGTTCTGTGGGTATGCGATGCCCTCGGACGCGTCCACCACCCACCACCGTCAGTGGCTGATAACAGAACTGCTCGGCAGGAAAGTTACGCATCCACTGCGTATAAGCCACTAAGGTATAGACTCCACCTTTGATTTCCTTGGGCAACAGCAGAGCGTTGGCAAACACGCCATCCTCATCGCAACGTATCATCATGCACTGCATCAGTGTGTCAGCCTGCTGGTCGTGCAGTTCAACATAAACGAAGCGCGAACGGCTGACAGGCTCGTTCGTCTCGGCATCCATCAAGTGGGCACGCAGCCACACCGTATCACCTGCTGCATAGTACGGCTTGTCGGTCTGTAGGTAGATGCGCTCCTGCGGCAAGTCTTTATAAGCATCAGCACGCTGACCGTCAGGTGTCACCATCGTCCCCTGACGCTTGCGTGTCATCTCCAGTTTCTGCTGTATGTCACTGCTCAGTTCCGGTATGTGCTGTTCATTAATATAGCGGTCTATGTCGTCAGGCGACAACATCTGGGATGATTTCTGCCGGTGTCTTTGTTCTGCTTTGTACTCTTGCTTGGTCATCAACGTGGCCTCAACTGGAAAGTATTCGTCGAACAGCCAGAGGTTCATGGCGTACTTCTCACGTCCTCGCTGCTTCATCGTGCCTTTCAGCTGACGCACTTCACTATAGGCCAGCAAGTCGCCTTGCGACACCTTTGCGTATGGTCCCTGTTGGTGAACAGCTTGATGCAGGTTCTTCACCATCGTAGGCGACGCTACGGTCTGGTACTTGCTGTTACTACCCAAAATATTCAGTCTAACCAGGCGGCTCTTGTCTGGGTAAAGCGCACTAAAAGTCGTATTGATTACATGTCGTGTACTATCCTGTTGAAATGTATAGGGCGACTTGTCCACCGCCTCCCGGTAGCGTTCAGGCAGAGAGTGGATGGTTATTCCGGGCAGTTCCTCATCCGTTGTACTGGACTCCATGTCGTTTGAGATTACCTGTCGTTTGATTAACTGCACCTGACGCGTCGTCTTATAGTCATCGGTAAACACATACAGGTTGCAGATGCCGTCAACGAAACTAACCACAGGGGGCAGTTCGTCTACCGTTCCCTTGCCATTGACCATGTACTGCCGGTAATAGCACATCAGTTTCAGGCAGTAGGCATCCTTTTTGCTTTCGACAACCACAGGCTTGATGGAGTAGGTCACGGGATGCATCCGCAGTTCTGCACCAATCTGCTCTGTCTGCACATCTAATGAACGGTAGGCAATATGTGTCAAGCGGATAGCCTTGCTGCCGCTCACGTCGGGCAATAGTCCGTCGGCATCCGTAACGCCGATTATTTTGCCCTGCTCGTCATAGACGGAAGCTTGGATGACTGGCTGACCGTCCTGTGCATCGCGGACGACGGTCTGTGCCGCAACAGGCAGGAGGATGAGGACGGATATGATAATAGATAGCAGTCGTTTCATTGGTGCAAAGGTAATAAGAATTATTCAATAATCACTGTTTTTTGAACGATTATTCCGTCGTTGCTGACACCCTCCAGCGTGACGAGATAACGTTTGGAGACGTCGGAGGCATAGAAGCGGACGGTGGCGTGGCCGTTGTCATCGGTCTCGACCTTCGGGTTCCAGTAGAGCGTGGTGCGGTGGTCGGGGCGAGCCTTGGCCGTCGGGTCGGTGTATTGCGGGGAATAGAACTCTATGCTGGGCTTCCAGCCTTGCGGCTGCACCGTAGCCATTGACAGGGGGCGGAATATCCTACCGTGTAGCCCCGGCTTCTGACGAACAAGCAGCAAACCGCTGGTAGAGACGTTCCAGCCGTAGATGGTCATGTGGGCGGCTCCGACATGGTCGAACCACTCGATGGACTCGATGGTAGAGGGTTGCAGCATGAGCAGCTCCTCCACGTTGCAGCGGAACTCATCGATATAGATGGTTGGACCATGATAATTGGCGCTGACACTGCCGGAGCGTGCCCGAACTTGCAGTTCCCCCTCGGCATCGCGATACACGGGGATGCCCAGGGTGCTGAGCAGGATTTCCATAGAATGGAAGTTGTTCAGCATGGGGTCGTCATCGTAGAAGGCTCGGAAGGGAGGAACGCCCATCAGATTCGTAGGCTTGTGCTGGCGCTTCTTCTCCTTGACCACCTCGGGCAGTTCTATCTCTCGGTCTATGCTGCCGTACATCACCTGCTCCTTGGCCTGCTTGTTAAACCCTTCAGGAATATCAAGCTTTTGGATGGACCACTGAGGAACATGCAGCTGAGGATAGGATATCGAATCGATATTCAGTTGTACAAGGCTGGTGCTGCCCGTCCGACGCATACCTTCCAAGACGTATGTCGTGCCGTCAGGGAAGTCGAGGCCGTTGATAGTAAAGCGGCTGCTGTCGCCCAGCTCAAAGGTGGTGCGGAAACCCGTATCAGGACGGAAGAGCATCAGTTTCGGATGCTTTACCTTTTTAAAGATGGTACCGCGAATGGAGCCGGAGATGGTCTGTGAGGTCTGGAAGCCATAGTCAATTTCGGGAAACCTCCCGCTGAGCATGTTGGCCAGCGAATAGTCAGCAGGCTGCTGAGAGAGAGACTTGTCAATCGCAGGTTGTAAGGTATCGGGCTGCACCACGTCGTAGTCAGTGACGGAGAACGAGAAGTTGCCGTAGAGCGGAGTGCCGTCAGCATCAGCAACGTCAATGTTTAGCTCCATCGGATTGTTATTGCTTTGTGCCTTGCCACTGATGGTAACTTGTGCGTCTTTGCCTTCGATGTTCGTCTGGCCCTCAGCTATGATAGCTCCCGTTTCGCGGTTCACCATTGCCACGCTGAGGCTTCCTGGTCGCAACGTCTGGCTGTCGATACGTAACACTTTGCCTGGCGTGTAGTCAGCGACGATAAGGTTACCGCTGCCGTAGAGCACACAGGCGAGGGGCTTGTCAATAGTCTTGTTCAACTGGATAAGCAGTTGCCCTTTCCGTTGTCCTAACTCCAGCGTTGAGTCCGTAAGGAGCGGACTGTGAGTCCGTAGGGTTCGGACTGCCAGTCCGTCGGGTTCGGATTGCGAGTCCGTAAGTGACGAATTTCCAACCACCACTAACTGCTTGTAGAAGAATCGTTCGGCAGGGAAGTTTCGCATCCATTGTGTATAAGCCGCAAGGGTGTAGCTGCCGCCACGAATGGTTTTAGGCAACAACAGGGCATTGGCAAAGACGCCATCATTGTCGCACTTCACGACGACACGTTGCATGAGTGTATCTGCCTGCTGGTCAAGCAGTTCCACGTAGACATAGCGCGAACGGCTGATGGGAGTATGCGTGACGGCATCCACGAGATGGGCACGGAACCAAACGGTATCACCTGGCACGTAGTAAGGACGGTCGGTGTGAACATATATTTGTTCCTGTGGCACCCGTTTGTAGTAGTCTAGAATGCGCTGCTGAATGTCCAGCGTATCCGTCTTTTCCTGCAACGTCTCAATAGCGCTATTCAACACCGTTTTCCAAGTGTCTGCGCTGAGTTGACTGCGCATCACCTCGATGGTATCCTTGAGTTCCTGGAACTGCTGGCGCGACAGACGGCCCTGATAGTTCATCGCCAGCTCGCGCACTATGACGGCTATCGCTTGGTCGTTCGTGGTGTTGTGGCCTGTCAGTTTCTGCCCCACATGAAGCACTTTGGCACGCAGGTCACCATAGGTACTGATGCTCTGAGCGCTGCCATTCAGTATTGCAAACACGATTCCTATTATCAATAATATACGTCTCATGGTTGCTCCTCCTTTGTTTGGTTCGTATTCATGGCCTCTGCCGGCACATCGTCTTTGGTCAGTTCGCCCATCATGATGCGCTGGACAAGTTTCTGCAATCGGGCATCAGCACGCAGCACCTCCTCCGCCTTAGCGGTATAGGTACTTTCGTTGACGTTCTCCAACTCTTTCTCCAAACGGGCAATGTAGTATTGCAGGCTGTCAGTGGTAGAAACTGCTGCCTTCCTTCTGATACGTTTCTTGGCTTTCGTGGGTGGTGCCTCAGGTTTTGATGGTTCTGTAATGACAACAGAAGTATGTCTCTCGGAAAAATCTGGACACTGTGTTCCAGGATCAAGCTGTTCCCTTGGCCAAAGCACAATGGCCCCCACCGCAATGAACGCCACGATGACTGCGGCAACAGCCCATCGCAACGTACGATGCTTGGCACGACGTTCGTTGACGATACGGTCGTATTCTGCCGTCTCGTCTTCTGCGAGCCAAGAGTCCATATCCTCCTCTTGCTGAAGCATCTGGGCTACGAGGTGTTCCTCTTCAGGTGTCGTCTGCTCGTTTAGCAGCTTTTCTATTAATTCCTTTTTCATTATAAGCCTCCTTTCGGATTTAGTATTTTCAATAGTTTACGTTTTGCAGTACTCAGCATAGCACTAACAGATCGCACTCCGATACCTGTTACAGCGCTGATTTGTTGAATGTCCATCTCTGCCTCGTGGCGCATACGGAACAAGCGTTGCTCAGCGGGTTTCAGCTGGCTGACAGCCCGTTTCAGTCGCGCTACTTCTTCCTTCAGTTCTACATCGCGCTGGATATCCTTATGGTCTGTGAGTGCTTCTTGCAGGGAGTTCTCTTGTCTCACCTTTTGTTTGCGCCACTCGCTGACACACAGGTTCTTAGCCATTCGGACAGCCAATGGCTCGATGTCCGTCTGCGGTGCAATTCGTTCACGCAGCATCCAGAGTCGCATCAGTGTCTCCTGAGCAATATCCTCAGCCATTTCTTCGTTACCAAAGAATTGCCGCCCGATGTCTTTCAGACGTGGGCGAAGTCTGGGGACTATATGTTCAAACTCTTGTTGGGTCATGCTGTCTTATATACGCATAAGGCTTACGAATGTTAAGTAGAAAAGAGGCTCAACTTTCCTTGAGCCTCTTTTTTTCTTCCTTTGCCTTGCGCTTTTCTTCTTTCTTGCGTTGTTTGTCGGCGGCTTTGCGCTGTTGCTGGCGCACCTTGAAGTCGTTGTAGACGTTCAAGGCTCCAGGATAGCCCGATCCGAGGGCCTTACGGTAAGCCCGGTCGGCTTCGTCGTAACTACCTAACTTCTCGAACGATACGGCCATGAAGAAGTAGAGGTCGGCAGTATGATAGCGTTTCTGTAAGGCACTATCGCCATAGGTAATGGTTTTCACCGCATCACCTGCCTCGTAAGCGTCGTAGGCCAACTGGCACAACCGCTTGAAGTCTTCACGACGGGCCAGCGAATCGGCCGCTGTTTCGTGGGTAATGGCGACGTCGTCCACATTGCGCACACGGGTCCAGTAATAGCCTCCTCCGTCGAAATGCGGTTCTGCGGCCACACCTCCGTATTTATCATTCTCTGCTTGCGAACGCAGGCCCTTGTGGTAATGCGTCTCCTGAGCTTCGCAAATGAGCAATGAGAAATGAGAGATGAGAAATGTCAATACCAATAATCTTCTCATTTGTAGAGTGATTTAAGTGCTTCGTCAGGTTCGATGGTAATCTTGCTTTCGTCGAGCATCGAGCGGTCCAGTCCGAAGATGTCGATGAAGAAGTCGTAGACAGCCTGACGCTTGTTTTCGTTGAAGTCGTGACGTTCGTTGGGCAAATGCACGTTACGAACCTTGTTCTTAGCATTGTAGAACCCATAAATGCGCTGCAGATAGGGGAATTCAAGGGTGGGAACGCTCGAGGTCCAGTCGCCACCATCGCTGACAACCAACATAGGTTTGGGGGCTACGACAGCTGCCAATTCAGGTTCACACGTTCCGCCAGCCGAGAGCTGTACGGGTTTGCCGCTCTCGCAGGGACAGCCTCCATCGAAATGCGAGGCCAAATGCACTACAGGAGCAGAGGCTGTGACACGTTCGTCGAGCAGAGAGAGCAATACGGTATGGGTACCACCACCAGAGCCACCCATCACGCCCACACGCTCTGGGTCAATGTCCTTACGGTTGGCGAGCATCCAGTCGAGCAGAATGTAGCCACAGGCTGCCTGATAGACGTGGGCACGACTGGTATGGTGAGCAGCCTCGCCTACCTCCTTTTCGCTTTCACCCCAGCCATAGAGGTCAAAATCGACGCAGACAGCACCCATACGGGCCAGCGTGCCCAGTCGCTGCTGCTCGTCCTTACGATAGCGATAGGGCCAATGGCCATCAGGACAGACAATGAGTGCATGTTTACCTTTCTTGGTGGATGCGTAAATTGTACCAAAGAGATGTTGCCCAAGAGTTAGCTCAATGCAGATATTCTGCGTGGTATAACCGTCGTGCTTGCGAACCTTTGAGAGGACAACGGGACGTTGAAGGTTGCCTTTCTTGTCCTTCACCATCACACATGAATCGAGGAACTTGTCCAGTTCTAGTCGTTGGCGGACTTCACGACGTAATGAGTCGCGACGGGCCTCCCATTGCTCCTTATTATTATAAAGCGACGAGAGCCAGTCGAGTATCATCTTACCTTCTGCCTCGTGGCGACGTGGATACTCGTACAGCTTAATCTTATAGAGGTTGCCATTCTGTTTCCACCAGTTCCAGTCGTAGTATTTACAGATGTTGTCGAGCGTCATTTCCAACGAATAAGGGCGCACGCGGAAGTCTGCATACGGCAGGCGCTTGCCCACCGTATCGACATTGGCGTCGAACTTAAACCTAACACCAAAACGCTTGGCAACGTCCTTCATCAAATCGTTGACAGGGCGCTCGTAACGTGTCTCAAAAGTCTGCGCCATAGCCACAGACGATAGGGCCATGAAGGCTATCAGTAAGCTTTTTCTCATAAGTTTAAAGTCGTTATTCTGTTTATAAAAAGACTGAAAAACTGCTGTTTTGTCGTCATATAAAATATTTTTTTGTATCTTTGCACGCAGAAACTAAATATTATCACTATGAAAAGAATCATTTTGTTGGCAGCCTTGGCGATTGCCATGAGTTCCGTAAAAGTTAAAGCTCAGTTTAAATACCCTTGGCAGAATCCCAACCTGCCTCGTGCTGAACGCGTAGAAAACCTGTTAGGCATGTTGACCCCAGAAGAGAAAGTGGGCCTGATGATGAACAAAAGCGTCTCTATCGACCGTTTGGGCATCCCGTCATACAACTGGTGGAGCGAAGCCTGTCATGGTGTGCGTCAGGGAGGCTATACCGTCTATCCACAGCCCATTGGATTGGCTGCTGCCTTTAATGCACAACTGGTCTACGACGTCTTCTCGCAGGTCAGCGACGAGGCTCGTGCCAACTGGAACCGCACTGACCACAACGATCCCAAGCTGTTTAATGTGCCTCAAGGCGTGACCTACTATCCAGGCAATCCGGAACTGACCTTCTGGTGTCCGAACGTTAACATCTTCCGTGACCCTCGTTGGGGACGCGGACAGGAGACCTGCGGTGAGGACCCCTATCTGAATGCCGTTCTTGGCGTGCAGACCGTCTTGGGTATGCAGGGCAACAACGACCAATATTTCAAGACCCACGCCTGTGCCAAGCACTATGCCGTACACAGCGGTCCAGAGCCTTTGCGCCACTCCATGAACGTTGAGCCTACGAATCGTGACCTGTGGGAAACCTATCTGCCTGCCTTCAAGGCTTTGGTGAAGAAAGGCAATGTCCGTGAGGTGATGTGTGCCTATCAGCGTTTCGAGGGTAAGCCGTGTTGTACGAGCGACCGCCTGTTGATAGACATCCTGCGCAACAAGTGGGGCTATGATGCCATTGTGCTGACCGACTGCGACGCCATCAACAACTTCTATAACAAGGGCCAGCACGAGACGCATAAAGATCCGCTCAGCGCTTCTGTCGACGCCGTATTGAATGGTACCGACCTGGAATGCGGTAAGGTATTTATGTCGCTGGCTGAGGGTCTGAAGAAAGGGCTCATCACAGAAAGCGAGTTGGACAAGCACCTGCGTTACACGCTGACGGGCCGCTTCGAACTGGGCATGTTCGACCCAGTGGACATGGTTCCTTGGTCGACGATTCCTGCTTCGACCATCTCCTGCGAGAAGCACGACTTGCTGGCCACCCAATCCGCCCGCGAGTCAATGGTACTACTGGAGAATAAGCAGCTGGCTGGCTCGCAGAAAGCGGTTCTCCCGCTTTCCAAAAGCATCAAGACACTGGCCGTCGTTGGTCCCAATGCCGACGATATCGAACTGCTGAACGGCAACTACGGCGGCACACCCACCAAGGAGCATCAGCACTCTTTGCTGGAGGGCATCAAGGCCGCTGTGCCTGGTGCGAAGATTATCTACCAGAAGGCCTGCGAGTTGAACGACGAGTACGAAACCATCCACCATTTGCAGGAGTTCAACGGTGGCAAAGGTGCCTTCGTAGAGTTCTGGAACTCAGAGACTTCTCCGTTTGAGGGTGAGGCTCCTGCTCCTGTCAAGACGGGCTACTACAACGAGCTGAACTTCTCGACCTTTGGTGCCTGGGGCTTTGCCGAGGGTGTCAGCAACGACAACATCTGCGTCCGCATCAGCGGTAAGTACACAGCTACATTTACTGGCGACATGAAGTACACGCTGATGAGCGACAACGGCTACGTGCTGAAGGTCAATGGCGAGGTGGTAGAAGAGAACAAGGGTGGCGGTCGTCGTGGCTTTGGCTTCGGCTTTGGTCGTCGCGTAGAGTACAAGTCGTTCCCTGTGGAAAAGGGCAAGGACTACGACGTTGTCATTGAATATCGTCGCGGCAAGGGGCAGTTCGCTATGCTGCGTGGTGACATCTGCGAGCGCAAGCTGGTTGACTTCAGCGATTTGGCCAACGAGGTTCGTGAGGCCGATGCTATCATCATCATTGGTGGTATCTCAGCCCGTATGGAAGGCGAGGGCGGCGACAAGCAGACCATCGAACTGCCTGTAGTACAGCAGCTGCTGGTCAAAGCGATGCACCAGACTGGCCGTCCCGTCGTTTTCGTCAACTGCTCGGGTTCGGCCATTGCTTTCGGAAGTGTTGAGGGACAGTACGATGCCTTGTTGCAGGCGTGGTATCCTGGTCAGGGTGGCGCCAAGGCATTGGCTGATGTGTTGTTTGGCGACTATAACCCTGGTGGTAAACTGCCTGTGACGTTCTATCGTTCGAACGACGACCTGCCCGACTTCATGGACTATTCGATGAAGAACCGCACCTATCGTTACTTCACGGGTCAGCCGCAGTATGCCTTCGGCTATGGTCTGAGCTATACGACGTTCAGCGTGGGCAAGGGTAAGATGACTGCGAAATCTGCAAAGATTGGCAAGTCCAACAAGCCTTACACCGTTGTCGTCGTTCCTGTTACCAACACTGGCAACCGCGAAGGCACAGAGACCGTTCAGGTCTACGTGAAGCGATTGGACGATGCTGGTGCTCCCATCAAGGCGCTGAAGGGCTTCCAAAAGCTTACCCTGAAACCTGGCGAAACCCAGAAGGCAACCATTGCTTTGGATAGTGAGGCCTTCGAATACTACGACGAGACGATAGACGAACTTGCCGTAAAGCCTGGTCGTTACCAGATACTCTACGGCACGTCGTCAAGGGATGAAGATTTGCAGTCGTTCGACTTTACTTTAAGGTAATAGTGAATAGGTAAAAGTGAATAATTTGCTACCGCTCTCCCTTTGGCTGAAAGAATTGCGGTAGCAAATTATTCACTATTCACTTTTACCTATTATTTATATATCGGTCCAAAGTTGGCGCAGGCACGATAGTCGGCGCCTTCTTTATCCATACCGAATGCATTCCAAGCGGCAGGACGGAAGATGTCCTTATCGGCAATGTTGTGCATGCAAACGGGGATGCGCAGCATAGCACAGAGCGTGATGAGGTCGGCGCCTACGTGGCCATAGCAGATGGCTCCGTGATTGGCTCCCCAGTTGTTCATGACGCTGTAGACGTCCTTGAAGGCATCCTTCGTGGGGTCCAGACGTGGGGCGAACCAAGTGGTGGGCCATGTGGGATCGGTGCGCTTGTCGAGGATGTCGTGCGTCTTGGGGTCAAGTTCAACTGTCCAACCCTCAGCGAGTTGCAATACGGGACCGAGTCCAGCCACGAGGTTCAGACGCAGCATAGTCATTGGCATACCGCCACGCGTGACGAAATGCGACGAGTAACCACCTCCGCGGAAGTAGTCACGATCGGCAGGCATCCATGAGGTAGCCTTCAGACAAGCCTCCACGTCGTTGTTGTCCATTTCCCAGAAATTCTTGATGGTGGGGTTGCCCTGAGCGTCGCTCATTGCACCCGTAGCGTCAAGCGTCGTAGCGCCGCTGTTGATGAGGTGAATGAAACCACCAGCGGCTAAACCGCTGGGCACTGTACCTGCCACGCGCTCTACGGCCTCAGGGCTCCAGTAGGTGCGGATGTCAGAGAACATCACGCCCTTGTTGGTCAGCAGGTGGCCGAAGAGCATTGACATACCGTTCAGGAAGTCGTTCTCCGTAGCCAGCGTATAGGCTTCACGAGGTCCGTTCCAGTCGAACGACGTGCACATCATTGACTCGGGGAAGTCGAAGTTGGGCTTGTAGTCGGTCCACTGACGCTGACCCTGTACACCCGCAGCAATGGCGTTGTGGCCGATGGCCTCTTCCTTGTAACCCATCTCGAGCAGCTTTTCGCTGCCCTGCATCAGATCGCGGATGATCATCATCGTCTTCACGGTGAACTCCCAGTCCTCGTCTTTCTCCTGACGGTTCTTACCCTTGCCCTTGCCGTTGAAGGTGGTCATGGGCACGCCTGGGAACAGCGGGCGGTCCTCGTTATAGTCGTGGCCCTCGTTGGGTTTGCAGTATTTGTCAACCCACTTCATGGCCTTCTCAAACTCCTCCTTGTCGTAGATGCCGAAGTCGACGCGACGGAGTATCTCAACTAGAGAAACATACTCTGTACGCATGCCCAAATAGTTCTGCAGGAAGTCGGCATTGACGATACTTCCAGCGATACCCATACAGGTGTTGCCCAACGACAGATAGCTCTTGCCACGCATCGTAGCCACAGCCTGAGCGGCACGGGCAAAGCGCAGAATCTTTTCTGCTACATCTTCAGGAATGGTGTTGTCGGCCAAGTCCTGCACATCGTGACCATAGATGCCATAGGCGGGAAGACCTTTCTGGGCGTGGGCAGCCAGTACGGCAGCCAGATAAACGGCACCTGGGCGCTCCGTTCCGTTGAAGCCCCAAACGGCTTTCGGATACTGCGGATTCATGTCCATCGTCTCTGAGCCGTAGCACCAGCACGACGTGACGGTGATGGTCGAACCCACACCCTCGCGCTCAAACTTCTCAGCGCAAGCGGCACTCTCGCCGACACGACCAATCGTCGTGTCGCTGATGACACACTCCACCTTCGAACCGTCTCCATTCTTCAGGTTCTGCTCAATCAGGTTCTTTACTGCATTGGCCAGCGCCATCGTCTTCTCTTCCAGTCCCTCACGGATGCCGCCTTGACGGCCATCAATCGTCGGACGAATACCAATCTTCGGATAGTTTGTCTTCATTGTTTTGATATGCTTTAGTGTTATAAGTTTCCAACTTATAAGACGAACGACCCGTCCCGTTGTCATCAAGGGGAAAAAATGTTCCCTGCCTGGGAAAAAATTATTCCCAGCCCTGGGAATAAAAAATGCGTCCCTCGTTGAGGAGGAGCGCATCATTATTATAACGTAAATAAGTGCTTAGAGAGCGAACTTGTAGCCTAGGGTGAACATGAACCAAGAGTTCTTGGAATCACCAGCATCAAAGGCCTTGGTTACACCGAGGTTGTAACGTGCATCGAGAACGAAGCTCTCATACTCGTAAGACAGACCAAAGGGAATAGAAAGAGCAAAGCCCTTTACACCATCAAGAGTCTCAGAATCCTTAACAGAAGCACTACCAGAAGAAAGTTCAGCTTTCACCTTGGCAGAAGCCTTGAAAGCAGGCTGAATACCAGCCTTGATGGCAAAGCCCTTAAACAGATAGTAATTTGCCAAAACGGGAATGTTGATGTAGTCAAGTTTGTAAGTTACATCAAGCGTTGCGCCACTACCTTTCTCTGTGAATTTCACACCCTGCATAGAGTAGAGAGCGCCAAGGCTGAGGCTGAAGTTTTCAGCTACACCATATTCTGCCTCAACACCAGCAGCAAGACCTACACGCAATTTTGAATCATCTGTCTTCGTCAGCGTAGCGAGGTTTACACCGGCCATGGGCTTCAAAGTAAACTGACCTACTTCGTTCTGTGCAAAAGCACCTACGCTCAGCAGCATCATAGCTGCAATCATCATAATTTTCTTCATAATCAAATTGTTTTAATGAATAAAATGAATTAATAATGTTTGTTTTCTACTTAAATATCAGTCAATTGCTTGACTTTTGATGTCGCAAATATAGGGATTATATTTGAAATACGTAGAATTTGTTAAACATTATTAACTCTTTATGAACTAAAACTACGCATATGAGCCTATTTCCTCTACTTTTTCATCATTTTATTAATCCTTTTTCAACATTTATCAACCTTTTTTCACGGCCAGCGTAGCCAAGAAACCCGTCAAGAAGATGACACACGTGCCAAGTACGATGGCCAGGTAGGGATGCAGATGAATGCCTGGCAGGTTCCACATAGAGGCCATACTGATCCAGCCAATGACCAAGACACCACAGATGCATCCAAGGAGTGCTGCCGTTCGATTGATTTTCTGAGGAATACACCCCAAGAGGAAGAGTCCCAACATGCCTCCCGAGAAGATGCTCGACAGCGTCCACCACGCGTCAATGATGCTTTCTACCGAGAGCATTGCAATAGCCACACAAGCGCCCAAGATGCCCACGCCAAAGCTGGACAAGCGCACGATGGCCAATTCAAGTTTCTGATGTTTGTGATGGTCCTGCGGATCGTGGTGGCGCAGATGGTCGGCTACACTACGGGCCTTCAAGAAGAACGGGCGCACATAGTCCGTCAGGATAATCGTAGCGGCAGAGGTTACACTGGTCGAAACGGTCGACATGCCAGCAGCAAAGATGCTCGCAATGAGCAAGCCTCGAAGGCCTACGGGCAGACCATTGACGATGAAGTAGGGGAATACGTAGTCGGGCTTGGCCTGAATCTCTGCAGGCAACTCAGCGACGCCAGCCTGATAGTAGCTGTAGAGGGCCGAACCAATCAGGAAGAACAGCGCAGAGACGGGAATGAACAGATAGCCTCCGAAGAGCGCCGAGAACTTCGCGTCCTTGTCTGTCTTCGCCGCATGATAGCGTTGCACGTAGTTCTGGTCAATGCCATAGTTTTGCAGATTAATAAAGATGCCGTAAATCAGACATACCCAGAAGGTCGACGTCGTGAGGTCTGATGTAAACTCACCCAACGAGAACTTGTTGCCCATAGGCGAATTTGCAGCGAGTTCAAAGGTCTGCATAGGCCCCTCGGGCATCGATAACATCAGGATGCCCAAGCACAGCACGGCACCACCTATCAGGATAATACCCTGTATGGCGTCTGCCCAGATGACCGCCTTCAGTCCACCCATCATTGAATAGATAATGATACCTATCGACGTCAGGATGATGACCGTATGCATATCCCAACCCATGAGGATATACATCGGAACGGCCAACAGATAGAGGATGCTGCCCATGCGGGCAATCTGCGTCAACAGGTAGCAGGCTGAGGCATACAAACGGGCCCAAGCACCAAACTTCTCCTCCAAGAACGTATAGGCCGATACGGAGCCGCTGTGACGGTAGAACGGCACGAAATACTTGGCGGCAAAATACGACGCAATGGGTATCGACAGCGAGAACACAAAGGCGTTCCAGTCGGCTGCAAACGCCTTGCCCGGATAGCCAATATACGAAATGCTCGACACGTAAGTGGCGAATATCGACATGCCCACCACCCAGCCAGGAATGGAGTGACCTGCCGAGGTGAACTCGTCAGCGCTGGAGCCCTTCTTGAAGAACGAGCAGCCGAACACCACTACGCCCAGCGTAAAAACCAAGAATATGACGAAATCTATCAGATGCATAGCTTGCCATTCTTGATGGGTAGTGCGTCGAGGGCCTGACGTATTTTCTCGCGTTCAGGGGCTTCGAACTTATAGAATGGCGAGGCCACGAAGTCGTCGTTGATGATGCCCAAGAGCGAGAGGGCACACTTCAAGCCCTTCAGATAGCTGCTTCCGTGCTTGCCTACGGTATAGATGGTCGTCGAGATCTGCATGATGAGCTGTTGCAACTGCAGCACACGCTCGATGTTGTGCTGACGGGCAGCGTCGTACATGGCCACATAGAGCTCAGGGAACATGTTGGCACCACCGTTGATGCCACCTTGTGCACCCAGCAGCACACACTCGCCCGTAATCTCCTCAGGACCTACCAACATCGCAAAGTCCTTGCGGTGCTGCATCTTGTACATCACCGACTGGAAATAGACGGCATTGGCCGAGGAGTCCTTGAAACCCACCACCTGCTCCAATTGTGCAATGCGCTTCACAGTGTCAGGAGCAAAGCTCACCTTCACGTGCGAGGGCATATTATAAAGAAACACGGGAAGCGGCAACTGAGGCACCAGCTCCTCGTAGAACTGAGCCAACTCGGGCTGACCAGTAGCAAAGTAGTAAGGTGGGGCCGATACAACTCCATCGGCACCATAGTCGGCAGCCTTCTTGGCCAGTCGGATGCTCTCTTCTATCGACGTATCCGTAATACATGCCAACAGGGGCAGACGACCACGATTGATGCGACACGACTCCTTAATCATCTGCTTGCGCACGTCGTACGAGAGGCTCTGTTCCTCACCCGTCGTACCCAATACAAACAGGCCGTGAACGCCACCTTCTATCAAGTGTTCGATGAGTCGTTCGAGACTCTCCACATCGAGCGTTTCGTTGTTCTTCAGGGGGGTTACCAGTGGGGGAATGATGCCACTAAGAGGCTTCTTGAATGTCGTTTCCATATTCTTTTTCTGCTTTTTGATTATTTTTATTAAGACGGACAGCCGATAGTTTTGTCATCTAAAATATTTTGCTTACCTTTGCATCGTGAATCACGATGCAAACTACGACACGATATGAAGATGAACATGAACCAATGGGTGGAGGACATCATCCAACGGAAGGAAGTAACGGCAATGCCAGTGATGACGCATCCTGGCATTGAGATGAATGGCAACACGGTACACGAAGCTGTCAGCAACGGACGCATTCATGCGGAGGCTGTAGAACGACTGACGCAAACCTACCCAGCCGTTGCCGCCTGTACCATTATGGACCTGACGACGGAAGCAGAGGCCTTTGGTGCTGAGATAGCCTTTTCGGACGACGCAGTACCTGCCGTTGCTGGGCACATGCTGAAGGATGCCGAGAGCATCAACCAGTTGCAGATTCCCTCGCTCCACGCTGGGCGCATCCCACAATATCTGAAGGCCAATCTCTTGGCAGCCCGTGCAATGGAAAGCCAAAAGCCCGTCTTTGCTGGCTGTATCGGACCCTTCTCGTTGGCTGGACGCCTCTACGACATGTCAGGCATCATGATGCTGATTTACGAGAATCCCGATGCTGCCCATACGCTGTTGGCGAAGTGTACGCAGTTCATCGAGAAGTATTGCCAGGCGCTGAAACAGACGGGAGCCAATGGTGTTCTGATGGCTGAACCAGCTGCGGGTCTGATGTCGAACGACGACTGCCAGAATTTCTCGTCTGCCTATGTGAAGTATATTGTCAACAAGGTGCAAGACGACAACTTCATCGTCATCCTGCACAATTGTGGCAATACGGGCCAATGCACGCAGGCAATGGTGTCGACGGGTGCTGCTGCCTACCACTTTGGCAACAAGTGCCGTATGGAGGAAGTCATCAAGGAAGTGCCCCCAACGGCATTAGCCATGGGTAATATCGACCCTGTCAGCGTCTTCAAGGACGGCACACCAGAGCTGATGCGCCAAACGGTGCTCGACTTGCTGGACAAGATGAAGGACTATCCTAATTTTGTTCTTTCCAGCGGGTGTGACACTCCTCCCCATACGCCCGTCGAGAACATCAATGCCTTCTTCAAAGCGCTTGATGAATGGAACCATAGATAGTTTTTTCAACACGAATTTCACGAATAGCACGAATTGTGACGCAGAAGACGCTTGACTACAATGACTTGCAGATAACCCTTGCTGATGTGTACGAGCAGATGGGCTATCATGGTGCACTGCCTGACGAGGCGACGCAACAGGAAACGCAGGCCGTTGTCGACGATGTGTGCCAGTGGCTTCGTCCACAGTTCTGCTTCTTCGTGGTTCGTGAACTGCCCGACTTCGATATGGGTAAGATCATCCTTCGTCAGCTGCGGGGCTCAGAGGCTTATGCGCTCTTTGTATGCACCGCTGGTATGGACTACGAGGCCTATCAGCAGCGTCTGAAAGCAGAGGGCGATATGGTTCGTGTGTTTATTGCTGATGCGCTGGGTTCGGTGATTGCAGAGAAATGTGCCGATCAGATGGAGAACAGCCTGCAACTCAGCATCGACAAATTGGGTTGGCACCATACCAACCGCTTCTCGCCAGGCTACTGCGGTTGGCGCGTCAGCGAGCAGCAAAGGCTCTTCCCTTTGTTCGATGGGCACACCTGTGGAATCACACTGACAGACTCGTCGCTGATGGTTCCCATCAAGAGCGTCAGCGGCATCATTGGCTTGGGACGAGAAGTCCGCAAACTTGATTATACCTGCGGACTCTGTACGTTTGAAAAATGCTATAAGCGCAAGAAAAAGGCTTGAGTATGCCTTTTTACCCTATTACTTTTTTACCTTTAACAGTTGCTTCGCGACTGCGACAGCCGAGTTGGCATTGTCGCTATAACCATCGGCACCAATCTCATCGGCAAAACCCTGTGTCACAGGGGCTCCACCTACCATCACCTTTACCTGGTCGCGAATGCCAGCCTTTTCGAGGGCGTCGATGACTTCTTTCATATACCCCATCGTGGTAGTCAGCAGCGCACTCATGCAAAGGATGTCGGGCTGGTTCTCCTTGATGGCCTGAATAAAGGCATCAGCAGAAACGTCGATACCAATGTTGACAACCTCGAAACCACAGCCTTCCAACATCGACGCCACGAGGTTCTTACCGATGTCGTGCAAGTCGCCCTTCACAGTACCTATCACCACCTTGCCCAACGACGTAGAGGCAGCACCAGCCATCATAGGCTTCAGCAATTCGAGGGCTGCCTTCATGGCACGTCCAGCCATCAACAACTGGGGCACAAAGGCCTTGCCATCCTGAAAGCGTTGACCCACCTCACCCATCGCACGAATCATCTGACCATTGATGAGGTCTTGTGGGGCAATGCCCTGTGCGATAGCCTCCTTCGTTGCTACAGCAGCCTCATCGCTCTTGCCTGCGAGAATGGCCTCGAAGAGGCGCTCGGCTGGATCATCAGCATCCGTCTTATCTTCAATTTTTATCTCAATTCCTGGTATGGAACTTGTATCGGGAACATAAACTACAGGAACTATTTCTCCTGCTTTCAGCGGTGACAGGAAAATTCCTGGCACGGGCTCTACCGCTTTGGCGAACAGGCGGATATGCGCATCCGTCGTACCACAACAGCCACCAATGATGTTCAAGAAATGTCCTTCTAGCAATGGCCAGACGTCAGCCAACAGACTCTCTGGTGTCTTGCTATAATGGCCGTTGCCATCAGGCATGCCTGCATTGGGATAGAGGCTCACCCGTGTGCCAAACTGTGCCAAGCGACAAACGAGAGGCACCATCAGTGCAACGTCGCTCACGCAATTGACACCAACAGAATAGGGCTTCGTGTTCAGCGTTTGGATAAACGCGCAGACATCCTGTCCCAGCATGTTATGTCCGTCAGCTGTCGTCACATTGAAACTCAGCATGATAGGCAGTTGCGGAGCAATGCGCTGGGCTTCTTCAAAAGCGATACGGGCATTCTCTACGTCAAAGATGGTTTCGATGAGCAGGGCGTCGACGCCTCCGTCAACGAGAGCCTGTATCTGTTCGGCATAGGCCTCGCGCAATACATTCTTATCAAGTGGCTCACCACTGGTGGAAACAGAGGTCGTGCAGCTCGTGGGGCCGATGCTGCCTGCTACGTAGCGGGGCTTATCCGACGAGCTGAACTCGTCGGCACACTGACGCGCCAGAAGAGCGGCTGCGAGGTTGATGTCGCGACAATAGTCCTGCATGCCATAGTCGCCCATCGAGATGCGCTGGGCATTGAAGGTGTTGGTCTCGATGATGTCAGCACCAGCCTCGAGGTATTTACGATGGATGTCGCGAATGATAAAGGGCGCTGTCAGCGACAGCACGTCGTTGCAGCCCTTCAGTTCCTTCGGATGGTTGGCAAAACGGGCCCCTCGGAAGTCTTCCTCGCGCAACTGATAGCGCTGAATCATCGTACCCATCGCTCCATCGAGGATGAGAATTTTATTTAAGTGAGAGGTGAGAGATGAGAGATGAGAGACATGATTACTCAGTTCTCCGCCTTCAACTCTCTTGATGATTTCCTCTACTTCGAGCTCAGCGTTGTCCTTCATGTCGGACGGATGCAGATTATAGTTGGTTTTGAAGTCGTCCACTATCTTCATCGCCTGTTCCACCTCACGTTCGTTGTGGAAGTCCATCTCGATATGGACGCCCTCGCCTCCGATATTGTCGAGCAGGGGGCGCAGCTCGTCGAGGGTCACCCAACAAGCCATGATGCTTTTGCCACCAGCCAGAATCTTCCGATAGAGGTCGTACCACTTGGGCGAACCGCCTTGTGGCTCTCCCACACCAGGCGTCCACTGGATGGCATTCAATTCCTTGATCTCCAACAGGGCATCCAGATGGTGCATGGCTCCTACTCCGTCAAGGTGGTAGAGGGTATAGTCAATCTTCTGACACTGTTCGCGGATGAAGGGCTGTACGAAGCGACGATAGTCGTCGATGCTGATCATCGTCGAGATGTCGCTCTGCAACTTCGACATCTTGCCTGGCGCCCAGCTGGAGAAATAGCAGAATGCCATCTCGTCGCCCTCGCGGATGATGTCGTAGAGTTCGTCGAACACACGGAAGTAGATGTCGTTAATCTGTTGCATCTGGTGCTCCAGCACCTCGGGTTGCATCACCGTATCGAGCAGCACCTTGTCCGTTCCCTTGATGGCTGCCAACACGTCAAGGCCCTCCATCAGGTCGGGCATACCCACATAGTAGTGGCCTTGGGCTTTCTGCTTGCAAGCACGAAGCAAGTCTTTGTGCAACAGCCAGTTGGGGTGGTTGGGGTCGAAGACAATGTCGTCGACGGAAGAGCCGTCGACAACGGGACGGGGATGAATCCAGATGGTATCTTCGCCGCCCTCGAAGACGCCACCAAGGATGGCCGCCAGCGAGCCTGGGCCCAGTTGTGTATTAGCCACTGGCAACATATCGGCCATCAGCGACGAATGCGCCACATACCAGTCGAGATATTCCGCACGCCACTGGGGGTCGAACCATCGTTGGTTCAAGTCCTTGTAGGGCTTTGGGGCAGGGATGTCAGCATGAGGCGTGACGCCTTCCTGAAAGTGTTCCCACATGTTGAGCACAATGCCCTTGTGGTTCCACCAGTCGATATAGTGTTTCTTCGTTTCTTCAAGATTCGCTTTCCAAGTATTCATCGCTTATTTACCTTTTCACTTATCACTTATCTTATCTTTTCCGTCAATCTGTGACGGCCCTCTGTGACACTCTCTGCATGATTCGAGAATGGCATATAGACATCGGCAAAACCACCTTCTGGAATATCGATATCCATTGTGAAGACGCCTTCGTAGATGCGCCATTCCACCTTTACCGGACCATGAGCACTCATCGTGGAGCCCTTGCACCAAATGATGTCACCCACAGGATGCGGCTGAATCTCAATCAAGTCGCCAGTACGCTGGATGCCTAGAAGGTCGGGTATCAGGAAGTTCTCGATATGTGCCATCATGAAGTGGTTCATCGAGGCACCCATATCCGGATTCCATTGCTCCGTCAGCGTGGTGTGTCCCTTCTTGATCTGATAGCCATAGCCAGGCACATCGTCGTGATTCAGCATTGCGTAGAGCAACTCGCGCTGGTCGTTCTCTATCAACACCGAGAAGAGATACCGATTGCCCACATCACCTGTCGTCAGACGCGTTCCGTGGGCTTTGATGTCGTCAATCAGATGCTGAAGCACTGCCTGATAATCGCCCTCGGGAACCATCTTCAAGTATAGCGGCAAGGCCAACGAGCACTGGCTGCCCGTGCCGTAGGTTTTCTTTTCTGCATCGTAGAAAGTGCGGTTGAACGCCTGACGGATGTTGTCAGCCTGCGTGTTGAACCGCTCAGCATCCTCCTTTTTCCCTAATACCTTGGCAATCACGAACATATTACACATCCACTGATAATAGTGGGCTGTCGACACCAGCGGCATAGGGGTGTTCTGCGAGAATCCTGCACGACCCGGTCCGTAGTCGTACCAGTCGCCTAAGCCCTGTCTTAGAATGTAGCACGAGTCCTGCGTAGCCAGATAACCCACATAGCGCTTCATGGCATCATAATGGCGCTCAGCCAATTCGAAGTTGCCATAATGCCGCAAGCAGAGCATGGGCAGGGCAATGATGGCACCACCCCATTCGGGCGACTCTTGGAACGGACGAGCCCACGAGCCCGTAAACTGCGTGTACTCTGGGGCTATCTCGGGCACCGAACCATCCTCGTGCTGGGCGTCGACGATGTTCTGCATGGTCTGCTCAATCATCTTCTGCGCATCGTAGTTATACACCAGCGCCTCGCCGTTCAGCCACGTCTGTTCCAGCCAGCCAAGCTTTTCGCGCGAAGGACAGTCGGTCCACACGGCCTGCCAATTGCTTCTGATGGCACGGTCTATCAACCGGTGGGTGGCATTGATGCGCGGATTGCTGCACTCAAACGAGCCTGTCCGCTCGGCAGAATTGTAGACGAAGCACGACTCCACCTTCTTCAACGCGTTGATATCGCCCTCGATCTGCAAGTATCTGAACGAATAGTACGAGAATCGCGGATGCCACACTTCTGATGTTTGAGGTTTGAGGTTTGAGGTTTGAGGTTTATGATTAGTTTGGCTATTACCTTTTAATATATAGGTATAGTAATGCGGACGTCCTGTCTGCCGTTGATTCACGAGTCCGTCTTCCGTCAGCGTCTCGCCAGGGATGAGCTTCAGCCTTTGCCCCGCCTTACCTTCGACGGTGATTTCCGGATAGCCAGCGAGGTTCTGACCCATATCGACCACAAGGACAGAATCCTTGCGCACAATGTCCTTGACAGGAAAGCGCTCCATCACCTTTACGGGCTGTACGAGCTGCGGACACAGCACACCCTCAGGGGCTTCCTGTATCACTACGGGCTTCCATTGTTCGGCTCTGACATCAGGCATCATACTTCCGACTTCCATTCTTGCGTCGTAATCCTCACCTCCATAGATGCTGTTGAAGGTTATCGGACTCTCTGTCCATTGCCACTTGCTGTCGCTGAACAGGTGTTCGCGCATACCATCTTCGTAGGTGACGTAAAGCAGACAAAGCAGCGTGGGGGGACCAAACGACACCTTCAGCTTCACGTAACGACCACCCTGCTCATTGTAAAAACCATTGCCCAACAGCACGCGCAACTCGTTGTCGCCCTGCCGAATCAGCTGGGTGACGTCATAGGTGTTGAAGTACACCGTCTTGTCGTAGTCGCTCCACGTGGGGGCAAACTCCGACTCGCCCACCTTCTGCCCATTGATGCTGGCCTCGTAGAAGCCCAGTCCGCAGATGCGCAGCTCGGCCTGCCGGACCGTCTTATAGGGACGGAAACTACGACGCAGGATGATGCTTCGTCTCGACAGAGGGTCTGCCTGCTCCCAAGCAGCCTTCGTCTCCTTGAGCACGCTGCCCGAATAGTGTCTGCCCACGGGTGTCTTGGCGCCAGCTTTCGTAATGGCACCTATCCACTGGGCATTGCCAAAAGCGTTTGCCTGCGCATGATTCCTGTCGCCAGTCTGCGCCACCAACGGCAGCACAAATCCTATCAGTAGTGATAACAAGACCTGTCTCATACTCCTATTAAGACGCACAAGCCACCCGTTTTGTCATCAAGGTACTTCGCAAAAGGTCGTCAGCGCCCTGCTAAAAGGTTGCGAGGCGGTAGATAAAAGGTGGCGAGGACGGATGCAAAGTTAAATCTGCGACGATGATTGTTAAATCAATGACATTGATTGATAAATCAAAGGCAATGATTGCTAAATCAATGACATTGATTATACTTTTTCAGAGAGTGACGCTCAGGTGAACTATAATGCATGCTCGACGATGAGCCTGCCGAGGGTGTCGCGCAGGCCTGCAAGTTTGCCGTCGACGTAAACGCGGAGGCCCTTGCCTGCATGGTAGCGGGAACCGTCCTTGTCCCAAAGGATGGTGAGGTTGTGACCATGATAGAGCACATTGTCGAGGCAGAAGTAGTCCCATTTATCTTTAGGCAGCAGGGGGTTGACCTCGATGATGTTATCCTGACGGGGACGCAAACCACAAAGACCCGTAATCATCAGGTCGTTAAACGTCGAGTGGTTGTAGTAGCGCGAACGTTCCTGATCGCCTTTGAGCCAATATCCCGTGGTCTCGTCGAGATATTCGCCGATGTAGGGTTTGCCTCGCATGTGCTGGCTCTGCATGTACTTTTCGAGTTCGGCGAAGTAGAGGGAATCGAGGGAGAGAACCCCAGCGGCAAAACCGCTGGGCACACTTTGACCGCTGGGCACAGGACGGGCGGTGTAGTCGTTGGCGAAATTGGCAAGGGCTGTGAGCGTCTGGCTGGTGGCAAAGGGCCAAACGGCACCATCCCATTCGCACTTGCCCACACCATGTGTGCGGAATTCAGGATGGCGACGCTCGGCAGTGGTTAGTCCGTAAGGAGCAGAGAAACCTTCGGGGTCACCAACCTGAAGCCAGGCGACAGCGTATTTCGCCTCGTCCTTAGCCATGTGGGTATACCAAGGCATGAAACCGATGGCTTCGCGCACGTTCGATGAGGAGTCAATGCGGTGGGTCTCGAAGAACGCGTGGTCTTCGTTCCAGAGCTTGGCGTGGACGGCTTCGCGAAGGGCGTTAGCCTTGGCGAAATACGTCTGGGCCTTGGCGGCAAAACCGCCAAGAGCGCAGATGTTGCCAATGGCCATCGCGTTGCCGTACATGTATGCATTGATGCTGGGGCGCAGGTACTTCTTCTTGCGTCCGCCACTGATGGTCTCCTCCATCGCATCGCGAACGTCTTCCTGCCAGTAGAGGGAGGCGGAGGTTCCGGCGACGGAATCGCCGGACACCGTGGGAACGGTGACGGAGCGGGTGTGCGTCGTTTCCCAATGGTTATACTCCCACTCCAACGAGGGCAGCATGTCGATGTACCACTGTTTGCGACCGTCCACCAAGTGGCGCTGCCACAGCGAGTGGGCTATCCATGAAGAATAGTTGGTAAGCTTTGCCATAGGTTTGCCCTCGTTGCCTTTGTACCACGTGCGGACAATCTGGTCGAGGTACGTGCTATCCCTGAGCCAGCGGCTCTCGTGGATATGATGACCCACACCCGAGGAGATGAGCTTCCACTTATCAGCATAGTTGCGATTGACCAGAAACTCCGTCATGGCATAGCCCACGGGCGTCAGTTCAATGTGTTTTCTGAGTGTCCACCAGCGATAGTACCACATTTCTTCGAAGGCCTTGTTGGGACAGTCGAAGAGGGGCACGTTCTGCATCATCCACTCCCATGCCTTGCTGTTGGGAATGGCCTGTACGATGTTTTCGTCCTCCATCGTGTTGAAGTAGTCGACGTAGTGCTTGTAGTCGTCGTAGCGGAGGAAGGCGCCATCCCCGTTGGCAGAACCAACGGGCACAGTACAAACGCTGGCAATGGCGAAGGTGGCTGTGGGGGCCTTGTCGCCAGCATTGTCAAGCACTCCGTCCCAATCGGCAGGCGTATCGACATCAGGGAATCGGCGCTCAGAACCCGTGCGGAACATGACGCGCTCGATGGCCTCCACAGGAGCAAAGAACATGCGCTGACCAGCCTTCTTGCCGTTGATAAAGACCTCTATCATTCGCTTCGAGACACTCAGGACTGCTTCGATGTGATAGGTGGTGTTGGGCTCGTACCTGTCCAGTCCGCCATAGCGGGCACCGCCTTTGCAGCGCATCAGACCCTCGTCTGTAAGTTCGATGCGTGAACAGGCAGTACCGTGAGCATCGAGGAATTCAATCTGTAACAAACCCTTGTCGTTTTGTGAGGCACGAAGGTCGAAACTGACCTTCAGCTCCTTAGTGGCAGGAATCTTCCTTTCTACGCGGGCATAGTCAAAGGGATCGCTGTCGCTGAGGGTCAGCCAGCCGTCGTTTAAGGATACGGGGGCGTAGACTGGGGAGTGGATGTTCCAGGTGGCAAGATCTGAAATCTTGCCCACAGTAAACTCCGTGCTGTCAGCGTGGTTGTGAGCTTCCGTCTGGACGGGCACGGGGATATGCGCTACCCACATATCCTCTTTGTTCATTGAGTAAGTCACCCAGAGGTCAGAGTCTTTGGGAACCCCGTTACCCTCCTGGATGCCTCGCACATACTGAGGGCCGTAGCTCTTGTAGTTGCCGCCATAGCGCATGGGGGGTACTTCGCCCTGAACCAGATTCAGCGTGGTGTATTCATAGCCATCCTTGCTTAACGAAATAGCCAACGGCCAACGGAATTCGGAAGGGTTATAGATGGTAGCATAGGTGCCATCCGAGAGACGCTGTCCCCAGATTTTCGCGTTGCTGTTGACAAAGCCCTTGGCACGTTCCACAGGCTGGGCCCATGTAAGCCCACCATCAGCACTTGTCGACGTCAATGCATGCTTCCACAGCGATGCAATCTGTCCGTCGGGCAGGGTATAGTCGCAATAGGCCTTGTACTCCTTATGCAAAGGAATAAGCGGGTCTTCGCGATCAGCCTCCTCTACCCATTGCATGCGATAGCGGGGGTTGGCGAGGATTTCTTCACAGGCCTGACGGGTGGCCTTGTCGGCCTTGGTGTAAAAAGGGAAGTAGGTTTTGTAGCTTTTGTAGGTATGGTTCAGATAGATGAAATAAATCGGGCCCAGCGTGCCGTCCTTCCTGACTTCACGGATGACGCGGCCCATACCATTACCATCGTTGGGGTCGTCCTTCTTGTCGAAGGCGACGCCATAATTGCCAAGAGCCCACAGCTGTCCACTCTTCGAGACATACCAGCCCACACGCTGATGCATGATGGCAATGAGGTCGTGGGCTTTCTCAGGACGATTGGGCTTTTGGAAACCTTCAGGCACCTGTACCTCAGGGAAGAGAACCAGCGGGGTACTCCACGTATAGCCGTCCTTTGAGGTTTGGAGCAAGGTATGAGAGGGAGGCACGTGTTCATCCTTAGGGTCGCAGAGGTAATGTACAAAGAACTGATTGTTCCAGTAAGCCATCATGGGCTGGTGGTTATACGTCCAGCCGTTGCCATTAGCTTCAGAGCGCTGCTCGCGATTGGCCCGCATAATCTGGATGTTGTGCACACCCACCACAGGACTCAGTCCTCCGTCGTGACGATTAGGATTGCTTAGCGTCTTGCCCGAATAATGAATCTTTTTGGCATTCAACAACCCCTGCAGGATTGTTTCATCAGCCTCGAAGATGGTGCCGTGCTTATGCAAAGGCGGAATCGTTGTCTGGTCGCTGACATCTTCGAACGTCACAAAGTCCTTCGTATAATGGGCTCCGAAGTCGAAGAGACGATAGCGGTCGTAGTATATCAACCAACCTGATTTACTATTTGACGATTTACTATTTACTATTTGCTCGTCCAGTTTCAGTACCGTGGGACCCTCCATCATCTTTCCCGTAAAGGGCTCTGATGCCTTCGACCACGGGCCATAGGGCGATTTGGCATAGGCGACTTTGATGTCGCGTTCAGGACGGGTATTGTCCTTCAGCACCATCACGTAGTCGTTCTTGGCACGCTTCACCAACGTGGCGTCGATGCACGAAAACCCTGGGTCAATCATCAGCTTCGTAGGCGCAAAGGTCTTGAAATCCTTCGTGGTGGTATAGTAGAGGCGGTGGTTGTTTCTGTGCTCTTCCAAACCATCAGGGAACTTGCCTGGAATGCACGAAGCCCAGATGATGATGGCCTGTTTCTTGACGTCATCCCAGAAGAGTTCGGGTGCCCAGACATTGACTGTCGACGTGTCCGTCATCACCTCGATGAAACGCTGTTCGCTCCAGTGTACCAGATCCTTCGAACA
Source organism: Prevotella sp. (assembly GCA_015060485.1). Lineage (GTDB taxonomy): Bacteria > Bacteroidota > Bacteroidia > Bacteroidales > Bacteroidaceae > Prevotella. The sequence goes on along the minus strand of SUYI01000002.1, from coordinate 131,986 downwards.
AGCATAGCCAAAACCCCTGTCGCCTCGCCAACTCGACGTCCACACAAGATGGAACATGCCGTCAGGCGTACGGATAATCGAGGGATCGCGCATCACTCGCTGGTTGCCCACCTCAGGCTTCAACCAGATGCCGTCGACCTGTTGCCAAGTCCACCCGTCACGACTGTAGATAAACCGCAAACCATCTGTGGCTGGCTCGTGGAACGAGGTTGATATATACACTTTTTGCTGTGCTGATACCATCAAACAGACTGTCAGTAGCAAGAAAAAAGAACAAAAACGTTTCATCATGTTACCTATTTATTTATAATTAAGACGAAAAACTTGGCGGTTTGTAACTAAATGCGTACCTTTGTCGACTGAAAACAAAAACGAAGAAGAAAAAATGAAACGACTGAGCATCATTGTATTGGGTTTAATGCTTATGCAAGGCCTTACCGCACAGGTTATTTCCAATGGCTATCCCATTAGTCAAGTTCCGTTTACTGCCGTCAAGGTGACCCCCGGCTCATTCTGGGGAGAACGTATTCGTGCAGCCCGCGAGGTGACTATCCCGCTGGCTTTCTCGAAATGTGAGAGTGAGCATCGTTACGAGAATTTCAATATGGCGGCATACACCCTGCAACATCCAGGCCACGAAGGACTGAAGACTCCAAAGTGGGACGTGTCGAAGTTCATGGGGTTTTCGTTCGACGATACGGATGTGTACAAGACCATCGAGGGCGCGTCATATGTGCTGCAGACCTATCCTGATGCCAAACTGAAGCAGTATATCGACTCGGTACTCGACATCGTTGCTGCTGCCCAGGAACCCGACGGTTACCTCTATACCGCACGTACCATCAATCCTGAGCATCCCCACCACTGGTCGGGCAAGAACCGCTGGGAGGTAGAGGAAGTGCTCAGCCACGAGCTCTATAACCTTGGACACATGGTGGATGCTGCCTGCGCACACTATCAGGCTACTGGTTCAGACAAGTTCCTGAACATTGCCAAGCGATATGCTGACTGCGTCATCCGCGAGGTGGGTCCCAATCCCGGACAGGCTTGTGTGACACCCGGTCACCAGATTGCCGAGATGGCACTGGCCCGCCTTTATGTGCTCACCGGTGAAAAGAAGTATCTGGACGAGGCCAAGTTCCTGCTCGACTATCGTGGCAAGACGAAGACCAAGAACATCTATTCGCAGAGCGACAAGCCCGCCATTGAACTGACTGAGGCCTGGGGACATGCCGTTCGTGCCGGATATATGTATGCCGGTATGGCTGATGTCGCTGCGCTGACTGGCGATTCTGCTTACATCAAAGCCATCGACACGCTTTACGACAACATCGTTTCCAAGAAGTATTATATCACAGGCGGTGTGGGTGCCCGTCACAATGGTGAAGCCTTTGGCGCTGACTACGAATTGCCCAACCTGACGTCGTACAACGAAACATGTGCAGCCATCTCGATGGTTTATCTCTTCCATCGTATGTTCCTGTTGCATGGCGACGCCAAATACATCGACTGCATGGAGCGTACGCTGTATAACGGTGTCATCAGTGGCATGAGTGTCGACGGCGGACGTTTCTTCTATCCCAATCCGCTGTCGTCGGATGGCAAGTATAAGTTCAACGCTGATGGCACCGTCGAGCGTCAGCCTTGGTTCGGTTGTGCCTGCTGTCCCTCGAACCTCTGCCGCTTCATACCCTCGTTCCCAGGCTATATGTATGCTGTCAAGGACCGCAAATTGTTTGTAAACCTGTTTGCTGGCAATACCGCTACTATTCAGGTAGCAGGCAAGGACGTCGTGCTGGAACAGGCTACGCAATATCCCTGGGATGGCGACATCACTGTTACCATCAAGAAGAACTTGGCGAAACAGTTTGCCCTTATGGTACGCATACCGGAATGGGTAACGGATCGTCCTGTTCCCTCGCGTCTCTATAGCTTCAGTGACGATGTGCTGGGCAGCTACTCGATAAAGGTAAACGGCCAGCCTGTCAATGGTGCACTTGAAAACGGTTACCTCGCCATCGACCGCAAGTGGAAGAAGGGCGACGTGGTAACCATCCATTTCGACATGCCTGTTCGCACCATCAAGGCTCACCCTGCCGTAGTGGACGATCGCGGACGCATTGCCGTAGAACGCGGCCCGCTGGTCTATTGTGCTGAGGGAGCCGACAACGAACGCTTCAGCATCTTCAACTTCCTGATGCCCGCCCAGCCTCGCTTCCGTACTGCCGAGCGTACCATCAATGGCACGCGCGACGTGACATTTACCGTCACAGCCATTGAAGTGGACGGTGAGGCGCTTGATACAGATAAAATAGGACATGCCCACGTGCGTCCTGCCGTACTGACCATGATTCCCTACTACGCCTGGAACCATCGCGGACCTGGCGATATGGAGGTTTGGATGCCACAGAGCATCAGTGCCTTGGGTAACTATTGATTTATCTGACATCAAAGAATATTCATCAAAATAAAACAAAAATAATATGAGAAAACTATTTATGATTGCAGCTATGATGCTTACAAGCATCGGTATGTTTGCGCAGAATGAAGTTGGGCAGATTACCTTGAAGCCAATGGCTGGTGTTAATCTTGCAACAATGACCAATATGAGAACTGCCAGCCTACGCATCGGTGCTGTTGCCGGTGTTGAGGGAGAATATGGATTGGCCAAAAAATTCTCCATATCTGCAGGTCTGCTCTATTCTATGCAAGGTGAGAAATCTTCAGATTCTGAAAATTACGCTTCCTTAAAGTACGATTACCTTAATATTCCCATTCTCGCCAATTACTATGTTTATCCAGGACTTGCCATTAAAGCTGGTATACAGCCTGGTATCAAACTCTCTGCAAAGGTTGACGATAGCAACAATGACGATGCGAATGGCGTTTATTTCTCTTTCCCCGTTGGTGCATCGTATGAATACCAGAATTTTGTCGTTGATGCCAGATATCATTTCGGCGCAAGCAAAGCTGACAATCCTGGTTCCGCCAGACACTCTTGGTTCTCTATCACTTTAGGATATAAATTTGCATTAGGAAAATGAAGAAGTTTTTAATAGCTATGCTGCTGGTGTTCGCAATGACGGCACAGGCAGACAACGTAATGACGAAAACCCAGGACGGCACCTATATTGTAAATACCACCACGCTGGCTCAAGACGTGGAAGGATATGCTGGTGCTACACCCCTTGAGGTTCATATTAAAAAGAATAAGATTGTAAAGGTCGTTGTGCTGAAGAACCAAGACGGTCCCAAGTATAATGCCAAGGTGAAAAAGCAGATGCTGCCCAGCTACGAGGGCATGAACGTCAAGAAGGGCACTGTTGAGGACGTGGATGCCGTGACGGGTGCCACATTCACTTCAAAGGCGATGCAGGAAAACATCCGTCGTGCTGTTGACTATTATAAGAAGCACAAATAACAAACAAAAGCGCGACCTTTCATGGGCCGCGTTTTTTGCTTACTCATAGAACAATACCAACCCCGCCACAGCGCTGAAAAGTATCATGTGGATGGGGTTGATTTTCATTACCTTGACCCCATAAAAGGAAGCAGCGAAAAGGAAACAGCTGATGCAGAACTGCCACAGGTTTTCTTGGGGAGTACTGAAGTTTTCGCGCGTACATAATAATAATGTAGCAGCTGCCAACAGACCAACAACAGCAGGACGCAGGGCCTTGAATACGCTTTCGACTGTTCTGGTATGCATATACTTCATGAACATCTTACTGATAAGAACCATGAGTATGAGCGAAGGCAATACCAACGCAAAGGTGGCAGTAGCACTTCCTAACACAGCCATTGGCATTGAGAATCCCGCATTCTTCACAGCGGTATATCCACAATAGGTGGCGGAGTTGATACCAATGGGACCAGGGGTCATCTGCGAAATAGCCACAATATCCGTAAACTCACTGCTCGACAGCCAATGCCAATGCTCTACAGTTTCGTGCTGAATCAGCGAGAGCATACCGTATCCCCCACCAAAGCCAAAGACGCCTATCTCGAAGAATGTAACGAATAACCAGAAGAATATCATCGTTTCACTTACCTTTTTACTTTATTACCTCTCCCCAGATGTAACCGCCTACACCAGCAGCAATGATAATCCAAATGGGCGAAACACCCAATAGCCATATCAATAGGGCAGACACAATGGGAATCCATATCGTCCATTTGTTCAGCTGGGCCCGTTTGCCTAGATTGAAGGTAGGTACAGCGATGAGGGCAACAACTGCAGGGCGGATACCTTTGAAGATAGCAGCAACGATGCGATTGTCTTCAAACTGGTGGAAGAACATCGCTATCAGCAGAATAATCAGAAACGAGGGAAGTGCCGTACCCATAGTGGTAGCAATGGCACCTCGCTCCTTTTTCAGCTTATAGCCGATAAAGGTGGCAATATTAATGGCAAAGACCCCAGGACAGCTCTGGGCAATGGCTATCAGGTCGAGCATCTCGTCCTTATCCACCCATTTGTGTTTGTTAACCACCTCTTCCTCTATCAAAGGAATCATGGCATATCCACCCCCGAGGGTGAATATGCCAATCTTAAAGAAGGTCTTAAATGATTCCCAATAGATGTTCACTTTTTACCTTTTTACTTTTTTACCTTTTCTTCTACCCAGCGGCGTGCATTGACGAAGGCCTCTATCCAAGGTGTCACCTCGTCGTTCTTGCGGTCAGCGGGATACCAGGCATTCTGCCAGGGGAAGAAGGCACGCTCCAGATGAGGCATCATACAGAGATGACGACCGTCCTCAGAGCTGATACCTGCCACATTATAGTCTGAGCCGTTAGGATTAGCGGGATAGCCAGCATAGTTGTACTTGGCAATCACGTTGTAGGCGCTCTCTGCCTCTGGCAGATGGAACTTACCCTCTCCATGAGCTACCCAAAGACCCAACTTCGAACCACTCAGGCTTCCGAACATCACGCTGTTGTTCTGAGGAATGTCGAGGCAGATAAACTCGCTCTCGAACTTATGCGAGTCGTTGTGCAGCATCTTGGCTCCCTTGGCACCTGTGAGGCCAAGCTCTACCATCAGCTGACATCCGTTACAGATACCCAGTGAGAGGGTGTCCTTACGGGCATAGAACTTATCGAGGGCCTCCTTGGCCTTGGGGTTGAAGAGGAAAGCACCTGCCCAACCTTTCGCAGAACCAAGCACGTCGGAATTAGAGAAACCACCGCAGAATACGATGAGGTTCACCTCTTCCAGTGTCTCGCGACCCGTAATCAAATCAGTCATCATTACATCCTTCACGTCGAAGCCAGCGAGGTAGAGCATATATGCCATCTCGCGCTCTCCGTTGGTACCCTTCTCACGTATAATCGCAGCCTTAATGCCTGAAGCATCGCGGCGATCAGCAGAGATACCATACTGAGAAAACTTACCAGTGAAGCCCTTGGGGAACTTCATTTCGAGAGGCTGCTTCTTGTAGTTCTCGAAACGCTCCTTAGCCTTGCCGTTGAAGCTCTGCTTGCGATCGAGCAGATAAGAGGTCTTATACCATACATCGCGCAGGGCATCGATGTCGAAGGTCTTCTCATCGTCGCCTGCCTTTATCACGATGGTGCGAGCGTCCTCTACGGGGTAGCCAATCTTGGCATAGCCTATACCCTGCTCCTCCATAAACTCCTTGAACTCCTGTTTGTACTTATCGCTTACTTCGATGACCACACCAGGGTTTTCTGCGAAGAGGGTCTTTACGATGTCGCCATCCTTGCAGATATCATGCAGGTTGATGTGCAGTCCGCCCTTCGTGTTGGCGAAGCACATCTCGAGCAGCGTGGTAATCAGACCACCAGCCGAGATATCGTGACCTGCCATAATCCAACCCTTCTCAATCATCTGCTGCACGGCCATAAAGGCATCTGCAAAATACTCCGGATTCTTCACAGTAGGCACATCGTCGCCCACCTTGCCCAAGCTCTGGGCAAAAGCAGAACCACCAAGGTGCTGCTCGTCGAACGAGAAGTCGATATGATAGAGTGATGCATTCTTATCGTTAACCAATACGGGCGATACCACCTTCTTAATGTCGCTGACCTCACCGCCTGCTGATACAATCACGGTTCCCGGGGAGATGATCTTCTCGCCATTAGGATATTGCTGGCTCAATGAGAGAGAGTCCTTACCAGTAGGCACGTTGATATGCAGGTCGCAGCAGAAGTCTGAAAGCGCCTTCACACCAGCATAGAGACGGGCATCCTCACCCTCCTGAGAGCGGCATGGCCACATCCAGTTGGCACTCAATGAAATAGAGTCCATACCCTCAGCCATAGGCGCCCAGACAATATTCGTCAGCGCCTCTGCCACAGAGAGCACACTGCCTGCAGCAGGATCAGCCAAACCAGCCTGAGGCGCATGACCAAGGGCTGTAGCGATACCCTTCTCACCACGGTAGTCGAGGGCTACGACACCACAGTCGCTCAAAGGCAACTGGATCTCACCCTGACACTGCTGACGGGCAATCTTACCTGTCACAGAGCGGTCTACCTTATTCGTCAACCAGTCCTTACAAGCCACAGCCTCCAACTGGAGCACACGCTCGAGATACTCGTTAATCTTATCCTGTGTATAAGTTACATCTTCGTAATGGCGTTCAACGGTATTGTCGCGCATGATGGTCTTCGGAGAGTGTCCGAACATCTGGGCCACGTCGAGGTCGAAAGGCTTTACGCCGTCGCCCTGCTTGAACGAGAAGTGGGCATCGCCTGTGGTCTCACCAACGACATACAGCGGAGCACGCTCGCGCTCAGCAATCTTACGTACATGCTCGATATGCTTCTCGTCGATGAGCAAGCCCATACGCTCCTGACTCTCGTTGGCGATAATCTCCTTCGATGAAAGGGTCTTGTCACCAATAGGCAGCTTGGTCATGTCAATCTCGCCACCGCACTCCTCAACAAGCTCAGACAAGCAGTTCAAGTGACCTGCTGATCCGTGGTCGTGTATTGAAACAACAGGATTCACATCCTCCTCGCAGAGTGCACGAACGAGGTTGTAGGCACGCTTCTGCATCTCTGGGTTGGCACGCTGAACAGCATTCAGTTCGATACCGTTGCTGTAACGGCCAGTATCAACTGATGATACAGAACCACCGCCCAATCCGATGCGATAGTTATCACCACCCACAACGACCACCTTGTTACCCTTCTGAGGCTCCTTCTTCAAGCAGTCGCGCTTAGTGCCGTAACCCACGCCACCAGCCAGCATGATAACCTTATCGTAGGCATACTTCTCCTTACCCTCCTGATGCTCGAAGGTCAGCACAGAACCACAAATCAGTGGCTGGCCAAATTTGTTACCGAAGTCTGAGGCACCATTCGAGGCCTTCGTCAGAATCTGCTGTGGGGTCTGATACAACCACTGGCGCACGGGCAGGATATTCTCCCAGTCTCTCTTAATTCTTAATTCTTCATTCTTAATTTCCGAGTCGTCAAGACGAGGATACGCCGTCATATAGACAGCGGTACCAGCGATTGGCCAAGAACCGACGCCACCACCCATACGGTCGCGGATCTCACCGCCAGTACCGGTAGCTGCACCGTTGAAAGGCTCTACGGTCGTGGGGAAGTTATGCGTCTCAGCTTTCAGCGAGATGACACTCTCGATATCCTTCACCTGGAACCAGTCGCTTGTGCTCTGGTCTTTCGGGGCAAACTGCTCAACGACGGGCCCCTGTGCAAAGGCCACGTTGTCCTTATAGGCTGAGAGAATCTTGTTGGGGTTCTCCTGAGTGGTCTTCTTAATCATCGCGAAGAGACTCGACTCCATCTCCTTGCCGTCGATGATAAACGTACCACCGAAGATCTTATGACGGCAGTGCTCAGAGTTGATCTGGGCAAAACCGAAGATCTCTGAATCCGTCAGTGGACGACCATTGTGCTTCTCCAGTCCATGGAGATACTCAATCTCCTCAGGACTCAGGGCCAGACCCTCCTGTTCGTTGTATTCCTCAAGATCATCCACATACTTGATAGGCTCGGGTTTGATGTTGATGGTGAAGATATCCTGGTTGATGCCAGTATACATACGCTGCAGCATCTCATCGTACTCAGCATCCTTGCTGCTGGCGGGGAAATACTCCTCAATACGGCTGATGCCCTTGAGACCCATGTTCTGGGTAATCTCAACGGCATTAGTAGACCATGGGGTCACCATCTCACGACGCGGACCGACGAAGAATCCCTCGAGCGCGTCTACTTCGAGCATCATTGCCTCGCCGTAAAGCCAGTTTAATTCTTTGATTTCCTGTTCACTCAGTGTGTGATCCACCTCAGTGGCAATCACCGTTTTCTGTGGGGTCTGAAAGAAGCGTATCATACCTTATTCTTTTAATTTTTGAATTTGCCTGCAAAGGTACTAAAAATAATCCACAAAGGACACAAACGTCACTAAATAAATATTAAAAATGTGTCTTTATACAAAGAAAAGGCGGGCACCTTTATTAATTCGGGTGCCCGCTCCAATAACTTTAAGAACCTTAGAGCAGGTTCATCGTATCTGTAGCAATCATCAGCTCCTCGTCAGTAGGAATGACAACCACCTTCACCTTCGAGTCGTCGGCAGAGATGACAGCCTCTTCACCACGAACGTTATTCTTCGACTCGTCAAACTTTACGCCCAGGAACTCCATATTCTTGCAAACCTCTGAACGCATGCTGATCTGGTTCTCGCCGACACCAGCGGTGAAGACGATAACATCCAGACCACCCATAGCGGCAGCATAGGCACCGATGTACTTCTTGATGCGATAGAAATACATGTCCTGAGCCAACTTAGCTTTAGGATCGCCTTCCTTGGCAGCATTCTCTACATCACGCATATCAGAAGAACCGCCAGTAAGACCGGCAACACCACTCTTCTTGTTGAGCAGGTTCGACATACCGTCAGCGTCGAGACCCAGTTTCTTCTCGATGAACGTCACAGCACCACCATCGATGTCGCCGGCACGAGTACCCATCACGAGGCCCTCCAGCGGAGTGAGACCCATCGAGGTGTCGATGCACTTGCCATCAACAACAGCAGCGATAGAACCGCCATTACCTACGTGGCAGGTTACCATCTTGGTGCCCTCAGCGGGAATGCCCAGGAACTCGCAGGCACGAGCACTGACATAACGATGAGAAGTTCCGTGGAAACCATAACGGCGAATACCGTACTTCTCGTACAGTTCGTAAGGAATAGCGTACATGTAGGCCTTAGGAGGCATCGTCTGGTGGAAGGCGGTATCGAAAACACCCACCTGAGGCAGGCCTGGCATCAGTTCCTTCACAGCATTCACACCTTTCAGGTTAGCGGGGTTGTGCAGCGGAGCAAGGTCAGAGCACTCCTCGAAGGCCTTCAGCACCTCGTCAGTCAGGATAACACTCTTGTTGAACTTCTCACCACCATGCACCATACGATGACCCACAGCGTCAATCTCATCGAGGCTCTTGATGACACCAATCTCAGGATCGGTAAGCAGCGAGAAGATGAACTTCACACCCTCGGTATGTTCAGGGATGTCGTGCATAATCTGCTTCTTTTCGCCATTGGCCAGCTTCACCTTTACAAAGGCGCCGTCCAAGCCCACGCGTTCAGCGCCACCGCTAGTCATCACACTCTTGTCGTCCATATTGTAAAGGGCATACTTGATAGACGAAGAGCCACAGTTTAATACAAGGATTTTCATACTTTTACCTTTTTACTATTTTACCATTTTACTTTTTAGCATCCATAGCCTGACAAGCTGTAATGGCAATCATGTAGTAGATGTCATCTACAGAACAGCCACGAGAGAGGTCGTTCACTGGACGAGCAATACCCTGCAGAATCGGGCCAATGGCGATAGCATCACCTAGACGCTGCACCATCTTATAGCCAATGTTTCCTACCTCAAGGTTGGGGAATACCAGCACGTTGGCCTTACCAGCAATATCAGAGCCAGGAGCCTTCTTGGCACCAACTGAGGGAACCAAAGCTGCATCAGCCTGTAACTCACCGTCAATCTTCAAGTTAGGATCCAGTTCCTTAGCCAGCTTGGTAGCCTCAATAACCTTATCGCAAACCTCGTGCTTGGCAGAACCCTTCGTCGAGAAACTCAGCATAGCAACGCGAGGATCAGCAAAACCAGCTACCGACTTAGCAGTCTGAGCTGTGCAGACTGCAATCTGACTGAGCTGAGCAGCATCAGGCATAGGTGTTACAGCCACGTCGCCTACAACAAGCACGCCATCTTCACCATACTGCTTCTCCTTCGAGATGAGCAGCAGGCCACCGCTGACACAAGTGATACCCGGCTGGCACTTGATAATCTGCAGAGCAGGACGCAAGGTGTCGCCAGTAGTGCTCAATGCACCAGAAATCTGACCATCAGCACCCTCGGTCTTGATAATCATACATCCCAGATACAGCGGGTTCTTCACTAGCTTGCGAGCCTCCTCGATGGTCATACCCTTCGACTTGCGGATCTCAGCCAACTTCTCAGCCAGCTCCTCACTCTTGTCATAGTTCTCAGGATCAATGAGGGTTGCCTTTCCAATATTGGTCAGTCCCTTCTCCTTAGCCAAAGCATCAACTTTAGCTGGGTTACCAATCAGGATGATGTCTGCAAGATTGTCAGCCAATGCTTTATCGGCTGCACACAGTGTACGCTCCTCCTCAGCTTCAGGGAGCACAATGCGCTGCTTGTTACTCTGAGCACGCGCAACAATTTGACTTAATAAATCCATAGTTTGTTTTTATTTAAAATAGTGATGATTTTCTTTGTCTGCAAAGGTACAAATAAATAATGAATTATTCATCATGAATTAAAAATAATTAAGCGTTTACGTTTACGCTAATTCTTGCGTCAGAATACTCTCCAGTTTTTCTGCCGTCAACCGCAACTGGAACTGACTGTGGATGGCCACAGAGATACCACCCGTCTCCTCAGAAACCACAACGGCAATACTATCGCTCTCGTGAGTGATACCCAATGCTGCACGATGGCGAAGTCCCAATTCCTTGGGAATATTCAGATTGTGCGAGACAGGCAGAATACATCCAGCAGCCTTTATTTGATGGTCGGCAATAATCATGGCACCATCGTGCAATGGCGAATTCTTGAAAAAGAGATTTTCAATCAGTCGCTGGCTTATGGCAGCATTGATGCGCTCGCCAGTAGCAATAATATCGTCAAGAGGCGTCGCCCGCTGAATGACTATCAAGGCACCCACCTTCTTCCTACTCATATCCATACACGACATCACAATAGGCATGATTAACTGTTTCAACTTTTCTGTATCCTGCTTTTTGTCATTTAACGAAAGGAATCGGCGGAAACTTTTCATGCGTTGATGAGCACCCAAGTTATAAAGGAATTTACGGATTTCGTCTTGAAACAGGACAACAAGCACAATGACACCCACGCTGACAAACTTGTCGAGGATGGACCCTAATAGTCTCATTTGTAGAACCTGCGACACTACCAGCCACAAGACAACGAAGACAAGAATGCCCATAAAGACATTCAGCGAGCGCGACTCCTTCATCAGCCGGTAGATGTAATAAAGAATCAGGGCTACCAACAGGATGTCGACAATATCTTTAATTCCGAATTCGAAGAACATAAATATACGAGTGACAGATTAGAATTTAGAAAGGATTTTCACACATTCCACGGCTTCTCGGACGTCGTGGACTCGCAATATAGAGGCACCCTTCAGCAAGGCAATGGTGTTGAGTGTCGTTGTTCCATTCAGAGCCTGCTCAGGATTGGTTCCCAACAGCTTGTATATCATGGATTTACGTGAAATCCCCACCAAAATGGGAAGATTGAGCATTTTGAGTTGCTCCAGCTGACTCATGACCTCATAATTCTGCTCCAACGTCTTTCCAAAACCAAAACCCGGATCGACAATGATGTCTTTCTGACCTAAAGAACGTAACTGGTCTATGGCTTCGGCACAGTCGAGCAAGATATCACGCATAGTACTCTTTTGCGACATATATATATAAGGAATGTGCAGGCGACTGACCATGCGAAACATTTCGACTTGTGAGTATAGCGTGGTCTGAGGTGATTGGGCAGCAGTGTAACCAACATCATTGATGATGGATGTACCATATTCCTCTACTGCCATACGTGCCACCAAAGGGCGGAAAGTATCAACACTGAGAATGATATCTGGAGCTTCACGACGAACAATTGCCAAAGCCCAACGCAGTCGCTCCATCTCGTCAGCCTCACTGGCTGGCTTGCTATCAGGACGAGTGGAACAAGCCCCCACATCAATGATGCTTCCGCCTTGCGATACGATTTCTCTGGCTCTTTCGACGACCTCGCGTTCTGTTTGCCGACGGCTATCAGCATAAAAGGAGTCGGGTGTCACATTCAGGATGCCCATCACCTGTGGTGTCTTGAGCTCAAGCAATTGTCCGTTACAATTCAGCGTATAATCCATAATTGCGTACAAAGGTAGTGCAAATCGAATAAAATGCAAAATAAATTAGGATTTATTTTCATTTTTGAGATACTGCTCACCTATTGGATTTCGAGTTCTTTGAATTCTACGTCCTTGGTGTCAATACGGACAGTATAAGTTCCAGCATTAATCTGGGTGCCTGTTGTCGTCGAGAGCATCTTGAACTTATTGGGCGTTGGAGGGAAGGTTATCTCACGATCCACTAACACCGTACGCTTAGTGTCAGTAATAGTCATACGGGCCTTGACGGGATTGTCTGTTGTGTTCTTATAGCGGAAACGCAAAGCATATTCCTGTCCCAAACCCGGCTTGATAACGAAGGAGGTACTGCTATTGGCTTTTGCCTTTGTGCTGTTTGCAATTGGCTGGTAGGCGATAGCAGGACGAGCCTCGTTATCTTGTGGCAGTTCTTCCTTAGGCAATTTCGCGATGGTGTCTGTATCGAAGGCACACCAGGAGGTTGTTGCTTGCCGCTGTGGCACAGCGACAAACTGAACAGCTGCCACAGCAATACCACAGATAACAGCCTGTCCGGCCTTTACCTCTGGGAAGGAGATGCGGAGCTTGCCATCCTTCGCTTTAGCTGTAACCACGCGTTTCAGAGCACCACAATAACCAGCCTCAGCCCATGGATCGAGATCATCGACAACGGTCTGGCCGTTAACAGCCACGTCGAAGATGCGCATACCCTCGTAGTCATCACGCTCTCCACCTCCTTTTCCGTGCCAAGGTTCAGCGAAGTAAAGCTCGATGCGATACTCGTTGTCAGCGACTCTCCCACTGACTGGCAGGTCGTACCACAGACGATGGCGACCAAAGCGGAAATACCGGAAAAGTTCGTCACTCTTAGTACCTCGGATATCTTCGGTGATATGTCGCTGGCTGGCTTGATAGGGATGCATACCAAAGTCCTGTCCCCAGGAGTGGCTATAAAGGGTGTCGTCAGCCTGCCATTGCTGACCAAACTCGTCAACGAAAGCATCGCCACCACAATTGATGCGGTAGAGGTAGTGATAGCCCTCAGCGCCTTTGACTAGGTCGCGATTACGATCGGCAGCAGTGGGTAAGGTACTCGATGGTTTTTCATCGGGAATGATGGTGTAACGTTGGCGATACATATAGTAAGCAGGCGTAGGTTCTTCCCAAATGGTAGTGAGACCTTTGTAGTTGATAGGGCCTATCTTATCGATGCGACGCAGGGCACCATCAGGCTGGGTACGACCTGGGTTGTCGTGAGAAGCAAAGAGCCATTGGAAATGCCCGCAGATGCTGTCCTTAGCACTCTCAGCAAGGCGGGCTTTGGTTTCTAATAGTTTGGTAAAACTCTCCTCGCTGTATTTCTCATCGCCATGCAAGTCGATGGTTCGCCAAGCACCATATTCGCCATTTAGCAGTTGCTCTGGGCGTTTCAACTCGTTATCGTAATTCTCAGCACTTCCGCCGTATGTGCCGCTCCAGTTCTGGATAACGTTCCAATCTGTGCCCTCGCCGCCATTACAGGTGGTGATTAGGCGCTGGTCGCGACAGGTAGGGTCGAGACTGCGGATGATATCTGAGCATTCCTCTGCAAAGTCCTTGGGCAGGATACTTTCGTTCTGCAGTCCCCATAGAATGACACTTGGCGAGTTGCGGCGCTCCTTAATCCATCGCACTAGCAGGCGCTTGAAATTCTCGCGGAACTGTGGGGTATCGTACCAGATATGTGCAGAGAACTGACTCCAGAAGAGGATGCCCTGTTCGTCAAGCAGCTGCTGATAGAGCAGGTTATGAGGTTGGTGGGCCTCACGGAAAGCGTTGAAGCCTGCATTGGTAATCTGTTTGATGCGAGAGCGAATCTGCTCAGGGGTAAAGGCGTGACTATTACCCAAGATATGCTCGTATTCGCAGGTGCCATTGATAAAGATGGGCTGTTCATTTAGGAAGAAGCGATGATCGCCATCGTTGCGCTTGACAGGCCACGAAATGCTGCGGATACCAAAGGGGCTACGCACCTCGTCGGTGGTCTTACCTTCACGCTTGATCATCGTTACAAGGTTATAGAGATAGGGGTCATCAAGACTCCAGCGATGGGCGTTCTCTATCTTCTCAGCATGACGTAGGACCATACTTCCGCCAGCCTGAATGGTCACGGACTCCGTATGACGGAAAACCTGCATACCAGAAGCAAGGGTGAATTTATTCACCAGCTCTATCTGTTGTGCCTGCTGCGTGTAGTTCTTTACCTCTGTCTCAATAAAGACTGAATCACAGGCAGCATTGTTCCAGATATGCACACCAAAGGGTTCGACACGCACGGCATCCGTTTCGATGAGTGACACAGGACGGAAGATTCCAAAAGGCTGACTACCTTCGCTGAAGCCCCATTCTGACGAACAGCCTCCACACACCCAAGGTGACTCTGTCTGCATGGCGGGGTGGTCTACAAGAACGTGCAACGTGTTCTTGCCCGTATTCAAAGCCTCCGTCACGTCAAGGGTAAAGACGGTTCGACCAATCAGTTCCTTAGGATATTGCGTGTCGTTAAGGGTGATGGTGGCATAGGTGCCTACACCCTCGAACTGCAAGAAGTATCGCTTGCCCTTCTGAGGTTGTGCCGTAAAGGTCTTTTGATAGACTGCCGAGCCATGCAGGTTTCCATGCCGCAGCTGGCGGTAGCCGTAGTAGTCGTCGAAGTTGTGGGGAACCGTCACGTTTGCCGCGATGGTATCGCGACCTACCAAACAATGCGCCATCCAGCCTTCGTTGAGCGAAGTGATGGTGCGTCGACCTTTGCGCTCAGGTTCTGGAAAACGGACTTCCGAGCGTCCCATAGGTACGCTGGTAGCGACAGCAATACCTCGCTGCTGGTCATTATTGACAGCACAATAGAAATGGTACACTACTCCATCGTGCTTCACCACATAACTTTTGTGGGCAAACATCTCGTCGTATTGTTTTGTAGGCCAGATCAAGTCTTCGCCCTCCCAACGCTGCCAATGAATCAAGTCACGACTTACGGCAAAGGTATTGAAAGCATTATACTTGCGCGACGGATCGTAAGCCTTGAAATAAAACATCACGTAAAGGTCGCCCATCTTGGCAATCTGTGCATCACCCGTGATGATACCACCCACCTCGTTGGCAAAGACGGGATTGCCGTCGTAGCGCTTCCATTTCTTCAGGTCATTAGACAGGGCAATACCAATCCGCTCAGCCTTGAGATTGTTCTCAGGATTGACGCCTCCCGCATTATAGAACATCACAAAACGGTATTTCGCCAGTTCCTTTGGCAAACCACTCCTCTCGCCCTTTGGAGAGGGGTTGGGGGTGAGGCTGTATATAGTACTCTTGTATTGTACCAATTTTTCCCACCATTGCACGTCTTTATCATTAATGCTCATCAGCGGCTTTTCGCTTGACTGCCACTCTTGGGCTTGAGTGATGTCATTCTGCGTCCACGCCATTCCGATGTTCAGGGGCTCGCGCACAGCCTCATAGCCAGTGCCGTGCCCACCGATATAAGTCATCCAATGCTTGTCTTTGTATTCGCCAAGCTCGTAGCCTCCGCCCCACGTCCAATCAATAAGTGCAGGAAAACCACCTCGCTGGTTCATGTCCCAGCCGTCGTCTTTATACGACAGGATGCGTCCCTTCGTCGTCCAATGCAACAGGTCGTCACTCTCTGCCAGCCACGTCTCGTAGCCGCGCCCATCAAGTCCGTCCTTACCGTTATAAACGACATAGGTCATATACCATTTGCCTTCTTGTTGAAAGACGGTAGGACAGTCTATCTTGTGGTAGTTGTCCGTGGGAGCAACCACCATACCATATTTATAGGGTGTTCGCACCTCTTGGTAGATGCGCTGCATGTCTTGCTGAGGAATAATGTCAGCGGCAAAACCGCTGACCACCGTTAGGAGCGCTATAAGGATTGTTAATAGTTGCTTCATTGTCATTTGCTTATTTTTGGAATAACCAGTCAACCTCAGTGGACGGACCATTCAGGCCACAGTCGCGTGGAGTGATGGTGCTATCCGTAAAGCCTGCCACCATAAGAATACCCTTTGGCAAACGGATGGTGTTACGGCCTGCAGGCAGAGAGTATTGGTGGATGTTGACCTTCGGCATCTGTACCATACTGATGGCATTAGTCAGGATGGGCTCGGCCTGACCGTACTCATTACCAGTTGCATCAATCTCCAACTTGGGAGCCTTAGCAAACTTGCGGTCGTCATCCTTGAAGAGTCCCACGAGCAGCTTGACGGGCTTATCGCTCTCATACTCGATGCTGGTTCCAACGAGACGAGTGGTGTCGCGATTCAGCACAAGGGCTTGCAGGCCAGCGAGTTCAGGAGCGATGGAATCGACGGGGGTGTCTGGGCGGTTCTCGAAAAGAACGGCTCCTTTTTGGAGCGTTTGAAATTTGACATTTGAAGTTTGAAGTTTATGAATAGTAAGCTTGGCAGGAGTGGCTGGCTGAATCTTGACATCCATCTGGGCGACAGGATGCTTCAGCTTATCTATATTCTCCTTAAAAGCATCGAGCTCGGCCTGATAGACTGTAGCCAATTCGCCCCATGTCTTCATCTTGCCTCCATCGCCTCCTACAGGAATACGGCGCTGCTGTGTCTGCATGGAATTGGCATAGAGGTAACTACTATCTGCAAAAGCAACAAGTTCGTGCCAAAGAGCCACACTTTGTTCCAACAAAGGAACGGCATTGTCTAGATACTTAAGGTCTTTTGTCCATTTGTAGTTCAGCACCTGCTGGGCAGCAAGTACCTTTGCACGGAATGATTCTGCAAATTTCCAATAACAGAACATGTCGTTGGCAAAGCGCAGGAATTCCTCTTGATGCTTTTCAACATTCTGTACGGCAAAGATAACGTTACGTGCTGCATTATTTCCGTGTTCTACACATTGGTTAACAATGTCTAAAGGCAGTTCGCCTTGATGATTCTCGCCTTTATATTCTTTTTCTACGTATTCTATGAGTTTTTCGCCCTGAGGACCACAACTTTCATAGAAACCAGGATAGATGGTGTATTTGTAGGGATTGACGAGTTGTCCCATTGTCATACCAAGAAGAAGCGTCTGACGGTTACCTTCCGTAATGCCGAAGCGGCGCAGAAGTTTGGGCGCGATTTCTCCGCTTTCATTATAAGCATCCAAAACCAGTTGTCCCGTGTATCTGTCTTTAATGCCATAATAATCCATTAGAGTCTTTAGCCAGTATTCGCTATCTTCGCCACGCTGATCATTCCATGCATAGCGGCCCCATGCCTTGTACCACATCCAGTCGCGATCCAACTGCTTCAGTCGCTCTCCATGGGGCAATTTGTCTGCGGTATAAGGCCAGTCCCAATAAGAAGCCTGCGGATAGAGGTGCAAACCCTTCGAGTTGTGCACACGATGCATGGCCAGAACCGTCTTCTCGATGAAAGCAGGCGACGACCAACGCCAAGGTTCCAAGTTCGCCAGGATATGTACATTATCGATGTGAACGGGAGCAGCCTCGGCGAGCTGTCGATGCGTCTCACCCCAAGGGCCACCGGGTTCATAGGTGGTCAGCGACTCACCCGTATATTTCGACATCGTATAGATGTTTGGGTAAAGGGGCAGCGACTCTTTCAGCACCAATGGGCCGTCTGTATCATGAGAGCGCAGCACCACAGGCGGAATGTCCGTTCGACCGCTTGCAGCCAGTCCGTCCTTGATGCCAGGAATGATAGTTTCTTTCATCCACGTCACGTCATCATCGATAGTTGCCATCGCCTCTCCCAAACAAACCAACAGGCCAACATTTGGATACTTCTCGATGAAGGCGGCAATCGACTTGCGGGTATAGTCGGATATGAGCGGCGTGATAGGCCGATGGCGGTCCTGCGTCTTCAGGCCGTAGTGATTGGCGAAGGGCTTGCTCAGGATGATGTTATAGAACATCTGGATGACCCAGATGCCACGTTTGTCAGCCTCACGGGTCAAGAAAGAAAAAATCTCCTCGTTCTTCTTAAACGTCTCCTCATCCACCTCCAAGGCGAAGGGATAGTCCTTCAACTTCACCAGTGAGGCAAAGGGATGGCCGTTCCACAAATACAACGAATTGTATTTGTTCTCTACCATCATATCGAGATACTTCACCCACTCCTTCTTATCGTAGAACCAAGGGAAGTTCTCTGGCGTATAGGGGTATTCATACACCGCATGGCCAGGCAGATATACCGTCTTCTGCAGTCCGATACACGTACCACGCATCACCATTCCAGGTGTCTCCTGCACAGGCTCGATATCCAACGACCCTTTTTGGCGGATGCGGTCTGCCAGTTCCACACAGCCATAGATGACGCCCGTCGCGTCATTGCCCGACACCACGAAACCCTTTTTATCCTTCGTAATACTGTACCCCTCAGCAGGGCCGTTGCCTGCATTCACCAACGTGATGCGTATTCCCTTTTTTGATGTTACCTCGTAGCCTAAGGCTGTCAGTTTCTTCTGGAGGTATTCTGCAGCATACTGTTCTCGTACAGATGCGCCTTTTGCCATTGCCACACAAACTTGCTGTGCCATAGCCATTACAACCATCACCAGTCCCAGACATAATACTATGATTTTCTTCTTCATCTCGTCATACCTTTTTTATATAAAAAAGACTGATGACGTTAGGTTTTGTCATCAGTCTACTCTTACACGGCAATGTCCTGCTGTCGCCAAAAGCGAAAGGTGATATCCTCGAACTCACCATCCATGCGGCGACGATAAAGCCGTTGGTTGGTGGTTGGCACCTTCAAGGGACCAAGATGTTTGATGTAAGGTCCCACCTTGATGTAATCGAAGTCCTGCTTGTTGACAACCGACGGAATACGGATACGTCCGCTATACCATGCCACATGGAACTGGGGGTGATACTCGTGGAT
The DNA here is from genome assembly GCA_015060485.1 of Prevotella sp. GTDB lineage: Bacteria > Bacteroidota > Bacteroidia > Bacteroidales > Bacteroidaceae > Prevotella. The sequence continues at coordinate 112,637 of SUYI01000002.1, read as the reverse complement.
GTACTGTGCCAACTGGTTGACAGCACGAGGGTCGGCATCGCCACCCATAAAAGAGATGCAGGTAATGTCTGTGCCGTATTGCGACACGAAATCATCAATGGCATCTGTCGTCAGGGGCATACCCACGTCCTCCCAGAGATAATGGCTGTGACAACCCGGGCAGTGACACGGGCAATTAGAGATATTAATTGCCAATGTCACTTCGTCGGGTATCTCCTGAAAAACAACTCCAGTATTAACGTATTTCAGCATGGTTTAAGCCTCCGCATGTGCATAGAAACGACGTGCAGCCTCTTCCTGACGGGGCTGTGAGAAGTTCGACACGCGCTTCAGATAGCCGATGATACGGGTCATGTAGTCCACATTCTTCGAGTGGCAGTGCGGGCACTCCTTCAGATAACGCTTGTCGATGTGGCCGCAGTCGTTGCACACGGTGTTGGGAATGTTGAACGTAAAGTAGTTACAACCCTCCTGGGCAGCGACTTTCAGCAGATGCAGATACTGCTGCTTCGAGAGGTGCTCATCCAGATTCATGTGCAGGGCGGAACCACCAGTGAGGTGCTCAATATAAGGACGGCCATGCAGTTTGAACTTGTCAATGACGCTCAGCGAGTCATCCTCTACCACATAGAAGTAACTGTTATAGCAGTCGCGTGGCACGAAGTAGCCGTCCTCACGGTCCCACTTGGCGTGCTTCACACCTACGTTCTCGGCAGGAATCATCTCGCAATTGAACATCACCTCCTTAGAGCGGTACTGCTTGTTGTACTTCTCGATGAGTCCAAGGATACCCTGCACGAACTTCTTATAGTCCTCGTTAGGAGTAATCTTCAGACCCATGAACTCTGCTGCTTCCACGAGACCATTGATACCAATGGTTAGATACTGGCGATTGATGTTGATGTAGCCTGCATCGAACAACGGCAGCATGCCATGAGCCTGCAACTCCTTCAGGTTCTCGTTGTAGGCCATCTGCACCTTGTGGCAGAGGTCGATGATACCCTCCAGATACTGCAGATAATCCATCTTGTGGTTGACGGCATACTGGATGCAGCGGTTCAGGTTGATGGTGAGCACAGACTTTGAACCTGTCGACACACCACCAGCTCCCAGCGTATAGCTGAAGCCGTTATCGGTAATCTCGTTGCGCAGACGACAGCAGGAAGAAAGGGAATCAGCATTGTCACTCATGTAGGTGAAGAACGAGTGTCCCTCAGCATACATCTCAGCGGTGAAGTCGCCCCATTCCTTGTCCTTGCAATCACCATTCTCGTCGACGAGCAAAGCCATCGTTTCCACAGGGAAGGTCAGCAGGGTCTTCGTACGTTCCTGGTTAAACCACTTCATGAAACGCTTCTGCAACCAAGAGAGTCCCTCCCAATCAGGCTGAGAACCATCGGGGAAGTAGAACTCACCAAAGATGCTTTGGAAGTAGTACTTGTCATAGTAAGCCACATTCCAGAATACTGCCTGATAGTTACGGGCACCTGTGGGCTGGTTCAGCGTGTAGACAATCTGCTCGAAGTAGTCGGTAATGACCTTATCGATAGTACGCTGCTTCAGACTCAGGTCTGCCTGATCGTTGGGGCGCTTCCAATAGTCCAAACCATATTCCTTACCGATGAAGTAGTTCATATACATCAGGAATTCTGGTGTTGCACAAGCTCCGCTCAGCATCGAGCTCACCATGAATACCATATTGACGAAGCCTCCGGCAAACGACTTCAGGTTTGTAGGAGCCGTTGAATTTCCACCAATCTCCATCGTGCCGTTGATGAGCCAGGGGTACATGGTAATAGACGCACAATAGTTGGCCAACGAGGTTTCATCGTTCTTATATATAAAATGATGGGTCAGCTTGTCGATATACTCGTTGGCAAGATCCTTGCCGTACATCTTCTTGATACGGTCTACCAGCAAACGACGGTTCAGACGGATGAAGTTCGACTTGGGCAACTCACCAATCAGCGTGGCAATATTTTTATGCTCCACGTTGGCGTTGGCATCGTATTTCGAACCCGTTGCAGCGTTCACCGATTCGGTGTACTCGGACAGGAACATCATTTTCTCCAAAGTGTCACGGTCCTCTGAGTGCTCTTGACGATAAAGGATAAACGACTTGGCCACCTTGTAGAAGCCTTCGCGCATCAGAGCCTCCTCCACCTGGTTCTGGATGTCCTCCACCTTGATGTCGTCGTGCATGTCCAAATGGCTCAGAATCTTCGATACTGTTCCAAGGTCAGCAGGTTCATCAACACTCTCGAATGCCTTCACAATGGCATTCATGATCTTGTCTAATGAGAAGCGATCTTTTGTTCCGTCACGCTTCGTAATCGTAAAGTTTTTAATCTCCATCATTGGTTATATCTTCTTTAATGTTTAGTTACTGACTTAGGGTTGTCCTCCCTTAAAGTGTTCCGTTTTGGACAACTTTTCGTTTTTCAAATTCCAAAAAGTTTTCCATTTTGGCAAACGCTAATCGTTTGCAAAGGTACAAATATTACCCGAATTAGATATACTTTTTACCCAAAATAATTTGCAAAAAAACGTTAACGCGGCAAGTTTCATAGAGAGTGATTACTAAATGCGACCTCGTACGTCTCTAATATATAAGCAGATAACAACAAACTATTAAAGTGTATATGAACAACAGCAAGTATCGTGGTGTGGTGGTTCCTATGGTAACCCCAGTCACTCAAGACGGACGGCTTGACGTGGGAGCTGTCAAGCGGATTATTGACTTTTTTGCGCATTCGGGGGTTTCGCCCCTGTTGATGGGAACCACGGGTGAAGGCAACAGCGTCAGTCAGGCTGACGGACAGCTCTTTGTGGAGACTGCCGTAAAGGCAGCAGACGGGCGGATTAGGATTTATGCAGGTCTGACGGGCAACTGTTTTGCTGAGCAAGTTCACCAGGCAGAAGTCTATACGGCCCTGGGCGCTGACGTCATTGTAGCCACCCTGCCCACCTACTATGCACTGACAGAGGAGCAGATGTACGAATACTACAAGACGCTGGCAGACTGCATCACGGGTCCGCTGATGCTCTACAACATTCTGGCGACGACGCACATGTCAATTCCTGTGGATGTCATCAAGAGACTGGCTGACCACCCGAACATTGTGGGACTGAAGGACTCAGAGCGCGACTTGGAGCGTATGGCACAGTGTATCGAGATTGCCAAGGGACGCGACGACTTTGCCTACTTCTGCGGATGGGCCGCCCAGAGCGCCCACTCGCTGGAACTGGGAGGCAATGGCATTGTGCCGTCAACGGGCAACTTCGTGCCGGCAATGTTCCAGCAGCTCTTCGACGCTGCCGTCAGCGGCGATATGGAAACCGCCAACCGCTTACAGGACGAGACGAACGAGATTGCCAAGATATACCAGAAGGACCGCACCTTGGGACAGTCGCTCACTGCCCTGAAGGTGATGATGCAGACCAAGGGACTCTGCGAACCCTGGATGTTGATGCCACTGACGCGTCTGTCGATGTTCGAGGAGAGAGCCATCACCCTGAAAGCACAAGCCATCTGAAGATATGCATATCATAGACTACATCATCGTACTGCTGTCCATTCTGGCAGCCATAGGCACTGGTGTCTATTTTGCACACAAACAAAAGGACACCTCACAATACTTTGCTGGCGGAGGAAAGATTCCTGCCTGGGCTGTGGGCATCTCCATCTTCGCTACGCTGATTTCGAGTGTCACGTTCCTCGCCTATCCTGGTGCTGCGTATGCTGACAACTGGATTCTGTTGGTGCAAGGACTGATGGTGCCCATCGTACTCGTGGCACTCATTGGCATCATTGTACCGCTGTTCCGTAAGGTCATCCGATTGTCGACGTACGAGTATTTCGAGCGCCGCTTCGGATTGTTCGCACGCCTCTATTCGTCGTTTGCCTTTACGCTGGGACATTTCTCGAAGGCAGGCACGGTATTCTTCCTCGTATCAATGGCACTGGCCACATTCCTTAACATTAATATATATAGTATAGTACTCATTCTGGGTATTACCATTATTATCCTGACGCTGTTTGGCGGTATGGAGGCTATTGTGTGGATGGATGTGGCACAAGGGTTCCTGCTCATCGGCGGAGGCGTCATCTGCATCGGCATCCTGATGTTCGGCATCGAGGGCGGACCAGCAGAGACGTTCCATATTGCCTCTGAATACAACAAGATCAGCTTTGGTCCCTACGACTGGGACCTCACCCAGCTGACGTTCCTCGTGATGGTGCTGAACGGTATCTTCTATGCCTTGCAGAAATATGGCACCGACCAGACCATCGTACAGCGCTACCTGGCTGCGAAGAACGACAAGGAGGCCAAGAAGGCTGCCTATATCGGTGTGCTGATGAGTGTCCCCATCTGGGCGCTGTTTATGTTCATCGGTACGGCACTCTTCGCCTACTATCATGCGCAAGGGGCACCCCTATTGCCTGAAGGCATCAAGGCGGACGAGGTCTTTCCTTATTTCATCGCTCATGAATTGCCCGTTGGTATTCGCGGCCTCATCATTGCGGCTCTTGCGGCAGCGGCGATCTCGTCGTTGGACTCTGACCTGAACTGTCTGTCGGCAATCGCTGTGCAGGACTACTACAAGCGCTTCAAGAAAGATGCTACCGACCAGCAACAGCTGCGTTTTGGCAAATGGATGGTGGTGGTCTCGGGTATTGGCGCCATTGGCGTCGCCTGCCTCTACATCTTCTGGGGCGGTGAGGGCGTACTGGGAGCCTTGTTCTCGCTCTATGCCATCTTCTCAGCGGGTATTGTGGGTATCTTCGTATTGGGACTGTTCAGCCGCAGAGCCAACAAGCAGGGTCTATATATCGGCATAGCTGCCGCAGTCATCTATACGGCCTACGCTGTGCTAACATCCACGAAAGTTGATATTGACGGCGACGGAGTGAAACAGACGCTGCTCGACCTGGGCGACTGGAACTTCACCCACCATAAATATATGTTGGGCGTCTACAGCCACCTCATCGTGCTCGTCGTAGGCTACGCTGCCAGCTTCCTGTTTAAGACTCCGCTGGCTGACAAGGAACTGACCATCTGGGGCTATCTGGAAGAAAAGAAAGAACAACAACGTTAGTCGTTCGTGCCGTTTCGCGTATACAGGCGGGCCACGATGGCTCCGCTGATGTTATGCCATACGCTGAAAATAGCACCAGGAATAGTGGCCAACGGATAGGCCGCAAAGTGCAGGGTTGCCAGACTGCTGGCCAACCCTGAATTTTGCATACCCACTTCGATGGAAATAGCTCGTTTCTTAGAATCAGTCAAGCCCAGCAGACGACCAATCAGATAGCCAAGACTGAGTCCGCAGATGTTGTGCAGCATCACCACAAAGACTATCATCAGTCCTCCGGCCAACAGTTTATTGGCGTTGGCAGCAAAGATGATGGCCACAATCAGGGCAATAGCTATCGAAGAAAACGCAGGCAGATAATCCGTAGCCCGCTCAGTGAACTTGGGCCAGAGCCATTTCACGATCAGTCCGACGACGATAGGCAGTATGACCACCCAGAGAATGCTCAGCAACATGCCCGCCACGTCGACATTGACGCTTTTCCCTGCCAAAGCCCACGTCAGCAAGGGAGTCAGAAACGGGGCCAACAAGGTGGAAACGCCTGTCATTCCCACAGATAGCGCCAAGTCGCCTTTAGCCAGATAGGTAATCACGTTCGACGCTGTACCCCCAGGACAACAGCCTACCAATACGACACCCAGCGCCAGCGCCTCGTCAAGCGCAAAGAGCCGGGTCAGTCCCCACGCCAACAAGGGCATGATGGTAAACTGCGCCAGACAACCGATGACGACATCCTTGGGACGGCTGAACACGATTTTGAAGTCCTGCAGGTTCAGCGTCAGTCCCATTCCGAACATCACCACGCCCAGCATATAGTTGATGACCGTCGGGCGCACCTGTTGCAGCACCTCAGGGAACACCAATGCCAGCAAAGCAGCCGCCAGCACCAGCACGCCCATATATTCTGATATGTAATGACAGAGTTTCTTCATTCCTTCTCCGATAACACTTTTCGCCACAAAGGTACAACATAACGGCGAATCCAACAAATAATTTGTGCAGATTTCTAATAAAAAATATTTTTGTCGTTGGAGAATATTTTTATACCTTTGCATCAAATTTTAATTGCAGGTCGTGCAATTTACGTTGCAGGACGTGAAATATAGATTGCAGGACGTGAAATATAGATTGCAGGACGTGAAATATAGATTGCAAGTCGTGAAATATTAATTGCCATTTTTCATTAATCCAGACTTTTCCAGTATGGGCAGAACGCGTTCTGCAAGTATGCGCTGGTGGTAGTCTTCCTCTTCGTAATAGTCTCGTAACAGGGAGCCTTGGTCTTTCAGCATTTGCTTTATCAAATCATCATCTAACAGCCGGACCTCTATCTTTCCCTTGGCGTTAGCGCCCTTTGAGATGATGTAACACACCTGTTGCTTCATACTTTTCTTTACAGCCATGACACCTCCAATCGCACCAAATGCGATACCGACACCAACCGCCTCTTGCTCAGATTCCTTGTCCAACAGTCTGTTAACCAACAGAAGACTCCTGTTGCCTATACGTTTTGCCTTAGTATAGCCTCTGCCCAAAGACATTTCTTGATAACAAAGGTTTCGGCAGTTGACATAAAGCGAATCGCCTTGCATGACAACAAGAGCCTCTTTCTTAATCAGTTTATCCGTTTCCTTGTCTCCACACGACAGCTTATAATCACTTCCACCCCACCACAATTTCTGACTATTACTCCGATGGGTTACGAAGAGAGTGTTCAAGCATTCCCACTTGTCGTTGCAGAAGTCCTGATATGTAAGACAATACTTCGATTGTGCTTTACCAATTGTCGTAATGCAAATGAAAGAAAGGAAAAACAATATTCTTATCATCATTTTTTCTGTTTATGTTTTAGTTGACAAAGGTATGAATTATTTCCATTAGTTTGATTCTCTCAATCTGTTTCGTCATAATATGTCACTGTTTAAATTATTTGCTGATAAAAGCCACTTGCGCTTGCGGTAGCGATAGACGAGGAGTAGCAGGAGGCCGATGGCCAGGGGAACGAGCATTACCAGAGCGAAAACAACGAAGAAGGCTGCACCAATGTTGACGCCTATGGCACCACGAGGAGCCCACTCGGGTTCGCTGTATAGTTTGAGGCTGTCCAGTAGAGCAGTTACCGCCAACGAGTCGTTGCGGGCTTGGGCGGCAGAGATTTTTGACTGAATACGCTGATACTGCGCTTTCATGTACACAGAGTCTGCCTCGTAAGCCTGCATTGCTTCCTCGTATTCCATTTGCGAGGCACTGTATTCCGCACGGTTCTTGTCCATCTGCTTTTCTGAATCGAAAATCAAATACACGAAAAAGCCAAACAGCAACGCGCTGACAATCGTAAGCAGGCAACCGGCATGAAGCCAGCAACCACTGGGTTTCTTGACTGGACGGATAAGGTCGTTCATACGCTTCGTTTCATTTCGTGCACAAAAATACACATTTCTGTCGAAACGGCAAATTCTTTTGCCACTTTTTCGATAGAAAATGTAATTTGGCAGGGATGACAAAACGAAGGGGCGTTCGTCTATTATATATAATAAGGTATAGACAACAGAAGGCAAACGTTATGAAAGCAATTACACTTTTGCAGCCACAGAAAATCGTGTTTGGCACGGGCTGCATCGAGACATTCGTAGAAGATTATCAGAAGCTGGGGCTGCAGCGCCTGTTTGTGTTGACGGCTCCTCCTATCCGCCCTTTGATAGAAGAGCCATTGGAAACCCTCCGCAAGGCAGGCATCAGTATCGAAATATTTCAGAACATCCTGGCAGAACCGACAGTGAACGACTTCAAGGCTATCCTTGAGGTGGCCCGTGGGTTCAAGGCAGACAGCGTCGTGGGTATTGGCGGAGGCAGTGTGCTCGACGTGACGAAACTCGTGGCAAGCCTCACCCCCAACCCCTCTCCAACGGGCGAGGGGAGTAATATGTTCCAGCCCGGTTTTATAAAAGCGAAGGGTCTGTGGTTTGCCTGCCTGCCCACGACGGCAGGAACGGGTTCGGAGGTATCGCCTAATGCCATCCTGTTAGACGAGCGCGACCATCTGAAGAAAGGCATTGTGTCGCCATTCCTCATTGCTGATGCAGCCTACGTCGACCCCAAGCTGACGTGGACAGTGCCGGCGAAGGTGACTGCCGATACGGGTATGGACGCGCTGACGCACTGTATCGAAGCCTATACCAACAAGTTTGCCCACCCGTCAGTAGACATCTATGCCTTGCAGGGCATCCGATTGATTGCTGCCCATCTGGAGCGAGCCGTCAAGGACGGAAAGGATCAGGAGGTTCGCGAGGCATTGGCCTTCGGTTCGCTGTATGGGGGACTGTGTCTGGGACCCGTCAATACTGCTGCTGTTCATGCGCTGAGCTATCCGTTGGGAGGCGAGTTCCACATTCCTCATGGGCTGTCGAACGCCATCCTATTGCCCAGCGTCATGAAGTTTAATATGCCTGCTTGTCCTGAGCGTTATGCCGAGGTGGCGATAGCCTGCGGCATAACCGCAGGCCACACGACTGAAGAGACGGCCCAGCGTGGCGTCGATTTCATTTATCAGTTGGCTGCTGCTGTTGGTATTCCTGATAAGCTGACAGCACTTGGCATTCCCCAGACAGCCGTCGATGGTATGGCGAAAGCCGCTATGCAGGTACAGCGACTGCTGAAGAACAATCCTCGCGAGGTGACAGAACAAGACGCAAGAGAGATTTATAATAGCCTATATTAAAAAGCCCACCCAAGCCCTCCCCAAGGGAGGGATGTCTGGATAGATAAATCAAAAAAATCGATATGGATATGAATCATGAAATCAAACAACCCTCCCTTGGGGAGGGCTTGGGTGGGCTTCCCATCCTCGCCATCACGATGGGCGACCCCGCAGGCATCGGTCCTGAGATTACCGTACGCGTCCTGAATAGAAAAGAGACTTACGAGAAATGCCGCCCACTGGTTACGGGCGACGCAGCCATCCTGTGCCAAGCAGTTCAGCTGCTGGGCTTCGACCTGCAGGTGAACGCCATCCAAAGCGTCGAGGAAGCCAAGTTCCAGTACGGAACCATCGATGTCATTGACTTGAAATGCGTCGACCTTGCCACCTTCGAGTTTGGTAAGGTACAGGCGCAATGTGGCAATGCCGCCTTCCAGTATATCAAGAAGGCCATCGAACTGGCGATGGCTGACGAGGTGGATGGTACAGTGACAGCCCCTCTAAACAAGGAGGCGCTGAATCTGGCGGGCCACCATTACGACGGACATACGGAGATTTACGCCACCTTCACCAACACGAAGAAATATGCCATGATGCTGGCTGACGAGAATATCCGCGTCATCCACGTCTCGACGCATGTTCCCTTGAGAAAGGCCTGTGATCTGGTGAAGAAGGCACGCATCATTGAGTGTGTAGAGCTTATAGACGACGCTTGTCGACAGTTTGGTATTGAGAAACCGCATATCGGTGTGGCAGGACTGAACCCCCACTCCAGCGAGAATGGCATGTTTGGCTGGGAGGAGGCTGAGGAAATCATCCCTGCAATCGAAGAGTTGAAAGGACGCGGCTTCGATGTCGAGGGTCCCGTACCCCCTGACAGCATCTTCGCCAAGGCCAAGTGCGGACAGTTTGATGGGTGTGTGGCCATGTATCACGATCAGGGCCATATTCCCCTGAAGGTCTGCGCCTTCAACTGGAACAAAGAGACGGGCAAGATGGAGAGTGCCTCTGGTGTCAACATCACCCTTGGACTGCCCATCATCCGCGTCTCTGTCGATCACGGAACAGCCTTCGACGTAGCAGGCAAGGGCATCGCCAACGACTCGGCAATGACGCTGTCGATAGACTATGCCACAAGGATGGCAATCTATCGTCTTCGACAAATGAGAAATGAAAGAAATGGGGAATGAGAAATGAAGAAATGGGGTTGCGCCTGACAGTCATTGCTGACGACATTACTGGAGCTGCCGAGATAGCGGGCATTGCCCACTGTCAAGGCCAGCGGGTGCAGCTTGTCTGTAGCTGTCCTGTAGACTGTGGCATTGCCTCAGTAAACGGAACCACCGTCATTGCCACCGACACCCGCTCGATGTCAGAAAGTGAAGCCATTATCGAAACCCACCGCATCACTTCTCACCTCTCACCTCTCACTCCTCACCTCTTTAAAAAGACCGACTCCGCCCTGCGTGGGCATGTGGTGGCAGAGCTCTCTGCTCTAATGGAGGACACAGGTTTTCAGCGTGCTGTCTATCTGCCTGCCAACCCCTCGAAGGGGCGCATCATCAAGAACGGAGTCTATTATATAAAAGAGGTGAGAGGTGAGAAGCAAGAGGTAAGAGATGTGCCAATATCCGAGACAGCTTTCAGCTATGACCCTGAGTTCCCTGCCAAGACTTCTTTCCTCAGAGAGCGTTTCCCAAATGCTGAGTCGAAAGACATCATTATGCCCGATGCAGAAAATGAGGAAGACATCCGGCGTGTTATTGCAAAATACAATGACGGAAAGACGATTTTCGCCGGAGCCGCAGACTTGTTTTCTGCTTTGCTGTCGCCTCAAGTCAACCCTCAAATCTCAAACCTCAAACCTCAAACCTCAAACCTCTCACCTCTCACCTCAAACCTCTCACCTCTCACCTCTAAAGACACGCTTATCCTCTGCGGCTCAACGCAGAGCAAACCATTAGATTTAAGTATCCCTGTTGCCCCCATGCCTCGCAAAGTATACGATGGCAATCACGATATCAGCCTTTGGGACACTAGTGCATATATAGGGAGCCACAGCCTCATCCTCACGATTCCCTATACACATCGCACAGGTAAGGAGGCTGCCGTCCATCTGCGCACCGTCATGGCGCAGAAGACAATGGAGCTGGTTGCCCAACACCGTCCAGACCATTTAATCATTGAAGGCGGCGCTACGGCATGGGCCACGTTAAAGACCCTTGGTTGGACTCAATTCGACATAGTCGGCCAAATAGCCCCTGGCATCGTGCAAATGCGCGCCACCAACGGAACATTGGTGACACTCAAGCCAGGCAGTTATCCATACAATATTACAAGCTTCTCGAGCACCTCAAAGATTAGTTCTTCAGCGAGTAGGTAACAGTAGTTACCACGCGTAACTTCTTGATATACGGCGTGTTCTCATCGCGATTATCGATAGAGAACTGGCCTTGGTCGGCTGTCAGTATCTTTCCCAAAGTAGAATTGCTGGCTTCGGCAAACTGATCGGCTGTCTTCTGGGCGTTCTTGATAGCCTCAGCCATCATCTCTGGCTTCATCTGCTGGAACGAGGCATACTCGTACTGCGGATAGCTCTCTCCCAGCGCCACACCCTGCTTCAGCAATTCCGCCTGCTTCGAGATGGCTTTGTTCACCTCCTCCACCTTGCTGGTAGCAACCGTTATCGTGGTATTCACGATGTAGCGGAAGTCACGACGGTTGTCGCTCCACTCGCGTGCCTCTAAGTCAGTAATCGAAGGCGGATTGACAGTAATCTCCTTTTCAGGCAAACCATATTTCAAGAGGAAGTTCTTGATTTTCTGCGTCTGATAGTTGATGCTCTCATAGAGTTGCGGCAGGTCGTTACCCGTCACCTTCGTACCAATGCTCCATGTCACCTTATCAGCAGGAACCTCACGCTCGGCCAATCCCTTCACAGTCACCTTGCGGTCCTTCTCCGTAAAGTTATCAATACCGGCCTTGATGAACCATCCAAGGCACACGATGCCTAACGCAATGAGGGCGTAACCAATAATGTCTTTCTTCATAACGGTTTTATTCTATGGTTTTTACAATGTGTTCGCATTGTAGCGATGGTCAATGACACTCCTGATTTCATCGTCCGTCGAGAGATTGAAGTCGCCAGGAATGGTGTTCTTCAGCGCGGCGGCGGCCAATGAATACTCCAACTGGCGCTGGCGGTCACCTGGGAACACGTTGACAGCATGCAGGAATGCTCCCATGAACGCATCGCCCACACCCACTGGGTCTACCACGTCAGTAATGTCCATAATAGGAGCTTTCAACAGTTTGCCTTCTGTCCAAAGCAACGCAGTCAGCGTGTGGTGATTCGAAGCCACCATATTACGCATACCCATCAGCCAATGCTTGCAACGTGGATATTGTGCATGCAACTCGTCGAACCACTCGCCATACTCGTCCATCTGCATCTCAAAATTCGAATCGGTAGCCGTGAATGGGGGCTGCTTATGTTCAGAAATCCACTCAAACTCGATGGCGTCGCCAAACATCATGTCGCAACGTGACAGCATCCGTTGTAGCGTCTGACGAGGGTCAGCACCATACTTCCATAGGTTTTTGCGGTAGTTGATGTCGAACGAGATGGTGAGTCCCAGTTCCTCTGCAATATCGAGGGCCTCGAAAGTGGCATCGGCAGCCTGTTGCGAGATGGCAGCCGTAATGCCCGACACCTGAAAGATATCAGCATCCTTCAGAATCTCGCGCCAAGGTATCATACCAGGCTTCAGGTCGTAGTAGGCGGAGTTGGCCCTGTCATACACCACCTTGGCAGCACGCATACCTGCAGCTGGCTCGAAATAATAAGTGCCTATGCGCTGTCCGCCATAGAGCACATGACTGATGTCGACACCCAACTGCGCCATACACTGTGCTCCAGCATGACCCACAGGTGTGTCTGGCAGACGGGTAATGTAGGTGACGTCCTCGCCAAGGGTAGCCAGCGACACAGCCACATTGGCCTCGCTGCCGCCATACTTGCTGGTAAACATATCGCCCTGCGTCAGCCTCAGCTGGTTGGGCTTAGAGAATCGGAGCAACAACTCTCCGAAAGTTACAATCTTCTGTCTTTTCATATCGGTTTTTACACCTGATTATTATCGTTTTACTTTTTCTTTTTCTTAGGCTCTTCTTCAGCCAATGCGAAGTCCAGTTGGCGCTTCTCGATGTTGGCACGAGCCACCTTGATACGAATAGGGTCGCCCAGCTGGTATTTATTATGGTGACGACGGCCTACGAGGCAGTAGTTGCGTTCGTCGAAGTCGTAGTAGTCATCGTCCAAATCGTGCATCGGTACCATACCTTCGCAATGATTCTCATCGATTTCGCAGTAGATGCCATACGACTGGATGCCAGAGATGTGGGCGTCGTATTCGTTGCCGATCTTGTCCTCCATGAACTCCACCATCTTATACTTGATGCTGTCGCGCTCGGCCTGCTGGGCAGTCTGTTCCATATCAGAGCAGTGCTCGCACAACTCCTCGTATTTCTCCTGATTGGCTGAGCGTCCGCCATCCTGGTATTTGGCCAACAAACGATGCACCATCGTGTCAGGATAGCGACGGATGGGAGATGTGAAGTGGGTATAGTAGTCGAAGGCCAGTCCGTAGTGTCCGATGTTGTGGGTCGAATATTTGGCCTTCATCATCGCACGCAAAGCCACCGTCTCGATAAGTTTCTGCTCCTTCTTTCCCTGACAGCTGTCCATCAGCGCATTGAGCGAACGTGAGATGGCGCCCTTGGTACCTGATGTCTTCATCTTATAGCCGAACTTGACGACAAACTCTCGCAAGTTTTCCAGCTTGGTGGGATCGGGTTGGTCGTGAATACGATAAGGCAATGTCTTGGCTTTAGTACCTTTCTTCACCTTACCAATACTCTCGGCCACAGTACGGTTGGCCAGTAGCATGAACTCCTCAATGAGCTGGGTGGCATCGTTCGACTTCTTGAAATAGGCACGTGTGGGCTTGCCTTTCTCGTCAATATCGAAGTGCAACTCCTCACGATCGAACTTCACAGCACCTCCCTTGAAGCGACGCTCACGCAGATGCTTAGCCAGCTTATCCAGCGTGCGAAGTTCGGTTGCATAGTCGCCATCCTTACCCATTAGAACGTCCTGTACCTCTTCATACGCGTACCTTCTATTGCTCTTAATGACGGTATGAGCAATATGGTAGTCCTTGACGTTCGCCTCTTCGTCCAACATGAAGATGACACTGTAGCAAAGCTTTTCCTCGTCAGGGCGCAGCGAACAAATAAAGTTACACAAACGTTCTGGTAACATAGGGATGGTGCGGTCGACCAGATAGACGCTGGTGGCACGATTTGTGGCCTCCTTGTCAATGATGGAGCCTTCCTTCACGTAGTGCGACACATCAGCAATATGAACGCCAACCTCGTATAATTTACTATTTGAAGATTTACGATTAACAATTTGTCTGATACTCAATGCATCGTCGAAGTCCTTTGCATCCTTGGGGTCAATAGTACAGGTCCATACCTCACGGAAATCCTCGCGACGCTTGATTTCCTGTTCTGTAATGCCTGGATCTATCTTCTCCGCTGCCTCCTCTACATGTTTGGGGTAGGAATAAGGCAAGCCGTACTGAGCCAGGATGGCGTGCATCTCCACATTGTTGTCACCCTCCTTACCCAAGACGTCAATCACCTCACCCACGATATTCTTCGAGTCCTTCGAGGGCCACTGGGTGATTTTTACAACAGCCTTGTCGCCCGTCTTACCTCCCTTCAGCTTCTTCTTGGGAATCAGGATGTCATGAACAAAAATGTTTCCTTCTGTTACCAGGAAGGCATAGTCCTTCTCCACCTTCAACTTACCTACGGCTTGGTCACGCTTGTGGGAGAGAATTTCGACCACCATCGCCTCCTTCATGTGTTTCTCCCTACGCGCCATCATGGCTACACGGACACGGTCGCCATTCATGGCAAACAGCGAGTTACGCTCCGAGACGAAGATGTTCTTGCTGCCATCATCGGGCTGGAACGAGTTCTTACCATTGGCCTTGCGGATAAACGTGCCCTCCTGCACCTGAGTCTTCAGATTCAGGCAATAAGAGTTGTCTGACGCCTTCGTCAGGAAGTCGTCCCACGCCATTTCGTCCATCACATCCACAGCCAGCATCTTAGCAGGATGGGTAGAAAGTTTCAACTCACGGAAGATTTGCTTCAACGAGAATGTCTCGTTCGGATGCTGCTGAAACAGCGTCTGCAACATCTCTGCAAGACGTTGCTTGGTCAGTCGCTTGCCACTCTTATGTTTACTCATAGACTCCTGTTTTTGGGGTTTCTACGGGCAAAGATACGAAATAATTGACAAATGACAATTGTTTATTGATATTTTTTTTGTATTTTTGCAGCATGGAACAGCTTTTGCACTATTGTTGGAAGCACAAGATGTGGCCCATAACAGGAATGGAAACCACTGACGGGCGTGTTGTCGAAGTGTTGGACCCAGGACTGCATAATCGCAATGCAGGTCCAGATTTCTTCAACGCCAAGGTGAAGATTGGCGGTACGCTATGGGTGGGCAATGTTGAGATTCACGACTGCTCGTCGCATTGGTATGTGCATGGACACGACCATGACGCCAATTATAATAATGTGATTCTCCACGTAGTGGGAGAGGCTGATCGTGAGGTGCAGACACAGAAGGGCGACTTCCTGCCGCAACTGTGTCTGACGGTTCCCTCGTCAGTACAGGAGAACTACGAGGAACTCCTCAAGACGGACTCCTATCCTCCCTGCTATCGCATCATTCCTGAATTGTCGCCGCTGACCATACACGCCTGGATGGCTGCCCTGCAAACGGAGCGTCTGGAGCAGAAGACAATAGCCATTCAGGAACGTGTCCGTCAAGCCGATGGCTCGTGGGAAGACGCTTACTTCATGACGCTGGCTCGCAACTACGGCTTTGGTATCAATGGTGACGCTTTTGAGGAGTGGGCACGTCACATCCCCCTGAATGCCGTAGGGAAACATCGCGACGATCTTTTCCAGATTGAGGCTATCTTCATGGGGCAGGCAGGACTGTTGGAACTGGAGGCCGTTCCTGAACGTTACCAGAAGGATGCGCTGAACGAGGGCTACTTTGCCAAGTTGCGCAATGAATACCAGTATCTGGCCCATAAATTCTCGCTGGAACCAATGGACTATCATCGCTGGCGATTCCTACGACTGCGCCCTCAGAACTTTCCGCACATCCGCATTTCCCAATTGGCAAACCTTTACTATCAACAGCAGGCAGGACTTTCCCAACTCATCGATTGCAACGATATGGCGAGCCTGGCAGAGCGATTGAAGACTCAGGTAACGCCCTATTGGGAGACACACTACACATTCGGCTCGGAGAGCACGCGTAATGCCAAGCAACTGTCGCCCTTCAGCATCAACCTGCTCATCATCAATACCTGCGTGCCCATGTTGTTTGCCTATGGTCGCCATACGGCTCGCGAGGATTTGTGCGACAGGGCTTTCGACTTCCTGGAGCAGCTGAAGGCAGAGAACAACCACATCATCCGTATGTGGCAGGATTGCGGTCTTGAAGTCAAGTCGGCAGGCGATTCTCAGGCCCTCATCCAACTGAAGAAAGAGTATTGCGACAAAAAAGACTGCCTGCGCTGTCGCATTGGTTATGAATACCTGAAAAAGGGAAAACCTTAAAGTTCAAAGTTCAATGTTCAAAGTTCAAAGTTCAATGAATAAGTACGTTTTTGAAACCCGCATGGAGGTTCGCGACTACGAGTGCGACATCGAGGGTATTGTCAACAATGCCAACTACCTCCACTACACAGAGCATACGCGTCACCTATTCCTGAAAGAGTGTGGTCTCTCGTTTGCGGAGATGCACGCAAAAGGTGTCGACGCCGTGGTGGCACGTATGAAACTGGAGTACAAAGCCCCTTTGCGTTGCGACGATGAATTCATCTCGCGCCTATGGCTCGAGAAAGACGGCATCAGGTATATCTTCCATCAAGACATCTACCGCGCTTCCGACGAAGTGCTCTGCTTCAGAGGGAAAATCATGCTGGTATGCCTCATCAACGGACGATTGGGCAACAGCGAAGACTACGACAAGGCTTTCGCCCCCTATCTCCCCTAACAAAACCTAACATCCCTAACAGCACCTACCCTTCCTATGAACGACGAAATCTATTATTCGATAGCCCTAACCCGCATGGTGGGCTTCAACCAGCAGATAGCCCTGCAGCTTTATCAGACGCTGGGCAGCAGCAAGGCAGTCTATGACCATCGCAACGATATTGGCGACGTCATTCCTGACGCCACACCCCGTCTGCGCGAAGCCATGAAGAACTGGGACGATGCTCTGCACAGGGCTGCTGCCGAGATGGAATTCGTCACGAAGAACAATATTCGTGTGCTGACTTTGGACGATGCAGACTATCCCCAACGACTCTGCGAATGTCCTGATGCACCCCTGCTTCTCTATTATAAAGGTAATGCCGACCTCAACCAACGTTATATCCTCAACATCGTGGGCACACGCCATTGCACTACTTACGGACAGGACCTCATTCGTCGTTTTATTATAGATTTGCGAACGCTGTGCCCACAGGTGCTGATTGTCAGCGGACTGGCTTATGGCATTGACGTCTGCGCCCATACCAACGCCCTCGGACAAGGCTTCGAAACAGTGGGTGTGCTGGCTCACGGACTGGACCAAATCTATCCCTATGCCCATCGCGACATTGCTGCTAAGATGCTGACGAAGGGCGGACTACTCACTGAATATATGAGCCAAACAGAGGCGTTGCCCAACAACTTCCGCCAACGTAACCGCATCGTGGCAGGCATTTCTGACGCAACCATTCTTGTAGAAAGTGCCATTAAGGGCGGAGGACTTATTACCTGTCGCATTGCACAGGAATACGGACGCGACGTCTTTGCTTTCCCCGGAGCTGTGGGAATGCCCTTTAGCGAGGGCTGCAACAAGATGATTCGCAACAATACGGCAGCACTCATCACTTCAGCGGCAGACTTCCTGGAAAGCATGGGTTGGCAGACCTTGAAACAACAGCCTGAAGCCGTCGAACGCCAGCTGTTTCCAGACCTTACACCCCAAGAACAACAAGTCGTCAGCCTGCTCCAGCAAACCAACGACCTGCAATTAAATATCATCAGCGTCAAGACCAATATCCCTATCGGGCAACTTACCGCCCTGCTCTTTCAACTCGAAATGAAGGGCATCGTCAAACCTTTGGCAGGAGGCACCTACCACCTCCTGGCGTAGTGTTTAACCAAGTAATTATTTGCTCTCTGGCTAAGAAAAAATTATTCCCAAGGCTGGGAATAATTTACACGAGTCCCTCTTCGTGGTAACTGTAGTAGGCCCCGTCGGTAATGATGACGTGGTCCAGAAAGCGGATACGCATCAAATTACAGGCTTTGACGAGACTGTTGGTGAGTTCGTCATCCATCTTGCTGGGACGCAGACTGCCTGATGGGTGGTTGTGGCAGACGGCGAGGATGGTGGAATTGCAGAGCACGGCCTCACGCATAATGATGCGGATGTCGACGCTGACCTCAGTAATGCCTCCATGCGAGATGCGCATTTTCTTGATGAGTCGGTGGTTCTGATTCATGAGCAACAGCCAGAACTCTTCTACGTCCAAGTCCTGCAACACCGGATGCATGTGGTTGTAGATAAGGGTTGCAGTACCCACATCTGGACGTTCCTCAGGTGTTTCCATCTGCCGGCGCTTGCCCAGTTCGCAGGCAGCGAGGATGGTAATGGCCTTCGCCTCACCCACCCCATTATACTGACACAGCTCCTGAATGGATTGCTTGCCCAGCGTATTCAGGTTGTTGTTGCAATCGCCCAACACCCGCTTCATCAGGTCGACGGCACTCTCCTTGGTCGAGCCGGAGCCTATTAGGATAGCTAACAGCTCAGCATTGGAAAGCGCCTCAGCTCCCAGTCGCATGAGTTTCTCACGCGGACGGTCTTCTTCGGCCCATTGGTTGATGTTGAGCTTATCCATCACTTATCTCAACTTTCCGCTGAACAATGACTCCAGGAATCCGATGCCATAGCCAATGAGTTGTACGAAAACGGCAGCAACGGCGAGGAAACCCACCTTCAGGCTCTTCGACTGGATGCTGGAGTCTATAAGAATCAGCAGGGCATAGAGCAACAGCAATACGAGCGACCAGCCACAGGTAAACGGAGCCAGCACCACAAGACCTGCTACACCGATGGTGAACAGCGAGGGCAGTGCATGAACGGGCTTCAGTGCCTCAGGATACATACGCCACAGGTTGACACGGGCATAGCCGCTGTTATAGACCTGACGCCAGAAGCGGCGGAAGTCAGTACGACGCTTATGCCACACCCAGGCCTCAGGAAAGAGGCGACAGCTATAGCCTGCCTTATAAATACGGATGGAGAAGTCGATATCCTCACCATAAAGCGACATCTTCGAGAAGCGAGTCTTCGAAAAACCGCCTAAGGCGAGATAGGCCTCACGACGGATACCCAGATTGAAGGAACGGGGATAGAACTTGTCCAGCTGCTTTTTGCCACCACGAATACCACCTGTCGTGAAAAAGCTGGTCATCGCATAAGAGATGGCCTTCTGCACATCAGTAAACGAGTCGTGGGCAGCATCAGGACCACCCCACGCATCAGAAGGCTGGCGGCGCAGCTCGTCGTCGATAGCTTGCAGATAACCCGTAGGAGCTACAGCATCGGAGTCGACAATGAGCACGTAATCACCCTTGGCACGCTCCACACCATAGTTGCGGCTCTGACCTGGTCCGCTGTTCTCCTTATAGTAATATTGTAAATCAAGGATGTTTGCGTACTTGTCGCAAACATCCTTGCATGTGATTTTTGAACCGTCTTCTACGATAACGACCTCAAAGTCCTTAAATGTTTGAGAACACAAACTCTCAAGCAACTCGTCCACTTCGTCAGGGCGATTGTAGACTGGTACAATGACTGAGTATTTCAATTGTCAATTATCAATTGTCAATTATCCATTCGATTTACTCCTTGGCACGAGCCAGATAAGAGCCGTCGCGGGTATCGACCTGAATGAGGTCGCCCTCGTTGATGAACAGGGGAACGCGAACCTCAACACCAGTCTCCAGCGTAGCAGGCTTCAAAGTGTTTGTAGCGGTATCGCCCTTGATGCCAGGCTCAGAGTGGGTCACACGCAGGATGGTCTTCACGGGCATCTCAGCGTAAAGGATAGTACCGTCTGTGGTATCACTAACCACTGATACGACGTCGCCTTCCTTCATGTACTCATGGCCAATAACGAGGTCGTTGGCAATAGGTATCTGCTCGAAAGTCTCCTGATTCATGAAGATACGACCTTCCTGATCCTCATAGAGATACTGATAGTCGCGGTGCTCGATAACCACGTCCTCAAGCTTCTCACCGATGTTGTAGCGACGCTCCAGTACACGGCCGTCGGTAACGTTCTTCAGCTTGATGTTCATGATGGTGTTACCTTTACCAGGCTTGCGGTGCTGGAAATCAATACATACCCAAATTGCGCCGTCCATGCGGATAGCGGTTCCTTTTTTAATGTCTTGTGAGTTAATCATAAAAAATAGCTATTTAATAATGTATTTATCACTTTTGCGGGTGCAAAGGTACGACATTTTTGGAAAAAAACATAAAAATAAGCACAAAATTTCGTCAGAAACTTGCACAATTAGAAATAATTATGTAATTTTGCAGCCCGAAACTCCGATTTTCGGAGCATTAATTGTCGAATCACAACAAATAAAATAACGATAGAACAATGAAAAGAACATTTCAGCCGCACAATCGTCGTCGCGTGAACAAGCATGGCTTCCGCGAGCGCATGGCAACGAAGAATGGTCGTCGCGTATTGGCTTCTCGCCGCGCTAAGGGCCGTAAGAAGTTAACCGTATCTGACGAGCATCACGGAAAGTAATCGTGACGAGTCACAAATAAGAATTGGGTGTGTTTTTTAAAAATATACCCAATTTTTTTGGTTTTTTGCTCACTTATTCGTACTTTTGCTCCTTGATAATTGATATAGTTCATGAACACGAAGGAAATCTTTGGCAAAATAGCCAGTCGCTACGTTTTAATACACATGTTGGCAATGTGCTTGGTCGTTGTATTGCTATGTTTCGGCGTGAAGTATGGTTTGGAGTTCTATACCCATCACGGCGAAGGCATTGTTGTACCCAAAATACAGGGAATGACTTATAACAAGGCCCGTTTGCTGCTGGAACAAGAAGGCCTGATCATCTTGGTCAGCGACTCTGGATATAACAAGACGTTGCCTGCCGACTGCATCTTGGCTCAGACACCAGGCACTGGGGCAAAAGTCAAACAGGGACATATCATCTACGTCACCGTCAACTCCCCAACGTCACCCTCGTTTACCATTCCCGATATTGTCGACAACTCCAGCGTTCGTGAAGCAGAGGCAAAGCTGACAGCTATGGGATTCCGCTTGTTGCCGGCTCAAGAGGTGCCTGGCGAGCGCGACTGGGTTTACGGCATCGTGTGCCGAGGGCGTCGCGTGTCGAATGGCGACCGTATCCCCATCGATTATCCGCTGACCCTGCTTGTTGGCGGAGGCAACATTGGCGAATCGGACGACTTTGAATATGTTGACCAATCGTATTCCGAGCCTCAGGAGACTACTATCGACGATTTTGAAGAGGTTACGGAGCCTGCAACAGAAAATTAATCATGATGACGGACGAACTGGATGACATAATGTTAGGGCCCGATGAGGAAGGCGACGGTCAGCTGTATGAGCATCTGCGCATGGAAGTAGATCGCGGACAGGAACCTGTGCGCATCGACAAATACATGTCTGAGCACGTGCAGCACTCCTCGCGCAACCGCATCCAAAAAGCCGCCGATGCCGGTTTCATCCATGTTAACGGAAAGCCCGTCAAAAGCAATTATAAGGTTCGTCCTGGAGACGTTGTGACGCTGATGCTCGACCGCCCGCACTACGACACAACTATCGAGCCAGAGGATATTCCCCTGGATGTGGTCTACGAGGACGACCAACTGATGGTCATCAACAAACCGGCAGGATTGGTGGTACACCCTGGGGTGGGCAATTTTCACGGCACACTGGTCAATGCCATTGCCTGGCACCTGCGCAACCTGCCCAGCTACGACCCCAACGACCCAAGCGTGGGACTGGTTCACCGTATTGACAAGGATACCAGCGGACTGCTCGTCGTGGCCAAGACGCCCGATGCCAAGACGGAATTGGGAGCCCAGTTCTTCAACCACGACACTCACCGCAGCTACCAGGCGTTGGTATGGGGCAACTTTACTGAAGATACGGGACGCATCGAGGGCAACATCGGGCGCGACCCACGTGACCGACAGCGGATGGCGGTCTTCCCCGTGGGAAGCGACATCGGCAAATCGGCCGTTACACACTATCGCGTGTTGGAACGCTTCGGATATACCACCCTCGTAGAGTGCCGCCTGGAAACAGGTCGCACACACCAGATCCGAGCCCACATGAAGCACATCGGACACCCGCTGTTCGGCGACGAGCGCTATGGAGGTACGGAAATTCTGCGTGGCGAGCGAACTGCATCCTACAAGGCCTATATCCAAAACTGCTTCAAACTCTGTTCGCGCCAGGCCTTGCACGCCAAGACACTGGGCTTCGTCCATCCCACAACCCATGAGCAGATGGACTTCACCAGCCCTTTGGCCGACGACATGCTGGCGCTGATTGACAAGTGGCGCAATTACACTCGGAATATCGAAATAACGTGATATCGAAATACCGGAATGCCGGAATACCGGTATAACGGAAAAACGGAAAAAAAGAAATAACGACAAAAAATAATATCATAATGAAACAACTGAAACGCAACATTGCCATCGTCTGTGGTGGCGACTCTTCTGAACACGATGTGTCACTGCGCTCCGCACAAGGACTCTATTCTTTTTTCGACAAGGAGCGCTACAATGTCTATATTGTCGACATCAAGGGACAGGATTGGCACGTCAATCTGCCTGATGGCACTACGGCCAAGATTGACCGTAACGACTTCTCGTTTGTAGAGGACGGCAAGGCCCGTCTGTTCGACTATGCCTACATCACCATTCACGGCACTCCTGGCGAGAATGGTATCCTGCAGGGCTATTTCGACCTGGTCGACATCCCCTATTCAACCAGCGGTGTATTGGTCGAGGCCATGACGTTCGACAAGTTCGTACTCAACCAGTATCTGCGCGGCTATGGTGTCGCTGTGGCCGACTCGCTGCTCATCCGTCGTGGTTACGAGCATCTGGTCAGCGAGGACGAGATTGAACAACGCATCGGCATGCCTTGCTTCGTGAAGCCCGCCACTGATGGTTCGAGTTTTGGTGTGTCGAAGGTGAAGAACAAGGACCAGTTGGCTCCTGCCTTGCGTAAGGCCATGCTCGAGAGCGACGAGGTGATGGTCGAACAGTATCTGGAGGGTACTGAAATCACTATCGGATGCTATAAGACGGACGAGAAGACCGTGCTGCTGCCCATTACCGAGGTGGTGACGCAGAACGAGTTCTTCGACTACGACGCCAAGTACAACGGACAGGTCCAGGAGATTACCCCTGCCCGCATCAGCGAGGACCTGGCTCGCCGTGTACGCGAGATTACCAGCCACATCTACGACATCTTGCACTGCAATGGCATTATCCGCATCGACTATATCATCTCGAAGTCTGGAAAGATCCACATGCTCGAAGTGAACACAACTCCCGGCATGACTCCTACCAGTTTCATTCCCCAGCAGGTCAAGGCTGCCGGCTTGGAAATGAGAGATATTTTGGCAGACATCGTGGAAAACCAGTTCTAAGGGGAAAGTGAATAGTGAATAATTTCTTTGACCAAAGGTACAAAGCTTACTAAAGAAAC
This sequence comes from Prevotella sp., assembly GCA_015060485.1. Lineage (GTDB taxonomy): Bacteria > Bacteroidota > Bacteroidia > Bacteroidales > Bacteroidaceae > Prevotella. The sequence goes on along the minus strand of SUYI01000002.1, from coordinate 88,892 downwards.
GATTAGCTGCCGCCATGATGGAGTACGATGTAAAAGAGTTTGACGAGATCCGCCCTTATGAGGCGGGAGAGATGAAACAGGCGTTCGAGGAACTCATCAACGACCGCCAGTTTTCGTTGGTACTGAAAGGCTTTGCCCCGTGGTTGCCGAAGGGTCTGCGGAACGGCTTGTTGCGGCTGGCCTTCATGGGTATTAAGACTCCTCTCGACTTCCAGAAGCGATTCATGAAGCCCGTGGTGCGCTACATTATCCGCAAACATACCGACGGCTGTACGTTCGACGATGCAGCCCTCAAAGGTAATCATACCTCTCACCTCTCACCTCTCACCTCTCATCTCGACCAACGCTACACGTTCGTTTCAAACCATCGCGACATCGTGCTCGACTCAGCCTTCCTCGACGTGATGCTGGTAGATGCAGGCCACCCTACAACGGTCGAGATTGGCATTGGCGACAACTTGCTCATCTATCCTTGGATCAAGCGACTGGTGCGTATGAACAAGGCCTTTACCGTTCGGCGAGGCTTGACGGCCCACGAGATGATGCGCTCCAGCCAGCTCATGAGCCGCTATATCCACTATGCCGTTACCCAAAAGCGTGAAAACATCTGGATAGCCCAGCGCGAGGGACGAGCCAAAGATTCCAGTGACCGCACCCAGGAATCGGTGCTGAAGATGCTGGCTATGGGCGGTACTATGGTCGGCGGTTCTGCCGCCGACAGTCTCCGCGACCTGAACATCGTGCCCCTCACCATCAGTTATGAGTTCGACCCCTGTGACTATCTGAAGGCCCAGGAAATGCAGCAGAAACGCGACAACCCTGCTTTCAAGAAGAGCCGTCAGGACGATCTCGACAACATGAAGACGGGCATCTTCGGCTATAAGGGACGCGTCCATTACCATTGTGCTGCACCTATCAACAGCTGGATTGACGAGCTGAGTGAACTGCCCAAACAGGAGTTTTATGCTACGCTCAGCCGTCGCATCGACAGCGAGTTGCACAAGCACTACCTGCTTTATCCCTGCAACTACATCGCCATCGACGAATTGGAAGGCACCCAGACTTACGCTGACCACTATACGCTGGCCGACAAGAAGCGTTTCGAGGAATACTTGGCTGGCCAGCTGGCCAAGATTCAACTGCCCGACAAAGACGACGCTTTCCTGCGTGAATGCATACTGACCATGTATGCCAATCCCCTGCGAAACTATTTAAAGGTAAAAGGGTAAAAAGGTAAATAAGTAAAAGGTACAGAATAAGTATGAATAGGCAACGAGAAATAACGAATAAAAAGGTATGGTATGCCATTTTACCTTTTTTCCTTTTTTCTATTTTACTTTTTGCTTGCGAGACTGAGAGCTACGAAACGGGGCAGGGCGAATACTCGCTTATGCAGACCGACCTCGGCGAGCTCACTGTCAACGGACAGCGACAGGGGACATCGTTTATAACTGACGATGGCGACTCTTACGCTCTGAATGCTCCCTATACGGCCAAATGGATTGAAACGCCTGACACCGTCTACCGCACCCTTATATATTATAATAAGGTAAACGCTTCGCAGGCAGAACTGGTAGCCATCGGAATGATTCCTACCCTGACGCCCCGTGAACATTGGAAATTCAAGGAGTTACCACAGCATCCCCTGGATGTCGAAAGTGCCTGGCTCTCAAAAAGCGGCAAATACTTGAATATGGGCCTGCTCATCAAGACGGGACGCATTGACGACGAAGAGCCCGCACACACCATCGGACTTGCACAGGACACCCTGCTCACGCATCCCGACGGCCATCGTACGGTCTACTACCGTTTCCTGCACGACCAAAACGGCATTCCCGAATACTACACCAACCGCCGCTACGTCAGCATCCTGCTACCCAGCGAGCAGCGTCCTGACACCATCCGCCTGCACATTCAGACCTACGATGGCCCGCTGGAGCGGACTTTCATACCCTAACAGAAAAAACGACTATTTGCTATGGCAACAATTAACGAGATACAAGACGAGATTATTGAGGAGTTTGCTGGTTTTGACGACTGGATGGACAAGTACCAGCTGCTGATAGACCTTGGCAACGAACAGGAACCACTGGACGAGCAGTATAAGACGGAAAGCAACCTGATAGACGGCTGTCAGAGCCGTGTGTGGTTGCAGGCCGACTTCGTCGGAATGAGAAATGACGAAGGAGAAATGAGAGATGTCATCCAGTTCCGGGCTGAGAGCGACGCGCTGATCGTAAAAGGAATCGTGTCGCTGCTGATTCGCGTGTTGTCAGGTCATACACCTCAGGAGATTCTGGATGCAGAACTTTACTTTATTGACGAGATAGGGCTGAAGGAACATCTGTCGCCCACACGCAGCAACGGCTTGCTGGCGATGGTGAAGCAGATGCGGATGTACGCCTTGGCGTTCCAAGCAAAAGCCTAGGATCACGAGAGTGCAGGGATTACGGACATCAATGCGTCTTTTGTCGACGCGTTGCCTCGTAGTCGTCGATTTTCTTCAGATAGTATTCGCGGAAGTCGCGCCAATGATAATAGGGGGCTATGTCTGTCGGAATGGGCAGCGTGGCCTCCTGCTCGTTAAGCAACACTTTGAAGACGATGTCTTTGTCGTCAATGTTTTCGCGATAGAACACAAACTGGATGTTCGAGGCCATGGGGAACACCAGACAGGCCCACCAGCCCTGACCTTCGAGGACTGCCAGATCAGCAGTCTTGAAATCGAAACCGTTGATGCCCAGCAGACAGACCAGAGGCAGGACGACGGTTTCGTGACCAAAGCGCAGCGAGGCGCCATTGCGGTCCTTTCGCATCAGGCTGTCGGCCTCGTTAATCATCTTGCGCAACAGGTGGCGCTGGGAGTAGGGCTGTTCGCCTCCGTTGAGCAACGAAAAACCATAGCGAATGTACCACCATGCATTTTCGTATTGCCAATAGCAGTGGAAATCCTCGTAGGTGAAGAGGTCGACGAGTTGCGAACGTTTGCCCATGCTCGTGTTCTGCTGAATGAGGCCAGCCTTCAGCAGATAGTAGTTGAGCCATTTTTCGCTAATCACCTTACGTGCTGAGTCGGGACTGATGAAGAGCATCTCCATGAGTCGGGGGTTGTTAGCGATGGGATCGCTGAAGTCTTTGTAGGCTTTGTCGGATTCGGGCGTCGACATGCGGTTGCGCAACAGCGTGTCCTGATGGTTCATATACCACATATCCCGCTTGGAGGCCTGCATGCTGATGTCCAAATCCGGATTTAGAGCCACCAGTTGCTGAATGGCAGCACCCATCGAGATGACGCAACGGTTGACCACCGTGCTCCTGGCATCGATGAATGCATTGTCCTTGAAGACCTCTGGGAACCGTTCGCTCATGCGCCACGCTATCTGTCGCTGCTGGCGCTTGCCCAGTCCCGACAGGTCGCCCCACCGTCCCTCTGAGTCTTCGATGATGCGTTCCATCTCACTCATAACCTCTTTCCCTTTAGGAGTAAGCAGTCCTAAGCTGTCGGCACACTTCAGATAATTATAGGGAATATCGTAGCCCTTACGGTTGCTCAGGTAACGGGAGCCATGACGACCATAGTGGCTGATGTAGAAGGGATGCTTACCCTCGGGGGCTGGCGTCAATGGTGCCAGCGCACTGTCGGGATAGATACAGTAATTACTGGCCGAGAGGTTGCGGTCGCGCCGAATCATTTCGAAAGCCGACTGTGCAGCAACTACCGACCACCAACAACTCAATACCGTCAGCAGGAGGGTCAGAAAACACCTCTGGTTCCTTGACCAAAAGTCAGAGTATAGCGTTTCATTCCTCATAGGCATCCAGTTTCTTGAGATAGTAATTACGGAAGTCGCGCCAATGATAGTAGGGCGCATCAATGCTCTTTAAAGGCAGGCGCACCTCGTTTTCGTTGAGCAACACCTTAAACATCACGTCCTTGTCGTCAGGACTCTCGCGATAGAAGACGAACTGCAGGTTAGCCGCCATGGGTATTACCTTGTAAACCGCCCAACCTCGGCGGTCCAATGCATCCAGATCGTCAGTAGCCAGTCCGAAATTGTTGATTTCCAACAAGCAGACCAATGGCAGAAGGACTGTTTCGTGGCCAAAGCGCAGCTGCACATTCGGACGATCCCTCTGGATACAACTATCGGCATCGTTGATGATCTTGCGCAACAGGTTCCTTTGCGAGTATGGCTGCTTCCCGCCATTTAATGTGCAGAAGCCGTAATTGACATACCACCAGGCGTTTTCCCGTTCCCAATTACGATAAATCTCGTCGTCGGTAAACAGGTCGTAGAGTGTCATCTGATGACTGACATCCATGTTCTGCAGGTTGCTGGCAATCTTGAAGAGGCTGGCGTTCAGTTCCTCTGTATTGACGTACTGGCGGATATATGCCGTATCGCTGAACAGCGACGACATCAGTCGGCCGTTGTTTTCCAGATGCCGCGAAAACGCCTTGTAGCAGGCGGTGGTAGCCGAATCCATCTTGGTGGCCAGCAGATGGCGGTCCATCTGATTCAGGAAATACATGTCGCGGTGGGTGGCATTATGATGTATCTTGACGTTGGGGCACATCCTGGACAGCTGCACCATCGCGTTCTCCATCGTGAGGTAGCATCGTAGCAGTGTCGTGCTGCGGGCGTCGACAGTGGAATTGTCTGTAAACACCTCGGGGAAGCGCTCGACCATGCGCTTGATAATCAGGTGCTGCTGCACCGCACCCAGTATGGTCAGCTCACCGTATTTTTCGTCTGCTTCCTGCTGTATGAGGTCCAGCCTGTGCAGCACGTCCTTCCCCAAGTCTGTCAACGCTCCCAGGCTATCGGCCTTAGCCAAAGTCTGATAGGGCGCCGAATAGTCATGAGGCCGGTTGTGATAACGCGAACCGTATCGCCCATAATGACTGATATAGAATGGTTGCTTACCGGCAGGAGCCTTCGTCAGCCGAAGCTGTGTAGGGCCCGGGTAAGCCATATAGTTGCCTGCCGAACATCGCAGGTTGTTGCGAATCTCATCGCGAATATTCTGTGCCTCGAGGCCTGTGACAACAATTGCCAAGACCATGCTTAGCAAGATTTTTCTCATAAGTTCTGCAAATTTGTGTGCAAATATAAAAAATAATTTGTAATTTTGCAACATAAAACCGAAAAAAAACGATAGAATGGCTACGAAACAACCTTGGAACGACGACTATTGGCTGTTGCTGATGCAACAGTATCTGCGCAAACCAACAGGTATCAAACCTACCTATGATCGGGAGATGGTGAATCTGAGTATTGAGTTGCACATCCCGCCTCAGGTGCTTCACGAGCGCTTGGGCGATATTGCCCAATTGCGTACACCACGCATCGAACGTCTTTGGCAGGAATACAGTAAGAACCCCCGACGCCTGAGTCGTGCCGTGAAATTGCTGCGCCAAATGACGGGATTCAACTCTGGGGGCGATTTCTTCGAGGGCGTTGACATACAGGAAACCTTCGAGCGCGACTTCCGTCCACTCAGCGAGGACGAACGGCTGACGCCCATCGCACTCATCCTGATACTCGATCTGTATTTCCGTCTCACTCCCATCACGATGGTGACAGAAACCCCCGAGGTACAGGAGATGGCCCGGCTGTTGCACTTACCGGTGCAGCTGGTGACAGACATTTTGGAAGTGTTCCAGCATTGTGACCCCTATCTGCGCCGTCGCGATGTGACGTTCAGCCCTCTGCTGTTACCCTGCCAGCAAATCTGGCAACGCTATGGCAACATTGAGACACGCCAATTGGCCGACTATGCCGAACAACTGAAAGCGTACTATCAATAAATCTCAAACCTCAAATCTCAAATCTCAAACGATTATGAAAAAAATATTGACCCTGGGACTGAGTGTCCTGCTAACAACTGCAACAATGACTGCACAAACAAAACTGCGTGCCGATAACATCGATGAGGTGCTAAAGGCCATGACCCTTGAAGAGAAAGCCAAACTGCTGGTAGGCGGTGCCAACAACTTCTTTGGCGCTGGAGCCGTAGTGGGCGGCGAGGCCGACCTCGTAGCCGGTGCCGCTGGTACGTCACCCGCCATTCCCCGTCTGGGAATCCCCGCCACCGTACTGACCGACGGTCCTGCCGGAGTCCGCATCGACCCCACGCGCAAAGGCACTGACAAGACCTATTATGCCACCGCGTTCCCCATCGGCTCGTGTCTGGCTTCGACGTGGAACACAGAACTGGTGAGCAAAGTGGGTGAAGCCATCGGTAACGAAACCAAGGAGTACCGTTGCGACGTCATCTTGGGTCCCGGCATGAACCTACACCGCAACCCCTTGTGCGGACGTAACTTCGAATACTATTCTGAGGACCCGCTGCTGACGGGTAAGATTGCTGCCGCCTATATTCAGGGTGTACAGAAAGAGGGTGTGGGCGTTTCGGCCAAGCACTTTGCCGTGAATTCGCAGGAGACAGATCGTACCAGTGTCGACGAGCGCGTCTCGCAGCGTGCAGCCCGTGAGCTCTATCTGCGCGGCTTCGAGATTGCCGTCCGCGAGAGCGACCCCTGGACCATTATGGCATCGTACAACAAGGTCAATGGTCAGTTCTCGATGGGTAACCACGACCTGCTGACCAAGATTCTGCGCGACGACTGGGGCTATAAAGGCATTGTAATGACCGACTGGATTGGTATCCGTGCTGGTCTGCCCACCATCAGTGAGGTGCAGGCCGGCAACGACCTCATGGAGCCCGGACAGCCCGCTCAGGTACAGGAGATTATCGAGGGTGTGAAGAGCGGTAAGCTCGACATTGCCGATGTCGACCGCAACGTGCGTCGTATGCTGGAATATATCGTCAAGACACCCAGCTTCCACCAGTATCCCGCCTCGAACAATCCCGACTTCAAGGCCCACGCTGCCATCACCCGCCAGAGTGCTGCCGAGGGCATCGTCCTGCTGAAGAACAACGGCACCCTGCCTTGGAAGGACGGTGCCATCAAGATGGTCGCTTTGTTCGGTGAGAACTCTTACGACTTCCTCAGCGGCGGTACAGGTTCTGGCTGCGTGCATCCTCCCTATGTGGTAGATATGCTCCAAGGTCTCGAGAATGCCGGCATCAAATCGTCACCCATTCTTACCGACATCTATCGCAAATACATCGAGTTTGCCAAACTGAAGTTCCAGGCTGAGCGCCATCCTGCCAAGTGGTTCCAGACGGAGATGATGGGCCAGCAGAAATATCCAGAAATCGGACTCTCGCCCATCGCCATCAATAAAGAGGTGGCCACAGCCGATGCTGCTATCATCACCATTGGTCGTCAGGCTGGTGAGGGTATCGATCGCGACATCGACACCGAGTTCAACCTCGTTCCTGAGGAGCGTGCCCTGATAGTCGACGTCTGCAACGCCTTCCACGAAGCAGGCAAACCCGTCATCGTCATCATCAACTCAGGCTCTGTCATCGAGACATCCTCATGGAGTGGTTATCCCGATGCCATTCTCTGTGCTTGGCAGCCCGGTATGGAGGGCGGCAACTCGATAGCCGACTTGCTGACGGGTAAGGTAAATCCGTCTGGTAAGCTGACCATGACGTGGCCCATAGCCGCTACCGATCATCCCTCTACGAAAAATTTCCCCGGCTACCTCGACCAGTACTCCAAGGACATCATGCGGACCTATGCTGGCCAGGTGGCTGGTAATGATTATACCAACCACGAGGAGGACATCTACGTGGGCTATCGCTTCTTCGACACCTTCCAGCGCGAGGTGGCCTACCCCTTCGGCTATGGACTCAGCTATACCACCTTCGAACTCTCGAAGCCCACTGTCAAAGCCCGCGGCAATCAGGTCGATATCGCCGTGACAGTCAAAAATACGGGCACCGTCGCTGGTAAGCAGGTTGCTCAGGTTTATGTGCAGGCTCCCGCTGGCAAACTCGACAAGCCCGCTCAGGAACTGAAGGCCTTCGCCAAGACCCGCGAGCTGAAGCCCGGTGAGAGCCAGACGCTGACCATGACCATCCCCGTACGCCACCTCGCCAGCTTCGACGAGGCCGGCAGCCAGTGGCTCACCGAGGCAGGCACCTACACCTTCCGCTTCGGTTTCTCCAGCCGCGACATCAAGGCCACCCTGCCCCTCGCCCTGAAGGAATACACCGAAAAGACCACCAACGCCCTCGCCCCCCAACAGCAGCTGAACCTCATGAAGCAGTAAGGAGTCCGTAGCACAACGCAAGCCACCTTCATCCGTGAGGGTGGCTTTTTATTGTTGCGTTTATTATTTGAGGTTGAAGCGGATACCAACGGTGATGTTGAAATTCATGGGTTTTTCCTGATAAAGTGTAGGTATGCTGCTGCCATTATCGAAAGAATAGTTTAAGGTAGGCTCTGCATAGAGACTGAAACCGTCAGTTAATTTGAATTCGGCGCCAACTGCTCCATTCACCGATACCTGAAGGGGATGGATGCTGACGTTGTTTGTTACACCTTGCGTCATGCGACAGCCTTTCACCATCTTTTCCACCAGACCACCAGCAGAGAGATAGAAATTAAAATAACGATTGCCCCATAGCAGATAGGATGCACTAAGAGGAATGCCAATATAGTTTAGTTTCTGCTCGGTAGTAGTAGCTTGCCCGTCAATAGTATTGGTGATATCTGCTGTAAGACGGGAATACGTCAGTCCACTCTCAATACTCCATTGTTCGTTGATGCGATAGCGTAAAGAGAATCCGAAACGGATGGGTTGGTGATGGTGCACACGCTCGCAGGTCTGAACAGTCTTATGAACAGGTGGTTTATTTTCACCATCTATGCCATCTGTTCCTTCTTGCCCGTCTTTCCCATAACCATTTTCATTTGGCAACCCTTGATTCAAGGGTTCTTGATGTGAGGAAGAATGATATTGCGAACTGCCTGCCAACATATTTGAAAGATAGGCTTTTGCCGTCAGTCTGTTGGATGAAGAGGTCTGTTTGCGCAAATCGGTGGGATAAATCGTATAGGGGTGGTTCGTCACGATTTCCTGATCCATCCGTGAGTCCTTTGTTTCTGCGAAAACGCCAGTCAATGTATCGGAGTCTTCAACGACTAAAGGGGTGACATCCATTGTGTCGCTAACTGTTTGGGGGCGCCGGACTCCTTGTGTCACCCGTGCCAGCTTTTCCTCAATAATGGATTTTACTTGGGTATTTATTTGGTCTGGTGTGGTTGGTGTCTGTATGATCTTTGTCACACTTGTCTTATTGATTTCTGTCCGATGACGAAAGAGTGTCCAATAGCCAACACCCGTTACCAAAATGACGGCTACCGCAGCGGCAACACGTCTGATCCATAGGGGAACGACTTTTGCCTGCTGTCTGTTCTTGGCAAGAGCCTTCTCTATCTCAGCCCACGACACTTCGATGTCAGACTCCTGATAGTCTGCTATCTTCTCCTGCATCTGTTTTTTCCATTGTTCTTTCATCGTGGTGACTGATTTTTGTCGTTGTATTCTCTGATCATATCAGCAAGCAGGTTTTTCGCCCTGCAAAGTTGAGAGGATGATGTTCCGACGCTGATACCTAACAGACTGGCTATGTCCTGGTGGCTCTTGTCTTCGAAGACGTAGAGGTTGAACACTGTCCGGTAGCCTGTTGGCAGTCGCCTCACCATCTGTTGAATCACCTCTGGCGGGATGTCCTCAATGGGCGGGTCGTCTTCTTCCACTCCATTCATCATATCGTCATCCCATGTTGTCAGTTCGTGTCGCTTTTTGTTGTTAAGAAACCTGAGCGCCTCATGGACGACAATTCTCGTCGCCCAAGCCCGAAGGGAACCTTGTCCTTGATATTGATATTCTTTGGTGTGCGTTAAGATTCTGACAAGCGCATTCTGGAACACATCCTTCGCGTCCTCCTTGTCTGTGATATATCGTGAGCAGACTGCCTTTAGATAGGGTGCATACTGGGAATAGAACTCCTCCATCGCCCCGTTTTCACCGTTGCGAAGCCGCTTGACCAAGCGTTGTTCGTCAATATTCCCTAATGGCACTTTTGTTTAATATCCCGTATATTGTCCAATAAAGAAGATGGCCCCTGTTGTCGTTTCGCTGATGACATAAAGGAAGGGATGGTTGGCGTGGAATGTCATGACAGAACTCAAAGGGCCTGCGGCATTATCAACACCTATCACCGTAACGGCTGATGCTTCTGTTCCCTCTTCATCGAGTTTGATTTTAGCCACCTGTTTCATCAGCCCGATATAACTTGTTACAGGACAGAAGTGCGGAAACTCAGCAAGATCGCTATCAAAGGCTCTGATCATTCCAAGTTTCTTCATGATGGGGACAAGGTTGATGTCTGTGTTGGACTCGAAACGTGGCAGTTTTACATTGACTGTAGCAGGTCTCATCTGCTGCTGAATCTGCCGCCAAGCTTCTGCGGTGGGCACTTGGGGAACGGAATTCATATTCGCCTTTGGCAGCAGCACCGTCATTTGGAAAGATCCGTTGCCATAAGGCAGGCAAAGAGCCTGATAGGTATCGTTTTCGGCATAATCGAATGTCGACATCTGCCACATCATGGGTTTTATGGTCAGTTCCTTAGTGGTTCCAGCATGAATGAATTCTTCATCTTTTGTGTTATTTTTGTCAAACTTCTCTGCCCACATACCCTTGAAGTAAATGGCATTAAGCAGATAACTGATAGAACTAGGATTGAATTCATCCTCACTCAATACTTTTTTAATCATGCCCTCCGTATGGTCGCTGGCCCACTGGTTGATGACATCAAGCGTCTTGCCATCAGTAAAACTGCGACTTTCTGGCTCTGCATCATAGAAAGCCTTAGCCGTTGACACGAATGCGGGAAACAAGTCGCACCCCCAATCCGTGTTAACATAAATATTGTTGGAAATAATCACTTTCGTTTTATCATCGAGGGTTGATGCCCTTTTCAGCATCTTGTAGCAGAACTCGTTGATACCGCTGGCGCCTGTGTCATTAAAGCCCAACACCTTATTTATCTGCTCCTGCGTCTCGCCGGCTGCGCCATTGTTGAGCATGCCCAAGGCGTATGTGATGCTGAGGGGGGAGAGAATCTGACTCGCCTTCTCGTCCTGCGCCATACGGAACAGATTGAAGGCGAAGTCATTGCTGCTGGTTACCATCTTCTGTTCTGCACGGGTCAGTTCAAGTGTCGTTGGCGGCTCCACAGGACAAATGACAGGCTGGGGAACATCTTCATCACTGCTACTGGTACAACCAATAGTTACTGTTGTTGCCATCATCAGGGCGATGGTTGCCCAATTCATCTTTTTCATATCGATTGCAAATTTAGTGATTTCTGTCCATATAACCCACGATATGGAAAAACACTGCACGATAAACCGTTAAAAATACTAAACGAACCCTGAAGCACTCCCTAATCAAAGATAGGATTTTAGTGGGAGGCATATCGCCGAAGACGCCATTATGTCTAAGGAATAGAAGAAAAAACGGAGGAAATCGATAAGTATTCATCGGGAAAAAGCGGAATTACCGACATCCGACATAATTTAGCGCTATCTTACTAGTATTCAGAGACTTGACAATTTTCTTACTGACATCGAACCGACATAATACTGACATAAAACCGACATAGAACCGACATAAAGCAGGCAGAAAGCAGACATAGAAGCGACATTATGGAGTCTGTTCTTTTGGTACGAAGCACGCAGATGTTCATAAGGAAGGCAAGCGAACTGAAGGATAAGGGTTCGCAATCCTTAGATTAAGGCTTGTTGTGAAATTCTCTGGAGAATTTCGTGCTTACTCTAGTCCTAATAATTGCTAAGTGCCTAGGTAGAGGTAAAATTCTCTAGAGAATTTTTCAACAAGGATTGGGAGGAAAACGTATGAGCGCCAAGTGTCAGAGCCGCTAGCCTCCTTGTGAAGCATTAATAGCTAATAATTGGCGGTCAAATATCGGTATTATGACAACAAAATGGTTGCTGTATGTCGGTTTTATGTCAGTATAGTGTCAGTATAATGTCAGTATAATGTCGGTTTTATGTCAGTATATAGGCAAATGTTTTACTAATAAATACCTGATAATAAGGCAGTTAACAAGTGATGTATGTCGGATGTCAGTAAAAATGAAGAAAAAAAAGGAAAATAGTTTGCATTTTTCTTTATTCGAGTGAAAAATAAAAATAAATACGAAATTATTTTGCTTTTCGGTCGTTTTGCACTACCTTTGCAGGATAGAACATATAAATACGATGAAAAAGTTTTTATTATCATTATTCATTACGGGCTTGGCACTGGCGGCCCGTGCGGAGGACGGACACCAGTTGTGGCTGCGCTGTCAGCCTAACCCAGAGCCTGCCAAGGTACAGCTGTCGCTGTGGTACGACGGCTGTGGCACGGTGAACCCTTCGCCAACCATTGAGCTGGCCATGAAGGAACTGCAACAGTACTGGCACGGAGCTCCCATCACGATGGAAGCCGACTGCGGTCCCATGCACTGGAAGAAGGGTGACGACGGCTTCACCATTGAGCGCAAAGCCGATGGCGGGCTGCTGCTGAAGGCTCATGGCCGCGACGTCGGTCTGCTGTACGGTGCCTATCACCTGCTGCGCCAGCAACAGGCGGGACAGCCCGTCACTCCGTGCGAGGAGCGCCCCGCATTCCCGCTGCGTCTGCTGAACCACTGGGACAATCCCAACGGCACCGTAGAACGCGGATTTGCCGGACGGAGCATCTTTCTGAAGCCCGACCCGGAGCGGATAAAGCTATATGCCCGTGCCAATGCCACTGTCGGCATCAACGGCGCTGTGCTGAACAACGTGAATGCCAAACCCGCGGCGCTGTCGACAGAAAGTCTGCTGAAGACCAAGGAGATTGCCAACCTGCTGCGACCCTACGGCATACGCGTCTATCTGTCCATCAACTTCGCCTCGCCCATCAAGATTGGCGGACTGACGACTGCCGATCCGCTGAACGCCGACGTCGTGCGCTGGTGGAAGAGCAAGGTGAAGGAAATCTACGAGATGATTCCAGACTTCGGTGGTTTCCTGGTGAAGGCAAACTCAGAGGGTGAGCCGGGACCCCAGGACTTCGGACGCACACATGCCGACGGGGCTAACATGCTGGGCAAGGTGCTGAAACCATATAAAGGCATCGTGATGTGGCGCGCCTTCGTCTATAATCCGCAGAGCAGCGACCGCGCCAATCAGGCCTACGAGGAGTTTATGCCGCTGGACGGACGGTTTGCCGATAATGTGATTATCCAGATCAAGAACGGCCCCATCGACTTCCAGCCCCGCGAGGCATACAGCCCGCTGTTTACCGCCATGCAGAAGACTCCGATGATGGTGGAATTCCAGATTACGCAGGAGTATCTGGGTGCCGCCAACCATCTGGCATATCTCGCACCGATGTGGAAGGAGTTCTTCTCGTTTGTGAAGCCCGCCAGCCTGAAAGCTATGGCCGGAGTGGCCAACATCGGTGACGACACGAACTGGTGCGGACACCACTTTGCACAGTCCAACTGGTATGCCTTCGGGCGGCTGGCTTGGAACCCGTCGTTGACATCGGAACAGATTGCCGAGGAATGGCTGGCTCAAACCTTTGATATGAAGGCGGAAGCAAACTCTCAACTTTCTAATCGTTGCTTGCAACGCTTTGTACCTTTAGGTCAAAGAACTCTCAACTCTCAACTCTTGAGCGTCATGCTCGACAGCCGCGAGGCTTGTGTCAACTACATGATGCCGCTGGGCATCCATCATATCTTTGCCGGCATCCATCACTACGGGCCCGAGCCTTGGTATGCCCCGCGCGGAGTAAGAGCCGACTGGACTCCACCCTACTACCATCGTGCCGACAGCATCGGGCTGGGATTCGACCGCACACTCACAGGGTCGGCCAATGTGAAGCAGTATCCGGAAGCGCTCTGCCGCGAGTATAACGACATCACCACGTGTCCTGAAAACCTGCTGGCATGGTTCCACCACGTGCCCTGGGACCACCAGATGAAGAGCGGCCGCACCTTCTGGGACGAGTTGTGTCACAAGTATGACGAGGGAGTCCGTCAGGCCCGCCATTTCCTGACCGTATGGGATGCCATGCAGCCCTATGTGGACAGCCAGCGCTTCGACGAAGTGCAGCGTAAGCTGCGCATCCAGGCTCGTGATGCCGAGTGGTGGCGCGATGCCTGTCTGCTGTATTTCCAGACCTTCTCGCATCGTCCCATCCCTCAGGACGTGGAGCACCCCGTGCACAACCTGGACGAGATGATGAAGTTCAACATCCCCATCAGCATGTACGAGAACCCCACCCGGGGATATACGAAATAACATATCTATTATGGAATAGATGAAAACAATGAAACATACCAAACTACTACTTATCATCCTGCTCTGCCTGGGTACAGCCCGTGTGGCTGCCCAGCAGAGAACAAATCTCTTTATTTTGGGAGGCGAGCTTAGCAACTCGGCTGCAACTTGTGTGGAGGACATCGACGAGGTCATGCCTCGAATGAAGGCATTAGGACTCAACACCGTCTTGGTGCCTGCCTATTGGGAATTCATAGAACCCAAGGAAGGGACGTTTGACTTCACACTGACAGACCGGACAATAGAAAAAGCCCGCGAGCAACAACTAAAGGTGGTGTTCCTGTGGTTTGGCGCATGGAAAAACTCCATGTCGTGCTATGCCCCCCTGTGGTTTAAGAAGGACACGAAACGTTTCCCCCGAGCTATGAACAAGGAGGGAAAGCCTTTAGAAATTGCCTCCTGTTTCTCGGAACAAGTACTACAGGCTGACCTCAGGGCATTTACCGCTCTGATGCAACATCTTGCCACAGTCGACAAGGGTACAGGAACCGTCGTGATGATGCAGATTGAGAATGAGATCGGCATGCTGGAATCAGCCCGCGACCATTCGCCATTGGCGGAGAAGGCCTACAACCAGCCGGTTCCCAAGACGCTCTATCCGCTGCTCCACATCAGCAAACCCACGACATGGCGACAGCTATTTGGAGATGACATCTATGGTGAGGAGAAATTCATGGCCTATCACTACGCCTTGTATGTGGAGCATCTGGCCCAGGCTGCCCGCAGCATATACGACATGCCGCTCTATGTCAATGCAGCTTTGAACAGTCGCGGTCGCCAGCCCGGACAGTATCCCTCGGCAGGCCCCTTGGCCCATCTCATTGACTTCTGGCATGCAGGAGCGCCCAGCATCGACATGCTGTCGCCGGACATCTACGATACGGGCTTCAAGTCGTGGGCAGGGCAATATGCCTTGCCCAACAACCGGTTGTTTATTCCTGAGGGCCGTTGTTGCGAGAATAGCGGGGCGCGAGCCATGTATGTTTTTGGCGAACACCAGGCTTTAGGCTTCTCGCCCTTTGCCATCGACCAGGCATCACCTCGCGAAACGGAAAGCATCACAAAAGCCTACTCGCTGTTGCAACAGCTCCACAGTAAGTTTCCGGCATTCCAAAACCAGCGTTGGGGGTTGCTGTTCGACCAGGAGGACAAGGAACGCGTCATTAACGATGATCACGTTGCTATCACCTGCCGACACTACTACACCCTGCCCTGGGACCCTCGTGCCAAAGACGGTTCCGTATGGCCAGAAGGTGGAGCCATCCTGATGAAATTGGCTAAAAACGAATACCTCTTGGCAGGTACTGGCGTAGTGGCCAGTTTTGCTACTGAGTACGAGAAGAATCGCGAAGAACGGAAAGTGTTGGGCGAAGATGGTTTCGTGGCTGAAGGACAGGATGCCAAGTCGTCGGAAGTGGCAAAGGGCAAATTCGCCGGTCCGCGAAAAGGAATAGGAACTGTCGACGAAGTCTGCATAGATACCCAAGGCCATATGCACTTTCTGCGTCGGCATAATGGCGACCAGAGCCATCAGGGTCGTCACGTCCGTATTGCCTGCGGTGAATGGAAGATGCTTCACGTCGTTTTATACGACTATTAACTAAATAGAATGTTTATGGAAAGAATACAGATTTGGGTTGAACAACTTGTAACGGCCTGCGGTGTAACAGGTGATGCCGTCAATGCCATTACCCATACCGCTTTAGTCATCGTGGCTTTCTTGCTGGCCGCACTTTCTGGCTGGATATGCAGGAAGGCTTTGATACCCGTCATACTAAAAGTGACTGCCAAGACGGAGGCCAAATGGGACGATGCCCTATTTAATGAGCGCGTTCTGAAAGCGGCCTGCAGCATCGTACCGGCTATTGTCATCTGGTTGGTACTGCCCTGGACGTTCTACGACTTCCCCACCGTTCGCGAGTTGCTGACACGCTTGACAGCCATCTACATTACGGTGATGTCGACACGAACTATCATCGTTTTTATCGACTCGTTGATGTTGCTGGAGAATAGTCCGCGCTCCGCCCGTCGGCAGTATCTCTATTCCATCTGCGGCGTGCTGAAGATCATTATCATTTTCATTGCCATCATTGTGGTCATTGCCATCGTTGTCGACAAAGACCCCTCCACACTATTTGCCGGACTAGGTGCTGCTTCAGCCATCCTGATGCTGGCATTCCAGGATACCATCAAGGGACTGGTGGCAGGCATTCGTCTGACAAACAACGACATGATTCATATTGGCGATTGGATTACGCTTAATGCTGCCGGCATCAACGGTAGAGTGGAACATATTTCCCTGACTACCGTCAAGGTACGCAATTTCGACAACACCATCGTTACCGTCACCCCTCAGACATTGGTCGACGGATCGTTCCAGAACTGGCTGGGTATGGAACAGAACGAGGGACGCAAGCAGACGCGCAAGATCTATTTTGATTTCCGTTCCATCCGACTCGACGACGACGGAGTGGCTAACATCACCAAGTTCCGTCAACATGTGGAACAATGGTTGTGTGAGAATCCGAAGGTCATTGCCGAAAAGAATCCATTGGTGCGTCAGGCAGAAGCTTCGCAGGCCGGATGTTGTCTGGAGTTTACCTTCTGGCTGTATGCTCAGGGTTGGGCCGATTTCGAACACGATACTGCTGACATCATGGAATATATCTTTGCCGCCAGCAGCGAATACGGACTAACTATCTATCAGCAGTTTCCAGAGCAGGGAAGACAAAACGAGAGCAATCAGCAGTCGTAGGCTTTACGGGTCATATAGACAGCGATCATGTCTTTCCACATCTTGCGGACTGACATATACACTAGTCCGCCATGAGGACGCTTGGTGCCCCAGGAGTTTTTCATTACATAGTAAGGTTTGCCCTGTTCGTTGCGGGCCATTCCTATGATGGTCATAGCATGTCCACGACTTTCCCAACAGACGGGATGATGACTGCGCAGGGCACTATCGACGTGTTTTTTCAGCGTATCGAGAGGAAGGTTCAGCAGACGGTTGTGTTCCCAATTATCAGGAACAGGTACTTCCACCTTTTGATGATAAGGAGAGTCGGGCCAGCAGGTCAGCGCGACGTATTCGTCAGGAGCGCACACCGAATGAGCAAACTCCTGCGGTGTATACTGCGCTCCCAGCATAAACACCCACTGGGGCGTCGGCAGGTCGTCAGTAGCATCGTCAGGCAGTACATCGTAACCCACAATGCCTTCGCGCTGAATCATGTTGAGCAGCGTCATACCCATGCCGCGCTGCGAGGTCGACGCCTGGCCCATCGACTGCTGATAGTGTTGCAGGCATCGCCCGACATAGACTCCAGAGAGGTTGACGGAGTCGCCCCGCAGAATATGTTCTGTCTCAATGGTGGCCAACATGGCATAAGCCCAACAGAGTTCCGTCTTGCCCTGATCCTTGACGGGTGTTATGGGTAGCAGGAAGTCGTAAGTAAATTGATGCTGCTCCTTGCGTCCGCAAGCAACCAACAGGCCTACCGCTGCCAGCAACAGAAAGACGCGCCCATATTTCATTGACTTACGTATTTATGTCCGTTGTGGACCACAACCTGATGATTTACAGGACGTTTTATCTGCCGTCCTTGCAAGTCAAAAAAAGACTGGTTGTCAGATGGTGTCCGTTGGAGTTCACGAATGGCTGTGGCGCCTGTAAAAAAACCTATCCACATTGTTTGATAGTCCTGAAGGGCGGATTTCAGCTCGGGAATGATGGCATCATTGGTGTCCTGTGTCGCATTGTCGAAAGTCCACTGGAAATCGCCATGCTGCATACGACCTGCACCATACGTTCCTGTCACGATAGCAGGAACATTAGCTGCTGCATCGGGGGTGTAGTCGTACATCACGCTGGCATCGGTATCGAAATTGTTATAACCCGTTCCACCTGCCTTGGCTACCACATCGGCAGGTACCTGGTCGTTACGTGCGCTGGCTTCCCAGCAGTCCCACGACGAGGCATTCTGCTGGTAGGTCACCAGAGAAGAGGCGTCCTTCACGATATTGCCATACGACTTGATGACGCCACCGTTCTCGCCCGAGAAGGTGCCGCTGCCCTTGGCATCGGTGCCTTGTTTGGAAATCAGCATCGGGTTCTTGCAATGACGGAAATAGTTCTGCTCTACGAAAGCAGAGCCTCCATAGGTCATACCTACGCCATACTTCGAATTGCCGTCGAAATAGTTGTTGTAGATGTGCATCGACATCGTACGGATACGGGGATGACGGGAGTCGGAATGGTCGAACCAGTTGTGGTGGTATGTATTATAATCGGTGGTCGACTCGCTCTTCATACCTCCAAGGCTCGACTTGCCGGAATCATAGAAATGGTTGTACGAGAAGGTACACCAATGGGAGTTACCCTTGATGTCGAGTGTGCCGTCGCCCTTCTTCTGGTCTGCGGCACTGCCGGGCTTGCCGTAGAAGAAGTCCAAGTTATGAACCCATATCATCTCGTTCTTGGTGTCGATGCTGACGCAGTCGTCCATACACAGCATGATACCGAAATTGCGGAGCTCGACAGAAGCACTGTTTCTTACTAGGAAACCAAAGCCCCAGATGGTCGCATCGTTGCCGACACCCTCGATGGTGATATGCATCGGCTGATATTCTTTAGCGCCCTTAATCTGTAAACCCTCAGCAGAACTGCCGAAGGAGTCCATATCCGTATCGCGAATGGTACCAATGATGCGGACACACAAAGGACGCTCGTCGTAACTGCCGTCGGCATCGCCCTTCTGATAACCATAAATAATATCCTGAAGGCCGGTGTAGGTGGCTTCCGTTCCCTTCTTGTCTTTCTTGACCTTCAGCGACACCGTCTTGGCATTTTCCGCCCAGACATACACCACACGGGCATTAGACTTCAAGGTTCCATCGTTGTTATAAGCACCGATACCTGTCGCACCTGCCTGTTTGTGGGCAAAGCCATTGCGGTCGTGAGCCTTGACATCAATGGCAGACGATATGGCGGCATCAGCTGACTGCTCCTCACTACCACTAACGGGAACCACCTTAAAACGATAGTTGCCTGCAGGGAGTCCTAAAGCATCGGCACGTCCGTAGTCAGCATACTCACGAACCAGTTCATCGTCTATTTTGACCCACGATTCCTCTGATACAGGGCTGATGTAGACGTTATACTTCATTCCACTGGTCTTCTGCCAGGTGACATAGCCGCTTTCGAACCAACCTCCAGCTTCGAGCATTGACACAGGAGCAGCCTGGCAGAACACTGTGCTCAGCATCAAAATAAAAACCGAAAAACTCTTTTTTATCATTGTCATTTGCTTCATAGTTTGTTTTCTGCCTGCAAAATTACAAATAATTCTCAATTCTCAATTGCGAATTATCAATTATTTCTTACCTTTGCAGCAGAAATGAAAGAAAATATAACAGATTTTGAGATTATGGCCCCTGTGGGCAGTCGCGATTCGCTGGCTGCAGCCCTGAAAGCAGGGGCAGGCAGTGTCTACTTTGGCGTAGAGCAGTTGAACATGCGTTCGCATTCGGCCAACCATTTCACCATCGACGACCTGCGCGAGATTGCTGCCACCTGTAAGGAGCACGGGGTGAAGTCGTACCTGACGGTAAACACCATCATCTATGGTGAGGACATCGCGTTGATGCATCAGATTGTGGATGCCGCTGTGGAAGCCAAGATCACTGCCGTGATAGCCTGCGACATAGCGGTAATGACCTATTGCCGGGAGAAAGGTATGGAGGTGCACCTTTCTACACAACTGAACATTTCGAACATCGAAGCCCTGCGGTTCTATGCACAGTTTGCCGATGTGGTGGTGCTGGCCCGTGAACTGAACCTCGATCAGGTGGCAGACATCTACCGTCAGATAGAAGAGCAGCACATCTGCGGCCCCTCAGGACAACTGGTGCGTATCGAGATGTTCTGTCACGGAGCGCTCTGTATGGCCATCAGCGGCAAGTGCTACATGAGTCTCGACAATACGGGACGCTCTGCCAATCGCGGGGCATGTATGCAGATTTGTCGCCGCTCCTATATCGTCACAGATCGCGAGACAGGCACAGAACTGGAGATTGACAACAAGTACATCATGTCGCCCAAAGACCTGAAAACCATCCGTTTCATCGACAAGATGATGCGCTCGGGTGTCAGGGTGTTCAAGATTGAAGGCCGCGCCCGTGGACCCGAATATGTGCTTACCGTCGTACAATGCTACAAGGAAGCCATCCAAAGTGTCCTTGACGGGACCTTTACGGGAGAGAAGAAGGACCAGTGGGACGAGCGCCTGGCCACTGTATTCAATCGGGGTTTCTGGGATGGCTACTATCAGGGCCAGACCTTAGGCGAATGGAACAAGAACTATGGTTCCAATGCCACCGAGCGCAAACAATATATCGGCAAGGGCGTGAAATTTTTTTCGCGTTTGGGCGTAGCTGAATTCACCGTCGAGGCCGATACGTTTAGTGTTGGCGACAAGATGCTCATCACAGGTCCGACGACAGGAGCGCTCTATGTCACTGTCGACGAGATTCACGATGACGTGCAGGCTGTCGAGACGGCCCAACAAGGCACGCGCGTCAGCATTAAGGTTCCTGAGAAGGTACGTCCCAGCGACAAGCTCTTTAAGATTATCCCTGCCGAAAACCCTCAAAACTGACCTACGATGAAGATTTGTATCTTTTGTTCAGCTAACGACCGCATCGATTCCGACTTCTTCCTGTTGACGGAAGAATTAGGAAGATGGGCTGCAAGTGAAGGTCATACTATTGTCTATGGTGGTGTGAACTGTGGACTGATGGAATGCGTGTCGAAAGCTGCCCACGAACAAGGAGGAAAGACCATTGGCGTCATTCCCCGAATTGTTGAGCAGGGAGGACGCATGTCGCAGTATGTAGATGTGGATATTCTGTGTGACAACTTAAGCGACCGCAAGCAACTGATGGAAGACCAAAGCGACGTGTTTATCGCCCTGCCTGGTGGCATCGGAACGTTGGACGAAGTTTTTACCATTGCCGCTTCAGCAACTATCGGCTATCACCAGAAACGCGTCATCCTTTATAACATGAAGGGCTTCTGGGACAAACTCATCGCTATGCTCGACGAGTTACAGGCCAAAGGACTAACCCGCAGACCTTGGCGCACGTATATTGAGGTGGCTAACAACCTCGATGAAATCAAGAATTTCTTAACGCAGCGCTAAGGCAGCATTCTCAGCTGCTTCCATCTGTTCGCGCTCGCCGGGACCTTTGTCGTTCAATCCACAAAGGTGCAGGATGCCGTGAATGATGACACGATGCAACTCCTCGTCGTACTCCTTTTTAAACAGCTCAGCATTCGTACGGACGGTATCCAAGGAAATGACCAAGTCGCCATTCAACACATTGCCTTCATCATAGTCGAAGGTAATGATGTCAGTATAGTAGTCGTGACCCAGATACTCGCGATTCACCTCGAGGATATGCTCGTCGTCGCAAAACAAATAGCCCACTTCACCCACCCTCTTACCATAAGTGGCAGCCACGCGACGAATCCAAGCTGTCGTTTCACGGCGTTTGATACTGGGAAACTTGACGTTTTCTGTTGAATAAGTTATCATATTGTCGTTATTACGTTATAACGTTATACCGTTATTCGAATACTTCATTTTTTCGAGCGTTTCGGCAGGAACGCACTAACATCCACACCAAAGTGCTGCAACTCGCGGACCATGCTTGATGAAATGGACGAATATTGTGGTTCTGCATAGAGCAGAATGGTTTCTATACCACTGAGGCTGCGATTAATGTCGGCTTGTTCACGCTCATATTCAAAGTCCTTTACAGAGCGGACTCCCTTCACAATGAAATGGGCGTCTTCCTGTTTGGCAAAGTCAACAGCCAATCCATAATAGGGTTTCACCTCGATGGCAGGCTCGTCTTGATAGAGCTCGACTATGGCCTTGATGCGTTCCTCAGCAGAGGGCATATCGGGCTTGTGTACCTGGTCGCCTACCACGCCTATCACTAAGCGGTCGAACAACGGCAGTGCACGACGCACAATAGAATCGTGTCCCACCGTAAACGGATTAAAGCTCCCTACGAAAATGCCCGTTCTAATCATAATTCTCAATTATCAATTGTCAATTAATCAAAAAGATTCGGTTCCATAATATTCCCACTATACGGATTACGCCCAAAATGCTTATAGGCCAGTTCCGTTACCATACGACCACGTGGGGTACGCTTGATAAAACCCTCCATGATGAGGAAAGGCTCGTAGACCTCCTCCACCGTTCCGGCATCCTCGCCAACAGCGGTAGCGATAGTGGTAATGCCCACAGGACCTCCGCGGAATTTGTCGATGATGGTCAACAAGATGCGGTTATCAATCTCGTCCAGTCCGTATTGGTCGATATTCAGCGCTTTCAACGCAATCTTGGTAATCTCTGAGTCAATCTTTCCCGTACCCTTTACCTGGGCAAAGTCGCGCACCCTTCGTAGCAGGGCATTGGCAATACGGGGCGTACCACGCGAGCGACGGGAGATTTCGTCGGAAGCATCGGTAGTAATAGGTACGCGCAGAATCGAGGCGGAACGCTCGATAATCTTTTGCAGTGTTGCGGGGTCGTAGTACTGCAGGTGCATATTGATGCCGAAACGTGCACGCAACGGAGCTGTCAGCAGTCCACTACGAGTAGTAGCACCCACCAACGTAAACGGATTCAGGTCAATCTGAATGGAGCGAGCCGACGGACCTTTGTCAATCATGATGTCGATACGGTAGTCTTCCATCGCTGAATAGAGATACTCCTCAACGACAGGCGACAATCGGTGAATCTCGTCGATAAACAGCACATCGTTTTTCTCCAGCGACGTCAGGATACCAGCCAAATCACCAGGCTTGTCAAGCACAGGACCGGAGGTAATCTTAAAGCCTACCCCCAACTCGTTGGCAATAATATTCGAGAGAGTTGTCTTTCCCAGCCCTGGAGGGCCATGCAGTAACACATGGTCGAGGGGCTCGCCACGATATTTGGCGGCCTCCACAAACACCTCCAGATTCTCCACCACCTGCTGCTGTCCACTGAAATCGTTGAACGACAACGGGCGAAGGGCATTTTCAAAGTCCTTCTCAGCGGAGCTCATCTGCTCTTGGCGGATGTCAAAATCTTCGTCCATCATGATTTTTTCTTGCTTTTGTGTGCAAAGTTAAGCATATTTTTTGTAATTTTGCGCCCAAATAACAAAAATCTACTTATGAAACGTACTTTCTTTGCTTTTTTGATGTTCTTGACTACTCTGGGAGTCAATGCCATTATTACCGTTCCCCTGAAAGGAACAGTCATCAAACCCACCGACCCACATATTTTGTATACGGGACGCATCAGTTTCACCAATCCAGAGCGTCCGGCATGGAACTTTCCAGGTGTGCAAATCATCGCAGCATTCGAAGGCACGTCACTACGCATGATTGCCAAACCCCAAAGTGGCTATTTCGTGGCACAGATTGACGGGGCTGAACCATTCAAGGTGGCTTTTCGCGGAGAGCGCGACTCTGTGGTGACACTGGCAACAGCATTACCTGAAGGTCGTCATCTGGTGCGCCTGATGTATGTTATCGAGGGCTACGAGTTCTTCCCTGAGTTTTGGGGTTTTGTATTAGACAAAGGTCGTCAGTTGGTTGACGCCCCCCAACTTCCGTCAAGAAAGATCGAATTCATCGGCAATTCCATCACTTGCGGCTATGGTAACGAGGGACTGAAGAAGGAAGAGCATTTCGACTATGCCACTGAGAACCATTATTACTCATATGCCTCCATTACTGCCCGTAACCTCGAGGCCCAGCACTGGGTAGTAGCACGCAGCGGCATTGGCGCCTACCGCAACTACGATGGTCCGAAAACGGGTAATCCCGAATCCCATATGCCCGTACAATACGAATATACAGGTTATGCATGGAAACCTGAACTCCGCAAGGAAGCAACATTCCTGAGGGAAAAGTGGGATTTCAACCGCTATCAACCCGATGTTGTCTGCATTAACCTCGGCACCAACGACCTCTCGACAAACAACTACGACGCCACATTACTGAAGCAGGGCTATCAGAAACTGCTGAAGTTGGTTCGCCAGCATAACCCCAAGGCAAAAATCGTGTTCCTAACAGGTTCCATGCTGTATAATCAGGAACTGCAACTTGCCCAAAAATTGTTGGACGAAGTCACAGCCGAAGCCCAGAAGGCTGGCGACAAAGAAGTCTATCGTTTCGATATGTCTCCCATCGACGGCAATGCGTTCTGTGGCAACGACTGGCACCCCAACATCTATCAGGATGAAAAGATGGCCGGCGAACTGACAGCCTACCTCCGCAAACTGATGAATTGGTTCTAAAATGAGGCATCTGACCTTCTTCATCATCGTTTGTACAGGATGGCTGACTTTATCAGGACAGCCACCATGCAAAGTTACTTATTATGACGAAGAAGACGGGTTGCCACATGCCCATATCACTCAGTTGTTGCAAGACGAACTGGGGTTCATTTGGCTGGCAACATGGAATGGCTTGTGTCGCTATGACGGTTACGAATTTCAAACGTTCAAGGCACAAATGGGTGACGGCTGTCGCATGACGACAGACAGGTTTCGAGACATCGCCCTTAGACCTGACGGTCAGATGGTATGCCGCGTAGATGAGGACTACTATCTGTTCGACACACATACTTATCGTTTCAGCAATCTGAGCGACAGCGCAGCCACCAACATCGCAGACGACATCAAACGTTACCGCACGAGTAAGTCCGTAAGGTATGACGACGGACTCACTTCCTTTGCCCTAACCGATCGGCAGGGTAACGAATGGGCCATTACCCCTTCTGGCTTGAAAAAAGAGACGGCTGTCGTCCAACATACAAAGCGAATCGACATAGAACCCCAAGCGGAGGTAAAGTGTTTGTTTAAAGACAATCATCAACGCTATTGGGTGTGTACTAGGGGCGATGGGGCCGTGCGCATTTACTCTTACGCTGACGACCAACTGTTAGGCTATTTGGGTAAAGACGGACGATTACATCACAGTTATACTACCTTTGGATCTCCTGTTTATTGTATGTACCAGACAATGGATGGAACCCTTTGGTTAGGCTCCAAACCCGATGGACTATTCCGTTTACAAGAGACATCAGCAGGCGTTTTTAAGATTACCAATTTTACGAATCTTCCCGATCAGAATGTATATAGCATATGTGAAGACCGTTTCAGACGGCTATGGGTAGCGACGCTAGGTGGTGGACTCTACTATGCTGCGTTGTCTCAGAAAGACCAGCTGCAATTTTACACGCCCAAAGGCTATCCCAAAGAGGTGGCTCAACGAGTGCGTAATCTGCTGTTGGTCCAACAAGGAGAGGTCATGATGGCAGCTACCACAGAGGGGTTGATTATTGCCAAACTGGAACAGGATGCCCATAAAATGCGGTTTCATCGACATCTGCGCGAGTCGAATCGTGCAACCAGTTTGAGCAGTAGTGCCATCATGAATATGATGACAGGGTTCGACGGACGCATCTATGTCAGTACAGAAAGTGGTGGCATTAACAGCATCGAAGGTTCTGATTTGCTGGCCGACACATTGACTTTCCAACATTACACGGCCGGCAACAACAGGTTGCCGTCGGATGTGATTATGTCACTGACCCCTATGGACGAGGGAAACATGCTGATGGTCAGCAGCCATCTGATAGCGATGATTGACAGCATGGGACACTACAGACAACTGGATGCCCGATACTTCAATGCTGATTATCGTTTCTCTGATGCCCATCCCCTTCAACTCAGCAAAGGAAGATGGCTTTTCGGACTGATGGACGGAGCCTTTATCACTTCCACAGACCAGATGCGCCAACAGACATACAGTCCTCGGCTGGTTTTGACGGGCATTTCCATACAAGGAGGCAGTGAGAATCTGGGGGTTGCCTACTTAGACACTTTGACGCTACAACCCCACGAGCGAAGTGTCACGGTACATTTTGCCGCCATCGACTATTGTGCAGCAGAGCGCATCAGTTATGCTTTCCGTCTTCAACACCACACCGAATGGAACTACATTGGTCACGGACGTTCCGCTACGCTGCTAGACTTAGAGCCAGGAACCTATCAGTTGGAGATTCGCTCCACCAATGCCGATGGCTTGTGGCAGGATAACATACGCACCCTAACCATTATCGTCAAACCAACCTTCTTTGAATCCGCTTGGGGACGTCTGCTCATCTTGTTGCTAGTGGCAGGTACACTTCTTGGGATAGCCTACACCTTATTATATATACGCCGCATCAAACGGAAACAGCGGGAGACACTGGAGGCTTATCTGGCTCTCTTGGAAGTCAAAACAGAAAACGGCCCAGAAACTGCCCAGCAGACTCGTTCCCAAACGGATCATGCTGCATATGACCCCATGCTCAAACGCGTCATGGATTTTATCGAGGCGAACCTGTCGAATGCAGATACTTCTGTTGGCGACATGGCATCGGCAGCAGCAACCAGCCGTTCTGGTCTACAGCGCAAATTGAAGCAGACGATGGGTATCACTCCTCAGGATTTGCTACGCGAAGCACGTACGAAGCATGCCTGCAAGTTGTTGCGCGAAACGGATAAAAGCATCGCTGAAGTAGCATACGCTTGTGGATTCTCGGACCCCAAATACTTCAGCCGCTGTTTTAAACAAAGTACAGGGAAATCACCTTCTGAATATAAGACAACACCACACGCTGACTAACAATCAGAAAATGCGACTTCATGGTGTAATCACACGTCAATAATGGTAGAAATATGCATTTTGACGCATTTTTCATACTTGTTTGATGCAATAATCACCCCATTTCATCGAAAAAACATACTACTTTTGCAGTCAGAAATCGAATAACGAATCAAAACAAACTGCAAAATGAAAACAAAATTTCTACTCCTGATGACTTTGGTGGTGATGCTTTGCACAGCATCCTACGCCAAGAAAGTACACACCTTGGGTGACTCCACCATGGCACCCTACGACGAGTCGGCCACCGTCACACGCGGCTGGGGTATGTATTTTGGAAACTTCCTCACCAACGGCTGGACCAGCATCAATTATGCCAAGGGAGGACGTGACTCCCGTGGTGGCTATAACGAGCTCTGGCAGACAGCCAAGAAGAATGTCGAGGCTGGCGACTACGTCATCATCACCTTTGGGCATAACGACGAGAAGAACAGCGGCATGGACGGCTATGCCCTGAAAGCCTACTATGAAAGCATTGGAGATGCTACGGCAGCAGCAGCCGTCGACCTGCGTGGCACAGTTCCTTCGACGACTTACAAGGAATGGCTTGGCAAGATTGTCGACGAGGTGAAAGCCCTTGGTGCCACACCTATTATATGTTCGCCCGTGTGCCGCAGCTACTTCAGCGGTTCGAAGATTAAGCGCAATGGACGTCACGACTTGGGCGACAGCTACAAGGTACTGACGGAACAAGGTCCCAAGGACGGCACCAAGCTTGCCGCTGACGACCACACGATGGACTATGCCTACCACTCTGAGCAGCTGGCTCAGGAAAAGGGTGTCAGCTTTATCGACCTCACCACAGCAACTGCTACGCTTTATGAGAGTTATGGCGACGCAAAATGCCACGAGTATCTGTTCGATGGTCAGGGCTCTACCCACTTCAACACCACTGGTGCCCTATTGGTAGCTCGCGAGTGTGCCCGTCTGATGAAGGCTCAGGGCATCATGGCCGATGACATCATTCTGCCCACAGATCTTACCGTCGCTCCTGCCACTAGCGATTTCGGCGAGGCCTATAAAGGACAGACACTGACGAAGGAGTTCACGCTGAATGGCTTCGGATTGTCTCCTGAAGAGGGCTCTGTAAGCATCACGGCCTCCGAGGGCATCAAGCTCTCTACCGACAAAACCGATTGGCAGCAGTCGCTGACGGTTACCTATACCGCTTCAACACTGGTGAAGACGTTCTACGCACAGGTCATGCTGGCAGAAAACGGTGATTTCAACGGAACTATCACCATCACTCAGGGCGATAAGACCATCGAGATTCCCGTCATTGCTACGGCTGTTGTGCTGGAAGGCGGTGCGGAGGTCAATGCCTACTGGCGTCTGGAAAAGGACGACACTTATGAGTTGACGGGCCCTGCAACAGCTATTGCTCAGAGTTTTCAGGGTATGTATGTGCAGCGTTACTCCAATCCCAACGCCAAAACCGAATGGCCAGAATGGACGGGCTATGACGCTTCGCGCAAGATGCAGCGCAACCTGCTGACTGGTGATGCCTGGCCTGCCGATGAAATCGACGATAATCCCGACCGCTACATCCAATGGGGCATCAAGCCATCTGCTGGTATGGATTTGAAGATTGACCTCATCTCGCTCTTCGCTGCAGGTTGCGGTGGTAACGGCATGTGCTGCCACGTCTACTATTCTACAGACAATTTCGAGACGCGCACCACCATTTTCGAGATGAAGAAGATGCCTGCCAACAATCCTCAGTTTGTCGAGACCAAGCCTGTGCTTACCGTCAAGGATGGTCAGAAACTGTTGGTCCGTGTATATCCCTGGTACAATGGTGCCGCAACGGGTAAGACCATCTGTCTCAGCGACCTCACCATTCATGGCATAGCAGTAGATACTACCACAGGTATCAGCCAACTGTCAACAGCCAATAGCCAACAGCCCATCGCTTTTTTTACCCTTGACGGACGCGAGCAGCCATCGCTCCGTCGTGGAATGAACATTGTTCGCATGGCTAACGGTACCACCAAGAAAATCATATTATAATATCATAACAATCAAAACTACTAATTTTTATGAAGATCAAATTTTCTTTTACGCAATTGTTAGTAACGCTCTTTGCACTGCTGCCTATGATGGCGGCAGCGCAGGAGAGCGTCAATGAGAAGGACTTTACGCTCTCATGGCCTTTGGGCAAGGGTACAGACGATGCCACAGCTGCTGAGGTAAAGAAAGCAGGGCTGTTTAGCGTGGCCGAGTTCGACTATGGCAAGCTGATTGTTTCGCAGCAGCGTGCTGCTGGAACCTCTCAGCAGACGCTCTACAAACCATCGAACCATAATGCTGCTGCAGCTAATGATGACGATGCACTGACATTCACCATCAAACCCAAGAAGGGTCTGACCTTTGCTCCCAAGTCGTTTGCCTTTGAATCATCGAAGTGGGGCACCGGAGGTGGAAAGTTTGACGTTGTGGCCATAGCCGGTGGCAGCGAGACCACACTTGCCACTGGCATCAACCCAGAGCGTAACAACGAATTCTCGGCACTCAGCTACGACCTGTCGCAATTGACGGTCGGCAACGACGGACTGGTACTGAAAATCAGAGTTTATAGTTTGGCCTCCAACAAGGAATACGGCTTTGGAAACGTGGTTGTCACTGGTGACATTAGTGGTACTCCTGAGGCCGTTCCTACTTATACCATGAGTGTAAAACTGGGTATGGAAGGTGCTGGTAGCGTGTCGTGCAACCCCGCAGGTGCTGAATTTGACGAAGGCACCAAGCTGACTGTTGCTGCTACCGAGAACTTTGGCTACCACTTCACAGGCTGGACTGATGCCGATGGCAACGTCATTTCGACAGACAATCCCTATAGTTTTGAAATCAAGGCCAACACCACGCTGATAGCCCAATATACCAAGAAGAATGTCTATGCCCTCAATCTGAAACTCGAGGGCGGCGCCAATGCCAATCTAGTGCAGTTCACGCCAGAAGGTAACGTTGTAGAAGGTGTTCACTACTACGAGGAAGGCACCGATGTGAAGTTGGCTGCTCAGAATAACCGCATCCTGACCTTCACCAACTGGGAAGACAACACTACCACGATGGAACGCGATGTGAAGATGGATGGCGAGAAGAACTTCACTGCCACTTTCTCCGCTGTCGACTACATCGTAGGTTGGGATCTCTATCAGGATGCTCCCAAGAGCGACCGTGCTGCCGACTATGCTTCCGATTCGGAGAATGCTGGTATTTTGACGCTCCGCAAGGCCGATGGCACTACCACCAGCTGGCTGGCCAATGGTGTGGCCACAGGTAAGGTTCAGGGCCGCTATGGCATCCGTGTGTGGCGCCCCATTACCGACAACTGGTATTTCGAGATTTCCTTCTCTTCCAAGGGTTACCAGAATCTGAAGCTCTCTGCTGCCGTGGGCGACGACTATAACGCCTATAGCATCATCAATGCCGAGTATAGTACTGACGGTACGACATTCACCAAGTTTGGCACCTACGAGTTGCCTAACCGCGGTTGGACTGACGGCGAATTCGATTTGCCTGCCGAGGCCAATGACCAGCAGCGTGTCTACATCCGCTTCATGCCCGACTACACCTCTCCGAAGGTAGGTGTCGAAAGCACCAACGACGGCACTATGCTCACCGATGTCTTCGTGCTGGCTGAAACCACTGGCGCTGCCGATGCAGTGCCCGTGCTGGTCAGCAGCAATCCTGCCCAGAATGCTACGGGTGTCAGTGCCAGCGGCTCTGTCATCCTGACATTCGACAACAAGATAAAAGCTGGCAATGGTGCTGCTACGCTAGCTGGCGAGGAGATTGCCCCTGTCATTAGCGGCAAGACGGCCATCTTCAAGTATAGCGGACTGAAGTATGCTACACAATACACCTTCCAGATGCCCGAGGGCGTGCTGACCTCTCGCGGTGGCAAGGCGGTTGCTGCTACTGAGATAACCTTCACCACGATGGAGCGTACCCAGCCAGAGGCTCGTCTCTACGACGCTGTAGTGGCCAGCGACGGCTCTGGCGACTATACTACGCTGCAAGGTGCTATCGACGCTGCTCCTGAGGGACGTGCCAAGCCTTGGCTCATCTTCGTCAAAAACGGACAATATAAGGAACATATCGATATTCCTGCCAAGAAACCCTATCTGCACATCATCGGACAGGACCGCGACAAGGCTGTCATCCTCGACGACAAGCTCTGTGGTGGCGACAATGCAGTACACGTTAGCGTAGGCGCAACAGTAGTGGTCAATGCCAGCAACATCTTCTTCGAGAACATCACCCTCGAGAACTCGTATGGACACGAGAAACAGGCTGGTCCGCAGGCTTTGGCTCTGAATACACAGGGCGACCGCATCGCGCTGAACAATGTAGCCCTGCTCTCTTATCAGGACACCTGGATTACCACTTCTACCCAGAAGAACCGTCACTACATCAAGAACTCGCTCATCGAGGGTGCTGTCGACTTCATCTACAATGGCGGTGATGTCTATCTGGATGGCGACACCATCGAGATCAACCGTCCCAGCGGGGGCTACATCGTGGCACCTTGGCACACCGCCGAGACCCAGTGGGGCTATGTGTTCCAGAACAACATCATCCGTGCCCACAAGGGTGTCGACGTGACGGATGTGTGGCTCGGACGCCCCTGGCACGGCTCTCCCAAGACGGTGTACATCAACACACAGACCTTCGTCAACATCCCTGCCAAGGGTTGGTACAACACGATGGGTGGTCTGCCCGAACTCTGGGCTGAATACAATACCGTCGATGCCGACGGCAACCCGTTGGATCTGAGCCAGCGCGAGTCGTACTATTACTATTGGGCTGATGCAGAAAAGACACAAAAAGTGGAAAAGTTCGACGTGAAGAACACGCTGACTGCCGAGGAGGCTGCACAGTATACGCTGAAGAATGTCATGGGCGGCAACGACGGCTGGCAGCCCGACCTGCTCTGCGAGGCTTGCGACGCTCCTCAAGTCAAGGGCGAGGGCTCGACACTCTCGTGGCAGGCTGTGCCCTACGCCATCTGTTACGTCGTGACTGAGAATGGCGAGGTGGCTGGTTTCACCAAGGAGACTTCCTTCGACGGCTATACTGAGGGTGACCTGTGGCAGGTGCAGGCTGTCAACGAGTTTGGCGGACTGAGCCAGAAGGCAACAGCCAACGCCACGACCAGCATCAGCCATCAGCCGTCAGACTTCTTACACCAGACGTCTATCTACACGCTAGATGGCCGCTTGGTCAGTCAGTTGCAGCACGGCCTGAACATCGTGCGCATGAGCGACGGCACTGTCCGTAAGGTGATGGTGAAATGAGGAAGGTGGAAAGAGGAAAGTCTACCGCAATTCCTCGCGACAACGTTCAAGGATGGCCAATAGGTCATCCTTTTTTTCTGCCCTCAACATCGCGATACGTGTCTCACGGAAGTTGGGGATGCCTTTAAACACGGGCGATGCGGCCAGATGGCGACGGGTATGCAGTATGCCGCGATACTCGTCGATGCGCTCTACGTTGATGCGCAACTGCTCTTCCAACACGTCAATCTTCTCGTCCAGCGTCAGCTGCTGGCGACTGAATATCCAGGGGCAGCCGAATGTGGCGCGACCAATCATCACGCCGTCCACGCCATACGTCGCGAACGCCCTGTCGGCATCGTCCAGCGACTTGATGTCGCCATTGCCGATGATGGGGATATGGATGCGTGGGTTGCGCTTCACCTCGCCAATCAGCGTCCAGTCAGCCTCACCCGTATACATCTGGCTCCGCGTGCGACCATGAATGGTCAGTGCCTGGATGCCGCAGTCCTGCAACTGCTCGGCCAGCGTGGTGATAATGAGCTGTTCGAAGTTCCAGCCCAGACGGGTCTTTGCCGTCACAGGCAGACTGACGGCATCCACCACCTTCTGCGTAATCTCAAGCATCTTCGGAATGTTTTGCAGCATACCGGCTCCGGCGCCCTTGCCGGCCACCTTCTTCACCGGACAGCCGAAGTTCAGGTCGATCACGTCCGGTCCGGCCTGCTCGACGATTTTCGCCGCTTCCACCATCGCGTCCACGTCGCGTCCGTAGATCTGAATGCCCACGGGGCGCTCCTCGTCGCTGATGGTCAGCTTCTTCACCGTCGACTTCACGTCGCGCACCAAAGCCTCAGCCGATACGAATTCCGTATACACCATCGAGGCTCCGAAGCGTTTGCACAGCATACGGAACCCGATGTCTGTAACGTCCTCCATCGGCGCCAGCAACACAGGGCGCTCGCCCAAGTCTATCGTTCCTATCTTCATCGTTCGAAAAGATACGAATTCTCGAATCCCCGAGGGTTCTTACCGTACGGCACGGATGCAGCGACCACTGAAGCGATTGCTGGAAAGGTCGCCGTAGTGCACGCTGACCTTCTGGAAGTTGAATTCCAGACACCATGCCTTGTTAGGATTCACCGTGTAGAGCGACGAGGTCCAGTAGACGCCGCTGATGGCGCGGAACTGCGTGTCGCCATAGTAGCGGAAACCCGTGATAGGCAGGAAGATAGCGTTGCCCGTCTTCTTGCTGGTAACCTTATATCCGTTGACACCATCCTGCGAGGTCCATTCCCAGGTACAGTTGTCGGGGTTCACCAATTCGTCGAACTCTTCTGCAGTAGGCATGCGCCAGTCGCCGCCCAAATTGGCGTGGGCTGCATCGTCCGCGGCAGCCAGCGTGCTCCGCTTGTCCGCAGCCGAATACTTCGTCAGAAACTGCGAGTCACCCTTGCTCCAGGCGTATGTTTTCCACGAATAATAATCCTTCGCCTGGGTCTCGCCCCATGCAAAGTACGTGCCATAGCCCGCAGGTTTCTTGGCACCCACATTCATGTTAGCCCATTTCACACTAAGTCCCAAATCGACAGCCTCGACGCCGTCTCCTGCATGGCCCACTGCTCCCGTCAGCACAACGGCCACCATCGTAACAAATAACTTCTTCATATTTCTTTTTGCCGACAAAGATAGCGCAAATCGAGCGAAATACCAAAGAAAAACACAATTTTCTTTGTATTTCCGAGATGCAGCCTATCTTCGACCTTTAGGTCAGAGTTACGAATAAGCGAGCAGAATACCAAATAATTTTTGAGTTTTCTCGAGCGTGAAACTTTAGTCCGTCCCGTCGGACTGCCAGTCCGCTCCCTACGGACTGCGAGTCCGAAGCCGACGGACTGAGCATGCGCATTAATCGGAAAGGGCGCCAGCTGGTAGTATGTGTTTGTCCATCGCTGGCATCGACTTCTTCTGGAAAAAAAGAATGTATCTAAGTATCCCTCCCTTCCTCCCGTTTTCGCTTGGAGTCCCTTTATTTATTGGGGTTAAAGGACGGGAGGAAGGGAGGGTAAATTTAACATCAGAAAAATCTATTATATCTCCGTCTCTCCCTCATATCTGACGGGGAAGACATCGTCAAAATCCAGGGAATAGGTAAACGTAAAGGTTGTTTCCATTTTATCGGCTCTCCATCTCATGGCCTCCTGCTCCGGTGTCAACTCGGTGGTTGTAATGATAGTCATATTATAGGTAGCACCTTCCTTCAACGGCCCGAGGATATAGCCCAGATCATAAGGACACACACAGTTCGCCATAACTTCAGCACGCGTTGCGTCCAATTCCGTCACCTTTATGGTCTGCCCTTCGAGACTTGCCTCAGCTTTGAACTTACTGGAAGCACAATTGAAGGTCGCATTTACGTGCTTCACATAAAGCCCGCCGTCCTTCGTGGCCTTCAACTCGAAATACTCATTAGCCTCCATGCTTCTCCTTGGGGCAGACATGGTGGACTTGCATCCCGTATTCGTAAAGTTCGACAGAGCAAACTCCACAGGTTCTACTATGGGTTCATCGTTCTTTTCATTATCACTGCTACATCCAGCCATCAAGGTTATAAACAGCAGCGACAGACCTAATAATGCTTTTGTTTTCATCATTGTATTGTTATTGTTGATACTACTTCACATAAACCTTTCGTCCGTTTACGATGTTCAGTCCACGTTGCAAGGTGGTGAGGCGTTGGCCTTGGAGGTTGTAGATGTAATCTCTTAGCTCTAACCTCTTACTTCTTACCTCTTCTATTCCTGTGGTCTGTGCCTCGAATTCGCCCGTGAAGGCCTCCTGGCTGTTCTCCACAGTGACGGTGTAACGGCCTGCAGCGTAGGCAGAGATGTCGATATTGAGGGCGACGATGCTGCCGGCATTGATGGCTTTCTCGTAAACCACCTTACCCGTTTCGTCAGTGATGCGCACCAGATAGGCTTCGCTGAGCGGGTCGAGGTTGATGTCCAGCAGCAGGTTGTTGTATTCGCCATAGAGTGACTGTCCCTCCTCACTTCTCCTCGGTGCCTTGGGCTGCGACTTGGTGGTATGGGTGAAGTCGAAACGGCGCTTGGGGGCATTCACACCCTCAGGGATGACTCCATCCTCATAATCGTCGTTAAGGTAGATGACTTCATCGCCAACGGTACACGACATCAGGAACCCCGCAGGGTCTGCCAATTCTACGTTAAAGACATTTGTTGTGGGGTCACCATAAACAACTCCGACTCCTTCCAACCAAGGGGCACACCGGTAAATACTTGCTCCGTCTCTACACTCCCAAACATCTCTATATACGCCCTTGAAACCTTTCATTCCTCCAGTCTGTCTGGCACCAATCACATAGGATCGACCATTAATCTGTAGGGTATCATTGGCATTGACGGAGAAGTCGTACATTAACTTAAACTGATTGCCTATTGAGTCGTAGGCATACACTTTCTTGTCCTCTTCGTACCAAGCTCCCACATATCTCTGCATAGTATATTGCAATATAATGTCATAACCTGGATAATCTGGGCTGACAAATTGCTGACACATCATCTGCTTGCAGGTCTTTCCGTCGATGATGGTATCACCCTCGAAGTAAAAGTATTCAACCATCTTTACAAGACTATCTATCATCGTGGTACTTCCTACTTTCCACACCTTATTATCCTCAACGAATGGACGATACTCGGCCTGAGTTGTCTCGCTTCCGGCATATTCCTCCCGACCGTATGTCCAAATATAAGGTGTCCATCCCTTGGCCTTTGCAGCAGCTACTTGCGTGGTTGTCATCACATTCTGTTCATTCTCAAAGTTCATGACAAGAAGACTTCCTTCACTCACGATGGGCAGGCTCTCTACAAGTGCATCCATTCCTATGCCCTTAATCTGGTTTTGGAGGCAAAACAGTGTTGTCAACGCAGTATTTTCCGACAAGTCAAGGGTTGTTAGTTGGTTGCAATTACAATTGACATAATCCAGTGCGGAGCATCCAGATAAATTAATCGTGGTAAGTTGATTGTCATAACAGCCCAATGTTTTCAGCGCAGAACATCCAGATACATCAAGTGAGGTCAACTGGTTGTTAAAGCAAGAAAGACTTTTCAATGATTTATTGTCTGACACGTATAGTGTTGTCAGTTTGTTATTCATACAAGACAATGATCTCAATACTGAGTTCTTCATTACATCAAGCGTTGTCAGTAGGTTATTGGAACATTGTAACAAGGTCAGTGCCGTATTCTTCGATAAATTGAGAGTTGTCAACTGATTATTATTGCAGTGGACTCTTCTCAGTGCCGTATTCTTTGACAAATCAAGTGACGTTAATTGATTACCATAACATTCTAAGCTTATCAAATTTGTATTATTTGATACATCAAGTGCTGTCAACTGGTTGGCAGAGCAGGCAAGCGTATCCAGTTCGGTACACCCCGATACGTCAAGTGCTGTCAAACTATTTCCCACACAGTTCAGATATCTTAATTCTTTGTTTTCCAGCAAATTGATTGTCGTCATTCTGTTGCCGTTACACACCAACTTTTCCAAAGCGGTATTTTTTGACAAGTCAAGCGATGTCAGCTTATTTGTCATACAATTCAAGACCTTCAATGCGGTGAAGTATTCAATACCCTTCAGGTTGTGTATTTCCAAGCGACTTATATTGAGAGAGTCAATAGTTTCCAATTCCTCGTTTGTCAAAACGTCATCAGCACCATATTCTTGACTTAGCACCCAATCACGGAAGTTTGAATCAGGAAATGTTTTCTCGTTAATCTTCACATCAGCTGCGACAGTAAGAGTCATAACTGACATCACCATTGATGTCAATATACGCGTCATAAATAATAATGTACGTTTCATATCTTTATGCTTTTTGTTAATTCTCAATTATCAATAGTCAATTCGTTAGTATTTGTTCGAGCGTGATGTCGGGGTTGGTTTCTCCGAACACGTCCTTCTTCAGCTTGAGCTTGCGGTGCTGGACGGCAGAGATGGTGATGCAGTAGATGTTGCCGATGGTGCGGTTGCTGATGCCCAAACGGGTGAGGATACACAGGCGGATGTCGTCTTCCTGCATGTTGGGGTACTGCTCACGGAGGTTGGCGAAGCGGTTGTTGTCGAT
The DNA here is from genome assembly GCA_015060485.1 of Prevotella sp. Lineage (GTDB taxonomy): Bacteria > Bacteroidota > Bacteroidia > Bacteroidales > Bacteroidaceae > Prevotella. The sequence goes on along the minus strand of SUYI01000002.1, from coordinate 51,348 downwards.
GTCGTTCCATCCCACTAACCACCATTCGCCATACAGCGATTCCGCTGGTTCGGCCTCTTCACCTCGCGTTTCCGACAGGCCATCGCGTTTATGTAAATCCGACGCTGTCAGACTGTGTTTTTGCGCTTCTACAGCAGATAATCCGAGCAGCCACGCTGCTAATAACAAAACGACATTCTTCATAATTAGTTGCCTTTTATAGTTTAACGAGGTTTTACTTTACATATACTTTTTTGCCGTTGACGATGTTCAAGCCTCTTTGCAAGGTATTGAGGCGTTGGCCTTGGAGGTTGTAGATGCAATCTTTTAGCTCTAACCTCTTACTTCTTACCTCTTCTATTCCTGTGGTCTGTGCCTCGAACTCACCCGTGAAGGCCTCCTGGCTGTTCTCCACAGTGACGGTGTAACGGCCTGCAGCGTAGGCAGAGATGTCGATATTGAGGGCGACGATGCTGCCGGCATTGATGGCTTTCTCGTAAACCACCTTACCCGTTTCGTCGGTGATGCGCACCAGATAGGCTTCGCTGAGCGGGTCGAGGTTGATGTCCAGCAGCAGGTTGTTGTATTCGCCGTAGAGTGACTGTCCCTCCTCACTTCTCCTCGGAGACTTCGGCTGCGACTTGGTGGTATGGGTGAAGTCGAAACGGCGCTTGGGGGCATTCATGTCGTATGGGTCTTCCACTGCACTGTTGTAATAAATGACTTCATCACCGATTCTGCAAGAAAGAAGGCCACCGCTTCCACCATCCATTGCCCACGGGTGATTCCAGTCCGGCCACGAATCACTGCCGACTCCTTCGAGCCAGCGGTTCACTAATTGACCCTCATGCCAGAAATCATAATACGTGCCTTTGAAGCCCGGAAAACCTCCAGACACCTTGTTTACAACCAATGGGAATCCGCCTAACGGATCTATGGAGTCGTTTGTGCATAGCGTGAAGTCGTAGAATAATTCGAGATGATCCTGTAAATAGTTTGCAAAATACACCTTCTTGTCTTGCTCGTACCAGGCACCGACATACTCTTGAAAACTGTTGGCAGGAGTAAACACGCCATTCACCCAGTTCTCTTCATTGGCGTTCCAAATTTTCTTCATTTGTTTGCACGTCCGCCCGTCAACGATGGTATCACCATCGAAATAGCAGTAACCCGTCCAAGTTTCGTCAGTTGTTATACCATAGCCATCAGAAAAACCTCTTACAACCCACAATTTGCCTTCTTCAATGAACGGACGATAAGGCTTCTGTGGTATGCTGTCTGGCCAGACGTCATAAAGCACCTCTCCGTTGCGCTCGAAGTGAACGAGCATGGAACGATAGTGACGACTCTGGTATTCCCCTCCTGATGCAGAATACGGATTTGGAGGTCCGAACAGACATTCACCGTCATTCCATTCCGTAATTCCTATTCCCTGAATAATACGACCGCCTTGTGTGTCAACTTTTTGTGGATTATCCCATTTGCCACATTCAGGGGCTTTGCCATCCAAATCCACGTACTTAAGTGGTCGTACACCTCCGAAGTAATCTTCCTTTATTTCGTCAATGATGCCATAGTAGCAATAATAGCGCGGTATGCCTGTAGTATTTGAATACATAATATCCTCAAAATATATCCCCTTTCCTACGCTCCAGTCAAACTGGTATGCCGTGCCTGGGCATAACGCTCCAATAGTTAAATTATCATTCCAGTCATAGTATTGTATTGGCACTGAAACCATGACACAATCATGTCCGACGTTATCCGATTCCCCCTCTTCCTGTAGCAAAAGCGTAAGAGAGTCTGTCCATTCAGGACCGTTGGTATAGACACATTTATATTTCTCACCATACTCCGTTGTATATACTCCCTTTACATAGTATTCGATTGTTTCAAAGTTTGGAACCCATTCATCGCCAACCTTTGAATACCAACTGTCATACTTCAGGGTATCGAGCCTTATCTCCGTCCACTTGGTTCCTTCGGGGTAATACTCCTGTGCTTGTATCGTTAATGATGCCAGCACACATGCAATAAATAATAATGTACGTTTCATATCTGTTCTTTTTTTGTTTCTTACTTCTTAAGGATTTCTTCCAGTGTGATGTCTGGATTGGTTTCTCCGAACACGTCCTTCTTCAGCTTGAGCTTGCGGTGCTGGACGGCAGAGATGGTGATGCAGTAGATGTTGCCGATGGTGCGGTTGCTGATGCCCAAGCGGGTGAGGATACACAGGCGGATGTCGTCTTCCTGCATGTTGGGGTACTGCTCACGAAGCTGGGCGAAGCGGTTGTTGTCGATGGCGTTCAGCGTGCGTTCCACCTCGCCCCATTCTTGCGGACTGAGATAGATCAGCGAATCGCCGCCTTGGTTCAGCTTCTGCATGGCCTCCGTACGCTCCAGAATGAAGTTCTGCAGGAACGCCACCACTTCGTTGGACTGATGCAGCAGGGCTTTCTGGTGCTCGGCCTCTTGCAGCAGCTGGCGTTTCTCCTGACGCTGTGCCCGTATCCTGTAACGGACCGCCAGCACGAGAGTCAAGAAGACTATCACCGCAGCAATGATGACGATAAGCAGTGTGCGTGCGTACATCTTTGAACGATATTCCAGTTGCTGGTTCTCCAGTTCCTGGCGCAGCGACTCCTGATAATACTGGTCTTTCTGTTCAAGAGCCTTATAATAGAAACCCTCTATTTGTTCGAAGGCTTCGTCCACACTGTCTTCCACCTGTGTGGCTCCCATCCGACGGAGGGCTATCTTAGCCAAGTTGCTTTGCACGATATAAGCCAGATGGACATCGTCGCCATGCTGAATCTGACGATAGGCGGTTTCTGCCGAATCGAGCATGTTGAGGTCGAGGTAGCTGCGGGCCAATACCTGCAACGTGCCAGGTTGCAGGTCCTCTGTGCCAGGCAATTCCGTTGCCTGATGTGCATAGTCGAGCGCCTGCCGGTAGTCCTCCTTGGCCCAAGCAATGTTGGCCAGACTGGTCAGCGTCTGACACATCATATCCTCCATCTGGTTATTCTTGGCAATGTCGTAGGCCTTGTTGATGTATTCGAGTGCTTCGTCGAATGATCCCTCAGTGGTGAAAGCTACTTGTGAGGCGTAAGTGCCTGCAAAGTCGAGCAAGAGACAATGGTTACGCTCGTCGTCGGGGTGCTGCTCGTAGCTGGTCAGCGCCAGCTTCATCAGCCGCAAGGCTTCCTCGGGATTGCTCTGCGACAAGCTTAAGGCCAGTCGCTGGTGAGCGATGTAATGGGTGTGCCAATCCTCAGTCTCTTCTGCCAAACGGATAGTCTTACGCAGCAACGTCTCTCCCTGACGGACGCTGTCGCCAGCCAAAGCAGCCTCTGCGGCCTCCAGACAAGCCTTTGCCGTCTGAGGATGTTGGTCTTGCTGTTTGCAACTGTAAACTGTAAACAATAAACAATATACAATAGACAATAAACAGTAGACAATAGACCATTTATAAATATGTAATGCTCTCGTTCGCATAAATATAGGTTTTCGTCTGCAAAGTTACGACATTTTCCCGAAAGTTGTATCAGAAACCTATGGAAAACTCACAAATAAAATAAAACTGCAAACCGCTAAAAATCAGCCGATTATAAAAAACAAGAAAAAAGACCCTATGGAAAAATAGCCATGGGGTCATGGAAAAAGCCTCTATATTATCTTAGAATTCCAAGACGAGCGACTGGCGGGGCTTGAGCGTCAGGTCGTGCGAGAGGTCGTAGTAGCGGCCTGTGGGCACGTCCTTGGCACGGGTGGCAGAGCCAATGACCTCCTGATAGCGCTTCACCTGCATGGTGGCAGGCCGGCTGGTGCCGTTGAGGACGGTGAGGGCGGTCTTTCCCTGATACTGGCGGGCAATGACGTAGATGCCGCCCGAGGGAATGAACTGCGTCTGACGGCCCTTCGTGATGACGTCGTTGCCCTTGCGCCAATGGAGCAGACGGCTGAGCCACTGGAACATCTGCTGCTCCTGCTTGGTGCGTCCCTCGCGGGTGAAGGCGTTACGGTCGTCGCCGGGGAATCCGCCCGGGAAGTCCTTGCGCACGTTACCGTCGGTCACTTCCTTGGTGCCGTTCATCAGAATCTCCGTACCATAGTAAAGCTGTGGAATGCGCTGAACGGTGAGCAACAGCGCCAGCGCCTGCTTCAGCGCCAGCGTGTCGCGGCCGTTACCCAGGAAACGGTCGGTGTCGTGGTTGTCGATGAAGGCCATCACACTCTTCGGGTTGGGATACAGATAGTCGTAGACGAACGAGTTGTAGAGGCGGTTTAAGCCCGAGAACCACGGGTCGGTCTCTTCGTGCTTCGCCTGCGAGAGCTTGTCGTAGAACGAGAAGTCCATGACGGTCTTCAGAAATGAAGAGTGAAGAATGAAGGGTGAAGAATTTGCTGCCGCCGAAGTTCGATCTTTAGTCGAAGAATTTGCTGCCGCCGAAGTTTTTTCATGAGGTTTCCCGTCCCATTGCCAGGCGGCGGTATAGGCAGGCTCGGTGACCCACGTCTCGCCGACGGTGTTGAAGTTGGGATATTCCTCGTTGAGCTCCTTCATCCACTGAGCCATGGCGTCGGCATAGGCATAGGGATAGGTATCCATGCGGATGCCGTCGATGCCCACCGTCTCAATCCACCATTTTGAGTTCTGGATGAGATAGCGCATCAGGTGGGGGTTATGCTGGTTCAGGTCGGGCATGGTGGGCACGAACCAACCCTCGGTAGTCTCCTTCAGATCTACCTTCGAAGCATAGGGGTCCACCACGGGAGTCAGCTTGTAGGAGGTTTGCAGGAAGCTGGTTCCCTCGGCCTGCGAAGTGCCGTTCGACTCGACGAGCCACTGGGGCAGGTTCAGCCAGTCCTTCGCAGGCATGTCGTGCGTCCAGGGATGCTCGAAGCCCGAGTGGTTGAAAATCATGTCCATCACCACCTTCAGCCCTTTCTGGTGGGCTTCGTCGCACAGCCGGCGATAGTCCTCATTGGTACCAAAACGCGGGTCGACACGGTAGTAGTCTGTCGTGGCATAGCCGTGATATGTCGAGTAACCATGTTCGTCGTCTGGCGAATCGTTCTCCAGGACGGGCGTCAGCCACAGGGCCGTGACGCCCAACTCATTGAAGTAGTCGAGGTGTTCGCGAATGCCGTTCAGGTCGCCGCCATGGCGCAGCGAGGGTTGCGAGCGGTCTTCCTTGTAGGCACGCATGCCCTTCACCTGCGGGTTGTGTCCTGCGCCCTGTGCAAAGCGGTCGGGCATAAGCATATAGAGCACGTCGGCATTGGTGAATCCCATGCGTTTCGAGCCAGCCATCTCGCGCTGCTTCAAGGTGTAGTCAACTTTGAGGTTTGAGGTTTGAGGTTTGAACTGTAGCGTCATCGTGCCTGGCTGGGCATCGCGCAGGTTCATATAAACTAACAGGTAGTTGGGCGAGTCGAGTCGTACCACACTGTCGATGACGACACCGGGATAATCGGTGGTTACCTCCTGCACGCTGGCAATGTTCTTGCCATACACCATCAGCTGGAGCGAGGGGTTCTTCATGCCCACATACCAGTCGGTGGGGTCAATACGGTCGATGGATATTTTCTGTTTCGCTGCACTCATTGTCATTACGTTTGCCATCAGAATAGCGGTTAATAATAATATTCTCATAGAGTTAAGAATTAAGAAAATTACTTTTTTTACTTACGAATCAGTTCCGAGCCTGTGACACCCTGTTCAGGACTGTTGACCTGCACGACGCAGATGCCGGAGGCATTGTTAAGTGGCAGGAGATAGTCGGTTGAAGCCGTAGGACGTATGACGTGTTGGCCCAACAACTGTCCCGACACCGTGTACACGCGGACGGCAAAGGACTTTGTGGGTGCCTTGTCGAACGACAGGCGGATGCCTCCGTCGGCGGGTCTGATGGTCAGCGCTGAAGGCTGATGCTGCGAGAGTTCTGAAATGGCAGCGGGTAGTCCGAGGATGTTCAGCACACCGGCGTAGGCATCGGCAAGCCCATAGCCATAGGTGTTGTTGGGAATTCCGTCGCCCAAGGGGTGGCTCGTCTCGCGGATGATGCGCTTCACGTCGTCTGGCGACAGCGTGGGGTTAGCCTGCAACCACAGGGCAACGATGCCTGCCATGCAGGGTGTAGCCATCGAGGTGCCGGAAATGGCAACCCAAGGATATTCGCGCCCTTCAAAGGTAGTTTTAGCCACCAGCTCATAGTCATAATCCTCCTCGTAGCGGCTATTGGCAGAGGCGTGGATATTGACGCCGGGCGTAACCACATCGGGTTTGACGAGTCCGTCGAGGGTCGGGCCCTTTGACGAGAACATGGCAATGGTGCCTTCAGGTGTTCTTCTGCCCCAGCTTGCTATGGTGTCTCCCTTGACATCGACATATTTTTTCCGCGCATTCAGGGCTCCCACCGTGACGACGCTGGGCAGACAGCCCGGCATGCCGATACTGTGGTCGTTAGTGGCATTGCCACAACGCGGATCGCTATCAGTATCGTTGACAAAGGAATGTTCCACTTCTACCACCAATTGCACAAAGCTATCCTCTCCTTCTACGACGAGTAGCACGGCACCGGCATCAGTATCTGTTGAGTCGCGGGTGAAGGTAATGGTGTAGCAAGTGTCGTTTCTAGCAATGGAAACCTGCTTGCCGGCAAGCTGCTTTTTAACCGTTTCCTCAGTGGGTGTATAAACCAGCGAATCGCCTTTCATCGAGCCATCCACAGGCTTCGTATGCTTGCTGATGACCTTCAGCGTAAACGGGTCTTTGCTGTAGAGATAGGCTATTCCGTCTTTATTGCCCGTTAGGCTGGTGCCAGCCACTGCCATACCTTTCGGCTTGCAGACGTAGCCCAATTTGTCGCCTTCGTTACCTGCTGCGGCCACAAAGATATGGCCAGGACCTGTCAGCTTTGAGATACCCTCTTCGAAGAGCACGCAGTCGCCAGGCAGGGCATTGAACCCGATGCTGTAGGTGATGACGCACGGCATCTGACGCTCGTCAGCATAGTCGAAGATGTATTTCATCAGCGCCAGTTCGTTGGCAGAACCAAAGCCGGAGTCGCCAGCCACCTTTGAATCTACAACCGCCAGCTCGGTTTCGTAAGCGACACCGCGATAGGGTGTAGTATATCCGGAACCAGCCGAAATGCCCAGGCAGTGGGTACCATGATAGGTGCGATGGCTGTCGCCGCTATAACCCTTGCCCTTGATATCAGCCTCGGTGGTGTATTCGCGCCCCAAGTCGATGGCCTTACCATACGTTTCGTTTTCAGCAGCAAACTGGTCCAGGAATCGCGTTACTCTCAGCGACGTGCCGTCGGCGTTATAGAAGTTCGGATGCGTCACCTCCAAGCCGACATCGATGATGCCCAGCATGACGCCCTTGCCCGTAAAGGCTTGAGGCAGTCGGGGGTCTTCGTAGAGGGCAGGCAAGTGAATCCAATCGGGTGCAACGTCCATGAGCACCTTGCCGCCCACGTGGTTCTCGATACGTTCCACTTGTTCGTCCTCAGCCAGCGCAGTCAGTTGACTGATGGGGATATCGGCAATATAGATGTCGCCAACATGCGTGATGGCTTTGCAATGGAATTGAGCCATCACAGCCTCAGCGTTACTACTGAAGCGAATCATGGCGCGAACCGTTTCCTGCTGTTTCGTACCTTGCGCCCGATGCGCTTGCTGGGTCGTCTGATTCACCAACTGGCGGATGTCGTGCGACATCTTCTGTAATCCCTGTGCCCATAGGCCGATGCTCATCAGCGACAGGATACTTAAAACAATAAATTTCTTCATAATTTGTATTCTTTTAAAAAACGAATGACCGCATTACGGATGCTGGTCAGGCCAAACTCATCAGGATTGACCTCCGTGATGGGAATCCACAATGCCTCGGCGGCATCGTCGGCAGCTTTCACGGCGACGGCATCGCCGTGTACAGGAGCTAAGAAGTCCATGTCGAGCGTGTGGACACCCATACCACTATACAGATAGACATTAGGCGAGGAGAAAAGGTACTGGATTTCCTCAACGTCGAGCCCCGTTTCCTCCTTGATTTCACGACGCATTCCCTGTTCTACCGTTTCGCCCATGTCGACAAAACCGCCGGGCAGGTCGAGCGTCCCCTTGGCAGGTTCCTTGGCTCGTCGCACCACCAGCATCTCCTGCTTGTCGTTGACGATGAAAGCTGCTGTAGCGGAACACGGGTTCGCATAGTACGTAAACCCGCAGTCGTGACACTTCTTGCTTTTGAAGTTGTGCACCTCAAAACGACTACTGCCACAGACAGGACAGAACTTAAAGATTTCAAGAGGATGCGAGGGACTGTTCTTCATTTCTTCATTTCCATTTCGTTCATTTCGTTCATTTCTTTCATTTCTTTCATTTCTTTCATTTGGAATTACCAATTGTCTGTTCTGAACGGGAACAAAGGCAGTCCGCCAGCATTGGCCAGATTGCCTAACTGCCAGTTGCGGAAGCAGTAGCGCACAGCCACAGGTTCCTTGACCTCAGGGCTGGAAACCACGATGCACTCGTCCCAATAGCCTCCACCAGGCTGCCAGAAATGACTTGCTTTTGCAGGATGGAACACACGATCACTGCCTGCTACTTCGAAACCTTCTATATTCTCGAAACGACTGATGGCACCACACTCGTTGTTGAAGTGCAGCATGATGGTGTCGCCCTTGATGTTCATATCCTTATACGACGGACTCTCACAAATGACACTACTCATGCCGTAGGTCTTGTTCAGTGCCAAGAAAGCCAGACGCTCGCCCACCTTCTGCTTCTGGGCCGGATGAATCTGAGTGCCTTCATACGGATAGACGGCATCGTTGGTACAAACCAGTCCGCTATTGGGAATAATCTGTGAAGCACGGAACTGCTGCTCCTGCAACAAAGCATTCCATGTGCCCTGCTTGTCGCCACTATCGTAGGGGGCAATCTGCACGAAATAGAAAGGAATCTCGCCTAACTTGAACTGCGAGCGCCACTGCTCGACCAGCAACTTCAGACGCTCCGAGTACTGATTGCCCGGATCGCCTACATTCGAACAGCCCTGATAGAACAGAATACCCTTGACGGTATAGTTCAGGATGGGGTTGAACGTGCCGTTGCCCCATACCAATGCGCGATGGTAGTCCCACTCCTTCTTGAAGTTCACGATACCCATCGTGTCCGTAGGCTCCTGAGTGTATTTCTCCAGATTCTCCTTCGTCAGCCAGCTTTCTACGCGACTGCCACCCTTATTGGCCTCGATGAGTCCGATGGGAATATCGAGGGCCTGATTGACGACCTTGGCGAAGAAATAGCCCGTAGCAGAGAAATCGCCAACGGTTTGGGGCGAACACTCGCGCCACTCGGTGTCAGCATCCTCCTGAGGAGTCATGCGCATGATGCTGGGAATCTTAGCAGAGCGCACCTGCCTTTTACCTGCGGCATTGATTACCTCCTGGTTGTAGTTCAGCACAGGGCAGTTACCAAAACCTTTGACAGGCATCTCCATATTCGACTGTCCGGCACAAACCCATACTTCGCCTGCCAGCACATTCTGGATAGTCACCTGTCCATCACCATCGTCGAAGGTAATTGACAATGGCTCATAGCTGGCCTTGGGCGACTTTACCGTCAACAGCCAACGACCCGCTTTGTCGGCCTTCGCCTCACTACGTTCATTGCTCCACGACGTAGTGGCAATTACCTTCTTGCCTGGCTTGGTCCAACCCCACAGACGGACGTCCGTCTGTTGCTGAATTACCATGTTGTCACCCACCAAATGGGGCAGTTTCACCTTGGCCTGAGCTCCCATCGTCAGGCACGTTGCGAAGAGTAAAGAAAGAATCTTTTTATTCATAGTTCAAAAGTTTTTATCGCTTTAATGGCGCAAAGATACGAATTATTTCGTACCTTTGCAAGCAATAAACCTATTTATTTATGAAAAAAGTATTGTTTTTCCTCATGATGTTCGCATCGACAATGGCATCAGCCCAAAAGGGCACCGAAATGAATCTGTGGCCTGACGGTCCACGAACCAGTAGTGGTGACGCAAAAGACACGGCGAAGGTTACCGTCTTTCTGCCCAACGAAAAGAAGGCCACAGGACGTGCCATCGTGTGCTGTCCTGGAGGCGGTTACACCCATCTGGCCATGCAGCACGAAGGATTCGAGTGGGCACCGTTTTTCAACGAACAGGGTATCGCCCTCATTGTGTTGAAGTACCGCATGCCTCATGGTCACTATACCGTCCCCGCTGAGGATGCCGAAGAGGCGATGCGCCTGGTGAGGAGAAATGCGGAGGCTTGGCACATTAACCCCAACGACGTGGGCATCATGGGTTTCTCGGCTGGTGGGCACTTGGCATCTACTGTTGCCACCCATGCCACTAGCGACGCAATGCCTAACTTCCAAATATTGTTCTATCCTGTCATCTCGATGGAACAGGGTATCACCCATCAGGGCTCGCGCGACAATCTGTTAGGAAAAAGTCCTAAGCAGAAGCTGGTCAACGAGTATTGCAACGAGCAGCACATCACGAAGAATAGCCCTCGCTGTTTCCTCGCGCTGGCTCACGACGACCGTGCTGTGCCTCCCGCTAACAGCCTGAACTACTACGAGCAGCTCAATGCTCATGGCGTTTCTACCTCGATGCACATCTACCCCTCTGGAGGACACGGCTTTGGCATTCGCCAGTCGTTTACCTACCACTTCGAAATGATGCTCGAACTGAAAGCCTGGCTCCGCAGTTTCTAAGGCCATTAAACAAAAAGAAGGTTTGCCGCTTGGCAAACCTTTCTTTTTCTTATTGCATCTTACGTTTTAATCCGTAATCAGGTTCTCACCTGTCATGTCTGAAGGCTGCTCCAAGCCCATGATATGGAGGATAGAAGGAGCCACGTCAGCCAGACGACCGTCCTTCACCGTAGCCGAGTTGTTGTTGGTAACATAGATGAAAGGAACGGGGTTCAGCGAGTGAGCGGTGTTGGGTGTTCCATCGGGGTTGATGGCGTTGTCGGCATTTCCGTGATCGGCAATGATGATTGCCTCGTAGTCGTTGGCCTTAGCAGCCTCGATGACCTCACGAACGCAGTTGTCAACAGCCCAAACAGCCTTAGCGATAGCATTGTAGATACCTGTATGGCCTACCATATCGCCATTAGCGAAGTTAACTACGATGAAATCGTACTTAGCCTCGTTGATGGCAGCTACCAGCTTATCCTTTACCTCGTAAGCACTCATTTCTGGCTTCAGGTCGTAGGTAGCCACCTTTGGAGAAGGAACCAGGATACGATCCTCACCCTCGTAAGGCGCCTCGCGACCACCATTGAAGAAGAAGGTGACGTGAGCATACTTCTCCGTCTCAGCGGTGTGCAGCTGCTTCTTACCCTGCTTTGAGAGATACTCGCCCAGGGTGTCCTCAACGTTCTCCTTGGGGAAGAGGATGTGTACACCCTTGAAGTTAGCATCGTATGGAGTCATGCAGTAGTACTGCAGTCCAGGAATAGTCTTCATGCCCTGCTCTGGCATATCCTCCTGAGTCAGCGCGATAGTCATCTCCTTAGCACGGTCGTTACGGAAGTTGATGAAGATAACAACATCACCCTCTTCGATACAACCATTGACAGATGCGTTGTGGATTGGCTTGATGAATTCATCAGTTACGCCCTCGTCATAGCTCTCCTGCATGGCCTGAACCATATCAGTAGCCTGCTTACCTGTGCCGTTCACGATCAGGTCGTAGCCCTCCTTGACACGCTCCCAACGCTTATCACGGTCCATAGCGTAGAAACGACCAACGATAGAAGCGATAGCAGCATCGTTAGCTGCGCAGACATCGCTTACCTGCTGGATAAAGCCTTTACCACTCTTGGGGTCAGTATCACGACCATCCATATAGCAATGAACAAACACCTGATTCTTCAGACCATAAGCCTTACCTATCTCAATGAGTTTGAAGAGGTGATCAAGGCTTGAGTGAACGCCACCATCAGAGGTCAGACCCATCAGGTGCAGTTTCTTATTGTTCTCCTTAGCATAGCTGTATGCAGCCTTAACCTGAGGATTCTCCATGATAGAACCGTCCTTGCAGGCACGGTTGATCTTTACGAGGTCCTGGTATACGATACGACCAGCACCGATATTGAGGTGACCCACCTCAGAGTTACCCATCTGTCCATCGGGCAGACCAACGTCCTCACCAGAGGCCATGAGCTGAGAGTGAGCCGAAGTGGCTGTCAACAAATCGAGATAAGGTGTGGGAGTATTGAAAATCACGTCACCCTTACCATGCTTACCGATTCCCCATCCGTCGAGAATCATCAAAAGTGCTTTCTTTGCCATAATCTTAATAATTGTTTAAAGTTCTTTCTTTGGGGTGCAAAGTTACGAAGTTTTTTCCAATTATTGCTATCTTTGCACCAATAATCATTAAACAGATTGTTATGAATTGCACGATGAGACGTATTATTTTTCTTCTAACAGCCATTTTGTCATCCGTAGTTGTCAATGAAGCCTATGGACAACTGCAAGTCAAGGAGTTTAAACTGAAGAACGGCATGACCGTTTGGTTGAACGAAGACCACTCGCAACCAAAGGTGTTTGGTGCCGTTGTGGTGAAGGCGGGCGCAAAGGACTGTCCGAATACGGGTATTGCCCACTATTTTGAGCATATCATGTTCAAGGGCACGGATCGTATCGGTACTGTCGACTATCAGGCCGAAAAGCCCTGGCTGGACAGCATCTCGGTGCAGTACGACCTGCTGAGTCAGACGCAGGACGAGGCGGAGCGCACACGCATTCAGCAGCATATCAACGAGCTGAGCTTGAAAGCAGCTGACTATGTGATTCCCAACGAGTTCAACCGCCTCATCTCGAAATACGGAGGCAGCAGTCTGAATGCCGCTACGGGCTATGACGTGACGTATTACCACAACACCTTCCTGCCTCAGTATATGGAACAATGGTGCTGGCTGAACTCTGAGCGACTCATCAAACCCGTATTTCGCGGGTTCCAAGGAGAGCTGGAGAACGTCTACGAAGAGAAGAACCGCTCGTCAGATATGCTGGGCGACGCACAGGAGAAAGTCTTTGGCGCTGTGTTCAAGACTCAGCCCTACGCCTATCCCATCCTTGGTTCGACGGAGAATCTGAAGAACCCGCGCCTGTCGGACATGGCGGCATTCTACAAGAAATACTATGTGGCCTCGAACATGGGGCTCATCCTTTGTGGCGACATCACGCCCGACTCCACGCTGACGACACTCTTGGAACAAACCTTCGGACGTGTGCAGACGGGGCCCGTGCCTGAACGCGGCTATAGTCCTATGCCAGACATTCAGGAGGGCGAGTTCTGCGAGGTCAAACTGCCCATTCCGCTGATAAGTGCTGAAGTATTAGTTTTCAAGGCACCCACCGATTTCGAGCCTGATGCCGATGCTCTCGATTTGGCCAACATGCTACTCTCGAATGGTAAGGCAGGACTGCTCGACTCACTGATGAACGAACATAAAGTGATGCTGGGAGCCGCCATGAGCATGGCTTTTGCCGATGCGGGAGGAACAGCTATCATCGTCATTCCCAAACTGTTAGGTAAGATGAAGACGGCTGAGGCACGTATCATGGAACAGGTGCAACAGGTGATGGACGGAAACTTCAGCACAGAGCAGCTGGAAGCCCTGAAGCAGGAGATGGTGATGGAAGCTGAGCAAGGACTGGAAACCATCGGCAGACGTTCGGAGCTGATGGTCGATGTCTTGTCGAAAGGCCACACATGGCAGGATGTGCTCGACAAGATTGAGCGCATCAAACGGCTCACCAAGGATGACGTCGTGGCCGCTGCCAAGAAGTACTATGGTGCCAACCACATCACGCTGCGCAAAAAATACGGTACGCCCGACAAGGAGACGCTGAAACAGCCAGGCTACAAACCCATCTCGCCGAAGAATATGGATGCGAAGTCGGCCTTCGCCCAGCTGCTGGAACAAATACCCGTCAAGGAAGCCACCATCCGTACCGTTGATTTCGAGAAGGACGTGACCACCAAAAAGCTCAGCGACCACGTCACCTTATATTATAAGGAGAACCCTGTGAACGACATCTTTACGTTCACCCTGCGCTACAAGGATGGAACGCTGCATACTCCCAAACTCGCTGTGCTCGCTCCCTATCTCAATGCACTGGGCACCGACTCGCTGAAGAAACAGCAGTTGGAGCAAGCCTGGCAGCGCATAGGTACCAAAATGGAGGTGGCTCAAGGCGACGTGAACTTCAGCATCAACCTGACTGGTCCCGACCGCCAGCTGAAGCCCGCCCTCGGGCTGCTAGCGCACTTCCTGCGTTCAGCGAAAGGCGATGACGAAGCCCTCGACGACGCAAAAGATGCCGACAAGGTGGATCGCAAGAGCTTTGGCAAAAAGAAGGACGACGTGTTGGCTCCAATGTGGCAACGCGTGGCTTACGGCAATCGGTCGACCTATCTCATCCAGCTCTCGAAAAAGGAAATCAAGGCACTGAAGAGCGACGAGTTGCTAGCGCTGTTCCGCGAGCTGCAACAGTACGACTGCGAGCTATTCTACTGTGGTCGCCAGCCTGTTGACTATGTTGCGACGGAATCACAACACACGCTGCCCTTGGCGCAGTGTAGCAAGCCCAAGGCTGACACCTTCCGGCCTTTGCAGCAGTACAACGAACCCACCGTGTTCTTCTACGACGTGCCGAAGTCGCGCCAGAACTTTGTCGTCAGCTACGACGCCATCAGCGCCCTGCCTACTGCCAACGAGCGTACCACCATGAAGCTGTGGGATGAATACTTCGGTGGCGGTATGTCGTCGGTACTCTTCCAGAATGTCCGCGAGTTCCGTTCGCTGGCCTATTCCACAGGAGGTAAAAGCATCAACACCAGTCTTGCCCTTCACCCCAACGAGCCACAGGCCTACAGCACTGCCACAGGCACGCAAGCAGACAAGACGCTGGAGGCTGTGGCAACCATCGACTCGCTGTTGCGACAGATGCCCATGAAAGAAGAGAACCTGGAGTCGGCCCGCCAGAGTGTGCTCAGCGACATTCAGAACGACTATCCCACGTTCCGCGGCATTGCCAAATATGTGGCCAACCAGCGTAACAACGGCTATACGGCTGATCCCAACAACGAGACAGCCCGTCTCCTGCCTGCCATCACCGCTCAGGATATTGTGCAGTTCCATCAGCAACACGTGTCGAACAACAACAGCCGCGTCTGGATCATCATTGGCGACAAGAAGGTCACAGACCTCAATGCACTGTCCCGCTACGGCAAAATCGTAGAACTAAAGAAAGAGGACGTTTACAGGTAAGGCGGAGATGTTTTTTGTCGTAGACTGATGACAAATCGCACGCTCGTACATCTTTAATATAAAAGTATATACTTAAAGATTATGAGCGTAAAAGAATTGGAATTGCTTGCGGAGAAGAACCGTAAGCGCCTTGTTGAGGTGGTATATGCCGCCAAGGCAGGCCACATTGGTGGCGACCTGTCGTGCCTGAACGTCATGACGGCACTGTATTTCCATGTGATGAAAGGCCTTACCCCTAACCCCACTCCAAGGGGCGAGGGGAACATTATGGCAGCTGATAGAGACCGCTTCGTGCTGTCAAAAGGTCACTGTGTAGAGGCACTCTACGTGACGCTGGAGGCCAAGGGGTTTCTCGCACCTGAAGTACTCGACACATTGGGTAAGTTTGGTAGCATTCTGAGCGGTCATCCTACTATCGAGGTACCAGGCATTGAAGTGAACTCTGGTGCACTGGGACACGGACTGAGCATCGGTGTGGGCATGGCCATTGCCGAGAAGATGAACCGTAATGCCTATCTCAACCCTACCACCCCTACTTCACCTACCCCCACCTACCGCACCTTTGTGTTGATGGGCGATGGCGAGCAGGGCGAGGGTTCTATCTACGAGGCTGCTATGGCTGGTAACAAGTATCAGCTGGATAACCTGGTAGCTATCATCGACCGCAACCATCTGCAGATTAGTGGCGATACAGAGGACGTGATGCCCATTGACAGCATCAAGAAGCGCTGGGGTGCCTTTGGCTGGGACGTCGTTGAGATGAACGGCGACTCGATGGAGGACATCGTGAAGACCTTTGATGCTATCGACTATACAAACGGCAAGCCTCACCTGATCATCTCGAACACCACGAAGGGCAAGGGTGTCAGCTTCATGGAAGGTATCGCCAAGTGGCATCATGGTGTGTTGAACGAAGAACAGTGCAAGGCCGCTGTTGCTGAAATCAGCGACCGAATTGAAAAACTATCTCTAAACACTAAACTCTAAACACTAAACCCAATATGATTGCATGTAGAAAACAATTTACTGACACGTTGCTGGAACTGGCACGTGAGGACAAAGATATTATTGCCGTAACCACCGATGCTCGTGGTTCTGTGACGTTAGGCGACTATGCCAACGCGCTGCCTAAGCAGTTCGTGGAGTGCGGTATCGCTGAGCAGGATGCAGTGGGAATCTCGGCTGGTTTGGCTCATTCGGGCAAGAAGGTGTTCTGCTGTGGACCCGCCTGCTTCTATGTGGCACGTTCACTGGAACAGGTAAAGGTAGACCTTGCCTATTCTGAGAATCCTGTTACCATCTTGGGCGTATCGGGCGGTGTAGCCTATGGTGCCCTTGGCGCAACCCACCACTCTCTGCACGATATTGCCGCTCTGCGCACCTTCCCTGGTATGACCGTTTGTCTGCCCAGCGACTGGCGCTTTACCAAGAAACTGGTGAAGCTGCTTGTCGACTACGACAAGCCCTGCTACGTTCGTGTAGGTCGTGCTGCCGTACCTGATGTCTATGCTGACGACAATTTCGAGGTCGTGCCTGGCAAGGCCATTCAGATTCTCGATGGTACAGAAGTGACTATTGTTGCTGCTGGCGAAACCGTCTATCACGCTTGGCAGGCAGGTTTGCAACTGAAGGAGAAAGGCATTTCTGCCCGTGTGCTCGACTGCTCGTGGATCAAGCCCTTCGACGAAGAGGCTATCAAGAAAGCCGCTAAGGAAACGGGACGTATCGTTACCGTTGAGGAACATTCGAAGTTTGGTGGCTTGGGCGCTATGGTTTGCGAGACGCTCTCTGAGAATCCCGTTCCTGTGCGTATCATTGGTATTCCTGACGAGAACGTCGTTCATGGCACGAATACCGAGATATTCCACCACTACGGAATGGATGCGGAAGGCGTGGTGAAAGCTGTGACCAGCTTTCTAAATGAGAAATGAAAGAAATGAAAGAAATGAGAAATGAGACATGGCGCAACGAATCATCGCTATAGACCAGAGCACGTCGTCGACAAAGGCTTTGCTTTTTGACGAACAGTGTAAAGTAGTGGCCCGTACCAACGTAGACCACAAACAATATTACCCCCAAACCGGCTGGGTAGAGCACGACGCTGAGGAAATCTATCAGAATATGATAGAGGCCATCCACCAGCTTCCTCTTCAAGAAGAAGCTGCCTATAGTATTGCCATTACCAACCAGCGTGAGACGGCTGTCGTATGGAACAAGACAACGGGCAAGCCCATTGCCAAGGCCGTAGTGTGGCAGGATACGCGAGGCGCAGAACTATGCCGTCAGCTTCGGGCTGACGGAAAGGCTGATATGGTGATGGCGAAGAGCGGCCTGCTCATCGACCCCAACTTCTCGGCTTCAGGCATCAAATGGCTGCTCGACAACACAGCGGGTGCCCGTGAATTATGTTCACGGGGTGAACTGCTGATGGGTACCATCGACACATGGCTGGTGTGGAAGCTGACGAGCGGAAAGACCTTTGCCACAGATACGACCAACGCCTCGCGCACTATGCTGTTCAATATCCACACGCTCGACTGGGACGACGACCTGCTGGCACTCTTCGACATTCCCCGTTCGATGATGCCTGAGGTCAAAGCCTGCGACGCCATCTATGGCGAGACCACCTGCGAGGGTTTGTTTGAAAAGCCTATCCAAATTGCCGGTGTATTGGGTGACTCCCACGGAGCACTTGTTGGTCAAATGTGCTTCGAGCCGGGCTCGGGCAAGGTGACTTACGGCACAGGATCGAGCGTGATGGTCAATATCGGTGAAGAGCCGAAAGCCGCACCCCAAGGCCTTGTGACCAGTGTTGGCTTCTCAGCCTTAGGAAAAACGTGGTATGGTTTCGAGGGTAACATCTATAGCACGGGCGCTACGCTGAAGTGGATCTGCGACCAGCTGCAACTCATTGGCAAGCCCTCGGAGATGGAAGCATTGGCAACGAGTGTGGAGGATAATGGCGGTGTCTATATCGTTCCTGCCTTCTCCGGACTGGGTGCTCCCTGGTGGCAGAGCGACGTGAAGGGTGCTGTCTTCGGACTGACCTTCGCTACGACGAAGGCCCATTTCCTGCGCGCCGCCCTCGAGTCAATCGCCTATCAGATTAAGGATTTGGTCGACGTGATGGCTCGTGCTACGGGAGGACGACTGAAAGAGATTGCTGCTGATGGCGGACCTACGAAGAACCAGTTCCTCATGCAGTTCCAGGCTGATATGGTTAACACGCCTGTGGTGTGCACAGAGGTCGACGACGCCTCAGCCCTCGGAGCCGTCATCATGAACGGCTTTGCCCGTGGACTGTGGAAGAGTTTCGACGAGGTCGTTGGCTTCCGCAAGGTGACACAAGTCTACCAACCGACTTCTCATCATTCACCTCTCACCACTCGCCTCTATGAAGGCTGGCGAAATGCTGTGAATCAACTTATCAAATAAAAAACATTACTCATTTGAAAACATTTGAAGAACTTGGCGTCTGCGAAGAGATTCGCAAAGCCATCGAAGAGATGGGGTTCGTGCAACCCATGCCTGTGCAGGAAGAGGTGATCCCCTACCTGCTGGGAAATCGTAACGACGTCATTGCGCTGGCTCAGACGGGTACAGGCAAGACCGCAGCATTCGGTATTCCCGTATTGCAACGGGTAGCCTCTAAGCCTCGTCCACAATTGGGCGAGATTGGTCGGGGACTCCCCCATGCCCTGATTCTTGCTCCTACCCGCGAGCTCTGCCTGCAGATTGCCGACGACATGCGCGACTTTGCCAAATACATGGACGGCATCCATATCGAGGCCGTCTATGGTGGCGCCAGCATTGAGCAGCAGATTCGTGCCTTGCGGAAAGGCGTACAAATCATTGTGGCGACTCCAGGCCGACTTATCGACCTGATGAAACGCGGTGTCGCTCAGTTGGACGACATTCGTAATGTGGTGCTCGACGAGGCTGACGAGATGCTGAACATGGGCTTCCAGGAGAGCATCGACGCGATACTCGAGAGTGTGCCTGAAGACCGCAACACCCTACTCTTCTCTGCTACGATGAGCAAGGAGATAGAGCGTATTGCCAAGGGCTACCTGCACGACTACAAGGAGATTGTGGTGGGTTCGCGCAATGAAGGAGCCGAGCACGTAAACCATATCTACTACATGGTGAACGCCAAGGACAAGTACCTGGCGCTGAAGCGACTGGTAGACTATTACCCACGCATCTTCGCCATCATCTTCTGTCGCACAAAGCTGGAGACACAGGAGGTGGCCGACAAACTGATACGCGATGGCTATAATGCGGAGTCGCTACACGGAGACCTCTCGCAACAACAGCGCGACCTGACGATGCAGAAGTTCCGTCAGCACACCGTACAGTTGCTGGTGGCCACAGATGTGGCAGCACGCGGATTGGACGTCGACGACCTGACGCACGTCATCAACTACGGTCTTCCCGACGACATTGAGAACTACACCCATCGCTCAGGCCGTACGGGTCGTGCAGGCAAGAAGGGCACGTCGCTGAGTATTGTCCACTCGCGCGAAAAGCATAAGATCCGCAACATCGAGAAGGAGATTGGCAAGCAGTTCGAGCAAGGCACCATTCCCTCGGCGGAGGAAATCTGCAAGAAACAGCTCTACAAGGTGATGGACCAGATTGTGAAGAGCGACGTCGACGAGGAGCAGATTGCCCCCTTTATGCAGGACATCAGCCGCTATTTCGAATATATCGACAAAGACGACCTGATCAAAAAGATTGTCTCGCTGGAGTTTGGCAAGTTCCTGGCTTACTATGCTGATGCACCTGAGATTGAACCTGTCAGCACCAAAAGGAAAGAAGACGGAAAGGAACGCAAAGAACGAGGCAAACGTGAGAAAGGTCAGTCGTTTAATGCCTCTGCAGGCTATCGCAAATTGTTCATCAATCTGGGCAAGAAGGACGGTTTCTATCCTGGCGAGCTGATGCAGTTTCTCAATAAGAACGTACGCGGACACGTGGAAGTGGGCCACATCGACCTGCTACAGACCATCAGCTATTTCGAAGTACCTGAGGAGGATGCCGAGCGCGTCATCAAATACGTCAACGGCCAGCGCTACAAGAGTCGCGAGGTGCGTTGCAACGATGCCGCAGAGACCAAACCTACCCGCCCTACAAAACCTACGCGACCTAACAAACCTACAAAACCTACCCGCCCTAACAAACCTACCAAACCTACCCGCCCTACTAAGGGAAACGACGTCCGAATCTACAAGAAGGACGACTGGATGCAGTTCCTGAAGGGCGAAATCCCCGATTTCAGCGAGGAAGGCTGGGCCATTCGCAAACCCCGCAAGAAGAAATAAAACAACGTTGTTTAGTTCCTTTTTACTTCGCGTTGATTTCCTTGAGCAGGCGGTCAGCGTGTCCCCAGCGGTCCATCATGAAGAGCATGTAGCGCACGTCGACATTGATGGTACGGGCCAACTGACGGTCGAAGAAGATGTCGCTGGACAGGCTGTCCCAGTTGCCGTCGAAGGCCAGCCCAAGAAGTTCGCCCTTGCCATTAAAGATGGGTGAACCGGAGTTACCTCCCGTAATGTCGTTGTTCGACAGGAAGCACAGCTGCATGGTGCCCGTCAGCGAGTCGGCATAGGGTCCGAAGTCCTTGCTCGAGAGCAGTTCGTGCATCACGGGCTCTGCGAAATACTCGAAGTTCTCGTCGGCCTTCTGCATCTTCTCCCACAACGAACGGGCTGTGGTGTAATAGCCTGAAGGACGTCCGCCCAGCGTGTACTCGCCAATCTGTCCGTAGGTCATACGCAACGTGAAGTTGGCGTCCGAATAGTTGGGCATATCCTGTTCCATGCGCAACACAGCAGCACACAACAGTCGCTCCTGCTCGGCAATATCATCCCTGAACTCGCTCAGGTCAGCGTTGATCTTGGCCATAATCTCGCTGATTGAGATGCCGTATTTCACGCCCAAGTCCTTGTTGTAGCTCTTCTTGTTGAAATAGATGGGCTTGCCGCTCTTCATCAGTATCGACTTATCATACAGCGCTTTGACGTAGGCCGTATAGTCGCCACCGAATTGCTGGTCGATGGTCTCGTAGAAGTCGGGCAGATAGTCCTTGTCGACCTGCTGGCGGTAGTTGCGAATCAGCGTGCTAAGCAGCTCGCAGTCGGTGGCTTTGTCCCACTCCTTGCTATTGTCGTCGAACAGGTAATACTGCTTCTTGGGCTTGTCCTTCGGACCAAGCACCCTCATGCCCCAGCTGCTACGCCAGGCGCGCTTCGTCACTTCGTCATCGAAGGTGAAGAACGTCTCCTGGAAAATGGTACGCAGACGGGTCAGCTTCATGCGCTTATCGTAAAGTTTGGCCAATTTGTCGAAGTCAAGGGCAAAACCCTTGACGACCGTTGTGGTATCGAGCCACTGACGGATCCTGGCCTCGAACTGCTGCTTCTGCTGGATGAGTCCGATGCTGTCGATACATTTGTTCATACCAATGGAATTCTTCCAGTAGTTGCTCGAGCGGGCATACTTCGACTCGTACATGATACGGACGGCTTCTGAGGCACGCATGTGGCGCAACATCACCTCCTGCTTCACCTCACGAACTTGTACACGGGGGGCATTGATGGCATCACGGCGCTCCTGAATGCCATACGACGACAGATAGCGACTCGTGCTTCCCGGATAACCCATAATCATACAGAAGTCGCCAGGCTTGTAGCCCTGCATCGAGACGGGTGCCCATGACGTGGGGTGATAGGGCACGTTGTCCTTCGAATACTTGGCAGGACCGTTCGTCTTGGGGTCGGCATAGATGCGGAACACGCTGTAGTCGCACGTCTGACGGGGCCACATCCAGTTGTCCGTCTCGCCACCATACTTACCCATCGACTTGGGCACGGCGAACACCAGGCGCACGTCCTCGAAGTCGCGATAGGTGGTCATATAGTACTTGTTGCCCTCATAGAAAGGCTTTACTTCCACACGCAGCGTAGAGTCCTGCTTGCGGATGTCCTTCTGCCAGGCATTCTCCACGCTGTCCACATACTCGCCCTGCTTGATGAGCGACAGACCTTTGATGTGGGGGAAAATCTGATCCGTCACGTCCTTCTGGTCAACCATAAAACTGACGAACAGGTCTTCGTTGGGCAACTCCTCTTCGTAGGACTTCGAGATGAAGCCGTTCAGCATGTAGTCGTGCTCGACGGTAGAGTGCTGGCGGATGGCGTCAAAGCCACAGTGGTGGTTGGTAAACACCAGTCCGTCGGGCGACACGACGACTCCCGTGCAGAAGCCGCCGAAGTTGACAACGGCATTCTTCACCGCGTTGTCGCTCTGGTAGAGCTGCTCCATGGGTAACTCGAAACCATACTGCTTCATCTGGTCGTAGACGGCAGTAGGCAGATTGTACAGTGTCCACATGCCCTCGTCGGCACGTGCCACATTTACTAAGGATACTAGACACACTAGTGATACTAGGATTTTCTTCATATGATTCTATTTTTAATGTACTTTATATTTGGGACGACGGAAACGGTGCCCGATGAAGGGCAGATGCTCCAACGGCAGGTCGCGCTTGATGATCACCGCTGCAAACACCACGAGCAACAGCGTGTTGAACGCCAGTGAGAGCAACGTGGGCCAGTCGCTGGCCACATACATCAGGCCGTACAGCACAAGCGCCAGCACCACGTAGAGCGTTATTTCCTTCAGCGGATAGTTGATGGGATAGTACTTCTGCCCTACGAAATAGGAAATGAGCATCGCCACACCATATCCGGCGAATCCTCCCCACGCACAAGCCATATAGCCGTAGCGGGGCACGAAGACGACATTGACCACCAGCAGCACCGCACAGCCAATGCCCGAGAAGATGGCTCCCCAGATGGTCTTGTCAATCACCTTATACCAGAACGACAGGTTGAAGTAAATGCCCATCATAATCTCTGCGGCCATCACGATAGGTACGACCTTCAGACCCACCCAGTAGTCCTGATTGCGGACAATGTATTTCAGGATGTCCATATAACCCACCACGATGAGGAACGCCAGCAGCGTGAAGATGATGAAATACTTCATGGCCTTGGCGTACATCTCGTGCTGGTCCTTGTCCTTGACGCCAGCGAAGACGATAGGCTCGTAGGCAAAACGGAACGCCTGCGTAATCATCGCCATAATCATCGCTATCTTCGAACAGGCGCCATAGATGCCCAGCTGCGTCAGCATGTCGCTGTCCTTATAGATGTAGGGGAACAGCATCTTGTCGGCCGTCTGGTTCAAGATGCCTGCAAGGCCTAGAATCAGAATGGGCCACGAGTAGCTGAGCATCGAGCGCAACAGCTTGGTGTCGAGTCGCCAGCGGAAACCTGTATATTCCGTCACGAGGCAAACGGCCAGCATCGTCGTACAAACCAGGTTGATATAGAAGGCGTAACCCACGTCCTTGCCGTCCATGTAGTGGAAATAGATGACGTTCAACACGATGCTGACAACGATGTTCAGCAGTTTCAGGGCAGCAAACTTCACGGCCTTCTTCTCTTGGCGCAGATGGGCGAAGGGAATGCACAGGAAGGCGTCGATGGCTACCGTCACCGCCATTACACCCACATAGTCAGGATGCTCGCCATAGCCCATCAGCTGGCTGACGGGCGACAGGAACAGCAGCACCACCACAGCGAATAGCAACGACAGCGAGCCCACCATGATCAGCGTAGTGCCATAGACGGTCTGCGAGTCGGTGTGCGTCTTGTTGGTGAAACGGAAATAGGTGGTCTCCATGCCGAACGTCAGCAACACCAGCACCAGCGCCACGTAGGCATAGATGTTGGTGATGATGCCATAGCCGCCGCTGGCCGCTGACAGCTGCGCCGTATAGAGCGGCACGAGCAGATAGTTCAGAAAACGGCCAATGATGCTCGACAGACCGTAAATGGCCGTATCCTTGAAAATGTTAGTTAGCTTTCCCATAACCCTACTATAACCTACTTAAACCTACCTTACCTACTTTAACCTACCCAAAAAAGAAATAACAAATCGCTATCGCTGCAACGACGCCTGCCAAGTCGGCCAGCAAGCCACAGCTCACGGCGTGGCGGGTGTTCTTGATACCTACCGAACCGAAGTACACAGCCAGGATGTAGAACGTGGTGTCCGTCGAACCCTGGAAGATGCACGACAGGCGACCCACGAACGAGTCAGCGCCGTAGTTGGTCATGGCGTCGACCATCATGCCGCGGGCTCCTGAGCCTGAGAGGGGTTTCATCAAGGCTGTAGGCATGGCGTCGACCCACTGGGCATTGACGCCCGTCAGCTCTACGCACCAGCGCATACCGCCAATCAGCATATCCATTGCCCCCGAGGCACGGAAAACGCCGATTCCAACGAGGATAGCCACCAGATAGGGAATGATGCGGACTGCCGTCGTGAAGCCGTCCTTCGCACCCTCGATGAAGGCGTCGTAGACGTTCACCTTCTTGCGCACGCCAGCCAATATAAAACCGCAGATAATCGTCATCAGCAGGATGTTGGCAACGGTGGTGCTCACCTTGTTCATTGCTTCGGGCGACAGCTGCGAGAAACCCCAGATGATGCCGGCGACTACCGCACAGGCTCCTCCTAAGGTCAACAGCATGGTGCGGTTGACGAGGTTGATGCGCTGATAGAGCGAGGTGACGATGATGCCTGCCAGCGTCGAGAAGAACGTGGCCAGCAGGATGGGGATGAAGATGTCCGTAGGCTGCGCTGCTCCCAGCTGAGCTCGGTAGACCATGATGCTGACAGGGATAAGCGTCAGTCCGCTGGTGTTCAGCACTAGGAACATGATCATCGGGTTCGACGCTGAAATTTTCAGCCGCTCCATTTCCTCGTTGGTAATGGCGCCAGCCTTATTCTTCATTCTTAATTCTTCATTCTTAATTTCCTCCATCTGCTCCATTGCCTTCAGGCCAAGGGGCGTGGCGGCATTGTCCAGCCCCAGCATGTTGGCGGCAATGTTCATAAAGATAGAGCCCGTAACGGGGTGACCCTTGGGAATGTCGGGAAACAGCTTGGTAAACACCGGCGACAGCACGCGGGCCAGCACGTTGACCACACCGCCCTTCTCGCCAACCTTCATCACACCCAGCCAGAGCGACAGCACGCCCGTCAACCCCAGCGAAATCTCAAAGGCTGTCTTCGACGACGAGAACGTCGAGTCCATCATCGCAGGAAACACCTCGAAGTCGCCCATAAACACCAGCTTCACGGCAGCAATCACAAACGCCACCAGGAAAAACGCTATCCAGATATAATTTAAAACCATAGTCTTTCTAATTTTTTTTATTTTTTTTGGGGAGTTAGGGTTGTTAAGGGAGTTAGGTTGGTTAGGGTCATCCTCCCTACCAAACCTACCATCCCTACTAAACCTACCATCCCTACTAAACCTACCTTCCCTACTCTCCCTATATTCCAATCTCCTTCTGAATCTCTGCTCTTTTACGCCACCCTCGGTCAGGAACTTCCTGTTGATATAGGCAATATACCCCTGCAGCATCGACAGCGCCTGATAGATGACGATCACCGTCAGTTTATGTTCGCTCTCCGTCGAGCCCTCGGCGTCGCTATAGCCTTCAACGATGTTTTGCTTGCCGGAGCGAGCCGCTTGTTGCATCTGGTCGACCGTGCGGTCGTGGCCCCTATCCATGAAATGGGCCACAAAATACGCAGTAATGTCGAACACACATACTGCCTTCTGATAAACCTTCAGCGACTTATATCCGTCAATTTTTCTTTGTTCGTCGGCCATAATCTTTGCAAAGGTACATGATTTCTTGTAGAAAACAAAATTATTGCCCAAAAAAAAGAGCGGTTGCATCGCGCAACCGCCCCTTCTTCATTATATAAAATCAAAGTATTTGATGTCTAATTACTCAGCTGCTTCTGTTCTGTTCTCCTCAACGTTCAGATAGTCAACATACTTAGCAGTGGGGTTCACGGCCCATTCTACTTCAGTATTTTGAACCCATGCTGCAAAGTTGGTATAAACCTTCTTGATGTTGGCATACTCTTCACACCAATCTGTATCAACGGGTGCGTTGAACTTACCAGCGGGCTCGCCCTGCTCAGCAGTAATCTCTACCCATGAACCGCCCTTGTAGACTGTAATGAGGATATCGTTGCCGTCATGGTCTGCGTATGTGTGGTCGTCGAGAACAAATGCTGCAGACGTCTTACCTACGTTCACGCCAGTATTTACCATATATCCACCCAGTGCTGCTGCGCTGTGAATTTCAATACTACCGATGGGCTCGCTGGAATCGTCGTTACGATATCCACCAACTCGGATAGGCAGTGTACCACCAGCAGCCAGCAGATTGATGTAAGCCTTACCGTCCTTGATAGTCCAGTCAAACACAACGTCGTTGAAGTCCCAGTCAGAATTAGTAGCTACGGTCAAGTCCTCAGCCATGATACGGCCTTCATACACTTCGGGGAACTCCTCTTCCTTTTCAGTTCCATAACCTTCGTTACAATTTGAAGGTTTGATGTAAACGGGACTATCTGACTCATTACCGAACTTTACAGTCTCGTCACAATGGTAGAAAAGCTGTTTTCCCCAAGGATCGATAGAACTCTGTTCGAAGTGGTCGTCAATGTCTACATAAAGATTGCCAAAATAAGACATGCTATACTGGTTGTCAGCACTCTTTGTAATGCTTGCAGCCTTCACAACACTACGCTCCTGACCAATGCCATAGAATCCATAGCCTTCGTTATAGTTGTCTGTATAGATGTTGCCAATTACATTAACCATTGACTTGCTGCCCAGATAGAAGCCAGAAGTATCTTCCCAAGTGAAGGAGTCGCAAACCAGCATACTACCTGCATCTGCACCACCTTCCAGAATTATCGAACCACGATTCAGATGGAAGTTACCCGAGCCTGTCATTCCTGTGCCGGTAGCAGTTACGATCAACTTACAGTTGTTCCATACATTTGTACCTGACTTATCAAAACCAGTAATTTCGAAGTCGCCAGAAGTGTAAGAACCCTCGTTCAGCCACTTATTGGTCTTATTTTCAATCATTGTCATTCCATAGACGATTGCTGTACCTGCGTTATACATCAAAGAAGTAGAAGCCATGTCTACAGAAGCTGCTTTCAATGTGCCGTCAATGCCATTTGCAAATTCTGATGCGCCATCAGTGAGTGCAAGTGCGCCTTCACAAGTAAAGTCACCATTATTATATACAACGCAACGATCTGTCAATACATCCATACTTCCTACTGTAGCGGAATAACCATTACCATTGTAGAACAAACAATCGTTGTTTGTAGTAGCCAGTTCATATTCAACATCTAAAGAACCCTCATTCCAAAGCACACAATTGCCGTCTAATGTAAGATTATCTACATCAATCTCACCACCCTGATTCAGAATGACGCCGCCATTGGTCATTTGAATATTATTAGCCTTCAGAATACTTTTGTGCTCGCTATCACTATTCATATAGATTGCACATTCATTTAGGAAATCCATAGTCCAGTCAAGATCCGTGAGATCCAAAGTTGCACCTGGAGCAAGATAAATAGTAGTATATTGGCTAATACCTGTCAACTTAAGAGTAGAACCAGTAGTCACACAAATTGTTGCACCCTTTCCCGATTCTTGCTTTGTTGAGAATGACTTGGTGACATTTCCGTCAATGTAAAAGACCGAATTGTCATATTTATTCATCTGTCCAGGAATGTATTCTTTATAAGCCTGAACTGCTTCCCTTTCAAAATAAGCCTCATCAAGCAACACAACCTCATTGTCTTTTTTCATTTCATCTCCTTCTGGCCAACCTATTCCTGCAGCAATAACCTCTGCCCTTGTATTATAGAAATTTGTGGGCATAGTGGGCTTGCGCGAGGAAGGAATTGCATCCGTAAAACCACTGGGTTTAGTCTTGCTATAAGCAGCATAGTTATCACTAGCATAAACAGGTTTCACGGCACGCGTTGATGCGCTGCCGAAGCCCCAATTCTGGTTAGAGGCGGGCTGGCCGAAAGCTGCAACGAACTTGGCGTCGTACTCGGCCTTAACGATCTGCTCTTGAGTCATTGTCTCGAAGTCGTGCTTCGCGCAGCTTGCGAAAGCAAGGGCTGCTAAACCAATCATCAAATACTTTTTCATAAGATTTAAATTAATTAATACATTATTTAGTTAACTATTTATCGAAACGATGGTGCAAAGTTAAAAAAAAAAGCAGGAAAGTAGAACAATTTTATGCTTAAAAAACGTTAAAAACAGAGAAATCGTTTGCAAAAAAATATCTTTCGTATATTTAAACGCCCAAAAAGGGGCCATAATCCGCATAACGTTTAGTGCAGAGTTTTTTAAAGATTCGAATGTGTTTCCCGCCGCAGGCAACTCTTTATCCATTCCGTCCGACAAAAATAAAATTCCGTCCGACGAAAAAAAAATTCTGTCCGACGAAAAAATAATTCCGTCCGACGGAATGAAATCTCTGTAGGGAGTGCACGGACATCACCCCGTCAATGAAAAGCCAAAAACGCGTCGCAGACACATATATACGCATTTTTCTCTGCTTTTCTTTTATTTCTTTTTATGGGAGAGAGAGTTTTCTATTCTTTTTCTTTATATTTCTTTTTCTTTATTAGGGGGTGTGGGGGAAATTTTTTCTTTTCTTTTTTTCTTTTTCTTTCTTTCAAAAAAATTTTTTCGCGTTTTTTTCCGTTTTTTTTTGAGCACACCAAAAAGGAAGAGAGGACACCTGCCTCACGCAGATGCCCTACCTTATCACAAATTAAAATCTTATAATGTATATGTGTACTTTTTAGTTCGTTCCCTTAATTATTGTTATTCCCTTCAATGTAAATTTGTCACCTCGGACATTGATGCCATTGTTAACAATATCACTAAGGATAGATTCCGATACGGTAAACTGGACATAGCCATCCCAGTTATTATCATAGTCATCGTTATTTACTTCTATAAGGCTACCATTAGTCCTTGGCCAGCCTACATTCATAGATGCATTTGTATCGGTTGTTTTGAAAATTTGAACCTGCAGTCCTTTCTGACCTTCACCAGATAATCTTATTATATCGTCTTTTGCAAGACCAGCAAATACGGATGCAGGAATATTCACTCCTGGCCACCAGTTAAGTTTCTCATTACCACTCCAATCGCCGTCGTTATCGTCACCTCCAGTGGTGACATTTGAGTTATCGACGGTGACGTACTTCAAGATGAAGTTAACGCCTTGCACACAGAGCTGGCTGTTTAACAGTGCTTCGGCCTGCTCTGCAGTCAACACAAAGGCAACGGTAACAGCTCCTGTTGCATTATCTTCTGTCCAATAGGTCTTTGCACCAATCTTCGTCCAAGGATCCTCAATATCCAACTCTACCTGCCAAGAGGTGTTGTTTGAAGCGTCCGTATTGTTGTCGGCATAGCCCACACCAGCCACGCGGATGATGGTTCCTTCGCCAATACCCGTGAGCTTGTCGGCAGAAATATGCTGTTGTCCCTTCTGAGCCCAGTCCATCTCTATGCCGTTTGCGTTGCTGACCAAAACGGTGCCAGTAGGCTGGCTGACGCTAGGCTGGGTAGCAGTGTAGCTGACCTTATAGACGGTGAAGTTGTTGCCCGTAATGCCTACATCGTATCCATGGAACTGCTTCGGACCCAGGGTGCACTTCTTGACGACAGGCGTCTCTGCAGAACGGGTGAAACCAAAGCCGCGAGTGAAGTTATAAATGGGAGCAGCTGATGTACTGGAAACGTCCTCCGCAGGAGCTCCATTCACCTCTACGTTACCCGTGCCCGTGCCATATATATATATGTCGGCAGCCGCAGCATCGTTAAATTCGCTGGAGCTAATAGTAATACCGGTGCCACTCGAGAGCTGAGTCTGGGTTTGATACACCACAGTACCGGTCACGTTGTTGAAGCTCGTACCACCGGTGGTGCTACCGCCGGTACTACCTCCTGTTCCTGAAGTTGAGCCCGAAGTCGTGGAAGGATCGTCGTTAGGATCATAATCCATGGTAGCGCCGTGGACTGTCAATGGATCGTAAGCTGTTCCGTCGGGAAGTTTCAAGCCACTGTCTGTAAAGAGATACTTAGCTACACCCGACTCCCAAGGATCATCAATGTTGTTGACCCATCTCGTGAATGCGGTATAGGCCCAGTCTATCTGAACGCGCTCACCTGCCCATTTTGTGCCAAGCGTTGCGCAGTACTTCTGGGGGGCGTCGCCTTGGATGGCCTCCAACTCAGAAGCCTCTCCGCTTTGTTCTACAAAGATGGGGATATTCTTCAGACAGATGTCACCGATACCGTCATTATCTATATCGCGGGCATAGTAGTAGTCGAGTCCGTTTCTGATTTCATACTCTGCGGGCAGTGTAGTCTTATTGACACACAAATCTTCGCGCACCTCACTGACATCGGGGATATAGGTATTTACCATCGTGGTCTGACCTACACCGAATTTCTTGTGAATCTCGCCCTGATCGGCCACATCGACGGGTATTGTACCTCCCGCAGCCAACAGCTGGATGAACGTACGGTAGTGCGACTCACTTGTCACCTCATTGTTGACCAGCGTCTGCTTGACATAGATCCAGGCATCGAACACCACGTCGTTATAGTCCATATCTCTATTCGAAACATTACCCAAATCCTCGCAGAAGATACGTCCGCACTCCTTCAGCACGACTCGTGTTTCAGTGACATCGTCGCCACCGCCACCACCAGAATCATCTCCATAACCAGGAGTACAGCTTGATTTGGCTATTTTGTAATCTGTGGATGCAGTTGCCCCGTGGCCTCCATGACCATCAATACCAGCTTCAGTAAAACTGAACTTCACTGTAGAATCAAAGGCATAATAAGGCTGACCATAACCTGTATCAATATATCCCTGTGGGAAATGTGAACCCGCATCAACATACAGGTTTCCAAAATAGGTCATACTATACTGTACGTCTGTACCGCCCTTGACGATACTGCCAGCCTTGATGACTGCATAGTCGGTGCCAAATCCGCGGAAGCCGTAACCACTATTGTGGTTGTTAGTCGTCAGGGCGCCCGTTACCTTCAATAAGGCCTTACTTCCCATATAGAAATTTGAGGTGTCTTCAAATTTGAATGTATTACAAACAACCGAAGCACCACCATCGACGCCTCCTTCCATAACGAATTTGCCGCGATTCAGCCAAAATTCCTCTTCAACCGTCAGCATACAGTTATTGTAGACCTTTGCGCCATAACCCAAAATCTGGAACGATTCTGAAGTATAATTGCCGTTATTCTCCCACTCACTGTTCGCATTATTAATAGTTGTTGAACTATCAATGGTTGTTGTAGCACCGCTTTCGGTATAGAACTTGGCACCAGCATCCAGTCTCAACGATCCGCCGTCAAGTGTGCCATTATTGACAATTTCAGCCGGGGTGTCTATTCCTGCGTTACGAAGAATAATATCTCCCTTACAATCTATAATACCGTCATTGACCAGCAGTTCATCATTGTTTCTCAGAACAAGGCTGTCCTTTACTTCGATAGTCTTCCCTACGGCATTGTAAATCTTAACATCTTCATTGATTGCGGACAACGTACCCTGAACGTCGACGTCGCCCTCGTTCCATAATTTTACATGTTTGTGCAGTGTAAGATTAGAAGCGGTTATCTTCTTGCCGGCTGCATTATAAATAGTTGCATAGTCATTACTGGTAACGAGGTTCTCCGTAATAGTAGTTGTACCATAATTCCAGAATTCTGAAGAATTATCGAGCTGCATGCTGTTTGCAGTAAAAGTTGCACCATCGTTGATAATCTTTGCGTATTGCACGAGCAAATTACCAGCAGTTACAATACTTCCTGCACCCATGTAGATATAGTTGTTATCAACAGTGAGGCTTGACGGGCTCTTAATGCTCCCCCCATCACTCCAGTCCTTATAGTGCGACATATCCAGTGTTGCACCAGGAGCCACATAGATATTCTCGTTTTTATTCAAGCCATATAAGTGTAGCGTTGAACCCGTCGTGACAATGATAGTACTTGCTTTTTCAGCGTTAGTACCAGAAGTGAACGTCACTTCACCGACCACATAAATCGTCAGGCCCTTTCCACTATCCATACCCTCAATATTAGAATCGCCATTCACATAGAACGTCTGGTCGCTCAGATTGTTCATTTTGCCATTGTTATAAGTAACATTGTCCGTTACTTGCGATACTGTGGTATAGAATGCCGGATCGACGAAAGTGTTTTCAGGTTTCGTGATATCCGACACGTTATGGAAAGTGGGACGTTCTGGCATACCATCATCAACTGCACGCGTAAAAGCCCATCCTCGTGTCGTTGCCGAGCCGAAGCCCCAGTCCTGCAGAGGATTGATATTGCCATAGGCAGCTTTGAAGTTGTCGCTGAAGGCTTGCTTCTTGGCCTCAATGATAGAACCGCTGAAATCGTCGCGAGAACAGCTGGATGTTAAATAGGCTGTAGTGAGCAGAGCCAACAAACCTGTGCTAAAATACTTTTTCATTCCGCTCATAAGATTTTAATTTTTTTGTTACGTAACTTTAGATAATCAATTGATGGGTGCAAAATTACAAAGAAAATAGCTAAGTTTTGCTATATTTAGTGTTAAAATCTATAAAAATTGGCAAAATAGCGGCTACTTATCTATATTTTTTTGTGTTTTTGAAGCAAAAATAGTAATTTTGACCGCAAATTAGAACGTATTATTATAAAAGTCATGAAGAAAACGTTTTTCTTGATATCATCCCTGTGGGTTGTAGTGATGCTTTTGGGCATCACGTCGTGCAGCAAGGATTTGTACGACATGAACCAGTACGAAAAATATTTGGACGTGAACTCGCCCGTCGACAGCATCGACATACGTCATCAGTGGGTGTTGTCGAAAACGCAGCAGTATCGTCTTGTTGCCAACACGGGCAACAACATAGAAGTCGCCATGATTCTTTCCGACAACCCACTCGCCAACAGCACGGCGCATGTGCTGAATCAGGCAAAGACTTCCGACGGAGGAACCGTCGCGCTGACTGTGACCATTCCCATGGCGCAGACCTATCTTTATGGCGCATTGGTGGACAAGGACGGCAAGTACTATGTCGTCCAATTCCCTGTCACTCAGACGGATGTAGACTTCAAGTCGTCGTCTTTCGGCACACCCTCGAGCCTTACCCTGAAGCCGCAAACCTATACCTATGTCTTCGAAGAGAACTTCCCGTTGGCTGGCGACTATGACTACAACGACCTGGTAGTCAGAATGGGCATAGACAAGGACCCCGACAATCCCAAGCAAATCACACTGGACGTAACATTGGTAGCCGTGGGGTGCACCAACCAGATTGCCGGACTGGTCAGATTGCTGAACTGCGCATACAACGACATAGAAAGTGTGACGACAGCAAACGGAAAGACCTTCGACGACAACCTGCCAACCGGATCGAAGCAACTGCTGAACAACACCACTACGTTCCGTTCGGGCCAAAGGGGCACAGAGGCTGTCATCACGCTGTTCAACGACGCTCACTGGGCCATGAACAGCAGTCAGGAGGTGACAGAAAACAGCGGTGCGATTTACAAGCGTAAATACTATAACACCGCGTTAAGCACTACCGAAGATTATGAAAACAGGCCATACGCCACCCAGAAGTATATCATCACCTTCAAAGATGCCGAGAAGGCCAAGGACTTCACTTTGGAACAGCTCGACCCGTTCCTTGTGACCTTCTATAACAGTGGTCGCTACGAGACCCACTTGGACAACTACAAGGCTGCCCAGGTGATTTACCCATATCAGGTAGAATACAGAATTAGCAAGATGCTGCCTTGG
This sequence comes from Prevotella sp., assembly GCA_015060485.1. Classification (GTDB taxonomy): domain Bacteria; phylum Bacteroidota; class Bacteroidia; order Bacteroidales; family Bacteroidaceae; genus Prevotella. The sequence continues at coordinate 17,195 of SUYI01000002.1, read as the reverse complement.
GCACTGATGATTCCCGCCGAGAAATTCTGCTATCCCCTGGAAGGCATCCAGATTGGATTCCGAAAACTGACCCAAACGGGTGTCTACGCCATGTTCGGAGCGTACGTCACCCGCAAGCATTCCTTTGGTGAGTGGGTGGAGGATTGCGAGTCAAATCTCGACTGGTATAATTACCCCAGCGACGAGAACGACGTCTGGATATTCTAACGGCTAGACGACTGCTTTGTCCTATTGACCTCGTTTTAGTTTCGTCAAGTCAATCTGCTTGTAGCTGATGCGCTGGCGACGCCACGTGTAGACGCAATGCAGTGTGCCGTCCTTGCCCTGAATGATGGCAGGATACGAGTATTGGTCGATGGGCGAATCCTCGAGCGTAAGGACGTGTTGCCAGTTCGTCCCGTCGTCACTCAGGGCTATGGAACAGGGCGTTCGCACACCCTTGGGCGTCAACGGCAGCGTCTCGAAGTTGTTGTAGATGAGGGCGTGGCGACCGTCTTGCAAAGTGACGGCATCCGTACCGCTTTGGTTGTTCTCAATGTCGAGCAGGGTGACGGGAGTCCATGTGTCGCCATTGTCCGAGGAGAACGAGGTGGCTACGTGTGCATTATGTGTGCGCATCGTCACCTGCAGGCGCCCGTCCTTTAATTTCAGTATAGAGGGCTGGATGCAGTCGATGGGGTGCGGCTTGTTGTCGTCCGTCTTGATGGCCTCCGTGCTTTCAACGGGAATCCATTTCCAATTCAAGTCCTTCACAGGGGTACCTTTCTTCCAGCGTCCGTCGCTCAGGTCGAGAATCTCCATGTGGAAACGCCAGCCGTCCTTCTCCGTCGACGAGGGACAGAGCAGGCGCCCGTCGATGAGTTCGGGCTTGTTCTTGATAGGTCCGAGGAAGGCACGACCCTCAGCGTCGAAGGGCAGCGGCTCCTTGTCGCTCCACGTGCGGCCTCCGTCTTTCGACTTCGTGAGCCAACCCGTCCAGTCGCCAACGCTGGAGCCTATCTTGAAGAAGAGCCACAGCTCGCCATTGGGCATCTCAAAGAGCACAGGGTTCCAGCATGATTTGCGTTTCAGCTTGGCGGCGGAACCGCCAAGCACCGTACGGATGGGACCTTTGGCGGCGGGCGTCGTGTCGTCATTCAGACCAGAGAGGCCCATGTAGCGGGCGTTGGGGTCGTCGAGGGCCAGCACACCATCGGCAGCCAGGATGGGCTTGCTCCATTCGTTCGAGCCCTTCTTCTTGATGTTCACCCAGATGCAGACATCCGGGTCGCGCTCGTGGGTGCCGCCGAAGTAGCCTGCCACGAGGTCGCCGTTCTTCGTCTCCACAATGGTCGAAGCGTGGGCCTCAGGGAAGCAGGCATGCTCGTAGAGGAACTCGTCCTTCACAATAGCCGGATGCGAAGTCGGGATGTCGACGCTGAAATGATACGTGCCCGAGCCAATGGTCTTCGTTTCACCATTAGGCAGGCAGACGTCAGCCGTCGTGTTGCAAGGAATGGTGACGTCCCACTCCAAGTGTTGCAGCGTCTTCCGCCAGTGGCTCTTGATGGTGCCGTAGGGGCTGTCGTAGCTGACGTTGGCCCATTCGCAGTCCTGTATCTCGAAGGCGGGTTTCAGCACGATGTGCTTGTAGGCAGTTCCGTTTGCTGCCGTGTCACTGCAACCTACAGAACGGATGCCACCCAAGTACTGATAGCACCACGTGAGCAGGTCGCCCAACAGCATCACATGATTGCCGCTATTCATCGACGGGTTGGCCTTATCGCCGTTCCACAGTTCCCAGATGGTCGTTGCACCGTTCTCCGTCATATAGCCCCACGACGGGTAGGTCTTGTTGGTTGCCAGACGATAGGCCACATCAGCAAAACCATTGTCGCTGAGTCCTCGCATCAGCCACGAGATGCCAATGACACCACACGAGACGTGATGTTTGTTCTGGATGCAGATGTTCTGTACGACCTGACGGATAACGTCTTGCTTGCAATCCTCAGGCACGATGCCAATGGCCAGCGGCAAGATGTTCGCCGTCACCGTATTGTTGCCGTAATAGACGGAATCCGGATAGAGCACGTGACCAGGTCGGGGTGACGTGCCTCGCTTGATGGTCAGGAAGCGCTTGTTGAAGGCCTCCGTCATCTCTTCGCGGATGGGGCGCCAATAGTCGGCTTCACAGCCCCATTGTTCCATCAGCTGCAGGGTGCGGATGATGTATGCCGTTGAGATGAGTGTCACGTCGGTCTTGCGGGCGGGGTCTTGCGAATGGATGAGCTCCAACTTTTCAGGCGGTACACACCAGTCGGCATACTTACCACAATGAATAATGCCGTCCTTACTATATTCTTCGATGATGTGCTGCACCCACTTCTTGATAGCAGGATAGCAGTCGATGATGGGTTGGCGGTTACCATACTGTCGCCATAGCATGTCGCACGAGAAGGGCAATGCTGCCGCCCAGGCCACATCGTCCGAATAGTAGTTCCAGAAGGCGGGGGCTACGTCGGGAATACAGCCATCCGTCCGTTGTGCCTCACAGATGTCGCGCATCCACTTGGTATAAAGGCGTTCGTTGTCGAAAAGGAAACTCTCGCCCAACGAACCCATCGTACGGTCGCCCAGCCAAGGCTGGCGTTCGTCACGCTGCGGACAGTCGATGGGCATTCCCTTGTAGTTGTCCAACACGCCCCACCAGGCATTTTTCATGACCTTGTTTAATATCGTGTCAGAACACTCGAACTGACCCGTGCTACGCATTTCGTCAGCCACCACTTCAGCCACAAAATCGTCCTTCGTGGCATTCTTCAGGCCAATGACCTCAGCGTACTTGAAACCGTGATAGACAAATGTCGGACACCACCAGCGGCCCTCCTTGCCTTCGTCACCATTGCATACGTAGATATCGGTAGAGCGGGCATTGCGGAAGTTGTCGCGATAGAGCGTGCCGTCGGCGTTAAGTTTCTCTGCATAGACCATACGGATGGTGTCGCCTTTCTGACCTCTCACGCGAACCTTCAGCCAGCCAGCCATGTTCTGGCCAATATCGACTATAACGCCTTTAGCAGAAGGAGACACTGTCAAGTCCCCCCTCCCGTTGGAGGGGGTTAGGGGGAGGCTCCTCATGCCTGGCGTCATCTGGGCACGCAGCCAAGCCTGCGGAATATCCGTACGTTCAGCGTTCAGCCATTTGGAATCGTCGATACCTCCTACTTCACTCCACCCCATCATCTCCTTGCGGGCATCATATTCCTCACCGTCGTATTCGTTGTTGGCACGAATGGGACCGTCGGCAGTAATTTTCCAACCCTTGTCGTCTGTCTTCAGGCATTCGGTAGTGCCGTCAGTATATTCCACAATGACATTGATGCGACACTTCGGATAGCCAAACGTATGAATCTTATAAGGCTTATGCTGTTGCATGGGGAATACGCGACCGTTGCCCAAAATGATGCCGAGACAAAGACACTTACCCGCTCCTTCGCACATGAGCGGATAGTTGATGATGCTCTCCGTTACATCGTACGTGTTGTAATAGATGGTCTTGCGATAGTCGCTGGGTACAGGCTGAAGCACACCGTCGCCCATACGCTGGCCATTGACGTAGAACTCATGAAGTCCGATTCCTGCCACATATGCCGTTGCTCGCTTTATCTCCTTATCCTTCAACTGAAACTCCTTACGCAGATAGCGGGCAGCCATGCGGGTGTGCATACCACGCTCTTCGCCTGGCAACAGCTGCTCCAAACCAATCCAATAGCCACGCCACTTGCCTTCGTCGAGCAGTCCGATACTGAAACGCTGAGGCTCGCTCCATGCTGTCTCGCCTTTGTTGGTATAGACCTTTACTTTCCAAGTGCAGAACGTGCCACTCTTCAGCTGTTTACCTGCGTAGGGAATCCACAACTGTTCGTCGGACGTTACCTTGCCAGAATTCCACAATTCGCCCTTATCGTCGCTGACGACGATTTCATAGGCTGTCTGGCGCACGTTCTCCGACCCTTGGTCAGAGTGTGGCGTTGCAATCTGCTTGTCGCTCATAATCTGCCACGAGAAGCGGGGCTTGTCGGTATCGATTCCTAACGGCTCCGTCAGGTTCTCCACACGCAGGTTCCCAACGCTCACGTCTGGCTTTACGACTTTTTTCTTGGCTGCTGAGGCCGAAAGCGATAACAGCGCCAACAATATAATCAGAATTTTCTTCATCCGTGCAATCCGTGTAATCCGTGGTTTCTTTTTTACTCATTGAGGTCGCGTTCCTTCGCCTTATATCCGTCTGGCGACAGCTCCGTCTGGTCTTTTTTGATGTAGTCTTTCGTGCTGTCTACCACGATGAGCACACCGTCCTCGACGCGAGCCGACTGCGGATGATAGCGGAAGGTGAGCACCTTGGAGTCGAACTCGCCTAAATACTTCAGCTTGCCCGTTGCGGCCGTCATCCACCACACGTTCTTCTTCGACCCACTGATCTTCGTCAGGTCAAGCTTCATGTTATTGTTGTTGTAGTTATAGACCAGCAGGTAGTCATTACCACGAGTGGCAATCAGACGATTGTACTTCTCGCCATTCTCGAGAATGACACTTTGGTCTGCTACACGCTCAAAATAGGGGAAACTGAGGATGAGGCGCTTCAAATACTGCATCTGCGAGAAGCCAGGATCTTTCAGCGCCTGATACCACGTCTTCACGTCGCCGGCATCACCATAGCTGGTGGGATAGCCGGGCTTCAGCATCTGCATGATGGCATTGTGTCCGTAGGTATGTCCGCAGCTTCCAGCAAAGACGCTCCAATAGGCATAGCGACGCACGTCATAGTCTTGCCAACGTGCCTCGTTGGGGTCGTGCAGACCCATGGGAATATCCTCGTATGAAGGCTCAGCGTCGAGCACAGGCTTGATGGGATTGAATTTCCACGTGGAGTCCACATACATCCAGTTGTCCTCCTCCGTATTGTCGGGAATGGGGTAATCCTTGTTACCCATACGCTGTCCATAGCGACGATGCCCGCTTTGGAAGGTATGGAAATCGAGCCATTCAGCCTTGCTCCACCATTTGGCAGAAGTGTAGCGTCCACGAGGATGATAGGTCATCAGGTGGTTCTTGTCTATCGACTTGATGGTGGTAGCCAGCGACTCCCATACCTCAGCCTTGATGTCGCCCTGAATGTCGCCACCCATAAACCAGATAATGTTGGGCTTGTTCTTATATCGGTTGGCGAGGAAGGTGCCATACTTCTTCGCATCTTCGACGTTCAGTTTGCCTTCTTTAACTAGCCCACCCCAAATGCATACCATTCCGATGTAGATGCCGTGCTGGGCAGCCATATCAATGATATAGTCCATGTGGTCCCAGTAGCCATAGACGCCCTTGCGGTTGATGTCCTTGAAGTTCCAACCGTCTATGTTCGACATCTGTCCGTAGGTATTGATGGCTGGCACCCCGTCGATGGTCTGTACCTGTACCACATTATAGCCCGCCTTGGCACACGACTGGAGATACCACTCGGCCTCAGCCCTGTCCAGACGTTCAGGCAACAGCCATCCCGTCTCGCCCTGCCAGAAGAAGGGCTGTCCGTTTTCAAACTGCAGATAACGCTGGTTATCCGAAACACGTAACTTGCCGTTGTCCCACGGCTTAGCGGCCTGTGCCGACACCGTCAGCAGCGCAAGGCTCAATATCATCAGTAACTTTTTCATCTTCATTAATCGCTCTTTATATATAAGACTCACAAAGGCCTGTTTTGTCGTCATCTCAAAGAGATGAGCAGTTTTTCCTGCACCCTCGAAGTGTTAATAAAAACAAAATTCTTATATATAAATAAGGTGTAACCAAAACTTTTCTCTACTTTTGCAGCCCGAATCATGTCATCATGACGTTTTGAAGAATTAAAAATTAGCATTAAAATATTCGTATGCAGAAGAATTTGGTAATAGTAGAGTCGCCTGCAAAGGCCAAGACGATAGAGAGGTTTCTTGGTAAGGAGTATAAGGTGATGTCGAGCTATGGTCATATCCGTGACCTGAAGAAGAAGGAAATGAGTATTGACACTAAGACGCTCGAGCCCGAATACGAGATACCCGAGGAAAAGATTAAACTCGTCAAAGAACTGAAATCGAATGCGGAGAAGGCTGAGAAAGTCTGGTTGGCATCCGATGAAGACCGCGAGGGAGAAGCCATCAGCTGGCATTTGTGTGAGGTGTTGGGACTGGACGAAAAGAAAACCAACCGTATTGTGTTCCATGAAATTACCAAGCCTGCCATTCTGAACGCCATTGAGACTCCGCGTCATCTGGACATGAATCTGGTGAATGCCCAGCAGGCTCGTCGTGTATTGGACCGTCTAGTAGGCTTTAAGCTTTCACCCGTCTTGTGGCGCAAGGTGAAGCCAGCGCTTTCAGCTGGTCGTGTGCAGAGTGTGGCGGTTCGCCTGATTGTCGAGCGCGAGCGCGAAATCCAGAACTTCAACTGCGAGCCCTACTACAGCATCAATGGTATCTTTGCCATTACCAATGCAGATGGTTCGCAGACGGAAGTAAAGGCTACGTTGGCCCAGCGCATGAAGACCCACGAAGAGGTAGAGCAGTTCCTGGAGAAGTGTAAAGAGGCCACCTACGTCATTGATGCCGTAGTGAAAAAGCCCATGAAGCGTACCCCCGCTCCCCCATTCACGACATCTACCCTGCAACAGGAAGCTGCCCGCAAACTGGGCTTTACCGTCAGCCAGACGATGATGGTTGCCCAGCACCTGTATGAGCACGGACAGATTACCTATATGCGTACGGACTCTGTCAACCTCTCAGGCCTGTGCATCAACGCCAGCAAGGAGGAGATTGCCAAGCTCTATGGCGAGGAATACAGCAAAGTTCGTCAGTATCACACCAGCTCGAAGGGTGCCCAAGAGGCTCACGAAGCCATTCGTCCTACCTATATGGAGAATGCCAGCATCGAGGGCACGTCACAGGAAAAGAAGCTCTATGAGCTGATTTGGAAGCGCACGATAGCCAGCCAGATGGCTGATGCTGAAATAGAGAAGACCACCGTGAACATCTCTGTCAGCGGTGCTGATGAGGTCTTTGTAGCACAGGGTGAAGTGGTGAAATTCGACGGTTTCATCAAGGTTTATCGCGAGTCGGTGGACGACGAAGAACAGGAAGAAGAAAGCCACGTGTTGCCTCCTTTGAAGAAAGGTATAGAGCTGACCCGTCGTGAGATTCAGGCCACAGAACGTTTCAGTCAGAGTCCTCTGCGCTATACGGAAGCTTCGCTCGTCAAAAAGCTGGAGGAATTGGGCATTGGCCGTCCTTCCACCTATGCACCCACCATTTCTACCATTCAGCAGCGTGAGTATGTGCACAAGGGCGACAAGAAGGGTGAAGAACGCTTCTATACCATCGACACGTTGAAAGGTAAGGTCATCACGCAGAAGAAGCGAAAGGAGATGGCTGGCTCTGACAAGGGTAAGCTCCTGCCTACCGACATCGGAATGGTGGTCAACGACTTCCTGATGAAATATTTCCCGACCATTATGGACTATAACTTCACGGCTAAGGTGGAGCAGGACTTCGATAAGATTGCCGAAGGCGGAGAAAAGTGGACGGACATGATGAAGAGTTTCTACAAGAAGTTTGAGCCCACCGTGGAAAAGACCATGAATGCCCGCCAAGAGCATAAAGCCGGCGAACGTCAGCTGGGTATTGACCCCAAGAGCGGAAAGCCCGTCTTCGTAAAGATTGGACGTTTCGGACCTGTCGTTCAGATTGGTTCCGCTGAGGATACCGAAAAACCTCGCTTTGCCCAGATTCCCAGCGACAAAAGCATGGAGAATATTACGCTCGAAGAAGCAATGGAGTTGTTCCAGCTGCCTCGCACATTAGGCGACTTCGAAGGTTCTCCCATCGTCATTGGCATGGGGCGCTTCGGAGCCTATGTACTCCACCAGAAGAAATACACCTCTATTCCCAAGGACACTGATCCTATGGCCATCAGTCTGGAAGAGGCAACAGCATTGATTAAGGAAAAGCGCCAGCAGGAGTCGCAGAAACACCTGAAAGCCTTCGACGCAGATGGTAAGATGCAGATCCTGAATGGTCGCTACGGACCCTATATCGCCTACGATGGTAAAAATTACCGTATCCCTAAGGCCATGCATGCAACAGCCGCCAAGCTGACCTTCGACCAGTGCATGGAAATCATTGAAAAGCAGAAGAAATGAGACGCATCATCCTGATCGGCTACATGGGCTCAGGCAAGACAACCGTAGGCAAAGCCCTCTCGAAAGAGACGGGCATGATGTTCTACGACTTGGACTGGTACATCGAGAGTCGCATGCGCAAGACGGTGTCGCAGATTTTTGCAGAAAAAGGCGAAGAAGGCTTCCGTAAGATAGAGTATAACATGTTGCACGAAGTGGCAGAATTCGAGGATGTCATCATCAGCTGTGGTGGTGGCACCCCTTGTTTTTTCGACAATATGGACTACCTGAACGAACAAGGCGACGTGGTTTATCTGAAGGCCAGTCCGGAAACACTCTACAAACATCTGCTCATGGCCAAGATAGAACGCCCGCTGCTGAAGGGCAAAAGTACTGAGGAACTGATAGCATATATCACTGAACACTTGAAAGAGCGTGAGCCGTTCTACGAGAAGGCCCGCCACACGCTCGACGTCAATGTGCTTGACGACTATGACAAAATAAAAATATCTGTACAACAACTACGTGAATTGCTGAAGCTATGAAGAAATGGACCACTGACGACTCCAAGGAGCTTTACAACATCAATGGCTGGGGTACCAGCTATTTCGGTATCAACGACGAAGGCAATGTCTATGTAACCCCTTGCAAAGACGGTACGCAGGTTGACCTCCGCGAGGTGATGGATGAACTGTCGCTGCGTGATGTGCAGTCACCGGTGCTGCTGCGTTTCCCTGACATTCTCGACAACCGTATCGAGAAGACGTGGAGTTGCTTCAAGAAAGCGGCTGAGCAATATGAGTATAAGGCCGAAAACTACGTGGTGTTCCCCATCAAGGTGAATCAGATGCAACCCGTCGTTGAGGAAATCATCTCTCACGGACGTAAGTTCAATCTGGGCATCGAGGCTGGATCAAAACCCGAGTTGCACGCAGTGATTGCAGTACAGTGTCAGAGCGATTCTATCATCATCTGTAACGGCTACAAGGATCAGTCGTATATCGAGCTGGCCCTGTTGGCACAGAAGATGGGCAAGCGAATCTTCATTGTCGTCGAGAAGCTTAACGAACTGGAAATCATTGCCAAGGAGGCTAAGAAGCTGGGTGTCAGACCCAATATCGGTATCCGCATCAAACTGGCCAGCAGTGGTGCCGGCAAATGGGAAGAAAGCGGTGGCGACGCATCGAAATTCGGACTGACCAGTGCGGAACTGTTGGAAGCTCTGGAGATGCTGGACAAGAAGGATATGCGCGACTGCCTGCGACTCATCCATTTTCATATTGGTTCGCAGATTACAAAGATTCGCCGCATTCAGACGGCTCTGCGCGAGGCTTCTCAGTTCTATGTGCAACTGCACAAGATGGGCTACAACGTCGACTTCGTTGACTGTGGCGGTGGTTTGGGCGTTGACTACGACGGTACTCGTTCACCATCGAGCGAGAGTAGTGTTAACTATAGCATTCAGGAATACGTCAACGACTGTATCTATACCTTCGTGGACGCCGCAAACCGCAACGAAATCCCCCACCCCAATCTGATTACGGAGAGTGGCCGTTCATTGGCCGCCCACCATTCTGTTCTCGTTATTGATGTGCTGGAGACAGCTTCATTACCTGAGATGCCCGAGGAATTCGAACCCGACGAGAACAGCCATCAGCTGGTAAAGGACCTTTATGAGATTTGGGACAACCTGTCGCCTCGTAATGTCCTTGAAGACTGGCACGACGCAGAACAGATTCGTGAGGAGGTGCTCGACCTCTTTGCACATGGTATCGTCGACTTGAAGACGCGTGCAGAGATTGAAGCCATGTATTGGAGTGTGTGTCACGAGATTCACGCTTTGGCCAAGAATCTGAAGCACATTCCCGAGGAACTGATGAATATCGATAAGTTGCTGGCCGACAAGTACTTCTGTAACTTCTCGCTGTTCCAGTCGTTGCCCGACTCATGGGCCATCGACCAGATTTTCCCCATCATGCCCATTCAGCGTCTGAACGAGCGGCCTACCCGCAATGCTACCATTCAGGACATTACGTGCGACTCGGACGGTAAGATAGCCAACTTCGCTACCAACCGCCATAACTCGCATTCCCTGCCCGTTCATGCGTTGAAGAAAAACGAGAACTACTACTTGGGCGTGTTCCTCGTAGGTGCCTATCAGGAGATTCTAGGCGATATGCATAACCTGTTTGGCGACACGACGGCAGTACACATCTCCGTCAAAGACGGCCATTATCACATCGACCAGATCTTCGACGGAGAGACGGTAGAAGAGGTGCTGGAATATGTGCAGTATAACCCGAAAAAGCTTGTCCGTCAACTGGAAATCTGGGTAGCCAAGAGTGTGAAACAAGGTAAGATTACCTTGGAAGAAGGCAAAGAATTCCTGTCTAACTACCGCTCAGGACTTTATGGTTACACCTATCTGGAATAACTTGTCAGACTAGAACAACTAGAAATACTAGAACGAAAATGAAAGAAAAACTTACAATAGTAAAAGTAGGAGGAGCTGTAGTCGAGGACGAACTGCAGCTCTCTCAGTTGTTACGCGACTTCTCGGCTATCGAAGGGCGAAAGGTATTGGTACATGGCGGAGGCCGTAAGGCCACCAAAATGGCCGAACGCCTGGGCATTGAAACACAGATGGTCAATGGTCGTCGCATTACCGACAGCGATATGCTTGAGGTGGTCACGATGGTGTATGGTGGACTGGTCAACAAGAACCTCGTGGCTCGTCTTCAGGCCAATGGCATCAATGCCCTCGGACTCACTGGCGCTGATGCCAACGCTATCCGCAGTCACAAACGCCCGCCTGTTGTGCTTTCACCGTCTGTTGCGGCTGAGTCGCATTGCGTGCCACACTCTAACCTTCAGGTTGGAGAACAAACAATCGACTACGGCTTTGTAGGCGACGTCGACGCTGCTGACGGCCAGATGCTGAGCCGGCTCATCGAGGCGGGCATCACCCCCGTGATGGCACCCTTGACTCACGATGGCGAGGGACATATCCTGAACACCAATGCCGACACCATCGCCTCAGAAACGGCCAAAGCCCTTGCCGACCTCTACGACGTGACGCTCATCTTCTCATTCGAAAAAAAAGGTGTGCTGAGCAATCCTGAGGATGACGACTCAGTGATACCCGTCATTACACGTACATTATTTAATCAATACAAAGCCGACGGCACCATCTCAGGCGGTATGCTACCCAAGATAGAAAATGCCCTGAATGCCGTCGATGCAGGTGTTTCGAAAGTGATCATTACCCTTGCTACAGCCATCGATGGCAAGCATGGAACCATCATAGAATAAAAAATCTTAGTTTTTCTGTAACTTTTCCTTTTTTGAATCGTCTTTATTATTAGAGAGGTGAAAAAAATCAGTTTCCAAGCCGACGTGCTGCCGCTGAAGAATGTACTTTTCAGACTTGCGCTCCGCATCACTCTCAACCGTGCGGAAGCCGAGGACGTTGTACAGGAGACGATGATGAAGGTCTGGAACCAGCGCGACAGTTGGGATAAGATAGACTCCATAGAAGCCTTCTGCCTGACCATCTGCAGAAACCTCTCGCTCGACAAGATGCGACACATGGACAACCATTCTGCATCGCTCGAAGAAGAAGGTCATGAGACCGCTGACAACAGCTACGGCGCCAACCCTGAGGAGCAGGCCGTGCAACACGACAGAATAGCCATCGTCCGGCGCATCATCGACCAATTGCCCGAGAAGCAGCGCACCGTCATGCAGCTGCGCGATATGGAGAACAAGAGTTATCGCGACATTGCGACCATCATGGGCATCAGCGAAGAGCAGGTGAAGGTCAACATCTTCCGAGCCAGACAGACAATAAAAAAGGAATTTTTAAAACAAGAAAGATATGGACTATAAGTACATCGAACAGCTTCTGGAGCGCTATTGGAACGCAGAGACCACCCTCGAAGAGGAGAACATTCTGCGTGCCTTCTTCTGTCAGAAGGACATTCCGGCAGAGATGGAACCCCTGCGCCCACTCTTTACGGCAGATGCCAACGAGTCGCTGGACGACGACTTCGATGCCCGTATCCTGGCCATGATTGACGAGAAGCCGCAGACGGAAAAGGCTCAGCGGGTAACACTTACCCAGCGCCTTATGCCGCTCTTCAAGGCTGCAGCCGTCGTGGCTATCATCCTCACCCTTGGCAATGCTGCTCAGGCCCCATGGGATTCCACATGGAATACTCCCAGCGACTATGCAGAGAACTTGAAGGAAGCCGACACCGTAGCTGTTGTCATTCCTGTTCAGGTAGCCAATGTGGATGAAATGGCAGCCGACAGCACTAAGGTGCTGGCTCCTGCGCTGCCCACAGACTAAGATTTATTTCTATGCTTTCTCTATAATTGATCCAGTTTATTAAACACACTAACACAATGCGAGCTCCGTCTGACACACCAGAGGAGCTCGCTTTTTTTATGTTTTGTTGTTTCCTTCCTATTCTTCTGCCCTGCGCATCCACAAATGCAGCTGGTAGAGGGCAGGCAACAGGATGAGCAACGAAAACACCACAGCCAAAATGACGTGCGTCTCGCTGCCTTTGAAGAGTTCAACCAGTTTGATATCCGGATCGGGATAGATGTTGTAGATGACGTAAGCCGCACTGTTGTTGGCCCAATGATAAGCCATACAGGGCAGGATAGACCCCGTGCGCCAATACATCCATCCCAACAACAGTCCTATGACGAAGGCATGCGGCATCTGAGCCGGATTCATGTGTATCAGGCTGAAGAACAAGGCTGAGATGGCGATGGCTCCCCAAGGCGATAGCTTTGTCGACTTCAACAGTTCTTTTAAAATTCCTCCGCGCATCACGATTTCTTCTGACAGCGGTGCCAAGAGGCCTATGGTTACATAGCCCCAGCGATTGCCGAGAATCATGTCAAATTCCGACTCCACCAGATTGGGCAGTTCTGGCATCTGTTCTTGCACCCATGCCGATGGAATAAGGGTTCCCAAAGCCGCTACTACGCTCCACGCCAACACCGTCCAAGGTCGGGTGCGCAACCACTTGGGCGACACCTCTGTCCAGCGGGCCCATAGGAAAACTATGATGACTATCACACTGACGACTACCGTTGTCGTAATCAACAGAGCTGGTGTCTTGTCAGACGACCCCGTCACCAATGGCCAGACGGCATTGATAATGGCACCACCAAGAATCTGAATGCCAAGAAAAATAACTAGATAACTGATTGCTTTCTTCATCGTGACTGTTCTGTTATTGCTTGTTCTGCCTGAACGGCATCTTGCTTTAATTGTTCCTTAAGTGCTTCCATGCTGTCGAAACGGCGTTCCTCGCGCAACCTCTTGACAAATTCAACGCTCAGCGGTTGTCCGTAGAGGTCTTCGTGGAAATGCAGGATGTGCACCTCGAGCGTTTGTTTGTGTCCGTCGAAGGTAGGACGCATGCCGATGTTCATCATGCCGTTTTGGGTGAGGAGTGAGGAGTGCGGAGTGAGGAGTGTCACCTTGACGGCATAGGCTCCTGGGGCAGGAATCAGCTGGCTCTCAGACGGCACGAGGTTAGCCGTAGGGAAACCGAGTTTCGTACCAATGTGCTCGCCATGAGCGACGTGTCCGCTAATGGAATAGGGATGTCCCAGACAATCGGCTGCCTCATCCACCCGACCCTCCAACAGCAGCTGACGGATGTACGATGAACTGACAACACCCGCCCCTCCTTCGGAGGGGGCAGGGGGGAGGCTCATAACCTCGATGCCCAGCTCCTGACCATAGCGCACATAGTCGTCGAAGCCTTCCTCGCGGTTCCGTCCGAAACGGTTGTCATAGCCCGTCAGCAACACCCGCACATTCATCTGGTCGAGCAACACCTGTTCCATAAACTGCCGTGCGGTCAGCGACTTCAGTTCCGCCGTAAAGGCCAGCACTTCGACGCGGTCAATGCCCGTTTGGCGAATCAGCCGCACCTTTTCGTCCAATGGTGTCAACACCTGCTCCTGGCGCGGTGAATGGTCGAAGGTGATGCACAACGGCTGCAAACCCGACTCGCGAGCCTGGTCTATCGTCTGCTGCAATACAAACTGGTGACCCAGATGTACGCCGTCGAACATGCCTATCGTTGCAACAAATCCGTCCATATTTTTAAAGCGGTAGCCCTTTTTTCACTTTTCACTCTTGCCTTTTACCTTTCTATATATCTCACCAATCCACAACACGGGCGACGTACCGATAATGATCCATAGCCATTCGGTCAGCGACAAGGGCACCGTACGGAACATCGCTCCGCCAAAGGTCACTATCAGCCACTGGCCCACCAGCACTAAAGCCAGCACCAGCAAGAAAGCCCGACAAGCGTAGAGTCTGCGGAAAGCCGAATGGTTCGAGCCCAAGGTGCGGGCATTAAACAGGTTCCACCATTGCAACATGACGAAGATGCAGAAGAAGATGGTCAACTCATGAGCGTCAACACCTGCTATCCGCTCGAAATAATAAAGTAGCACGAAGGTGCCCACGAAGAACAACCCTCCGATAATGCCAATGCCGCGTGCCATGCCCGGCGTGATGATAAAGGCATCGCGCGAACGGGGTTTCTCGTGCATCACCTCGCGCGATGGCGGCAACGAGGCTAAAGCCATTGCGGCAAACGTGTCCATAATGAGGTTCACCCACAGAATCTGCGTGATGGTCAGCGGCAACTCCGTTCCCAAGAAGGCACCGAACAGCACCAGTAGCAAGGCCGTCACGTTGACTACGAGTTGGAAGAATATGAACCGCTGGATGTTCTTGTATAGCGAACGTCCCCACATCACCGCATGTACGATGCTGCTGAACGAATCATCAATCAGCGTGATGTCACTGGCTTCCTTGGCCACACTGGTACCTGAGCCCAGCGAGAGTCCCACATGGGCGCGGTTCAAGGCTGGAGCGTCGTTGGTACCGTCGCCCGTCACAGCCACCACTTCGCCTTGTTGCTGCAACAGGCTGACCAGTCGTTGCTTATCTGTCGGACGGGCTCGCGACATCACTTTCAACCCACGAACGACATTCAGAGCCGCTTCGTCGCTCAGTGCAGCAAACTCCGCACCGGTGATGCATTTCTCATTTCCTTCATTCCTTTCATTTCCTTCATTCCTTTCAACGACCCCGCATTGCCTTGCTATCTCCAATGCCGTCTGGACTGTGTCGCCCGTCACAATCTTTACGTCGATGCCTGCACGTTCACATTGTCGGATAGCCGCTGGCACCTCCTTTCGCAACGGGTCGCTGATGGCGACGATAGCCAGCATTTCAGTGGTGAGAGGTGAGAGGTGAGAGGTGAGAGAATAGTCTTTAGGCAACTTCACGGCAGCAATGGCCAGCGTGCGCATGGCATGCTGCTGCCACTCCAGCAACGTTTCCTGCAAAGCCTTCGTAGCGCCAACTCCATTTCTCATTTCTCCTTTTTCATTTCTCATTTCCAACATGCCTAGCACCACCTCAGGGGCACCTTTTATATATACGGTGTCGCCCACCGTCGTACTCATGTATTTCCGTTCCGTCGAGAATGGCAACCGGCTCGTCAGCGGATGATCGTTGCGCAGCTGCTGATAGTCTACCCCCTGCTCCTGCAACCACCGCAGCAGGGCCTGTTCCGTGGGATTGCCCACGTCGTGTGTTGCCGTCGAGTTCAACGCAATGGCCTTGGCCAACTCCGAAGGAACACCATTTCCTTCATTTCTTTCATTCCTTTCATTTCTCATTTCGAATACCGTCATCCGGTTTTCTGTCAGCGTTCCCGTCTTGTCCGTACAGATGCACGTCACGGCACCCATCGTCTCCGAGGCTTGCAACTTGCGCACCAAATTATTGCTTTTCAACATCCTCCGCATGTTCAGCGCCAAGGCCAGCGTCACCGCCATAGGCAGACCTTCAGGCACAGCCATCACGATGAGTGTGACAGCCATCATGAAGTATTTCAGCACTACTTCAGCCATACCCACATAATCGCCGGTATGCCACAATTCGTTGGTCAGTATATCGTGAATCAAGAACACCAGAAAGGCAGCAATCGACACACCACTGCCCACCTTGCTGATTAGCTTGGCTAAACGGTCCAGCTGCATATTCAGCGGGGTTTTCACGCCTGTGATCTCCGTTGCCTGACGGGCCACATGGCCTATCTCCGTCTCGTCGCCAACGGCCGTCACCACATAGCGTCCCGTGCCGTTCATCACCATCGACGAACGCAACAACAGATCGCTGGGATATGCCGACACCTTCTGATGGTCTGGCGACTTCGTCGTCAGCAGCTCGCCCGTCAGACTGCTCTCATCGACCTGCAAATCAGTGGCCTCAAACAGCCGGCCGTCGGCTGGAATCTCGTCGCCAGTCTCGACGATCACTATGTCGCCCACCACCACCTCGCGACGTGGAATCTCCACAACGGTGTCATGACTCCCCTCGCCATTTGGAGAGGGGTCGGGTGTGAGGCTTCTTATCACCTTTACCCGTTGCTCCTCGCCCAGCTGCGTCAGCACGTCGAACTTACGAGCTGCGTCGCGCTCGAAGATGAAACCCACCGTCGTAGCCAGAAACACCGCTGCAATAATGCCAATGGTCTCGATGAAGTCGTTTTTCACGAACGACAGCACCAGCGACACCATAGCAGCCACGAGCAGAATACGAACCATCGGGTCCTGATATTTCTCCAGATACAAGCGCCACATCGACTGTCGACGTGGCGGAGTCAGCACGTTCTCACCATGCTCCAACCGGCTCACCGACACCTCTGCGGCACTCAATCCTTGTCTCTTATCACTCATTTCGTCAGCAAAGGTACGATTAAGTGAGCGAAAAACCAAAGAAAAAAAGGGTTTTCATGTAAAAATGAGGCGCGGAAGCAAATTTTTCACGCTTCACTTTTCACTTTTCACTTTTTTTTATTACCTTTGCACCCGCAAATTGCATTTGCATCGGACTTGTAGCTCAGTTGGTTAGAGCAACAGACTCATAATCTGGAGGTCCCTGGTTCAAGCCCAG
>SUYI01000034.1 GCA_015060485.1 Prevotella sp. | reverse complement strand
GAGTTGGACACCTTCTGCGAAATCATGCCCTACAACAAATTCCCCAAGGACGATCCCTCGGTCATTGGTGTTATCTTGAGCGGATCTCCCTACTCGGTCCACGACCCCGAGGCCTTTAAGGTTGATCTTTCGCAGTTCGTAGGCCGTCTGCCGGTATTGGGCATCTGCTATGGTGCACAGTTCATTTCCAACACCCTCGGTGGAAAGGTCGAGAAGGCCGATAGCCGTGAGTATGGTCGTGCCAACCTTGAGACGGTTGACACCACGAATCCTCTTTTCAAGGGCTTTGAACAGCACTCACAGGTGTGGATGTCGCATGGTGACACCATTACCGCTATTCCTGACGATTTCAAGGTGATTGGTTCTACCAAGGATGTCACCAATGCCGCCTTTGCTTCAATGAAGCAGCCTGTTTGGGCAGTTCAGTTCCATCCGGAAGTCTTTCACACCTCGCAGGGCAAGACGCTCATCAAGAATTTCGTCGTCGACATCTGTGGCTCGCGGCAGGAATGGAGTGCCGCATCGTTTGTTGATTCTACTGTTGCAGAGTTGAAAGAACAGTTGGGACAGGACCGTGTCATTCTGGGCCTCTCTGGTGGTGTTGACTCATCAGTTGCCGCAGTGTTGCTGAATCGCGCCATTGGTGACCGTCTGACGTGTATCTTTGTCGATCATGGCATGTTACGCAAGAACGAGTTCACGCAGGTCATGAACGACTACAAGGTTCTCGGCTTGAATGTAATCGGTGTCGATGCCAGCGAGAAGTTCTTCTCCGATCTGGCCGGAGTTACTGAACCAGAAGAGAAACGTAAGATTATTGGTCGCGACTTCGTCGAGGTGTTCAATGCTGAGGCTAAGAAGATTACTGATGCCCGTTGGCTGGCCCAGGGTACCATTTATCCAGACCGCATCGAGTCGCTCAACATCACGGGTAAAGTCATTAAGAGTCACCACAATGTCGGCGGACTGCCCAAGGAGATGAATCTGCAGCTCTGCGAACCGCTGAAGTGGCTGTTCAAGGACGAGGTGCGTCGTGTAGGCCGTCAGCTGGGTATGCCCGAGCACCTGATTACCCGTCATCCTTTCCCTGGCCCAGGCCTTGCTGTACGCATTCTGGGCGATATCACCCCAGAAAAAGTACGTATCCTTCAGGATGCCGATGATATCTACATCCGTGGACTTCGCGAATATGTCGATACCGATGGGGAAACCCTGTATAATAAGGTGTGGCAGGCTGGTGCCATTCTGCTGAGCACTGTTCGTTCGGTGGGTGTTATGGGCGACGAGCGTACCTACGAACATCCCGTAGCCCTGCGTGCTGTCACCTCTACGGATGCGATGACTGCTGACTGGGCCCATCTGCCTTATGACTTTATGGCCAAGGTCTCGAATGAGATTATCAACAAGGTACGCGGTGTCAACCGCGTCTGCTACGATATCTCCTCGAAACCACCCGCAACGATCGAGTGGGAGTGATAAAAAAACGAGATAAAGGAAAAGCCTCGCCGTTTGGCGGGGCTTTTCTATGGTGGCTATTCACTGATTAAATGTCAAAATTCAAAGGAACAACCAATTTGAACGTGATGTTACGGCCCATATTATAGACGCCCTGGCGTCCTGTTACCGCGTTCATATCAGTATATTTCAGTCGGCTCAGGTGATTCTGGTAGGCACGGTTCAGCAGGTTATCAGCTGTGATGTATAGTTCAGCCACTTTCTTGCCCTTCCACGTCAGATCGGTGCCTGCCGAGAGGTTTACCAACGTATAGCTGGGCGTCGCCGTCTCGGTGTCGTCAGCGCTGTAGATATGGTTCTGTGGCAGATAGCACTCTAGACCAGCAGCGATGTAGAGGTTGTCGGCTGATAGCCCTTTGGCATGGTGGGTGTGGTGCGAATGTGGTCCCATGGTGGGGTGCGAGTGGTGCATCAATTCCCATTTCACTTCTGACGTCCAGCGTGGAGCGGGTGTGAAGGGCAGATATTTGATACTCTCATCTGTCTGGTGCAACTGCTGAGCGTCGACATATGAGAAGGTATTTTCCAAGTGTATCGAGTGTATGGGGTGAATATCGATGCCTGCTTCGAAACCCATCAGTCGCGCATCACCTTGTCTGTAGGCATAGGTCAGGTAACCTTCTTCCACCTCCTCAAGTAGTCGGTGCATGAAGATGTAGTTGTCGATGCGGTTGGCAAACAGTGACAGTTGTGCCGATATATATTGTGATGTAAAGTCGAGCCCAAAGTCGGCCTGCAGACTGTATTCTGCCTTCAGATCCCCGTTGCCTATCTCATAGCGTTGCGACCCTTCGTGTACACCGTTCGAGGCCAACTCACTCAGGTTGGGTGTACGGAATCCGCGTGCAACATTCAGTCGCATGTCAAAATGGTCGTTCAGATTCCACACCGCACCGATGCTTCCTGTCACGCCATTAAAGTTTCGTTTCAAATCGCTGAATCGCAGTTCACCCTCGTCGACGAACTCGTCGCTGTGTACGCGGCGATGGTCGTAGCGCACGCCACCGTTCAGCGTCCATCGGTTCAGACGCTTGCTGGCGGTGGCGTAGATGCCGAAGTCGAACAGCCGGTATTCCGGAATCAGTGCCTCCTCACCTTTATTCAGCGACTGTTGATACATGCCTCCGATGCCTGCCGACAGCTTCCAACCGTCCCATTCATGCGTCAGGTAGCGCAGGTCGTAGGTCAGCGTGTGCAATTTAAAGAAAGCCTCGTATTCATCCATGCTCTCCTCGTATTCCTTGCGGCGGTTCTGCTGGTAGCCCACAATGGCTTTCAGGTAACCCGACGACAGATTCACGCTGTTGTCCCACACCAGCTTGTAGTGTTTCACCTGCTGGAAGGGAAGGGACTTGGAGTAACTCTTCGGGGAAACCGAAGAATACACCAGTTCTCCGCTCTCTTCATCGCGTTCTCCCTCGATGATGCTGGGTGTCTGATGGTATGCTGTCCATGTCAGCCAAGAG
Organism: Prevotella sp.; assembly: GCA_015060485.1. Taxonomy (GTDB): domain Bacteria; phylum Bacteroidota; class Bacteroidia; order Bacteroidales; family Bacteroidaceae; genus Prevotella. The sequence goes on along the minus strand of SUYI01000034.1, from coordinate 39,052 downwards.
TGTCCCCAGTTTTTCTGCAGTCCGATTCTCAATCGTCCGGCACGCTCCAAAAACTGCGAACCAGGCACGTAACCATCATACTTATTCTTATATGCATGAGCCATTTTGTGGCTGAACCGCGCGTCCCAAATAAAGCCTTTTTTGTTGCCGGCGGCTGACAGCGAATAGCCAAAAAGTCCGTTATTCGTCTGGTATTCCGAGCTGACGTTGGCGCGCAGGGTACCTTCGGCAGGAACAGCCTGGCTGTGCAGGATAACTACTCCCGCCATAGCGTCCGAACCATACATCAGCGATGCCGGACCCTTCAGAATCTCTACAGAGTTCACCGCACTGCCATCCACTTCCACACCGTGTTCGTCGCCCCACTGCTGACCTTCCTGCCGGACACCTTCACTCATCACCACCACGCGGTTGTATCCTAATCCGCGGATGATGGGTTTTCCGATGCCGCCACCTGTAGTCAGCTGGGCCATGCCGGGCTGGTGTGCTATGGCGTCAATGATATTTGTTGCTGCCGTTGCCCGCAGTTCCTGCGGACGTACAATGCTGATGGGTGCTGTGGCGTTTTTCAGTTTCGTATCACCTGTCACGCCAGTTACTACCAATTCGTTCAGTTTCAAATGACGGTAAAAGACATCCGTCGAATCCTCGAGGTGCTGGTGCTGGTCTATATTGTTTTGCGCTGTCATCGGAGTACATACGCACAACAATGACAGCATGATATAATGCTTTTTCATTTTGATTGATTTTAAATCCGGTTTTGTGGGATTTTGAGGCCCTTTATGGACCGACCCCATTTAACTCTTTTACTTTTTCACCTTTAAAAAGAGTAAGCTGGTGGCCCGCGGGTGACGACGACGCCCAAAGCCTGCTTGCAGATATGGTCTGTGCTTTGGGCATACGCTAATCTGTCAATATGAATGAATACGGTAACAGCTATGATACATGCTGCCAGCGCCATAGGTAGTGTCAGGAATTGACACAGCAGACAGTCGTCCATCGACAGTGTCTGTTGTCCTAGGTGTCCGCCACACTGGTGGTGCACACATTCCGTACACAGGTCTTCTGCAGACTGCTCGTAGCCGTGAATGTGAAGCGACGACAACAGCAGCATTGGCACGAATACTGCCAATAGCAACCATGATGATATTTGCCGTTTCTTCATTTTCACGCCGCGAAATTATGAAAAAAAAACGGGTCAACCAAATGGTCAGCCCGTTTTTTCATATTTTTTGACGTTTATTTATCGTATGCATGGAGAGGATAGTCGGTGGTAAAGTGTAGTCCGCGACACTCCTTGCGTTCCAATGCCCAGCGGGTGATGAGATAGCCCACATTAATCATATTACGCAGTTCGCAGATGTCGCGCGAGGCCTTCACACGCTTAAAGAGGCGTTCGGTCTCCTCGTAGAGCATGTCGAGGCGGTCCCAGGCACGGTGCAGACGCAGGTCGCTGCGTACGATGCCTACATAGTTGGACATAATCTGATTGACTTCGCGGACGGATTGGGTGATCAGCACCTTCTCCTCGTTGGTCATCGTACCCTCGTCGTTCCATTCGGGAACCTTGTCGTTCCAATCGTACAGATCGACATGCTGCAGTGAGTCCTTGGCAGCGGTATCGGCATAGACCACTGCCTCGATGAGTGAGTTAGAGGCCAGACGGTTGCCGCCATGCAGTCCTGTGCATGAACATTCGCCGAGGGCATAGAGCCGTTCGATGCTGGACTGTCCGTTGAGGTCGACCTTGATACCTCCGCACATGTAGTGGGCGGCAGGCCGTACAGGAATATAGTCGGTGGTAATGTCGATGCCGATGCTGAGACACTTCTGGTAGATATTCGGGAAGTGTTTCTTCGTCTCGGCAGCGTCCTTGTGGGTGACGTCCAGACAGACGTGGTCCAGACCGTGAATTTTCATTTCCTTGTCGATGGCACGGGCCACGATGTCGCGAGGTGCCAGCGAGAGGCGTTCATCGTATTTCTGCATGAACTCCTCACCATTGGGCAGTTTCAGAATGCCGCCATAGCCGCGCATGGCCTCGGTGATGAGGTAGGCGGGGTGTGTCTCCTTGGGGTTATGCAGCACGGTGGGGTGGAACTGTACGAACTCCATATCGGCCACGGTACCCTTGGCGCGATAGACCATAGCGATGCCGTCGCCTGTTGCGATGACGGGATTCGAGGTGGTCAGATAGACGGCTCCGCAGCCACCCGTACACATGACGGTGATTTTCGAGAGATAGGTGTCGACCTTCTCGGTGATGGGATTCAGCACATAGGCACCGTAGCACTGGATGTTGGGTGAGCGGCGTGTCACACGGACGCCCAGATGGTGTTGTGTGATGATTTCTACGGCAAAGTGGTTCTCTTTGATCTCAATGTCTGGGCAGGCCCGAACAGCCTCCATCAGTCCGCGCTGAATCTCGGCACCGGTATCATCGGCATGGTGCAGGATGCGGAATTCAGAGTGTCCGCCCTCACGGTGCAGGTCGAACTTACCATCCTCCTTGCGGTCGAAATTGACGCCCCATTGTACCAGTTCCTGAATCTGCTCAGGAGCATTGTGCACCACCTGCTCAACGGCTTGGCGGTCGCTGATGTAGTCGCCGGCAATCATCGTGTCTTCAACGTGCTTGTCGAAATTGTCAAGCTCCAAATTCGTCACACTGGCCACACCGCCCTGGGCAAACGACGTGTTGGCTTCGTCGAGACCGGCTTTACAGATGATGCATACCTTGCCCTTCTTGGCTCGGGCTACCTTCAGGGCATAACTCATACCGGCCACACCAGCTCCGATAATCAGGAAATCGTACTTGTATACCATATTTATAGTAATTTACGCTGCAAAATTACAACTTTTTTTGTAATTTTGCACGCGATTATGAAGAAATATTGTTTTTTAACCTTGATATTTTGGCTGTCTGTGGCCTCATGGGCCCAGAATGCGAACCGTAGTGAGACCTTCGAGTCGGCAAACGACAGCCTTTGCATGAAGCTCGATTCACTGCTTGACAATCCTCTGTTTGAAACTTCACAGGTGGGCCTGATGGTCTATGACCTGACAGCCGACACAGCACTGTATTGTTATAACTACCGTCAGAAGCTCCGTCCGGCATCGTGCATGAAACTTGTTACCAGCATTACGGCTCTTGACCAGCTGGGGCCGAAATACGAGTATCAGACCCGTCTCTTTTATACCGGCGAGGTTCACGGACGTACACTGGTGGGTAACATTTACTGTGTGGGCGGTTTCGACCCCATGCTGACGCAGGACGATGTCGTCACGCTGGCTGCCAGCATTCGCAATTTGGGCGTTGACAGCATTCGCGGACAGATAGTTGCCGACCGCTCCTTCAAGGAGTCGCTGGACTATGGCGAAGGCTGGTGCTGGGACGACGACAACCCCATGCTCATTGCGTTGACTATTGGTCGTAAGGACAATTTTACTTCGACGCTGGCTGAGGAGATTTCACGTCTGGGTATTAATCTGGAGGGTGTGCAGCTGATGCAGGGTCGCAAGCCCGACGACGCCCAGTTGCTGGAAGTATGCTGTCACAGCATCACACAGGTGTTGGAACGAATGATGAAGGTCAGTGACAACTTCTATGCCGAGTCTATGTTCTATCAGACGGCAGCATCCGTAGGACACCATCCTGCTACAGCTGTCGACGCACGTACTGTCACCCGTAAACTCATCAACCGCCTGGGACTGAATGCCAGCAACTATCGTATTGCCGATGGCTCTGGACTGTCGCTTTATAACTATGTCACCGTCGAGTTGCTCGTTACCTTGCTGCGTCATGCGTGGCGCACCCCGTCTATCAGTAAGGCACTGATGCCTTCGCTGCCTGTTGCTGGAGTCGACGGAACATTGAAAAGCCGCATGCAGAAAACCCTTGCCCAAGGCAATGTGCGTGCCAAGACGGGAACGCTGACGGGCATCTCGTCGCTGGCGGGATACTGTACAGCAGCCAATGGCCATGAGCTGGCTTTCGCCATCATCAATCAGGGCATTCTTGACAAGACTAGCGGGAAAGCCTTCCAGGACCGCGTCTGCAGGGTGCTGTGTGGGGAAGATTTAGGAGACAGTAGTCAGAAGTCTGTTGTCAGCAGACAGAAGCCAGTAGTAAAGAAGGGCGCGAAGGCCACGAAGTCTAGGCAGTCTGCACGTAATGCTCGAAAGCCTCGCGGTAAGCGTCGGTAACGCGGATAATCTCCTCACCGATATAGACACAAAGATTACGGTCGACCGTTCGTATCTTGTCCAGGCGGACAATGTATGAGCGGTTGATTCGCATAAAGGCATCTGTGGGCAAGGCATCTTCAACGGCTTTCATCGTCATGTGGGTAGTCAGCGGCAACCGCTCGCCCTCGATGTGGAAGCGCACGTAATCCTTCATGCCCTCAACATAGAGGATGTGGTCGAAACTAATCTGCCGCAGTTCCCCGTCCACCCTGATAAACATAGAAGTCTTATTGGAGGTGAGTGGTAAGGAGTGAGAGGAGAGAGGAATGTCTGCAGGCTGAGCCTGACTATGTGAGAACCACTGCTCGGCTTTCTCGACGGCAGCGATGAATTTGTTATATCTGATGGGCTTCAGCAGGAAGTCGATGGCACTGACCTCGTAGCTTTCGAAGGCATACTCCTTGAAAGCAGTGGTAAAGATGACTTTCGTACCCTCGGGCAACATGTGCGAGAGTTCCATACCGTTCATGTCGGGCATCTGGATGTCCATGAAGGCGAGGTTGACGGGATGTTCCTTCAACCAGCTGAGGGCTTCGACGCTATCTGTAAACGAAGCCTCCAACCGTAGTTGGGGCGTCTTTGCCGCGAAGGACTCCAGCAATTTGACGGCCAGCGGCTCGTCGTCAACGATGATACAGGTCAGTTCACAGTTCATAGTTCACAGTTCGATGGTTATGCACACATGGTAGATATTGTCTTCCAACAACTGCTCCCACGTATAGCGGTCCTTGTAGATAAGGTCCAGGCGGCGCCGGGTGTTCTCGATGCCTATGCCCGAGCCGCTGCGGTCGGCGTCGTCTTTGGGATAGTTGGTGTTGTCGCAGGTGAAGACGAGTTTTGGACTATCTGCTAATGGCGAATTGCTAACAGCTAAAGATATATCGATGCGCGAGTCGCGGCTGCTGCTGATGCCGTGTTTGAAAGCGTTCTCAATGAGTGAGATAAACAACAGCGGAGCGATTTCTAATTGAGAATTGAGAATTGACAATTGACAGTTGACAATGGTCTTGTCGTTGCAGCGCAGCTTCATCAGTTCCACGTAGTTGCGCATAAAATCCACCTCACCCTGCAGGGGGACGGTCTCATGGCGCGTCTCGTACATGGCATAGCGCAGCAGGTCGCTGAGCTGTGCAATAGAGTCCTGAGCCTTGTCGGCATCAATCTGTATGAGGCTCGAGATGTTGTTCAGGGTGTTGAACAGGAAGTGGGGGTTCAACTGGTTCTTCAGCCATTCCAGCTCTGCTTCTGTGCGCTTATGCTGTTCTTCCTTCAACTGGCGTTTGATAGCCCTTGTACGGTACATGTGATGAATCAACAGAGCAATGCCTGCCAGCAGGATGTCCATGAAGATGTTCAATACCGATGAGGCATAATAGCTAGTGACGGCATAGCGCTTGGCGCGTTCGTTGGGAAGATAGTCCATGAAGGCCGGTGTCTCGATGCCGAAATAGTGCCAGACGAGCAGCCCGACGATGACGATGTTGCCCAACCAGAAGAGCCAGCGGCGATGATGGTAATAGCCGAAGGGGATGAGCACGAAGGAGTTGACGAAGAAGACAGCAGCGGGTATCCACATGATGCGTGAGGAGAACTGGAGTGCATGCCAGGCATCCTCCCAACTATTGTTGGCGGCAAATGCGGAGATGGCGGGTACGACGAGAAACACCAGCCAGGCAGCCACCTGCAGGCCATAGAACGTAACGTCTTGAACCTTTATTCTATCTTTCATGTTGCAAAAATAGTAAAATCTTTGAATATTGAACTTTGAACTTTGAACTTTATGATGAGTTGTTATGCTAATTTAACTTTTGACATTTTTATACAAATCTCTCCCGCATTATCTCAACGCAGGAGAGAAAACTTATCTATGAATCATATTATTGTGGCATATTGCCATTTCCTGTATTGCCGGAACCTACACTGTTGATGATCTCACCCTGCGACTGCTGTTCGATGAAGTCGTTCTGCACACGGCTCTGGCGTTGCTGGCGGTTCGCCATCTTCGAATTGCCGAAGGTGTAGCTGACGGAGAACGATACTCCGTAGATGGGCACCTTGACCTTGGTGTGGCTGGTGAAGTTCTTGCCGCGGTTGCTGCTCTCGATCAGGATGCTGCCGCCGCTGTTGAGACCCGTCAGACCGGAGATGCTCAGGGTCAGCTTGTCTTTCAACAGCGATTTCGACAGGCTGGCGGTGAGGAGGTTGAAACCGCCGCTCCATCCCTGCAGGGTGTAGTTCTTGGTGGAGGCGATGCAGAAGGCGCTGAGCTTCAGGTTCCAGGGTAGTGTCTGCTGCAAGCCGGCCATGATGTTGGCAGTCCATCCGCTATTGCTTTGGTTCAGGGCATTGCTGCTCAGGTCGACGTAGTTGACAGCACTGTTCATGAAGAGGCGGGTGTTCTTGGCGAGCAGGTAGTTGACGTAGGCGCTCAGACCAGTCTGGTGGCTCTTCACCACATTGCCGTAGGTGGTGTTCAGCAGGTTGTTGCTGTCGTAGAAGCTGTACTGAGAGATACCGTTGTCAGTGAAGTTGTAGTGTGCGTTGAGGTTCAGCATCAGCTTCGAGGTGTACATGTTGTAGACGAGCGACAGGTTGTGGGCCTTCTCCACCTCGAGGTCGGGGTTACCATAGGTCAGGGCGATGGGGTTGGTCTTGTCGACGTAGGGGTTCAGGTAGCTGATGCCGGGACGCGAGATGCGCATATTGTAGGTCAGACCGAGGTTGCTGCCTGCGCTCAGATTGTATTGCAGACTGGCGGTGGGAACGAGCGAGCCGTAGCTCGTCTTGAAGTCCTGACCGTTGCCGAGCTTGTAGTCCACGTCCTGCCAGGTGTATTCGTAACGCACACCAGCCTTGGCGCCAAACTGGTTCCATTTGCCGGTATACTCTCCGTAGCCGGCCAGAATCTTGTTCTTATATTCATACTCACTGCTGGTCGAGGGATCGTAGACGTCCTTCAGGTAGTATTTCGAGTCGGAGGTGGCGTCGTGGAGCTGCAGCTTGCCGCCCAGGGCCAGCGACTGACCGGTGGCCAGGGGTAGGGTGTAGTCCAGCTGGAAGATATGGTTGGTGGTCTTGTCCTTATTCTCGGAATAGCGGCTCGTCAGGTCGATATATTCGGAGCTGGCACCGAAACTATTGGTCATCTTAGTGGTAGCCGGGCTGTAGTTCAGCTGGTAGGTAAAGGCCAGCGAGTGGGTATGCTCCTTGTTGAAGAAACGCTGGTAGTCGAGGCTGCCGCTGAACGAGGTGCGCGAGTTCTTCATCTCGGTCGTGCTACCGTAGCTGAAGCCGTCGCCGTAGGGCGTGCCGCCCATGGTAGTGAGCGAGGTGCCGTTGCTCTTGATGTTCATGCTGTTGACGGAAGCTGTCAGGTTGAGCATGCTCATGTTGTCAAGCTGGTAGCCCAGGGTCAGGCTTCCCATGGTGAACGGCGTCTTGACGTCATTCTCCGAGGTTAGGATCTGCGACGTGCCGTTGTCCTGTAGCTGCTCCACTTCGGTGGTGGTATTGCCCGGCGTGTTGTAGCTGGTCATCACGTTGGCGCTGTACGACAGCTTGCCCTGCTGACCGCTCACGAAGGCACTGCCGCCCAGTTGGCGGTTGCCGGCAGTGGCACGAATGGTACCATTATAGCCGTTCAGACTTGGCGCTGCACCACCACCCTGCGGACCGTCCTGCTTGTTCATCACGATGTTCAGCACACCGGCGGCACCCTCGGCGTCATACTTCGCTCCGGGGTTCGTGATGACCTCAATGCTCTTCACGGCACTGGCGGGCATCGACTTGAATACCATCGAAGGGTTCGACGAGAACATCACGTTGGGCAGGCCGTCGACATACACCTTGAACGACGACGAGCCGTTGACGGAGATGTTGTCCTGACCGTCGACGGTTACCATAGGCACCTTGCGAAGCATGTCGAGCACGGTGTACGTCTTAGCGTCTTCGTCTTCGCTGACCTTGTAGGTCATCTTGTCGACTTCCATCTTGACGAGTCGCTTCTGGTGAACGACTTCTACACCGTCCAACTCTTTCGACCAAGTGACGGAGTCAATCGTCAGACTGTCGGTAGCGTACACCACCTCCACATCGTCATCATTAGTCTGGGCCATTACTACTGCTGAAAGTGTCAGCATCATTGTCACGAGCACTGCTCTAAATGGAATGTTCTGTTTCATAATTCTTTTGCGTTTTTATTGTTTTCTGCTGCAAAAGTATAGCAAATATCAATACACTCCAAGTCACTTTCGACGAAATGCCCCCTGTCTTTCGACGAGATTCAAAAAAAAATTCGTACCTTTGTCCCCGCTATGAGTTTTACGACGACGATCATACAATGGTTTCGCGAGAACGGACGGGCACTTCCTTGGCGGGAGACGCGCGATCCGTATGCCATCTGGCTCTCGGAAATCATCCTCCAGCAGACGCGCATCGAACAGGGACGCCCCTATTGGGAGCGTTTCATGCAGCGCTGGCCCACCGTCGAGGCATTGGCTGAGGCTTCTGAGGACGAGGTGTTGCGCCTGTGGCAGGGGCTGGGCTACTACAGTCGCGCCCGCAATCTGCACCAGGCCGCCAAACAGATTGTCGCCAGTGGCGGTTTCCCCACCACGCTCGAAGGCCTGCGTGCCCTGAAAGGAGTGGGGGACTATACGGCAGCCGCCATCGGCTCCTTTGCCTTCGGACTGCCCGCTGCCGTCGTCGACGGCAACGTCTATCGCGTCTTGGCGCGCCATTACGGCATCGCCACACCCATCAACAGCACCGAGGGTAAAAAGCTCTTCGCCGCCCTGGCCCAGAGTCTCCTCGATGGAATGTTGAATGAGGAATGTGGAATGATGACCACATTCCACATTCCTCATTCCTCATTATACAACCAAGCCCTCATGGACTTCGGCGCCACGCAGTGCACCCCATCATCTCCACAATGCCCATCCTGCCCCTTGGCAGAATCGTGTGTGGCTTTCCGTGAGGGGCGCGTCAGCCATCTGCCCGTCAAGCAGCGCACCCTGAAAGTAAAGGAGCGTCACCTTACTTATATATATATTAGGTATTGTGGTGAGACGGCTCTCCACCGCCGTCCTGCCGGCGACATCTGGCAAGGACTGTATGAGCCGTTGCTTTTAGAGGTAAGTGGTAAGAGGTTAGAGGAAAGAGATATGTTGAAGTATTTGGGTATTCTCTCACCTCTTACCACTCACCTCACACCTCTACATAATAACGTCAAGCACGTCCTCACCCACCGCGTGCTTTATGCCGATTTCTGGCTATGGGAGCCTGCCGAGCGCCCACTACTCCCAGAAGGTTACTTCTGGGTCCCCGAATCCGATCTCGACCGCTATGGCGTGCCGCGTCTCATCGAAATCATGTTCGATGCCGTGCATCAGCACATCGCTTCCGACGCTAAAACACAAAGCCCAGGTTGATGTAATAAAAGAAATTCTTGGTGAGGTTGTTATAGCCCACAGAACCGCCCAACGGACCGAAGATGGAGTTGAAATAATAGCTGAGCGAGCCGCCCAGCATGGTCTTGTGCTTCAGCAGGTCTTCGAAGGTCTGGGCATCCTGTCCGGCGGCAAAGCGCAGCAGGATGATGTTGTTATTGGTAACCTTGTATTGCGCCTGCATTTGTGCAATCACCAGCTTGTCCCACGCGAGCTCCACATTTCCCACACCGGCAAAGGGCATCTGCTCGTCCAGATAGTGCCCGTACCATTCGCCGCCCATCACGTTGCTCAGCACCATGGGCACGTTGTCGGCATAAAGGGCCCGGCCGCAGACCGTAGGCTGTATGGAGAACCGCTTGCCGAAGGGGAAGTTCATGCGACCTGTCAGACTGTATTCGCGGATGCCCACATGACCGTCCAAAAGTACGAAATTGTCGGTATAGTAGGCGAATTTAGCCTGCAGGCGGTGTCCGCTGGTGGGGAAATACCAGTCGTTCTCGCTGTTATACCACGCTTTGGCCTCATAGCTGACGTAGCCCTTGTTGCTCAGTTCCGCATCTTTCGTGTGTTCTTCCTGGTGGTCGAAGAGCAAGGAGTGATAGTGGTAGTAGTCCCAATTGGCACCGATGCTGATGTTCAGGTTGCGCACATTGAAATTGAAGAGCTTCAGTTTCACCGAGTGCTGTCGGTAATCCATGCTGAAGGCCTTGTCGCCGTCGTCGTTGAAGTCTATCTCGTTGCTGCGGAAGGTATACGATATGGTGGGGCGGAAGAAGCTGATGGGGCGCAGCGACCAGTCGGCACGGGCCATCAGTCGCTTGCCCAGTCGCAGGGTCAGCTCCACGTCCATAGGTACCTTGCTGCGGATGGGAAACTCGGCATTGGCCTGCAGGGCTACCATCTCTTCGTTGTCGAAACGTGCACCGACATTCACCTGACTGCTGCGTTTATCGCGGGCCAGGAGCGATACGCGGGCTTCCGGGCGCTCCTGATCAGTCTTAGAGCGTGTCGTCGTGGGCAGCGACTGCTGAATACTGAGCAGATGCTGATGGCGGCGTCGCCCGTCGGCACCAAGCTGCTGGCGCAGCGCCACCAGCTCGTCCCAGTGTTCCATAGCGGCTTCCTCGCCCCTGCGTATCAGCGTGTCGATGGCTACTGTCGAGAAACTCGCCGAGCTGTATCCCTTGGTATTCACGCGGATCAGGATGTCCGTCATGGCTTTGTTCTCTTCGAACTTGTTCATACAGTTGAAGTCTACAATCTGCATCAGGATGCTCGACGTGGAGTTAAGCTCCGAGGCGGTCTTCAGTTCCGACGACACGTCGACGCCGATGATGATGTCGGCACCCATCTGACGGGCGATGTCGGCAGGATAGTTGTTGCGCAGACCACCGTCTACCAGCACTTTGCCATCTGTCCTGACGGGAGCAAAGACTCCGGGAATCGACATGCTGGCACGCATGGCCCTGCTGAGCACGCCGCTGTGGAACACCACTTCGGTATTGTCGACCATATTGGTGGCCACGCAGGCAAAGGGAATGGGCAGCGTGTTGAAGTCGATGGAATCGTGGTAGGGTGCCGTCAGGGCGTCAAACAGTGTGGCAATATTCCTGCCCATGACGAGACCGCCACCGTCCGTCGTCGCCTTGCTCTTGCCGAAGGTGAGCTTTTTCGAGATGACGTAGGTGTTCTGCTTCTCGCGCTCATGCAGACTCTGACGGCGCAGATCCTCGCGGTCCGAGAGTACGAACGACCAGTTCTGGGCCATGAGGATGGAGTCCAGCTCGTCGGCACTGTGACCGCAGGCATAGATACCGCCCACGATGCTGCCCATGCTGGTACCGGTAATGATGTCGATGGGGATGCCGGCACGTTCCAGCACCTTCAGTGCACCCACGTGTGCCGTACCCTTGGCACCGCCGCCACTCAGCACCAGCGCCACCTTCTTGCGGCCTGCTGCTGTCTCGCCTGTCGTCTGGCCCTCGGTGTCCGGCGTCTTTTCGCCCCACGCTGTTTGTGCAAAAACCACGAGCAGCGTCATCAATATCATTGCTACCTGTCTCATCTCCTGCGATTTTCTGCAAAGATAATATAAACAATAAATAATTAAGAATCCCTTTAGGGTTATTTAACGCTTTAGGTTATCATAAACTTCAAACCTCAAACCTCAAACCTCAAAAATAATTAGTACCTTTGCAGCCAAAATGGAACAGACAATGAAAATCAACATCGCCATCTTCGTTTCCGGCAGTGGTACCAACTGCGAGAATCTTATCCGTTATTTCGCCGGCTCCGAGCGCGTCTGCTGCGCCCTTGTCGTCAGCAACAAACCCGACGCCTTCGCCCTGACGCGTGCCCAGCGACTGGGTGTCGCCACCGCAGTGGCTCCCAAGGCCCAGCTCAACGATCCTGACGTCATGATGCCCCTTTTGCGCGAGCACCACATCGACTTCATCGTCCTGGCGGGATTCCTGCCCCTGGTACCCGACTTCCTCATCGAGGCCTTCCCCCGGCGCATCATTAACATCCACCCGGCATTGCTGCCTAAATATGGTGGCAAGGGCATGTGGGGCCATCACGTCCACGAGGCCGTGAAGGCTGCTGGTGAAACGGAGACGGGCATGACGGTACATTACGTCACACCCGTCTGCGACAGTGGTGAGATCATCGCTCAGTTCCGCACGCCCTTGTCACCCGACGATACTGCCGACGACATTGCCGCCAAGGAACACATCCTCGAAATGGAACACTTCCCGAAGGTCGTCGAGCAGGTACTCAACGAAACATTCGCTTAACTTTTCTTATTTCTCACCTCTTACCTCTTACCTCTCACCTCTTTTTACAGTCATTCTGCATCTTGATGACAAAGATGATGACGCTGCAGGTAAAGGTGATGAGGTTGGTGAGCATCAGGTAGTAATTCTCAATCAACAGTCCCTGAACGACAAAAGCAAAGCATCCTACGGCCATCATGATGAAACCGGGCAGCGAGATGCCGTCGGTGTTACGCGTACGGATGGTCTGAACGGCCTGGGGCAGATAACCCAGAATAAGACCGATGCTGGCAACCCAGCCGCAAAGGTGAATAAAAAAATCGTTGTCCATAGTCTTTAGTATTTTAGTTAGTTATTGGCTGCGAATTTACGGTTTTTTATTCAAAAAACCAAGCTTTTCGCCGAAAAACCGTTCTAATTTGCACTATTTCAATCATTTATCACCATTTTTTTTGTGTTTTGCTTTTTTATTCCTATTTTTGCAGGGATAAAGTGGTTCGAAATTGAGTACAGTCAAGCTACATAGCGTCAATATGAAACAAGTTCGATACGCTCTCGTGATATTGACCATGACACTGTTTTGCAGTCAGTTGTCAGCACAAGGCGGTGTGCACAAACTGCTGAAGAAATTGAGCACCAAAAAGGACTCTATGGTGGTCAGAGGTGTTGACCGCCGCTATATTGACATCCCGGATCAACCCTGGCAGGTGATGCTGAGAGGCAATATAAGCCAGACCATCGTCAGTATGAAAGCCAATGGCAACGTGCAAAACGAAGACTACGACAATGATACGCGACTGGTGACCCGGCCGACGAAGAAGATTGGCTTCAAGGTGGGCTACAGAGGCTGTGGATTCGGGTACTCGGTGAATGTCGGTGACCTACAACTTTGGGCGGTACTTCCTGAATGTCTTCGGGCAATTCAACAATATCCGCTATCATCACGACTCCACCAACGGCTATCTGAACGACTGTTTCGTCAACAGTTCCATTGGCATACGGTTGTATAAGCAACGCAAACGATGACTGTCGAAAGACGTCTTGCAAAATCTTTCATATTATTTGGCCGTGTGACAAATATTGTCTATCTTTGCACCCACTAACTTAAAAATGTTATGAAGACAGACATACAGATTGCACGCGAATGCGAGTTGAAGCACATCAGTGAGATTGCCAGCCAGCTGGGCATCGACCCCGAAAAGATTGAACCCTATGGACGCTATATGGCCAAGGTGCCCATCAGTCTTATCGACGAGAAGCGGGTAAAGAAAAGCCGCCTGATTCTGGTGACAGCTATCTCTCCTACGAAGGCCGGTATTGGCAAGACCACCGTCAGCATTGGACTGGCGCTGGGACTGAACCGCTTGGGCAAGAATGCCGCTGTGGCTCTGCGCGAGCCCTCGCTTGGACCTTGCTTTGGCATGAAGGGCGGTGCTGCCGGAGGTGGCTATGCCCAGGTGTTGCCCATGGAGAAGATCAACCTGCACTTCACGGGCGACTTCCATGCGGTGACCTCGGCCCACAACACCATCAGCGCCTTGTTGGACAACTACCTGTACCAGCACCGTAAGGAGGGATTCTCGCTGCGTGAGATATTCTGGAAGCGCGTGCTCGACGTGAACGACCGTGCCCTGCGCAACGTGGTGACGGGACTGCGTGGCGACGGCGTCGTCTCGGAGACGGGTTTCGACATCACGCCGGCATCGGAACTGATGGCCATCCTCTGTCTGGCTACCAGCGAGGAGGACCTGCAGCGACGCATAGAAAATATTGTGCTGGGCATCACTGCCGACGGCAAGCTGTTCAAGGTGAAGGACCTCGGTGTGGCGGGAGCCATCACAGTGCTGTTGCGCGATGCCCTGAACCCCAATCTGGTACAAACCACCGAACATACGCCGGCTTATATTCATGGCGGCCCGTTTGCCAACATCGCCCACGGCTGCTCCAGCGTGGTGGCCACGAAGATGGCCATGACGTTCAGCGACTACGTGGTGACAGAGGCGGGATTTGGTGCGGACCTCGGTGCTGAGAAGTTCTTTGACATCAAGTGCCGCAAGACGGGTCTTCAGCCTCGGTTGGTGGTTATCGTAGCCACTACGCAGGGACTGAAGATGCATGGCGGCGTAGCCCTCGAACATATCAAGGAGCCTAACGCCAAGGGACTGACAGAAGGTCTGAAGAACCTGAACCGCCACATCCGCAACATGCAGGGTTTCGGACAGCCCGTCGTCGTCACCCTGAACCGTCATGATACGGATATGGAGGAGGAGATAGACATCGTCCGCAAGAACTGCGAGGACCTGGGCGTAGGTTTTGCCGTCAACGAAGCCTTCCTGAAGGGCGGCGAGGGTGCCACGGAACTGGCCCAGACCGTTGTCGACACCATCGAGCGCCAGCAGCCCCTGCCCATCCGCTTCACCTATAAAGAGGCCGACCAGTTGGAAGACAAGATTGAGAAGGTGTGCAAGCGCATCTATGGCGCCTCGGCTGTGGAGTACGGCAAGACGGTGACGAAAAAGCTGGAAGCCCTGCGCAGCTACTTTACCGACGAGGATGGCGCCATCGCCCAATACCCCGTCTGCATCGCTAAGACTCAATTCTCCTTCTCGGCAGACTCTACGCGGTATGGCTCTCCCGAGGGCTTTACGATTCGTATCCGCGACGTCATTCTGAACTGTGGCAGCGAGATGATTGTGACCATCGCCGGCGACATGCTCCGCATGCCCGGACTGCCCAAGAGCCCGCAAGCCGAGCGCATCACCATCGAGAACGGAGAGATCGAGGGATTGTCATGATGAAAAGACTCCTATTCTTTACTCTTTGAGTAAAAAAACTAAAAAAGTTTGGCGGTTTCGTGGGAATTTCATATCTTTGCAAATAAATAAAAATCCTAAGGCTATGAACAAAGAAGAGAAATTCGTGATTACCATCAGCCGCATGTTTGGAACGGGCGGTCATGAGATTGGTGCTGAGCTGGCTCGCCGGCTCGGAGTGAAGCTGCTGGACAAGCAGATCCTGAACGAGGTGGCCTCGCGGATGCGTACTGTCGAGGACGCTGTGGAGAAGATTGAGTCGCGTAACCCGCTGTGGCGCGACGACTTCACCAACTTCTACCGGACGTATATGGCCCATGCACAGTATGACGGTCAGGAACAGGGTGACACGAGTCATGCGCTGTTTCAGGCGCAGGCGGATGCCATCCGTAAGATTGCCGCCGAGGAGTCGTGCGTCATCGTGGGCCGTTGCGGTTTCGACATCTTTGCCGACCATCCGAATGCGCTGAAGATTTTCGTCCATTCGAGTGTGGACTGCCGCAAGCGTCGCATTGCCGAGAAGTACGACATCAGCGAGCACGACGCTGCAGCGATGATAGTCGACAACGACTTCAGCCGCGAGCTGTATACAAAGAAGTTCACAGGTCGCGAATGGAAGGACGCCACCAACTACGACATCTCGCTGGATGTGCGTAAGTTCGGTGTGAACGGTGCTGTGGACTTCCTGATGAAATGTATTGAGTAATAAAACTGTCAACTGTCAAATCGTTGCTTGCAACGCTTTATACCTTTAGGTCAAAGAACTATGAAGATATATAAGGCACATATTCTCTTTACGAAGGAGAAGGACCGTTTCGAGGTCTATGAGAATGGCTATGTCGCAGTGGATGACGACGGCTGCGTTGTTGGTGTCGCCTCCAACCTGGAAGACCTCAAATCTCAAAGCTCAAAGCTCAAACCTCAAATCTCAACTGCTGAGATTGTCGACTTTGGCGACAAGCTGCTCATCCCGGCGATGAACGATATGCACGTACATGCCCCGCAGGTGCACAACCAGGGTGTGGCGATGGATTTGGAACTGCTGCCGTGGCTGGAGAACTACACCTTCCCCGAGGAGTCGAAATATGCCGACGTGGAGTATGCCGAGCGCATGTATCGCCGCTTCATGCATACCCAGTGGCTGTTCGGGACGATGCGTAGCGTAGTCTTCGCCACCGTGCATACGGAGAGCACCCGCAGGCTGATGCAGCTGTATCAGGAGGCCGGCATGGGTGCATTGGTGGGTAAGGTGGCCATGAACCGCCACTGTCCCGAGGTACTATGTGAGGATGTCGAGGCCGCCGTCGAGGGCATCGAACGGCTTATCGCCGAATTCTCTCACCTCTCACCTCTCACCTCTCACCTCTCACCTCTCGTCCGTCCCATCATCACCCCGCGTTTCGTGCCGTCGTGTACACCCGAGCTGCTGAAGGCCTGTGGCGAGCTGGCTAATAAGTATCAGCTGCCCGTGCAGTCGCACCTGTCGGAAAACCTCTCCGAGATAGCCTGGGTGGCTGAGCTGGAGCCGGAGAGCAAGAGCTATGGCGACGCCTACAACCGCTATGGACTCTTCGGACAGACGCCAACCATCATGGCACACTGTGTGTGGACCGAGGGTGAGGAACTGGAACTGATGAAGCGCAACGGGGTGATGGTGGCCCACTGTCCCACGTCGAACTTCAACCTGTCGTCGGGCATGGCCCCCATCCGCTCACTGCTCGACGAGGGCGTGCGCATCGGTCTGGGCAGCGACATCAGCGGCGGTCACGACCTGAACATGTTCCGCATGCTGGTATATGCCATCCAGGTCAGCAAGATGCACTATCAGCTGAATCACGACAAGGCGTTCCTCAACCTGTCCGAGATATTCTGGATTGCCACCAAGTCGGCAGGCAGCTTCTTCGGCCGGGTAGGCAGCTTCGAGCCCGGCTACGAGTTCGATGCACTGGTCATCGACGACAGCGTACTCTATCCTTCCGAATACTCGCTGCTGCACCGTCTGGAGCGTTTCATCTATGTGGGCGACGACCGCCAGATAGTCCACCGCTTCTGTCGTGGCCGCGAAGTCCCTGAGCCGAACGTAGTATGAGGCGTTGTGTGATTTTTGTCTTGTTGCACTTGCTGGCAGGCACGTTGGCGGCAAAGAATGTACTGACCGACCGGTATAACATTACCTGTCTGGATCTGGCAGCAGGACTGCCACATAACAACGTCAACCAGATATTTGCCGACAGCCAGGGCTTCGTCTGGATATCGACTTATGGAGGTGGGGCTGTCCGTTATGACGGCTACTCGTTTGCCATGCCCGTGCTGAACCGTCTGACACAGATGTCCAGCAATTCGTGCAAGGGTTTTGCAGAAGACGGCCACCAACGCCTATGGGTAGCCTTTGACGAGGGCACGGTGGTGGTCGACATGCGGACGATGGGCTGCGTGGTGCCACCTGCCGCCATGGACCACCGGCTGCGGCAGAATGCCGTGAAGGTGTATTGCGACAGCAAAGGTGCCTTGTGGCATGTGACACGCGACAGCATTTTCCGCTATAGTTTCGATGAGGCAGGCAACGTCGGGCACATCAGCAGCTGCAGCTATCACGGTAATACGCCCGACATTACCATCTGTGACATCGAACATAACGGCTCGGTATGGATTAATATCGAGAATGGGCTGTATCTCTTAGTCGAGCGCGGCGACAAGTTGGTGCGTAAAGACGTGGCGCCAGCGATGCAGCAGTTACAAGGACACTATGTGACCGATTTGCTGAAACGCGGCCATGTGGTATGGATTGCCACCAATCTGGGACTCTATGCCTATAACCAGTATGACAGCTCGCTGACCGCTTATCGGCATACCAGCGACGAACGCTCGCTGTCGCACGACCATGCCACTGCACTGGCGGTGACTCCCGACGGACGGCTGCTGGTGGGAACATTGCGAGGCGTCGACATTCTTGACGAGCAGAGTGAGCGTTTCGAACACTGGAATACAGCAACCGGCGGAAAGCCTATGCCGAGCGATTTCGTGCACTGCCTGATGATTCGCGACGGTCAGATTTGGATTGGCACCGAGACGGCTGGAGTCGTCAAGCTGTCTCCCCAGCCACTGATGCTGCGTAACTTCCGTCACGAGCCGGGCAATCCCCAATCGTTGTCGCCCAACCCTGTTAATGCCATGTATGTCGAACCCGATGGTACGCTGTGGGCAGGTACGGTAGAAGGTGGACTCAACAGGCTGGATGTCAGAGGGAAGAGGGAAGAGGTAAGCGGTTTCGACCACTGGCCGTTGACGGACATCGGATTGAAGCATAACACCGTGTCGGTGTTGGAACCCGACGCCCACGGCCGCCTGTGGATCGGCTCGTGGGGTGGGGGACTCAACTACATCCCGATGGCCGACCCGGGCAGGGTGTCTCACGTCGACATGACTGCCGATATGGCCAGACAGACCGATTATATCGGCGCATTGGCCTACGACAGGATAAACGATGCGCTGTGGATTGGCAGCAACGATGGCATCTTCTACTACGACCTGCAGACGGGACGGTTGGAGGACCCGTTTCGGGGAAACCGCGACATCAGAGGCTGTGTGGGCAGCCATGTGGACCGTAGCGGACTGTTGTGGA
This sequence comes from Prevotella sp., assembly GCA_015060485.1. Lineage (GTDB taxonomy): Bacteria > Bacteroidota > Bacteroidia > Bacteroidales > Bacteroidaceae > Prevotella. Next base: position 20,145 of record SUYI01000034.1, on the reverse strand, counting down.
TGGGATGCCTGTCGGGAGTCTGCATCATCGACCTCCATTCACGCCCCTCGGGTAAGGGTGACTTCAAGTATCGCAGGTTGCGCAACAAACTCGACCAGCCCGAGTCGGCGGTTATCGACAAGATATGCTGTTTCTGCGAAACCAAGGATGGTGACCTGTGGCTGGGTTCGAATGGCTATGGTCTCTATCGGCGCATCGTGGACGAAGAGGGCCAGGAAACTTTCGAGGTGTTGACGACGGACCAGGGACTGGCTAACAATGCCGTGAAGGGCATCGTGGAGGACGTACAGGGCCGCCTGTGGATTACGACGGATAATGGATTGTCGGTTTATGATGTGCGCACGCACACCTTTAATAATTATGGCGAACACGACGGACTGCTGTGTCAGCGGTTCTATTGGAATTCCGCCGTGAAGGGGCCCGACGGTGCCATCTATCTGGGCAGTGCCGCTGGTCTGACCGAGGTGCGCGGCGAGAATACAGAAGCCAGGTATCCGGTTCACCTGACCTTTACCCGTTTGATGGTGGACAATCAGGAGATTACCGCCGCCAACAGCGACTATATGGATGCCGACATCTCGCAGGCTACCCATATCCGGTTGCACGAGTCCGTGAAGTCGTTCTCTGTCGATTTCTCGACGCTGACCTATGCCGGTGAGACGCAGGGACACTACAGATACCGGCTGCTAGGTTTCGAGAACGAATGGATTCCGCTGAAACCTGGCCAGCATTCCGTACGCTATACCAGTCCGAAGCCGGGCGACTATACCTTCGAGGTGGAATATACCACAGGAACAAATGCCGAGATGAACGTTATCAGTATCGAGATAGAGGTGGTGCCGTACTTCTGGAAGAGCTGGTGGTTTGTCATGCTCGTTATGATGCTGATGGCTGCTATTGCAGTGTGGATCTACCGTCGCAGAATGGAGGCTATGCGCAGACAGGAGGCAGAAAAACTGCTGATGCCCATTCGCCACGCCCTTGATGAATCGGAAGATCCGGAACAGTTACAATTGCGAATCCAGAACATTTTGGACAATCATGAAAGACTACGAATGAGTTATCATCGTACTGTAGAAGCCGATAAGGAGGAGACGATGCGTACCAACAAGTCGTTTATGGAACGGGCTACGGAAATCATGGAGCAGAACTACATGGACAGCGAGTTCGGCATCACTGAATTTGCAGAGGCTATCGGCATGAGCCGTAGTCTGGTCTCTAAGCGACTCAACGAGGAAACAGGACAGAGCACGGGACAGTTTATCCGCAACTACCGCCTGAACATTGCCAAGAAATTGCTGTTGGAGAATGTGGCCAACAGAAACATTACGGAGATAGCCTATAAGGTGGGTTTTAACGATCCGAAATATTTCACACGGTGTTTTACTCGTCAGTATGGTCACAGCCCGTCGACCTATACCGAAGAGGACGGATAAGTGGACAAAGTGTGATGTTTTCTATAATAATTGGGTGGAATATGCATGAAATATGCGTTTGTCCACCCAATTTCTTGTTTTGTCCACCTGCCTAAAATGCTTTTTTCCTACTTTTGCCATCGGAAATCTGCAAAGAATACTATCATAACATCATAATTCTAACATTAAAACAATTAACACTAATGAGAAAACAAGTATTATTCTCTTTGATGCTGGCTTTTGGCGTCACGGGTGGACTCTCAGTCTGTCCTCTTAACGCTAAGGCAGCTGTGACCCAGCAGACCATAAAGGTCAAGGGGCAGGTGGTAGACCAAGCCGGGGAACCCCTGATTGGTGCTACTGTCAGAGTGAAAGGTGCTCAGTCAGGAAGTGTGACCGATATGGACGGTAACTTCCAGATTGATGCCGCTTCGAATGCTACACTCGTGGTAAGTTATGTGGGCTACAAGGATCGTGAAATTGCGGTACGCGGGCGTGCGGTGATTGACCAGATTCAGTTGGATTCTGACGACAACGTACTTGAACAGGTGGTTGTCGTGGGTTACGGTACTCAGAAGAAGGCCGACCTGACGGGTTCGGTTGCTGTTGTCAATGCCGATGAACTGAAGCGCGTCTCACACTCCAACATCTCGTCGATGCTGGAAGGTAAGGTGGCTGGTGTACAGATTACCACTGACGGTCAGCCCGGTGCCGATCCTTCAGTACGTATCCGTGGCTTGGGCTCGTTCGGAAGTACTGCGCCGCTATATGTCATCGATGGTGTACCCATGGGAACTACAATCCGCGACTTTTCGCCTAACGACATCGAGACTATTCAGGTGCTGAAGGATGCTTCCGCAGGTGCCATTTACGGTTCACGTGCTGCTAATGGTGTGGTCATCATCACGACGAAGGGCGGTAAGAAGGAGCAGCCACTGAAGGTGGACTACAAGGGCTATTTCGGTATTGACAAGATCTCGAGTGGCGTCTATGATGTGATGAATGCCGACCAGTATAGCCAGTATTTAGGTATGGCTTGTGCCAATACCGGTATTGACCAGCCTGGCGGCTACAGCATTGGTGAGGATGGCAAGTTCCACTTCATGGACAACACTAATACCGACTGGTTCAAGGAAGTGTTCAAGACGGGTGTCCGTCAGAACCACAACGTCAACCTAAGTGGTGGCGGTGCTAATAATACTTATAACATCGGTCTTGACTACTTCAAGCAGAAAGGTACGATGGAGGGAGCTGGTCCTAACTACGAGCGTTTTACCGCCCGTGTCAACAACACGATGGACACCAAATTCATCAAGTTCCGCACCAGTCTCGTCTACTCACACTCCAATCAGGACAATATGTCTATCTCGAATGCCAACGAGTATATCCAGGGTCTCTACGGCAACCTGCCCAACGTGCTGCTCGGTACGCTGACCATGCAGCCGACCATCAAGGCCTACGATGAGTCGACATGGTGTCTCGATGACAAGGTGGGTGCTGCTAATAACTGGAAATACGACGCCTACGGCTATGGTGTCTATTACGACAATATCCATGGCGACATCTCGGCTACCAACCCCTTGCTGACCAACAACCTCTTTACCCGCAATACGCAGGTAGACCGCTTTGTGGGTACTGGTTCGGCCGATGTCGATCTGCTGAAGATGATTGGTCTGGAGAACAAGAACCACAAGCTGAACTATAAGATTAACCTGTCGTACAGCACCACTCATGCTAACGACAAGACATGGATTTCGGCATGGATTCAGAGTAACCGCGTCTATCTGGCCAAAGACAATGAGCGTTTAACCAAGGCACACCGCAAATACACGGATGCACTGATAGAGAATACGCTGACATACGACGGCACCATCGGTCTGCATCATATTAATCTCTTGGGAGGTATCACTTACGAAGAGGAGAATACCAACACGCTGTCGGCATGGGGCCTGAATTATCCGGAGCCTTATTTCCTGCAGATTCAGAACGCAGAGAAGCAGAATGGCGACTCTTATGAATATAAGCATGCACTGACCTCGTTCATCGGTCGTCTGACCTACGACTACGACGGAAAGTATCTGCTGTCGGCTATCATTCGTCGTGACGGCAGTTCGCGTCTGACCAAGAGCATCCGCTGGGGTACCTTCCCCTCTGTCTCTTTAGGCTGGCGTTTCGACAAGGAGAAGTTCTTCCCCATCGACCGCAATATCGTCAATATGTTCAAGATTCGTGCCAGTTATGGTGAGCTGGGTAACGAGAACATCGGCGAATACGTCTATCAGGCTACCATGCTTCGCAACAACATGAAGTATAACTTCGGCAATAGCGAGGTGAGCGGTTCGGCCGTGTCTACATACGTGAATGAGAATCTGGCATGGGAGAAGAAGTCGACGACCAACGTAGGTCTCGACCTTGCCATGTTCAACAACCGCATCGAATTCTCGGCAGAGTGGTTTAAGAACAAGTCGACCGACCTGCTGTACAGCGTGGCAGTGCCTTTGAATGCCGGTGTGCAGAATAGTACGGTGACCATGAATGCTGCTTCGATGGAGAACAGCGGTTTTGAGTTCTCAGTGACCTATCGCAACAACGATCATCCCCTGAAGCATCAGATCAGTGCCAATCTCAGCACTGTCAAGAATAAGGTGACGGCACTGAGTACTGGTAAGGACCAGCAGATTGACGGTGCTTACATCACCAAGGTCGGCGAGGAGGTAGGTAAGTTCTATGGCTGGCAGTATCTTGGCATCATCCGGACGCAGGAGCAACTGGACGCACTGAACGCCATTGCCGTGGCTGTAGAGGAGGCTAAGGTCAAAGACGATCCTGACTACGTGCCCGACCTCAACAAGAAGTACCAGCCAGGCGCCCAGGTAGGCGACTGCTACTATGCCGACATCAACGGCGACGGTCAGATTACCGACGCTGACCAGACGGTGCTGGGCAGTGGTCTTCCCAGCGTGAACTTCGGTCTGAGCGCTCATCTGGAGTATAAAGGTTTCGACCTGAGCATCTCTACTTATGGTGCCTTGGGCTATCATGTGGCTGACCACATTTACAATGCTTTGAACTCATGCTATGGCTATGGTAACAAGGATGTGTCAATATTAGACGCTAACGTATGGTCGGAGGATGGCTCTACTTACTTGTCTGACGTACCCCGTACCTATATTAACCACCCGGGTGCAACACTGGGTTGGAACGATCTGTTCAGCGACCGCAAGATTCAGAATGCCGCTTATTGGAAGATCGCGAATGTGGAGCTGGGCTATAACATCCCCGACAAGCTGTTCCATGGCTACATCACCGGTGCCCGCATCTATGTGTCGGCACAGAACCTCTATACCTTTACAGGCTACAAGGGCTACAACGTAGACTATGCTCCTGGTGTCTTCACTCCGGGTTACAACTACTGTTCTTATCCCAGTGCACGTAGCTTCATGTGCGGTGTTAATTTCTCATTCTAATTAAAAGGAGATATATCATTATGAAACTATATAAATTGTCCTTTGCCCTCTTGATGGGGCTTGGCACGCTGACATCGTGCAGCGATAAGCTGGAACTGACGAACCCCAACCAGCAGACTACAGGTACTTTCGGCCAAACAGCCGCCGACCTTGAAGAATGTGTTGTGGCTGCCTATAACCACATCCGCATGGAGGGTTCCTATGCCCGTGTGGGCTATGGCTACGATATGTGTCGTGGTGACGAGGTGTGGAACAGTTCACAGGTGTGGTACCTGCCTTTCGATGACCTCAATGCCGCTGCTACTGAGGAGATGACGGAGTGGGTATGGCGTGAGTGGTATTATACCATCAACGTCTGCAACTTTATCCTCTCACGTACCGGTGCTGACAACTCGGCGCTTGCCGAGGACATGAAGCGCATCAAGGGACAGGCCCTGTTCCTGCGTGGACTGAGCTATTATAATCTGGCAGGATACTACCAGAATCCGCCACTCATCACAGACTACAGCCAGTATGGTTCGCTCGACGGACTCTATGCTGCCAGCAGCAGCTACGACGAGGTACTTGCTCAGGCGGAGAGTGATTTCGCTGAGGCTATGACCTTGCTGCCTAAGCGCGACGAAGGTGGTGAGTGGGCTAAGGGACGTGCCACCATGGGCGCTGCCGCAGGTTACTATGCACGCACGCTGATGCAGCACCATAAGTACAGTGAGGCGCTCACCGTTCTGAAGGCCATTATCAGTCAGCAATACGGAACTTATGCCCTTGTCAAGAATTATGGCGATAACTTCCGCGAGGGTTCTAACTATGAGAATAATTCAGAGAGCCTTTTCGAAGTGCAGTTCCTGGACTATGGAACGCAGGGTACTGACGAGGAATGGACACCGGTGAACACCAGTTCAAAGGCTACCCAGGCTCATGCTATTGAGAGTAACTGCTGTCCTGGCGACTTTGGCGGTTGGGCCGACCTGTCGGCTTCGCCCTGGCTCTATGAATTGTTTAAGAAGGAGCGTACCACAGATGGCAAGCTTGATCCGCGCCTTTACTGGACCATTGGTACATACGAAGCCGACTGGGAAGGTTTTGAGAATGGCAATGTCGCCTATGCGATGCCGATGACGGCCACGGAAAATATTGTGACTAACAACAACAATGGCGGTCTGCCCATCGCCAAGAATACGAATATGCGCACGAACCTCTATTCGTCGGTGGTGACGGGTCTGCACTGCGGTATCAACCTGCGTATGATGCGCTACAGCGACGTGCTGCTCAGAGCCGCAGAGTGTGAAAACGAGGTGAACGGTCCTACGCAGCAGGCTATCGACTGGATCAACCAGGTGCGCAACCGTGCCAGTCTGGCCAGCCTGAAACTCGCTGACTTCAGTTCTGCCGACAAGCTCTTCGAGCAGATTGCCAATGTGGAGCGCCCGAAGGAGTTCGGTTGTGAGTTCGGACGTGGCTTCGACCTCATCCGTTGGGGCTTCTACTATAGTGCCGACCGTTTGACGCAGCTGAAGTCTCACGGTACCGTTCTGCTGAGCAACGACCGTAGCTTGGTGAAGGATGCCATTGATTATGCTACACTGTCGAAAGACGAGGATGGCGTGCTGATGAAGCCTTATAAGACATCGTACGACAGCTTTGTTCCTGGTCATGAGTTCCTGCCCATTTACCAGGGTCTGCTCACTGCTAATCCCAATCTGAAGGGTAACTCGGCTAATAACAATACTGACAACGCTGCCTATTTCAATGAGCAGGGTTGGAAGGTACGTCCGGTGGTAAACCTCTGAGCAATAAACAATAAACGTGAAACAATAAACATTTAAGATTCATATGAATATGAAAAAGATATTATTATCCACAATAACAGTTATTGGTTATTGTTTATTGGTTATTGGAATGACGAGTTGCGAGGGTGGCGACTTATATAATGTAAATGCCCCCGACTGGATTTCGGCCAAGGCCGACTCCATTGCTGCTGCCAACAAGCCCAAGAAGCTGGAGGGTATGATGGAAGACGTCTATACCATTGGTGCTACAGACTATTCTACTGGTTGGTGGCAGGTGTATTCCAAGTATTACCAGATTCCTGAGGGTGCGACATGGTATGGTGTGTTCAACCTGAACATCAACCCCAGTGCACCGAACACCTACAAGAACTTTGCCCTGATCATTACGAACGACGAGGACCGTGGTGCAGCGAACTACAAGGAGTATGGTGCCATCCGTTATGACAACCAGCCCAGCGGTAACTCCGAGTGGGGCGACTATATCAACCGTAGTCTGGTGGAGAGTACGCTGACTTTCGAAACGGATACCGACGAGGGCGTTGATAAACTGGGCGGTAAGGTGACGCTGACCATCGACCGCTCGCTGGGTGGGCTGATTGTCAAGATGACCAACGGTACGGTGACGAAGACCTATACCCAGAAGGCTGCCCTGGAAAATCTGAATGCGGACGGGTCGAACACGACGATTCGTGCCTTCCTGGTTCCGGAGGGCTCGTACATCGGATTCCTTCAGACGAACATCGAACCCATCGGCGGCTGCACGTCGGCAGAGGATAAGCTGCCGCTGGCGCTGACGCTGAACGGCGTGCCCAAGAAGGTGCTGCAGGGTACGGAGATGGCCGACGCCTTTGCCAACGTCACCGCTACCGTGGAGTTCGAGCAGGAGGTGACGGCTACTGTCAATGCCAGCGACCTGACGTTCCGCACCGTGCCCGACATGAACACACTGGGCAAGAAGACGCTGGTGGCCGTATATGCCAAGACGTATAAGGGCGAGGCTGCCAATACACCGGTCATCGGTACGGCCGAGTTTGAGGTCGTCGACAAGATGTACACCTGCGTGGGTCTGACTGACAACACCACGCCGTGGTGGACTGCCTTCTCTGACGACATCAAGATTGGCCCGAAGGAGACGTTTGTCAGCACCTTTACCAACTATACCAATGGTAAGGCAAACTGGAACAACTTCCTGGTCGTTCTGCGCAGGGCTGATAAGTCGGAGTATGCCGTAGTTCGTGCCGACAACTTCGGCTGGGGTGCAGGGTATGACGGCATAGCCCAGGCTGCGACAGAGGAAGGCCGCAACTGGGATGCCTGGAGTGCTGCCATGGACGGCGCCAAGGTGACAACCTACGTTACTAACAATGGCGACGGAACAGCCGACATCAAGGCGGTCATCGTGGGTAACGACGGCAATACCTATACGCAGGACTATACGGGCATCGGCGGTGTCGACGCCAATGACTTCTACTTCTGCTTCACCATAGAAGGTGGTCATCTTGAGTTCGACAGCGTGCTTGGTTTGGAAGACAACAGCACGCCGTGGTGGACTGCCCACTCAGCAGATATTACTGTTCCTAATGGACGGACCTATACCACCCGTTTCAAGAACTATACCAATGGTAAGGCAAACTGGAACAACTTCCTTGTTGTGCTGACTCGTGCGGATAATTCGGAGTATGCCGTAGTTCGTGCCGACAACTTCGGCTGGGGCACCAGCTATGACGGCATTGCCACGGCCGTGACTGAGGAAGACCGCAACTGGGATGCCTGGAGCGCTGCCATGGACGGCGCTACCGTTACGGTATCCGTCACAAATAACGGATCTTCTGCTGATATCAAGTGCATTATTGTGGGTAACGACGGAAAGACCTATACACAGGACTACACCGGAATTGCTCCTATCGAGGCCGATAACTTCCGCTTCCGTTTCACATGTGAAGGATCTCACTTGGTATTTGAATAAAGTTCTTTGACCAAGGTCAAAGCGACTTCGTCGATTACAATGTTCAAAGTTCAAAGTTCAATGTTCAAAGTTCAAAGTTCAAAGTTCAATGTTCAAAGTATATTGTTGTTGTGCATGGGCCTGTTGATGGTGGCCTGTGGCGACGACGACGCGAGCGATAACGGCGGCGGGGGCTCAACCCCGCTGTCGGTATCGACGCCCGTGGTGACCGATATCACGTCGACGACGGCCGTTGTGAAGGCTACTGCGGAGGGCTCGGCCGTTACGAGCCGAGGGGTGTGTTATGCCACATCGGCCAATCCCACCATCAACGACATGAAGGTGACTGGCTCGTCGAAGGACATGACCATTACCCTTGTCGGTCTGACGCCCGCCACGACCTATCACGTGCGTGCCTACGTGCAGAACAGCGGCGAGATCAAGTATTCTGCCGGTGTGACGTTTACCACCAGCGCGGAGGACAAGCCCTCGGACCAGATTGAGGACGACGTGGCCAACGGCGCCTCGCTGCTGAGGGCGGTCAGCGTGCACGACCCCAGCGTGGTCTACGACCATACCTCGCAGCGCTACTACATCTTCGGCTCGCATCGCGCCAGTGCCTGGACCAGCAACATGATGGCGTGGAACAGCATCGAGGTGCCCTGGGCAACGGCCACCTCGTCGAATGCGGCCAACAGCATGGCCTTTGTGACTCCGCAGGTGACGAAGGTCAAGAAGGACGGGACGGAGTATGAATTCTCGTTCAGCGCCTACGACTGGTCGAAGCGTGGCAGCTCCAGCTATAGTGTCGACGGCATGATGTGGGCTCCGGATGTCATCTACAACAAGCAGATGAACAAGTGGTGCATGTACCTCAGCATCAACGGCGACAACTGGTATTCGAGCATCATCCTGCTGACGGCCGACAAGATCAGCGGTCCCTATCGCTACCAGGCGCCGGTGGTCATCAGCGGATTCAAGTCGGGCAGCGACTACAAGGACACCGACCTGGAGATAGTGCTGGGGACGCAGGCTTCGCTGCCCAGCCGCTACAGCGTGGGCAGCAACTGGGGACGTCGCTATCCCAACTGCATCGACCCCTGTGTGTTCTACGACGAACAGGGCAGGCTGTGGATGTCGTACGGCTCGTGGAGCGGTGGCATCTATATGCTGGAGCTGGACGAGGCAACGGGTCTGCGCGACTATGACGTCACCTACGCGCTGACGGGCTCGGGCGACGGCATCACCGTCGACCCCTACTTCGGCAAGAAGATTGCCGGCGGCTATTACTCTTCGGGCGAGGCCAGCTATATCGAGTATATCGGCGGCTACTATTACCTGTTTGTCACCAATGGCGGTCTGGCTGCGGGCGGCGATCCCGGCGACTACAACAACGGCGGCTACCAGATGCGTGTGTTCCGGTCGCAGTCGCCTGACGGACCTTACGTCGACAGCAAGGGCAGCGCCGCGTTGTATGCCTCTTATCTGCTCAACTTCGGTGCGAAGGAAAACGACGGCAACCGCGGTGTCAACATCTTCGGCGCCTACAGTGAGTGGGGCAACAAAGCCGTCGGCGTGGCCGGTGAGCGCTCGCAGGGCCATAACTCTTGTCTTGCCGCTCCCGACGGACGTACCTACCTGGTCTACCACACCCGCTTCCAGAATCAGGGCGAGGGACATCAGGTGCGCGTCCACCAGCTGTTCCAGAACGAGGATGGCTGGCTGGTGGCTGCTCCGTTCGAGTATACGGGCGAAGGCATCAAGAGTGCCGACATTGCCACCAAGCAGCAGATTGCCGACAGCGATATTCCCGGCAGCTACAAACTGCTGGTTCATAACTACAAGCTCGATCACACCAAGAAAGCGTACTCGTCGCCTGTCGACGTGATGCTGAATGCCGACGGCAGCATTGCCGGCGACTATCAAGGCTCGTGGACGGCCAAGCCGGGCTCGTGCTACGTCACCGTCAAAATCGGAGAGGATGAGTACAACGGCGTGATGATTCGCCAGACGTTGGAACCTAAAAACGACAAGACCCCCTGCTTTACGGCACTGAACAGCAAGACGGGAGTGACCATCTGGGGATACAAGAAATAATCATGAAACATATTGTGTTAACAGCTTATGCACTGGCAGCGATGACTGCCAGTGCACAGGTTACCGTCAGCATTGACGTTAACCAGCGCGGACCAAAAATCAGTCCTACCCACTATGGTATCTTCTTTGAAGACATCAACCATGCGGCCGACGGCGGCATCTATGCCGAGCTGATTCGGAACCGCTCGTTCGAAGACGGTCCGGAGTATGGAAAGCCTGCCGACCTGCAGGGCTGGTCGACGTATGCCGCCACGCCGTCGCAGTTGGTTTGCAAGCTCATCCAGCCCAGCAAGAAGGTGAAGCTGCTGAATGCTGCCCAGGGCAATGCCCTGGAGCTGACCGTCAGTGCGACGGCCGAGTCGCCCGCCTGCCTGGTCAACGAGGGCTTCTGGGGCATCAATGCCGTGCAGGGACGCAGCTATCGGCTGAGCTTCTTTGCCAAGGGGACGTACAAGGGCGGCGTCAAAGCCATGCTGTGCAGCAAGGAGGGGGATGCCGTCTATGCCGAAACGGTGGTCGACGGTTTTGCCGCCGGTGTCAATGCGAAGCAGTGGACCAAGTTTACGGCCACGCTCACCGCTACCGCCAACGATTCCAAGGCACAGTTTGCCTTTGTCTTCGACGGAAGGGGTGTGCTCGACCTTGACGTCGTATCGCTATTCCCGCCGACATTCAAGAACCGCGAGAACGGCCTGCGTCCCGACTTGGCACAGATGCTCTACGAGATGCATCCCAAGTTCATGCGTTTTCCCGGCGGCTGTTTCGTCGAGGGACAGATTTCGCCCGATAATGCGTTCCGCTGGGAACGTACCATCGGACCTGTCGAGGAACGTCCCGGACACTGGAATGTCAACTGGGGCTATCGCACCACCGACGGCATCGGATTCCACGAATACCTGCAGATGGCCGAGGACCTTGGCGCCAAACCGCTTTATGTCGTCAACGTCGGACTGTGGCATGGCGGACTGACGCCTTATAACGAGATTCAGCCGTGGATTGACGAATGCTTGGCAGCCTTGGAGTATGCCAATGGCGACGTCACGACGAAATATGGAGCCCTGCGCGCCAAAAACGGGCATCCCGCACCTTTCAATATCGAGTATCTGGAGATTGGCAACGAGAACAACCAGCCCGACCCAGGTGCACAGAGCGACCACTACTACGAGCGCTACGAACAGTTCCGAAAGGCTATCCTGGCCAAGTATCCCAAGATGCATCTCATTGGCAACGTGGTGGCATGGGGCGACGACAATCCCAAGTGGGGCTCACAGTTGCCGGTCGAATTGCTCGACGAACACTACTATCGCAATCCGGCATGGTTTGCCGAAGCGTTCCGTAAGTACGACAGCTACGACCGTCGGGGACCGAAGGTCTACGTCGGCGAGTATGCCGTCACCAGCGGCTTCGGCAACCTGGGTAATATGAATGCCGCCCTGGGCGAGGCCGTCTATATGATGGGTATGGAGAACAACTCCGACATGGTGCCGCTGAACTCCTATGCCCCCATCTTTGTCAACGAGAACGATGCCAAGTGGCGTCCCGACATGATCCGCTTCAACTCGAGCCGCGTCATGGGAACGCCGTCGTACTACGTGCAGCAGCTCATGCCCCAACACCTGGGGACGCAGGTGGTGAAAGTCGAGCAACAAGACCGTTCTCTCACCTCTCACCACTCACCTCTCACCACTAAACCCGTGGTGACTCCCGCAAAGAGCCGCATCGGCTTTGCCACATGGGCTACGCAGGCGTCCTTCACGCATCCTGACCCGCTGCCCAAGACCGGACAGCCGGAATACATCACAGGCGAATGGCAGAAAAACGCCGACGGCAGCGTCAGCCAGACCAGCATGCGCGAGCAGTGTGTCGCCGTTTGCCGGGCTGCCGTGGGCGACCATTATACGGTCCGTTTCCGTGCCCGTAAGGATGGTGGCAACGAAGGCTTTATGGTGGTGTTCAATTATGTCGACAAGGACCATTACGACTGGATTAACTTCGGCGGGTGGAACAACACCCAGCATGGCATCGAGCATATCAGCGGCGGCGGAAAGGCGCAGATTGCCACCAAGCCGGGAAAGATCGAGACTGGCCGCTGGTACGACGTCACCCTGCAACTGGCTGGCGACAGCTTGAAGTGCTGGCTCGACCAGGAACTCGTATTCGATACCGTGCTCAAGGGCGATGTCAAGCCGGGCATCTTCTCGTCAGCAACGATCGACGAACCCAGCGGTGAACTCATCGTCAAGGTGGTGAATACCGGAAGCGAGGCAACAACGGCGCTGCTGGATATCAAGAACGCGACGGTACGACAGGCCCGTCTCATCCGTTTGCGTGCCAACGACGGCATGGACGAAAACACCCTCAACCAACCCACAAACATTTATCCTACAAACCATCTGCTGTCACCTGTCGGTAATCAGGTCGAGGTGGAATTACCAGCTTATTCCCTTAATATTATCAGAATAACAACACATGAATAAGTTAGTTAATTTATGTCTGTTGCTACCTCTCTGTGCCATGGCGATGGCACAGAGACCGCAACTGGTTCACGACCCCGTCATGGCCTACGAGGACAGTATCTACTATCTGTTCAGCACCGGTCATGGCATTCAGCTCATGACCTCTGCCGACCGGCAGTCGTGGACCGTGTCGCAGCAGCCGGTGATGAGCGTGATACCAGCGTGGACACGCGACTCCGTACCGGGATTCCAGAACCATGTGTGGGCACCGGACATCATACGGTGGCACAACCGCTGGTGGCTTGCCTACAGCTGTAGCACGTTCGGCAGGAACGGATCAGCCATCGGGCTGCTCTCCACACCGTCGCTCAAGTGGCATCTGTGGAGCGACGAGGGATGTATCGTCACTTCGCGGGAGGGACGTGACAACTGGAATGCCATCGACCCCAACTTCGTCATCGATGCCGACGACCAGCCCTGGCTCGTGTGGGGCTCCTTCTGGGACGGCATCCAGATTGCTCCCCTCGATAGCACCATGCACATGCCTAATCGTTGCTTGCAACGCTTTGACCTTGGTCAAAGAACTGCCAAATGTCCCCGTACCATTGCCCGCCGCTACGATCCCTCCTTCAAGAATGCCAGACCCAATCCCACATCTAAGTTTGCCGGCACCAATGCCATCGAGGCACCGTTCATCTTCTGTCACGATGGGTGGTACTATCTCTTCGTGTCGTGGGACTACTGTTGTCAGGGCGCCAAGAGCAGCTATCGTGTAGCCGTAGGCCGCAGCCGTTCCGTCGACGGACCATACGTCGACAGCAAGGGCATCGATATGCGCTATGGCGGGGGAGACCTGTTCTTCGAGGGCGACAAGCGGGAGTTCGAGGCCGTCGGCCATTGCTCCGTCTACCACATCGACGGACAGGACATCTTCCTCTGTCACGGCTACAGCATCGCCCACAACGGGGCTCCCATCCTCATCCAGCGCCCCGTCACATGGACACCCGACGGCTGGCCGGAATTATGATGTTCGCTGTTCTGAGTCCGTCGGCTGATATTGTCAGCGTCAGGTCCGATGGTGTGTGGTCGCTTTGCACCAACACTTGTGCCAGACCGTTAAATGCCGGAATGCGGAACGTCTTGCAGTCTTTCTCCTTCGGGTGGTCTTCGCCAAGATAGGCAGGGTCGCCATTGCCGACACCCAGAATACGTCCTTCGCCCGTCAGACTGATGTTCAGCATCGGGCAGGCATCGGGCACTGTGCGCCCTTTGCTGTCTTGAATGTCCACCATGATGACTGCCACGTCATGCCCATCGGCATCGATGGTCTGCCGGTCTGTCTTTACCGCAATCATCGAGGCGGGCTTCGTGGTCTCGAGGGTCTGCGTCATCACGCGCTTGCCGTTCTTATATCCCACAGCAACCACTTTACCGGGCTGGTAGGTGGCTTTCCACTTGAGGTGTCCGTTTTTGGGCATCGTCTGGCGGCCTAGCTTCTTGCCATTCACCGTCAGCTCCACCTCGTCGCAGTTGCTGTATGCCCACAGGTCGATCTCCTCGCCCTCATGGCCCTGCAGGTTCCAGTGTGGGAAGATGTGCAGTGTCGGCTCTTCTGTCCACCATGACTTCAGATACCACGCCTCGTCCTTCCAGAATCCGCAATAGTCGAGTATGCCGAACTCGGAGTCGGTGGCCGGATATTCCAGCGGATTCGGCTCTCCGCGATAGTCGAACCCCGTCCAGTAGAACAGTCCTGCTGCCCATGGGCGCTCGGCATAGAATTGCCAGCCTCGCTCGATGCGGTTTTCCGTGCCGTCCTTATCAGCCATGAGATTCATCGACGGCATGCGCCCCGGCTGTGCTGCGTCCTTGAAGTAGACACCACGTGTGCCACAACCAGTAGTTTCCTCAGTACCTACAATCTTCCATGTTGGATTGGCTTGCTTCCTATTATCCACATCGTTCTGCAGGATGTAGTTGAAACCTACTACGTCGAGGCCCTTGATCATCTCCGTGCCGCCGGCATTGGCGATGGTGGAGTGGCGCGTCGGGTCCAGCAGCTTCGTATATTCGCGCATGGCGGCGGCAATGCGTGTGCCCTGAACGGTGTTCTCGATGCCCCATTCCTCGTTGCCGTCGCTCCAAAGAATGACTGACGGGTGGTTACGGTCGCGCTTGATCATATTTTCCAGCAGTCGCAGATGCTCGGTGTTGATTCCCGTTAGGCGGTTTTCGTCGATGACCAGCATGCCCTCGCGGTCGCAGATGTCAAGCTGGGCTGGAGTCATCGGGTTGTGCGACGCACGGTAGGCATTGCAACCAAACTTCTTCAGCTGCTTGATGCGCCAAGCCATGAGTGCCTCGGGGATGGCAGCACCCACACCGGCATGGTCCTGGTGCATATTGACACCCTTCAGCTTCAGCGGCTCCCCGTTTAGCAGGAA
The DNA here is from genome assembly GCA_015060485.1 of Prevotella sp. Classification (GTDB taxonomy): domain Bacteria; phylum Bacteroidota; class Bacteroidia; order Bacteroidales; family Bacteroidaceae; genus Prevotella. The sequence goes on along the minus strand of SUYI01000034.1, from coordinate 4,531 downwards.
TCCCTTGTCGGCATCGAAGGCCACATCGCGGATTCCTATCGTCGTTTTATACACATCCGTCGTCTTACCCTCAACCTTGATGGTGGTCTCTACCTGATACAGGTACGGGTCGTCTGTGCTCCACAGGTGTGGATTGCTAATCTTCATCAGCTGGTGTGTCGTCCTGGTGTCCTTGGCCTTCACATGTTGCGCCTCGCGGAGCTCCCCGCTCATCACCTCGCGGCCATCGGCGTCAAGCAGTCGCTGCACGACGGTATACTCCTGCGTCTTCAGCGAACTGTTATGTACCTCCGTCTTTATGTGAATCGCCGCTTTGTCGTATGGTGCCTTCAGGTCGGCATATACAAAAGTGCCGAAGGGTGCCACGCTCACCGCAGCCGTCTTCACCAGCCATGCGTCGCGATAGATGCCGGCGCCCTCGTAGAACCAGCCTTCCTCCAAGGTGGCATCGGCCCGCACGCAGATCAGGTTGTCGCCGCCATAGTTGACGTATTCCGTCACGTCATACACCTGCGTGGCATAGCCGCTGGGCTCGGTGCCCATATAGAATCCGTTGAACCACACGCGGGCATTGCGGAATATGCCGTCGAATTGCAGGTAGATGTGTTTGCCCAAGTCTTCTGATGGTATGCCGACCGTCTTGCGATACCAACCTACGCTGGTCTCCGGATATTTGTAGCCCACCGTCTTATAGCCGTGCGAATGGCTGGCCTCCTTGGCATACGGCAACGTCGTTACCCAGTCGTGCGGAATGCGCACCTGCTGCCACTTGCTGTCATCGAACTTCTGTGCGTACGGTCCCTCGTTGTGTATCGAGTTTGCCTTCGTCAGATAGTTGAAATACTCCGTGCCGCAGCCAAAGTCCTTCTTCGGATCCGCTGCGTGGCCAAAGGCGAATCTCCATCCCTCGTCGAGCCGGATGATTTCGCGCTGGTTGCTTTGTCCCCATGCCAATGCCGGAATCAGCAGCACACATAAAAATAAATAGAATCTGTTTACGCTCATTGTTGTTAGTAATATTGTTAGTCCATTTTTTGTTCTTACCAGCCTGCTTCCAAGCTTTTATGCTGCAAAGGTAATAAAAAAAATCGGACTGACTACAGGGCCGGTCCGATTTTTTCTATGGTGAGTGTGGGATTACGCTTCAGCAGCCTTGAAGTTCTTGAGGTCCTCAACCTGGAAGGCCTTGATGTATGCGCTCTTGCCGTAGACATCCTCCTCAGTCATGCGGACATAGACGTTGGCGCTCTTATCGAACAACTCGGGAGCCTTGGCGGCATCGCGGATGATGAGCAGCGACATCACCAGCTCGGCAGTCATGTCGTACAGACGACGAGCCAGGAAGTCCTGTGCATCCTGATTCTCCAAAGCCTTCACGTTGGCGAGAGCCTCCTCGTAAACGGGGATGAGCTTCTCAACGCGAGCCTTTAACCCAGCGACAGAATCGCTGGGCACCAAACCTGCCAGCATCTCCTTGATGTTGTTCAGCATGGTGCCGTTGGTGATGTAGCGGATGGCAGCCACCACCTGCAACTGCGTGGTACCTTCGTAGATAGAGAAGATACGTGCATCGCGGAACAGGCGCTGCGACTTATATTCCATGATGAAGCCCGAACCACCGTGGATAGAGATGGCATCGTAGGCGTTCTGGTTGGCATACTCGGAGTTCATACCCTTGGCAAGTGGGGTGAAGGCATCAGCCAGGCGCTGGTACTTCTTCAACTCCTGCTTCTCCTCGGGCTCGAGTTTGCGGTCGCGCTCGATGTCCTCCAAGCACTTGTAAACATCTACATAGCAAGCTGTCTCATAAAGCAGTGAACGACCTGCATCGAGCTTGGCCTTCATGCGACTCAGCATATCATAGACAGCGGGGAAGTTAATGATCTTGTCACCGAACTGCTGACGCTCCTTGGCGTAAGCCAGTCCTTCGTTGTAGGCCTCCTGCTCAACACCTACTGACTGTGCGGCGATACCCAGACGGGCACCGTTCATCAGTGCCATCACGTACTTGATCAGACCCAGACGAGTGCTTCCGCAGAGCTCTGCCTTGGCGTTCTTATAGGTCAGCTCACAGGTGGGTGAACCATGGATACCCAGCTTGTGCTCGATGTGACGGACATCGACACCACCCTGGCGCTTGTCGTAGATGAACATCGACAGACCGCGTCCGTCCTTGGTGCCTTCCTCACTGCGAGCCAGCACGAGGTGGATGTCACTATCGCCATTGGTGATGAAACGCTTCACACCATTCAGGCGCCAGCAGTTCTCCTTTTCGTCGAAGGTGGCCTTCAGCATCACGCGCTGCAGGTCAGAACCAGCATCAGGCTCAGTCAGGTCCATACTCATGCCCTCACCGGCACAAACGCGTGGGATATACTTCTGGCGCTGCTCCTCGCTACCGAACTCATACAGCGTATCGATACAGCTCTGCAGGCTCCAAATGTTCTGGAAGCCAGCATCTGCAGCAGAAATCATCTCACTCAGCATAGAGAATACTGCGTTAGGCAGGTTCAGACCGCCGTAACGGCGGGGCATACTTACACCCCACAGACCAGCCTTACGAGTGGCGTCGAGGTTCTCGTAAGTCTTGGAGGCGTAGATCATACGGCCATTCTCGAGGTGCGGACCTTCCAGGTCAACGGCCTCAGAGTTTGGCTCGATGATGTTAGCAGCCACGTCGCCGGTGATGTCGAGAATCTGCTTGTAGTTCTCGATGGCGTCGCCCAGGTCAACAGGGGCGTAGTCATATTCCTTTGCATCAGCAAAGCCTTTTTCCTTCAGCTCGACGATACGAGCCATCAGAGGATGATTCAGATAGAATCCAATCTCTGGGTGGTCACTATAATAGTTTGCCATGATTTATTTCGAATTTTGCTTGTAATACTTAATGAGCTTTGGAACTACCTCTTCTACAGTACCAACGATTACATAGTCGGCAATCTTGTTGATGGGAGCATCGGGATCGCTGTTAATAGAGATGATGATACCAGAGTCCTGCATACCAGCGATGTGCTGAATCTGTCCAGAGATACCGCAGGCGATGTAAACCTTTGGATGGACGGTAACACCCGTCTGACCAATCTGACGGTCGTGGTCGAGCCAGCCTGCATCAACAGCAGCACGGCTGCCACCAACCTCACCATGCAGCACCTTAGCCAGGTCGAACAGCATGTCGAAGTTCTCCTTAGAGCCCATGCCGTAACCACCAGCAACCACGATGGGCGCACCCTTCAGGTTGTGCTTGGCAGCCTCTACGTGGTGGTCGAGTACCTTTACAACGAAAGCCTCAGGAGAAACATACTTGCTTACCTCAGGATAAACAACCTCACCCTTAGCCTTACCCTCATAGATGGCCTTCTGCATCACGCCACTACGAACGGTAGCCATCTGAGGACGATGATCGGGGTTCACGATGGTAGCCACGATGTTACCACCGAAGGCAGGACGAATCTGATAGAGCAGGTTCTCATATACCTTATTATTCTTCTTATCCTCGAAAGGACCAATCTCCAACTCAGTGCAGTCAGCCGTCAGACCGCTGGTCAGCGAAGAACTTACACGAGGACCTAAGTCACGACCGATGACGGTAGCACCCATCAGACATATCTGCGGCTGTTCCTCCTTGAAGAGGTTCACCAGAATGTCCGTGTGAGGAGCTGAGGTGTAAGGGAACAAGTCCTTAGCGTCGAACACAAACAACTTGTCGACACCGTAAGGCAGAATCTGATCCTCAACCTTGCCCTTGATTCCTGTACCAGCAACAATAGCGTGGAGCTCAACACCCAATGTATTGGCGAGCTTGCGACCCTTGGTCAACAGCTCCTGAGATACTTCCTGTACCTGAGTACCTTCTATCTCGCAATATACAAATACGTTGTTCATATCTCTTAACCAATAATCTTTTCTTCCAACAATTCTTTGATCATTCCCTCGATGTCAGCATCAGAAGCCGTCAAAGTCTTCGACTCCTTAGCCTGGAACACAATGTTCTTGATAGCCTTCACCTTCGTTGGCGAGCCAGCAAGACCGCACTGGTTCACATCGCCGTCTACATCGGCCACGCTCCACTGGTTCAGTGTCAGATATGGACGCTCCTCATAGAGGTTGTCATAGGCTGTACCCTCAGCAGGACGCTCCATGGGACAGGTGGCGCGCTTGTACTTCATCACCAGTTTGGCGTTCTGAGGGCGGCATGGAGCAGCACTGCCGTTAACGGTGATCACTACGGGCAGCGGAGCCTCAACGGTCTCAACACCACCGTCGATCACACGCTTGATGGTAGCCTTGCCATCCTTTACGCTGAGAACCTCCTCAGCATAAGTAACCTGATTCAAACCTAATTTCTGAGCCACCTGAGGACCTACCTGAGCAGTATCACCATCGATAGCCTGGCGACCACCGATAACAATGTCTACATCGCCAATCTTCTTGATGGCAGTAGCCAGAGCGTAAGATGTAGCGAGGGTATCAGCACCAGCGAAGAGACGGTCGGTAAGCAACCAACCTGTATCAGCGCCACGATAAAGTCCCT
>SUYI01000033.1 GCA_015060485.1 Prevotella sp. | reverse complement strand
CCTTACTACAGCCACGCTGCCTATAAGTTCTCGGTGAAATAAATAGTAAATAGTAAATAGAAAAATAGTAAATTTTATGGCATTATTAGACTGGATTGTCATTGGCGTATTCTGCCTCGCGCTGATTGGCATTGTTGTATGGGTTGTCTCGCAGAAGAACGATAACTCGGCAGACTATTTCCTCGGTGGTAAAGACGCAACATGGATTGCCATCGGTGCATCCATCTTTGCTTCGAACATCGGTTCCGAGCACCTCATCGGACTGGCTGGTGCCGGTGCTTCGTCAGGTATGGCTATGGCCCACTGGGAGATTCAGGGTTGGATGATTCTGATTCTGGGTTGGGTATTCGTTCCGTTCTATACCCGTTCGATGGTCTACACCATGCCCGAGTTCCTGGAGCGTCGCTTCAACAAGGAGTCGCGCACCATCCTCTCGGTCATCTCGCTCATTTCCTACGTGCTCACCAAGGTGGCCGTAACGGTCTATGCCGGTGGTCTTGTATTCCAGCAGGTATTCGGCATCAAGGAACTCTGGGGCATCGACTTCTTCTGGATTGCAGCTATCGGACTGGTGCTCATCACCGCTGCCTACACCATCTTCGGTGGCATGAAGAGCGTGCTGTACACCTCTGTGCTGCAGACACCTATTCTATTATTAGGATCACTCATCATCCTAGTGCTGGGTCTGAAAGCCCTGGGCAGCTGGGATCAGATGATGGCCCTCTGCGACGTGAAGCCTAGCTACGACGGTGCCACAGGTACGATGATTCACCTGATGCGTTCGAACAGCGACCCGCAGTATCCCTGGCTCGGCGCCTTGGTAGGCTCGGCAGTCATCGGTTTCTGGTATTGGTGTACCGACCAGTTCATCGTACAGCGCGTGCTGTCGGGTAAGAACGAGAAAGAGGCTCGTCGCGGTACCATCTTCGGTGCTTATCTGAAGCTGCTGCCTGTGTTCCTGTTCCTTATCCCCGGTATGATTGCATTCGCCCTGCACCAGAAGTATCTGGCTGCTGGTGGCGAGGGGTTCCTGCCTCTGCTGGCTAACGGCAACCCCAATGCCGACGCCGCCTTCCCCACCCTCGTGGCTAAGATATTGCCTGCCGGTGTGAAGGGTCTCGTGGTCTGCGGTATCCTTGCAGCCTTGATGTCGTCACTGGCTTCGCTGTTCAACTCGTCAGCCATGCTGTTCACCATCGACTTCTGGAAGCGCCTGCGTCCTGAGACTCCCGAGAAGCGTCTGGTAACCATCGGTCAGATTGCTACCGTCGTCATCGTGGTGCTCGGTATTCTGTGGATTCCCATCATGCGCTCTGTGGGCGACGTGCTCTACACCTACTTGCAGGACGTTCAGTCCGTCTTGGCACCCGGTATCGCCGCAGCCTTCCTGTTGGGTATCACCTGGAAGCGTGCTTCTGCCAAGGGTGGTATGTGGGGCTTGCTCTCAGGTATCATCATCGGCTTGACCCGTCTGGGTGCCAAGGTGTACTACAGCAACGCCACCGATGCTGCCGACTCGTGGTTCAAGGCCGTGTTCTACGACTTCAACTGGCTGTTCTTCTGCGGCGTCATGCTCATTGTATGCTGTCTGGTAGTCTTCGTCGTATCGCTGATGACCGAGGCTCCCGACCAACAGAAGATCCAGGGTCTGGTATTCGGCACCTCTACCCCCGAGCAGCGTGCCGCTACCCGTGCCAGCTGGAACCACTGGGACATCATCCACACCGTTATCATCCTGGGTATTACCGTTGCATTCTACATTTACTTCTGGTAAACAAAGATGACGACGTATTATTCGGAATTCCAGAAAGTACTGCTGTCCGTCGACTGCATCATCTTCGGCTTCGACAACAACAAGCTGAAGATACTCATCGGCAAGCGTAACATGGATCCTGGTCGTGGCGAATGGAGCCTCTACGGAGGCTTCGTACGCAACGACGAGAGTCTGGACGAGGCAGCACACCGCACTTTACGCGAACTGACCGGTCTGCGCAACGTCTTTATGCGTCAGGTGGGAGCCTTCGGCAATCTCGACCGCGACCCGGGCGAACGCGTCGTGTCTGTGGCCTACTACGCACTGATTAATGTGAAAGACTATAGCGAGCGCCAGCGCAAACAACACGACGTAGAATGGGTTAACATCGAGGACATTCCCCAGATGTATTCCGACCACAACGAAATGGTCGTGAAGGCCCGCAAGCTGATGAAGCAGAAGATCAAGGCCGACCCCGTGGGTTTCCAGCTGCTTCCCGAACTGTTTACGCTGACCCAGCTGCAACGTCTCTACGAGGCCGTCAATGGCGAGGAACTCGACAAGCGCAACTTCCGCAAACGCATCAAGGACATGGACTTCATCGAGAAGACCGACCTCATCGACAAGAAGACCTCGAAGCGCGGTGCGTCACTCTACCGTTTCAACAAGAAAGCATTCACAGAAGACAAGACATTTAAAATCTAAACAATTATGTTAGAAGAACTGAAAGAGAAAGTGTTCAAGGCCAATCTGGACTTGGTTAAGCATAACCTCGTGATATTCACCTGGGGCAACGTGTCGGCCATCGATCGTGAAAAAGGCCTCGTCGTCATCAAGCCCTCAGGCGTGGAGTACGACGTGATGAAAGCCAGCGACATGGTCGTTGTCGACCTTGAGAGCGGCAAGGTCGTCGAGGGCGACCTGAACCCCTCGTCGGACACCCCCACACACCTCGTACTCTACAAGTCATTTCCCGAGCTGGGCGGCATCGTCCACACCCACTCCACCTACGCCACCGCATGGGCACAGGCCGGTAAGGACATTCCCAACATCGGCACTACGCACGCCGACTACTTCCACGACTGCATACCCTGCACCGAGGCTATGACGAAGGACCAGATGGCTGAGTACGAGTACAACACGGGCGTCGTCATTGTCGACCGCATCACTCAGGCCAATATCAACCCTGTCCACACGCCTGCCGTACTGGTCAAAAACCATGGTCCCTTCGCGTGGGGTAAGGATGCCGACCAGGCTGTCTATCACGCCGTCGTCACTGAGCAGGTCGCCAAGATGGCATTCATCTCGTTTATGGTCAACCCCGAGACGACGATGAATCCCCTGCTCGTCGAGAAGCACTTCTCGCGCAAACACGGCCCCAACGCCTACTATGGCCAGAAGAAAAAGTAAAAAAGAAAAAAGTAAAAAGGTAAAAAAATGAAAGCATTTGAAAATTTAGAGATTTGGTGGGTGACCGGTGCACAGTTGCTGTACGGAGGCGACGCAGTCGTTGCCGTCGACGGTCACTCCAAGGAGATGGTCGAAGGACTGAACGCCTCGGGCAATATCCCCGTGAAGATAGTATATAAAGGCACAGCCAACAGCTCGAAGGAAGTCGAGCAGGTCATGCTCGCTGCCAACAACGACGCCAAGTGCGTAGGTATCATCACCTGGATGCACACCTTCTCACCTGCCAAGATGTGGATCAAGGGTCTCCAGGCCCTGCAGAAGCCTCTGCTCCACTTCCACACACAGTATAACGCTGAGATTCCTTGGGCAACGATGGACATGGACTTCATGAACCTCAACCAGAGTGCTCACGGTGATATCGAGTTCGGACACATCTGTACCCGCATGCGTGTTCCCCGCAAGGTGGTTTGCGGCTACTGGAAGGACGAGGCCGCCCAGCGTCAGATTGCCGTATGGGCTCGCGTCGCTGCCGGTGTCGCCGATGCTCACAACGTGCGCTGCCTGATGTTCGGTATGAACATGAACAACGTAGCCGTTACCGATGGCGATCGCGTGGAGTTCGAGCAGCGTCTGGGTTACCACGTCGACTACTATCCCGTCAGCTCGCTCATGGAGTACTGGCGCCAGGTCACCGACGCTGAGGTCGACGAACTCGTTGAGGTTTACAAAAAGGAGTACACCATCAAGATCGACGAGTCGGGCGAGCAGGTCTACTGGCAGAAGGTTTGGAACGCTGCCAAGGCCGAGATTGCACTGCGTCGTGTACTGAAGGACGAGGGCGCTACAGCCTTCACCACCAACTTCGACGACCTAGGCGATGCCGACATCGACCAGCCCGACTTCTGTGGCTTCGACCAGATTCCTGGTCTCGCTTCTCAACGTCTGATGGCCGAGGGTATTGGTTTCGGAGCCGAAGGCGACTGGAAGACAGCCTGCCTCTATCGCACCCTCTGGGTTATCCAGCAGGGCATGCCTACAGGTTGCTCGTTCCTCGAGGACTACACACTGAATTTCGCCGGCAGCCAGTCGTCGTGTCTGCAGAGCCACATGCTCGAGGTTTGTCCGCTGATTGCTTCCGACAAGCCCAAGCTCGAGGTTCATTTCCTCGGCATCGGTATCCGCAAGCAGCAGACAGCCCGTCTCGTGTTCACCTCAAAGACTGGTCGTGGTATCAAGGCTACCGTCGTAGACCTCGGCAACCGCTTCCGTCTGATTTCTCAGGAAGTAGAGTGCATCGAGCCGAAGCCAATGCCAAACCTTCCTGTTGCTTCTGCCCTCTGGGTTCCACAGCCCACATTCGAGATTGGTGCAGGTGCATGGATCCTCGCTGGTGGTACGCACCACTCAGCCTTCTCCTACGACATCACCGAGGAGTACTGGGAGGACTTCGCCGAGATGCTAGGCATCGAGTACGTCAAGATCAACAAGCAGACCAACACCTACGACTTCAAGCAGACGCTGCGCAACAACGAGGTGTACTACATGCTGAACAAGGCGTTGAAATAAAACCCACAACGGATCTAACGGATTAGGAGCACCCGAGGGTCGGGTGCTCTTTTTTTCACTTTCGCGCTGGCGGAATCAAACTTTTCCTGCTTTCTGCAACTTTTTCATAGGGTTCTTGCGTCTAACAGACAAAAGAAAGAAAAAAATAGGCACAAGTCTGTAGCAAACCATCAGAACTTTGCGTCTAAAGGATAAAACAATTATTTAAAAATTTACAATTATGAAAAAGTTACTATTTGCAACCCTGATGTGCGTAGCCGCCATGAGCGCCAAGGCACAAGTTCTCACCTCAGAAACCATTAATGGCGTCTACAAGGAGTTAATCAACAGCACGAAGAGCGATTACGCCTACAATGCCGAAATGACGGGCAACGACATCACCACGATGTATGTCTACAAGGTCGTCGCCGGCGCCAAAGGCATGCAGACGCTGAAGCAGCACATGAAGCATGAGTACGCCTATGCCGCAGACGGCACCCTGACCAGCAAGGTAACCTACCTTTGGAATGACGACCTGAACGATTGGACATGTTCAACCCGCTACGACTATGCTTTGGACAATGGAAAATACAGCGTAGAATACAGCCGCTACAATCACGTCGCCAATCGCTTCGACCTGCCTGTCGACAAAATCACTTACGACATAATGCCCTACGACAGCGTCAGCAACGTGAGCTGCTACCATCGCAAGTCCCTGTCTTCGCAGTACCAGCTCATCAGCGTCATGCGGGTAATGGATTTGCCTATTCTCTACGCCAAGAAATAATTCCAGTATTCTTTTTGGCCGACATAACGGAATCTCGCTATAGGTATTGACCGACATTGAACCTACGAATATTCGTTTCGTCCGATAGATTTTTTATTTCGTCCGATAGAATTTTTTTTTCGTCGGACGGAATTTTTTTTTCGTCCGATAGAATTTTTTTTTCGTCGGACGGAATTTTTTTTTCGTCCGACAGAATTTTCGTTTCGTCCGTCAGAATAAACAACGCCTTCTCCTATTTTGGATTATTGTTCCATTTCCCTCACCTTTTTATATATATTAAGAAGAAATGTTTGGCTGTTTGCGGTAAAAAAGTTATCTTTGCAGCAAAAATCGAAACAATAAAACATTATGACAGCAAAGCAAACCATCGAGGCCGGCAAGGCCATCCTCGGAATCGAATTCGGTTCCACACGTATCAAGGCCGTACTGATCGACCAGGACAACAAACCCATCGCGCAAGGCGCTTTCGAGTGGGAGAACCAATTGGTAGACGGACTGTGGACCTATAGTATCGACATTATCTGGAAAGGCCTGCAGGACTGTTACGCTGACCTGCGTCAGGATGTGAAGAAGCAGTACGACTGCGAGATTGAGTCTCTGGCCGCCATCGGCTTCTCTGCCATGATGCACGGCTATATGGCCTTCGACAAGGAACAGCAGATTCTGGTGCCGTTCCGCACGTGGCGTAACACGAACACGGGCAAGGCTGCCGCCGAGCTGTCGGAGCTGTTTAACTATAACATCCCCCTGCGCTGGTCGATTTCACACCTGTATGAGTGCATCCTCGAAGGCAACGAGCACGTGAAGGACATCAAGTACCTGACGACGCTGGCTGGCTACGTGCACTGGCAAGTGACGGGTGAGTTTGTGCTGGGTGTGGGCGATGCCTCGGGTATGATTCCCGTCGACCCCGCCACTCGCACCTACGACGCCACGATGGTCCAGAAGTTCGACGGCATCCTCGCGTCTAAAGGTTTGCCCTTTAGATTACTGGACATTCTGCCCAAGTCGCTAAACGCAGGCGAAAGTGCCGGTGTGCTGACCGCCGAGGGTGCCAAGAAGCTGGACGTCAGCGGACACCTGAAGGCTGGTGTGCCCGTATGTCCTCCCGAGGGCGACGCAGGCACGGGCATGGTGGCCACCAACGCCGTAAAGCAGCGCACGGGTAATGTCAGCGCTGGTACGTCGTCGTTCTCGATGATTGTGCTGGAGAAGCCGCTGTCGAAGCCTTACGAGATGATTGACATGGTGACAACGCCCGATGGTAGTCTGGTGGCGATGGTACACTGCAACAACTGCACCTCGGACATCAACGCATGGGTGGGACTGTTCAAAGAATACCAGCAGCTGCTGGGCGTGAAGGTGGACATGAACGAGCTGTATGGCAAGCTGTTTAACGAAGCCTTGAAGGGCGACGCTGACTGCGGCGGTCTCATGGCCTACAACTACGTTTCGGGTGAGCCTGTGACGGGACTGGCCGACGGCCGTCCCCTGTTCGTACGTTCGGCGAACGACAAGTTCAATCTGGCCAATTTTATGCGAGCCAACCTCTACGGAGCCATCGGCGTGCTGAAGATTGGAAACGATATTCTGCTGAAGGACGAGAAGATCAAGGTGGATCGCATCACGGGTCACGGCGGCTACTTCAAGACACCCGGTGTTGGGCAGCGCATGCTGGCTGCCGCACTGAACAGCCCCATCTCTGTGATGGAAACTGCTGGCGAAGGTGGTGCATGGGGTATTGCCCTGCTGGCCGGATACCTGATTAACAAAAATGGTAAGTCGCTGGCCGACTATCTGGAAGACGTGGTATTTGCAGGCAACACAGGTGTTAGCATCGCCCCCACCCCAGAGGATGTGGCTGGTTTCGAGCAGTATATCGAGAACTACAAGAAGTGTCTGCCGATAGAGCAGGCCGCTGTAGCCAACAAATAAAGAAAACGGGGGTCGTGCCGGTTCGATCGGGATACTCATCAAATTACATTGAAAACTGAGCAGACTTCTCTTGTCAATGGCGGGCCACAATGCGTGTAACACTTCGACTAGATCGGAGAAAGAATGTGCACGATAAGCCGCAAGGCCGGTGGATTACAAAGGCGGAGAGTGCTCGAATCTTTTAACAAAGGAGTTTTCATCACATCACCGGGCGACCCCTCTTTTTTTAATTAAGAATTAGGAATTAAGAATTAAGAGTTGTCGGCTTTGCCGATTACCAATTATGAGTTATGGGTTATGTTTTCGGGAATCATCGAGGAATTTGCTACAGTAGTAGCCATCAAGAAAGACAGGGAGAATATCGACTTCACACTGCGTTGTTCATTCGTCGACGAGCTAGGCATCGATCAGAGCGTAGCTCATAACGGCGTGTGCCTGACAGTTGTGAAGATAGAGAACGGCACCTATACGGTGACGGCAATGAAAGAGACGCTGGACCGCTCGAACCTGGGTCTGCTACAGGTTGGCGACAAGGTGAATGTGGAGCGTTCGATGCTGATGAACGGCCGTCTGGACGGACACATTGTTCAAGGCCACGTGGACGAGACGGCGCGCTGTACCGCTGTAGAAGATGCGGACGGCAGCACGTACTTCACCTTTGAATACAAGCAGGACCAGGAAATGGCCCGCAACGGCTATTTCACTGTCGACAAGGGTTCGGTGACTGTGAATGGTGTCTCGCTGACGGTGTGCAACCCCACGCAGAACACGTTTCAGGTGGCCATCATTCCGTATACCTTCGAGCATACCAACTTCTGCGATATCAAGGTGGGTAGCGTAGTGAACCTGGAATTCGACATCATCGGCAAATATATTGCACGGCTGCAACAATTGGCAATGGACAATTCTTTGACCTAAAGGTACAAAGCGTACTAAAGAAACGATTAGACAATGACGAGAAAGGAGAGATACGAGCGCGTGCTGGACTATTTCCGTAAGGAGATGCCCGTTGCTGATACGGAACTGGAGTTCGGCAGCGTGTTCCAACTGCTGGTGGCCGTCATTCTGAGTGCCCAGTGTACAGACAAACGCATCAACCTGGTGACGCCGGAACTGTTCCGTCATTACCCCGATGCGAAGAGCATGGCACAGGCGGAGACGGACGACGTGCTGGAACTCATCAAGAGCGTGTCCTACCCCAACTCCAAGGCCGACCATCTGGTGAAGATGGCACGTATGCTGGTAGAGCGCCATCAGGGCGAGGTGCCGCAGGACATGGACCTGCTGCTGGACCTGCCCGGCGTAGGACGCAAGACAGCCAACGTCGTACAGAGTGTCGCCTTTGGCAAATCAACGATGGCAGTAGACACCCACGTGTTTCGCGTGAGTCACCGTCTGGGACTGGTAAGCGCGAAAGACGACACGCCCTACAAAGTAGAGCGCATGCTGGTGAAAAACATACCCGAGGAAGATATTCCCCGGGCACATCATTGGTTGATACTGCATGGCCGTTACGTCTGCACGGCACGTCGACCGCATTGCGAGAAGTGTGGACTCAGCGACGTTTGTCCTTCGACTTCCCGCTAGACGGGAACGGCGCGTTCTGGTCACGCCAGCCCTTCATCATCTTACGGTGGAAACGGCTTTCGGCCATGATGGCATCGAATAGTTTGGAGGCAGGCACGACCTGCATCATCTTCTTGTGATACTGCTGAGCGAGCTGCTTGAGTTCGATATTGGCCTTATCCCATTCACCGATTGCTTCTGCACATTTGGCATCGTCGCCAGGCTTGGGAGTCTGACGCATACGGCCATAGATGGCACGCTGCTTGGCCTGCAGTTCGCGCAGCAGAGGGAAGAACTTGGCGGCCTCCTGCTGGTCGAAGTGTGCTTCACGCGTGATGAAATCCTCAAGATCGGCCTGGAACTTCTTGGGCGAGAACTTCTTATGATCCTGAGCACTGACTATCAATGTCATCAGCAAGCTGAACAGAATAACGGTGCATCTCTTCATATCATTTCTTTTTATAGTTCCGACTCTGCCAGACAAGCGTAAATCTCGGCATTGTCAAGCATCACATAGTCAGCAGCCTCGTCGATATACTGACTATCTGTGTTGGTAGCAGGAGTAGTGGTGTTGGCTGTCGAAGCAAGATGCTGTTCCTCTGCAGACTCATGGGAATAGAAAGTAATACCCATGACGACAGCGGCAACAGTGCATGCTGCTGCATAGAGCCACGGACGCAGAGCCACCCGGCGACTCTTCGAACGATGCTCCGTCAGCGAGATCTGCTCGGCCTGCTGCTCGCGCTCAGGCAATTGAGACATCACCCGCTCGGTGAGCTGGTCGAAATAACCTGCTGGCACCCGGAAAGGATTGTCCTTACCAAAACGCTCTTGAATTTCCTTGTCTTCGTAGTTCATTTTTTGCCTTATTTTTTGATATGACGATTCTTTTTGTAAATGGTTTAATCGCGGTGCTTAAAAAATTCTGAAATCTTTTTCACCGCAATATGATAGGAGGCCTTTAGCGCCCCTTCGGAGGTCTTCAGCAGCTGGCTGATTTCGCTGTATTTCATCTCGTCGTAATAGCGCAAGGTGAAGACGGTGCGCTGGACCTCGGGCAGTTGGCTGATGGCTTCCTGCAGCAAAGCCTGCGTCTCGTCGCCGTCGAAATAGTTGTCGGCAACGAGCATGTTAGCCACTCCGCTTTCCACATCGTCGGTATGAATCATGCTGTTGTTTTTCTGTTTGCGCAGGAAATCGAGACTCTCGTTGACCGCAATACGATACAGCCAGGTCGACAGGCGCGAATCCTGATGGAAATCGTCCAAATGGCTCCATGCCTTGATAAACACGTTCTGAAGGACGTCGTCGGCATCTTCGTGGGTGAGCACCATTCGACGAATCTGCCAGTAGAGCTGTTCGCCATACTCGCGTACTACCTGCTCGAACGCCTTACGCTGTTTCGTGGGATCCGACAGTTGCTGCATCAGCTGTTGTTCTTCTTGCTTTGTCATTCCACGAAAGTTTTCAGTTGGTTCCACATCACTTTGTCGTAACCATAGACATCGGGCCACGTCTGTAATACCCCTGCCTCATCGGGCCACAAGGTGTAATATATAATAAAAAGAGGTACGCGAGGCGTTACGGGAATATAGCCGATAATCTTGTTGTGTGACTCGGGGTCGGGATGCGAGTGAAGCCACTGCTGTCCCTGCTCAGTCTCCGGCGTCATCCCCATGGCAATACGGATACGGTCCAGGAGCCATTCGTCAGGGCTGTCGAGCACGAAGCGAGCCAGTTCGAAGGGCTTCGACACACGGACACATCCATGCGACAATGCTCTGGTGTCGCGCTGAAAGGCACCGGGGGTCGAGGTGTCGTGAAGAAATACGGAGAAGCTGTTCTTGAATCGGAACACGATACGTCCCAGGGAGTTGCCCGTCCCACCCTTCTGGGCAATGCGATACTTGCCGCTGAGCAGCATCTGACGCGACACCTGACTGGCATCCAAAGTCTGTCCAGAGGACTTGTCGACAATGTTGTAGCGGTTTCGTGCGAAATAGGCCGAGTCGCCGGCACGTCGCGCCACCTCGTTCTCAATGATACTCGTGGGAATAACCCACTGTGGATTAGCCTCCATCCACTCTATGTTGCTAGACAGCTGGGGCGTCTTGGTATTCACACCGCCACAGACCACACGCATATCGAGCGTCTCCTGCGGGCTGAAGGCATACAGGTGGAAGGCTGGAATATTGACCACAATACGCTTGCCCTCGGTGGCTATGGGCTGATGGCGACGCCAACGACAACGCTCCATATTGACCATGATGCGCTGACGCTGCTCAGGCGTAGAGGCCTGAGGAAGCATCGACTTCAACCGCTGGTAGAATGCGTCCCGGGGTTGTATCTCGCGCAGATAGCCTGCTATGCTGTCGCCCGCTATCTTGCTGGCCAGCGATGAGGCATAGTGGTCGTCGGGGCTATCGATATCGACATCGAACAAGCCGCGATATTTCACGTACCGACGCACGGTGTCCTGCTTTTCTATATCCAACTTGTTCAGCGTACGATGGGGATTCACGAATCCAAAACGCTGTCCGTAGCAATAACGCATACAAGCCTTCGTCAAACGATATTCCAGCCGTGCTGCCACCCGACTTGCCGTGTTCTTGTCGTCGTCGAAGCCTAGGCTGCGGAAGATGTTCAAGTCATTCTCGATGGCCTTCACGCCAAAAGCCTGTTCCGACAAGCCTATCTCGCCCAGCTGATGCAGCCATGCCAGCAACGAGTCGGCACGCTGGTCAACGCCCGCAGCATCCACCCACAGTATCGGGGCATGGTCCTGTTTGTAGTACTTGCGGACCTCATGGTCGGCTTCCGTCTTCCCACCATCGGCACCGGCCATTGCAGCCAGTTGCTGGCGGATTTCGGGAGCACTTAAAACAAAGGCAGGCGTCTTCATATCAGAAAACGCCTCCATTGTAATCTCTCTATCCTTATGTACGTGACTGTCACACCCCGCGAGGAGGAGCAACAAGAATGATAAGAGGGCTGTTAACGAACGGCAACCTTTCTTACCACTTTGCCTATCTTCAAAATGTAACAACCTTTAGGTACGTTAAGTTCTATGCGTTGAGCAGGACTCTCGATCTTTACTGTTTTGACAAGACGACCCGTCAGTGAGACAACCTCCAGTGTCAAGCCCTGAGCACCGTTGATGGTCACCCACTGGCCGTTGACAGAGATGCTGATGTCGTCGTCCATTGTCTGCTCCTGCTGCATCCATTCAGCCTCGGCAGCCTGCACAAAAACAGGCGCAGAAAGCATCACTGACATTGCAACGGAGAATATGAGTAGTCTTTTAATCATAAGCAAAATACTATATAGTTTGTGCAAAAGTACGAAGTTTTTTTGATAATTCCAAATTTTTGGGCATAAAATTTCATTTTATACATCAAAAACGGCCTGTTCGTCAGTCAAACGGACATTCGGGAACACTTCCTGCGCCTCGCGAAGCAACACGCTTTCGTCTTCATAACGCGACGAATAATGCCCCAGCAACAGCTGTCCGGCACCCGCATCGCGAGCCACCTGTGCCGCCTGACGGGCGGTAGAATGATAATACTTCTCGGCCAACAACAGGTTATCCTCTCCGTACGTACTCTCATGGTACAGCGTCGTCACGCCTTTCAGCCGTTCGTGCAAGATGGGGATATAACGGGTGTCGCTGCAATAGGCATAAGCCCGGGGAGCCTCGGCAGGCGTTACCAGCCGCTGGTTCTCGACCATCTCTCCCTCGGCTGTCGTCCAGTCGGCTCCAGCCTTGATATTGTTCATCTGACTGATGGGAATGCCGTAGAAGTCCACCATGTCGCGACGGATATGCGGCAGCTGGGGCTTTTCGCGGAAGATGTATCCGCAACAGGGCATCCTGTGTTCCAAGGGGACAGTCTCCACCGTCAGCGAACGGTCTTCGTAGACCACCTGCTGCTGGCTGGTATCCACCGCATGGAAATCGACTTCGTAGTCGAAATCGTGGCAGAACATCCGCATCTGCTGTCGCAACATCTCCTCTAAATCACCAGGGGCGTAAATGGCCAGACGGGCTGTGCGCCCCAGCAGTCCGAAGGTGCTGAGCATACCGATCAGTCCAAAGCAATGATCTCCATGCAGATGGCTAATGAAGACAGCACTGATCTTGGTAAAACGGATGTGTGAGCGGCGCAGCTGCACCTGAGTGCCTTCCCCGCAGTCCACCAGAAACAGCTTACCCCTCACCTCGACCACTTGTGCCGAAGCATAGTGGCGAGGGGTGGGCAACGCACTGCCGCAACCTAAAATATGTACTCTGAAAGGTTCCAAGGCAGACAGCGTTTACAGGAAGAATTCGTTCTGCGAATCCTCCAGCTGGATTTCCTTTCCGTATTCCTCCTTGGGGCGCTGACGACTGTATTCGAACGTTTCCTCACCATCTTTGTAGATTAGCGAGTCGGCGCCCAGCTTCACGATGTCGTAAAGATAGGTCTCGTCTTCCTCGCTTCCGCCTTCACGCATCATCACAATCTCCAGCTTACCACGTATCAGGCGCCAGGTGCGGTAAACGATGGTGCTCTGTTGGATACCCTCGGCAATACCACCTTCCTTGATCGAGATGCCGACCTCGTCGGAACCGTCCAAGGGGTTAGGCATCACCCAGTTGCCAAGCAGTGTGGCCTGATTGATGACTATCAGGGCAGTATCCTTGTTGGCATCAGGAATAACAGCCATGCGGTCACCCACATGCATGCCGCCAAACACCTGATTGTTCTCCTGAGCCGTCGACAAGTCGAACGACAGGGTGTCGCCCATATCAGTAATCAACTGTAAGGTATTCATGGCCGTTCCCTCGGCACATACGCCATAGATGGTGGGATCGGCATTGGCCACATCGGCAGAATCGCCATTGTCAAAGGGAACTTTCTCCGTTTTCCCACCACATGCTGCCAAGAACATCACAACAGCTGACACGACGACAAAAATAGCAAGTTTTTTCATATCTTTATATTCTTATTTGTTATTTGTTTCTTTTTCCAATGCTTTCGCCTCGTTCCACAAGGCATCCATCTCCTCCAGCGTCATATCCTTCAGCGGCCTTCCTACGCGGATACTATGCTGTTCTATGTAGTTAAAGCGACGGATGAACTTCTGGTTGGTCTTCTCCAACGCGTTGTCCGGATTCAGCTTATACAGACGGGCGGCATTGATGACCGAGAACAGGAAATCGCCCAATTCTTGTTCGGATTTTTCCTTGTCGTCACGGCGCAGTTCCGCCTCCAGCTCACCCAGCTCTTCACGCACCTTGGCCCATACGTCCTGCTTGTCTTCCCAGTCGAAACCCACATTGCGCGCCTTGTCCTGCACGCGATAGGCCTTAATCAGCGAGGGCAATGCCGAGGGAACACCCGAGAGCACCGTTTTGTTGCCGTCCTTCTCTTTCAGCTTAATCTGCTCCCAGCTCTCCAGCACCTGCTCGGCATCCTTGGCAACAGCCTCGCCATAGACGTGCGGATGACGGAAAATCAGCTTGTCGCACAGTTTGTTGCAGATGTCGGCAATATCGAATTGTCCTTTCTCCTCGCCTATCCTGCCGTAGAACACGATATGCAGCAGCACGTCGCCCAGCTCCTTGCAGATTTCACGCTGGTCGTCGCGTATCAGGGCCTCACAGAGTTCGTAGGTCTCTTCAATGGTATTTGCACGCAGCGACTCGTTCGTCTGTTTTCGGTCCCAAGGGCATTCTTCGCGCAAACGGTCCATCACATCCAACAAACGCCCGAAGGCCTCCATTTTTTCTTCTCTAGTATGCTTTCTTTCCATAGCTACCTGCAAAGGTATGAATTTTTTTCGAACTACCAATGGTAGTTTCGTATTTTTTTTTTGGTTTTTCGCTCGTTTATTCGTACCTTTGCACCCAATTTTATAAATAGGTTATGGAATTAGCAAGCAAATACGACCCAAAAGAGGTCGAATCGAAATGGTATCAGTATTGGCTGGACAATAAGTTGTTCGCCTCGAAACCCGATGGACGTCAGCCCTACACCATCGTCATCCCGCCACCCAACGTGACGGGTGTGCTGCACATGGGCCACATGTTGAACAACACCATTCAGGACATCCTGATTCGTCGTGCCCGCATGGAGGGCAAGAACGCACTGTGGGTTCCCGGCACCGACCATGCCTCGATAGCTACCGAGGCCAAGGTGGTGAAGAAACTTGCCGAGCAGGGCATCAAGAAGCGTGACCTCTCGCGCGACGAATTCCTGAAGCATGCATGGGCCTGGACCGACGAGCACGGAGGCATCATCCTGAAGCAGTTGCGCCGCCTGGGTGCCTCGTGCGACTGGGACCGCACGGCGTTCACCATGGACGAGAAGCGTTCCAAAAGCGTCATCAAGGTCTTCGTCGACCTCTACAACAAAGGCTACATCTATCGTGGGCTCCGCATGGTGAACTGGGACCCCAAGGCCCTCACCGCCCTCTCTACCGAGGAGGTCATCTACAAAGAGGAGCAGAGCCACCTGTTCCACCTGAAATACTATGTGGACGGTCCTGTACCCGCTGATTCCGTCAGCGGCGAAGGCAACGTCATCCACAAAGACGAAAAGGGCTACTACGCCGTCGTCGCCACCACGCGTCCTGAGACCATTATGGGCGATACCGCTATGTGTATCAACCCCAAGGACCCGAAGAACCAGTGGCTCAAGGGCCGCAAGGTCATCGTACCATTGGTGAATCGCGTCATCCCCGTCATCGAGGACCGCTACGTCGACATCGAGTTCGGTACGGGCTGTCTGAAGGTCACGCCTGCCCACGACACCAACGACTACATGCTGGGCAAGACGCACAATCTCGAAACCATCGACATCTTCAACCCCGATGGTACCATCTCCGAGCAGTCGCCGCTTTATGTAGGTATGGACCGCTTCGCCTGCCGCAAGCAGATTACCAAGGACCTGCAGGAAGCCGGACTCATGGAGAAGGTAGAAGACTATACCAACAAGGTAGGCTACTCCGAGCGTAACCCCGACACCGCCATCGAGCCACGTCTCTCGCTGCAGTGGTTCCTCAAGATGGAACACTTCGCAGAGATTGCCCTGAAGCCCGTCATGGAGGGCGAGATGCACTTCTATCCGCAGAAGTACGTCAACACCTACAAGAACTGGTTGGAGAACATCCAGGACTGGTGTATCTCCCGTCAGCTGTGGTGGGGTCACCGCATCCCCGCCTACTACTACGACAGCCCGGTGCCCGGCGATGCTGTCGCAGGGGAACGCTTCGTCGTCGCCGAGACCGCTGAAGAGGCGCTGGAGCTGGCCCGCAAGGAAAGCGGCAATGGCAACCTTCAGCTCGCTGACCTCCGCCAGGACGAGGACGCCCTCGACACGTGGTTCTCATCGTGGCTGTGGCCCATCTCGCTGTTCGACGGCATCAACGACCCCGGCAACGAGGAAATCTCGTACTACTACCCCACCAGCGACCTGGTGACGGCTCCTGACATCATCTTCTTCTGGGTGGCCCGCATGATTATGGCTGGCGAGGAGTATATGGGCAAGTTCCCCTTCAAGAATGTCTACTTCACGGGTATCGTCCGCGACAAGCTGGGTCGTAAGATGTCGAAGTCGCTCGGCAACAGCCCCGACCCCATCGAACTCATCGAGAAATTCGGTGCCGACGGTGTGCGCATGGGTATGATGCTCTCAGCTCCTGCCGGTAACGACATCCTCTTCGACGAGGCGCTCTGCGAACAGGGTCGTAACTTCAACAACAAGATATGGAACGCTTTCCGCCTCGTGAAAGGCTGGCAGGTCAGCGACGATATGGAACAAACCGGTGCGGAGCAGTTGGCTATGAAATGGTTTGACGCCAAGCTGAAAGCCGTGGCCGCCGAACTCGACGACCTGTTCTCGAAATACCGCATCTCGGAGGCCCTCATGGCTGTCTACAAACTGTTCTGGGACGAATTCTCCGGCTGGTATCTCGAAATGGTGAAGCCCGCCTATATCGACGGCCAGCAACAGCCCATCAACACGCAGACCTACGAGGCCACCCTTGGCTTCTTCGACAAACTGCTGAAGATGCTGCACCCCTTCATGCCGTTTATCACGGAAGAGTTGTGGCAGGCTCTCTACGAGCGCCAGGATGGCGAGAGCATCATGCGCGAATGTCTAGTGCTCAGCGGTATAGCCGCTGAGGACGAAAAGCTTCTCGCCGATGTGGAACTGGTGAAGCAGGTGGTTAGCGGTGTGCGCACCGTGCGTGCCCAGAAGAATATTGCCAACAAGGAGAAACTGACCCTGCAGGTGGTAAACTCGCAGCTCGGTGGCCAGTATGGCGATGCCGTCATCAAGATGGCAAACTTGGAGGCCATTACCCCTGTCAGCGAGAAAGACAGCACCGCCAGCACATTCATGGTAGGCATGACGGAATATGCTGTTCCCCTGGGCAACATGATCGACATCGACGCTGAGATCGAGAAGCAGGAGGCCCAGTTGCAGCACCTCGAAGGATTCCTGCAGGGTGTCATGAAGAAACTCTCCAACGAGCGCTTCGTGCAGAACGCCCCCGAGGCCGTGGTGGCTATGGAGCGCAAGAAGCAGAGCGACTCGGAAGAGAAGATTGCTGCCCTGAAAGAGTCTCTCGCAGCCCTCAAGGCTCAGAAGAAGTAATCCACTAGTGGTTTACCATAAAAAAAATCAGGAGTTCCATCATCGGAACTCCTGTTTTTTATTGCAAGTTATCTTCTAACTTCTAAGCGGTCGCAGACCGCAATAACTTCTTTAACTTCTCAAATTACATCTTCACCTTCCAAATGCGTCCGCCATTGGCAGGCACCGCCATACGAATGGCACTGTCACGCTTCATCCGCATGGCCAGCTTCTCTTTCGTCAGCAAGTCGGTGGCAATGACGTTCTTCTCCTTCATCTCCAGGAAGTCGAACGCATGGGCTGGCACCGTCACGTCGATCACTGCCTCCTGGTCCTCGAAGTTCACCACCACCAACAACAGCTCGTCTTCGGCCTTGCGCAGGAAGGCATACTGACGCTGCAAGTGCTGGTTCACATACATCAGGTCGAACGACAGACCCTCGGCCACAGCCTTCTCCTTGCGGGCCAGCTGCAGCGTCTTCCGGTGAATGTCGAACAGCTGCTCCTCCTGAGCCGTCAGCTTCTTGGATGCCGCGCGACACAGGGTGTCCACGCTCCAGTAGTCGAAGATGGTCGTGCGTCCGTCGTTGCCGCTGAATCCCTCGCGGTCCATGCCGCACTCACCGTATTCCTCGCCGGCATACAGCATGAAGGGGTTCTTGTACATCAACACCGAGGCTATCATGCCTGGCACGCCTTTCACCGCACGGGAGGCAAAGAAGTCGCTGCCGATGCGCTGCTCGTCGTGGTTCTCCAGGAAGTACACCATGTGGTCACGGATGTCGTCCGTCTGCTGCCACGCCTGTGTGATGGCGGCAGTCGATTCCAAGCGGCATATCACGCCGCGCATCGTGTCGTACATGCCCACCTTGTCGTAGAGCCAGTCGAAGCCCGACTCCAGATAGTGGCGGTATTCGTAGGGGTTATACACCTCGCCCATGAAGATGATGTGCTTGAACTTCTTCCTCACAGCCTTCGTGGCGTAGGCCCAGAATTCGGCAGGCACCATCTCGGCCATGTCGCAACGGAACGCGTCGACGCCCTTCTTCGCCCAGAACAGCAGGATGTTCGTCATCTTCTGCCACGTATCGGGAATGGGGTCGAAATGGCCGATACGTCCGGCATAGTAGTCTACGCCGTAGTTCAGCTTCACCGTCTCGTACCAGTCGTTCCTGCCCGGGGCATTGTCGAAATGGTCGTTACCTGTGGCCTTGGCGGGTTCCTCCAAATAAGGCTCCGCCTCACCGTTATACAGGTCGAAATAAGGTGCAAAGCGCTCGCCCGGACAATAGTAGAAATTGTTCTGCGGGTCGAAACCGTGCAGCGTCTGGTCCGACTCACCCAGATCCTTCACGCCACGCGGCTTGCAGATGCTCTTATACTGACGAGCCACATGGTTGGGCACGAAGTCGATAATCACCTTCATGCCGGCCTCGTGGGTGCGTTCCACCAACTGCTCGAACTCCTGCATGCGCTGCTTCACGTCGACAGCCAAGTCGGGGTCTACGTCGTAGTAGTCGGTGATGGCGTAGGGCGAACCGGCCTTACCCTTCACCACAGCGGGGTGCTGACGGGGAATGCCGTAGGCCGTATAGTCGGTCTGCGTGGCGTGACGGATGATGCCCGTATACCACACATGACTGTAGCCCGTCTGTGCCAACTCCTTCAGCACCTTCGGTGTGAAGTCGTTCATCTTGCCGCAACCGTTCTCGGCCAACGTACCGTTCTCCTTCCGAGTCAGGTTCCTATTGCCGTACAGTCGCGTGAAAACCTGATAGATCAGAACCTTCTCCATTATTACGCGATTCCGTGAGCGGGCACGTCCTTGTTGATTTTGCCAATCATTCCCTGCAGGGCCTTGCCGGGACCGCACTCTATGAAGTCAGAAGCACCGTCGGCAATCATGTTCTGCACAATCTGAGTCCAGCGCACGGGACTCGTCAGCTGGGCAATCAGGTTCTGCTTAATCTCAGCGGGATCAGTGTGGGGCTTGGCATCCACGTTCTGATACACGGGACACTTCGGAGTCTGGAATTCCGTGTTCTCGATGGCAGCCTGCAACTCATCCTTGGCGGGCTGCATCAGCGGAGAGTGGAACGCACCACCCACCTTCAGCGGCAGGGCACGCTTCGCACCAGCAGCCTTCAGCTGCTCGCAAGCCTCGTTGATGGCGTCGATATCACCCGAAATCACCAGCTGACCGGGGTTGTTGTAGTTGGCAGCAACACACACGCCCTTACCCATCTTGGCAACCTCCTGGCAAACCTCCTCGACCTTCTCGTCGGGCAGACCAATGATGGCTGCCATCGTCGAGGGCTGAGCCTCGCAAGCCTTCTGCATAGCCATAGCACGGGCATAAACCAGCTTCAGACCGTCTTCGAACGACAGTGCTCCGGCAGCTACCAGTGCCGAGAACTCACCCAGCGAATGGCCGGCAGTCATCTTCGGGTCAAAGGCATCGCCCATGCAGATGGCGCTGATCACCGAGTGCAGGAATACGGCAGGCTGTGTCACCTTCGTCTGCTTCAGGTCCTCGTCGGTACCCTCGAACATGATGTCCGTAATGCGATATCCAAGAATCTCGTTAGCCTTCTCAAACAACTGCTTGGCAGTCTCGTTCTGTTCGTACAGGTCCTTGCCCATACCTACAAACTGTGCTCCCTGTCCGGGAAAAACAAATGCTTTCATTTTCTCTCTTTATTTAATATTGTATGCGTACTATCTCTATTTGGGCTGCAAAGGTACAAATAATCGAACGATATACCAAACAAAACCACGCTTTTCTTCCCAAAATGTTAAATAATTGTAATTGCTCATCATAAACTTCAAAGTTCAAACTTCAAAGTTCAAAGTTTTTTGTACCTTTGCAACCGCTTTCGAGAAGGTTCAAATTTCATTTGACCTTCCTCACGTTCGGCCAACGGCAAGCAAGCTTGCTTGGCGTTCACTTAATCGGAAGGTTGGCAGAGTGATCGATCGCGCTGGACTCGAAATCCGGTATACCCCTTTCGGGTATCGGGGGTTTGAATCCCTCACCTTCCGCAAAAGAAGTTCCACGAATGAATCGTGGAACTCTTTTTTTTCTCTGATGACTACCTTCCGGTGGTTAATAGCCCAGCGATTCGCCGACAAGTACAACGACGTGGCGGCCACGGGGAGAGTTGCGAAGGAAGTGAACGTAGTTGCAAATAGACTCCACCGAGTTACAGTTATGGCACACGCCATTCTGCTGGCAAGGGGTCTTGATGTCGAAACGGGCAGCATTGACAGGCGATGCGGTGCCACGGGCTCGCGACAAGGCAGCCTCGACGGTCTGAGCCACCTTGTTAAGTCCTACGACGAAGATGACTTCCTTCGGTCCCCAGGTGATGGCAGCCACGCGGTTGCCGTTGCCGTCGATATTCACGATGACGCCATCCTCCGAAATGGCATTGGCACTGGTCAGGTAAACATCCGTGGAGAAGGCCCGCAGATACATCGCCTGCTTCTCGTCGGGAGTCTCTACCAGGTCGCGGTCAAGCACTTCAAGGGTTCCGCGACTGCGCAACATATCGGGAATGGCAAGGTCGCGGACGGTCATAGTGCCTCCCCAGGTCACCGAGCTGCCGTCGGGAATGAGTTCCGAGACTTTCTGCACGGCCTCCGCACCGGTAGGACAATAGAATGCCTCGATGTGACGACGGTGGAGATTACGGATAAGTGTCTGTGCCAGACGTTGGTTTCTTTCTTCTTGTGGTGTCATATTCCGTTCTAAGTTTGTTGTTTACCTTTGCGCCTGCAAAAATAATAAAAAAAATCGGACCGACCACACGCCAGCCCGACTTTTTTTGTCAGTTTCCCCACTTCGACGTTTAGTATGATACTAAAGGGGCTCTGGTATGACACTAAAGGGGCTCTACCCTTGTACTAAAGGGTGTTTTGTGCCGTATCGCATTACGGATAGTATAAAAATGCGCTCTGGATAAAAAAAAGAGGCTTTTTTGTGCCCGCACGTAAAAAAAACGCCTGAGAATTTGCAGATATAACGGGTTTTCACTATATTTGCAGTATTTTCTAACAATAACTAAAAACATTATGCAAAAACAAGACCTGAAAAGAATCATCAGCCTGTTTGTATTATCGTTGCTCTTTACCGTCGGAATGATGGCTCAGACGACACTGCGTGCGGACAATATCGACCAGGTGGTTTCTGAGTTGACATTAGAAGAGAAGTGCCATCTGGTGCTCGGTGTGGGTATGGGCTACGGCAAGGACGTGAAATTCCCGGGTACGGCGGGTGGCACGCTGGCTATTCCGCGTCTGGGCATTCCTGCCATCTACTGTGCCGACAGCAACCAGGGACTGCGCATGAGCGTGAATCGCGACTTTGACAGCAAGAACTACTGGTGTACGGACTTCATGACCAGCATGACGCTGGCTTCCACCTGGGACCGCGAGGCAGCCTACGCCATTGGCAAGGCCATCGGCAACGAGACCCGCGAGTATGGTCTGGACTGGATTCTGGCTCCCTCGATGAATCTGGTCCGCAATCCGCTGTGCGGCCGTAACCATGAATATTATTCGGAGGATCCCTATCTGTCGGGAACCATTGCCGCAGGCTATGTGAAAGGTGTGCAAAGCGAAGGAACCGCCGCGTGCATCAAGCATTTTGTGGCCAACAACCAGGAGACCAACCGCAATGCCAACGACAGCCGTATGAGTCAGCGCGCCCTGCGCGAACTCTATCTGCGCGGTTTCGAGATTGCGGTGAAAGAAGCACAGCCCTGGACCATCATGACGGCCTATAACAACCTGAACGGCATTGCCACCTGTGAGAATCCAGAACTGACGGAGACGATACTGCGTGAGGAGTGGGGATTCGACGGACTGGTGGTTTCCGACTGGAATGCCGGTACGGATGCCGCGCAGTCGATGCTGGCAGGTAACGACATGATGCAACCTGGACAGGACCGCCAGTACCAGGCCATCTACGATGCCGTCAAGAGCGGCAGGCTCTCAGAGGACATACTGAACCGCAGTGTGAAGCGCGTGCTGCAACTGGTGGTCCGCTGCCCGGGATTCAAAGGCAACAACTACAGCAACGAGCCCAACCTGAAGGCCCATGCACAGACGGACCGCAAGATTGGTGCCGAGGGCATGGTGCTGCTGAAAAATGAGAAATTAGAAACGAGTAATGAGAAATTGGCTGCGGCGGTGCTGCCGTTTGGTGAGAATATCAAGAAGGTGGCTCTGTACGGGTGCACATCCTACGACATCATTCCCGGTGGTACAGGTTTCGGCGGCACGATGAACGGCTACTACTGCGTATCGCTCGTCGAGGGCTTGCGCAATGCAGGATATACCGTAGACAAGAATCTGATTCATAAGTACAAGGATCATATCGATGCCGAGAACAAACGTCTCTATCCCAATGGTCTGCCCCCATTCTCGCTGCGTCCCCTGCTCCGTGCTGAAGAGCCGGAACTGGATGCTGACGAACTGAAAGCCAACGCGAAGGAAAACGATATCGCCATCATTACGATTGGCAGGAAGAGCGGCGAGGCGGCTGACCGTACCATCGACGAATTCAACCTCTACGAAAAGGAGCTGCGGACCATCCGTCAGGTCAGCGAGGCCTATCATGCACAGGGCAAGAAGGTGGTCGTGCTGCTGAACGTGTGCAGTCCGGTGGAGACAGCCTCGTGGAAGGATCTGGCTGATGCCATCCTGTGTACCTGGCAGAGCGGCGAGCAGGTGGGCAACAGCATGGCCGACGTGCTCAGCGGAAAGGTGAACCCCAGCGGCAAGCTGCCTGTCACCTTCGCTGCCGACTACAACGACGACCCCTCGGCCAGGAATTTCCCCGGCGACGTGAAGGACACAAAGGATCTGGCCAGCATGTACATGTGGGGTGGCGACAAGAAGGACGCTGCCAAGAAACGTGATGCGGTGAAGAACATCGACTATACCGACTACGAGGAAGACATCTATGTGGGCTACCGTTACTTCACCAGTTTCGACAAGGCTGTCAGTTTCCCCTTCGGCTACGGACTGAGCTACACCACCTTTGACTGCAAGAATGCAACAATAACCGGCGACGGACACCATTTTACGATTAGCGTGGACGTTGTCAATACCGGCAAGACTGCCGGGCGCCACGTCGTAGAGCTCTTCGTTGCTGCCCCCAACAGCAAGAAAGCCAACAAGCCCGTCCGCGAATTGCGCAACTACGCAAAGACCCAGCTGCTGGCACCCGGACAGGCTGAAACCATTACGATGACGGTCAGCTCGGCGGACCTCGCCTCGTTCGACGAGAAAGCCTCAGCCTGGAAGACTGATGCCGGACGCTATGAGTTCCAGATATGCTCGTCGGCCAATGATGTCGATGCTGTTGTCACCGGCAAGGTGAAAGCCTGGAAAGCAGCAGCGCATAACGCGGTGAAGCCACAAGGAAAACTGAATCTGCTGAAACGATAAAAACAACTAAATCCTAAAAAGAAATGAAAAAACAGCTTATTATCCTAGGAATGACAGCCCTGATTTGCGGCTGTGCATCGAACAACGCACCTACCACAGCAACGATTGACGTGGAGGAGGTCGTCACCGGTTTGTCGCTGGAAGACAAAGCGCACTTTGTAATTGGTACGGGTATGGTCGGATTCTCGGGCGACGATGCCGTCATCGGTTCTACGAAAAGCCTCGTGCCGGGAGCCGCTGGTACTACCTACCCGCTCGACTCGATGCAGATTCCTGCCATCGTGCTGGCTGACGGTCCTGCCGGACTGCGCATCGACGCCACCCGTGAGGGCGAACAGCAGACCTATTACTGCACGCACTTCCCTATCGGTACGCTGCTGGCCTGTACGTGGAACACCCCGCTGATTCAGGAGGTGGGTGCCGCCATCGGACAGGAAGTGAAGGAATATGGTGCTGACGTACTGCTGGCACCCGCTCTCAACATCATGCGTAACCCATTGTGCGGCCGCAACTTCGAATACTATTCCGAGGACCCCTTCGTCGCCGGAAAGACTGCCGCCGCCTATGTCAACGGCGTACAGGCCAACGGTGTGGGCACGAGCATCAAGCACTTTGCTGCCAACAACCAGGAGACCAACCGCATGAACAACGACGCCAAGATTTCGCAGCGTGCCCTGCGCGAAATATACCTCAAAGGTTTCGAGATTGCCGTCAAGGAGTCACAGCCCTGGACCGTGATGACCTCTTATAACTATGTCAACGGCGTCTATACTTCTGAAAGCAAGGACCTCGTACAGACCATCCTGCGTGACGAGTGGGGCTACGAGGGAACGGTGATGACCGACTGGTTTGGCGGTAAGGACGGTGCCAAGCAGATGTGGGCAGGTAACGACATGTTGCAGCCGGGTAAGAAAGAACAGTTCGACTCGATCGTGGCTGGTGTCCAGAGCGGGAAGCTCGATGTGGCCGACCTGGACCGCAGCGTGACGCGTACACTCAACCTCATCGGGAAAACACCGCGCTATCAGGGCTATCAGTTCTCGAACAAGCCCGATCTGAAGGCCCACGCTGACGTGACTCGCCAGTCGGCTGCCGAGGGTATGGTGCTGATGAAGAACGAAAAGGCGCTGCCCTTTGGCGAGAACATCAAGAACGTGGCGCTCTACGGCAACACGTCGTACGACTTCATTGCCGGAGGTACCGGTTCCGGCAATGTCAACCATGCCTATGTCATTTCACTGGTCGATGGCCTGAAGAATGGCGGCTACACCATTTCCGAGGAGATGAAGACCACCTATGAGACCTATATTGCCGATTGCAAGAAGGCCCGCGAGAAGGAGTTAGAGGAAATGGCCCAGAAAGACCCCAAGAATGCCATGCTGATCAAGTTCCTGCCAGGTACCCTGCCCGCTGAGATGCAGTTCACTGCCGAAGAACTGGCTGCCCAGGCAGAAAAGGCCGATGTGGCCGTCATCACCATCGGACGCATCTCCGGCGAGTTTCTGGACCGCAACGTGGCCGACTTCAACCTCAGTGCTTCCGAGCGTACGCTCGTCGAGCAGGTTTGCGACATCTACCACAAGGCTGGCAAGCAGGTCGTCGTACTGCTGAACATCGGCGGTGTCATCGAAACCACGTCCTGGAAGGCGATGCCCGATGCCATCCTCTGCGCCTGGCAGGCCGGACAGGAAGGCGGCAACAGCGTTGTCGACGTGCTTAGCGGCAAGCAGTCACCGTCGGGTAAGTTTACCATGACATGGCCCGTTGCTTTCACCGATGCTGCTTCGTCGAAGAACTTCCCCATCGACCAGGACCCCCGTATCGACATGACCAATCAGGGACAAAAGGGTGACGTCAAGAATGTCGACTACACCCTCTACGAGGAGGATGTCTATGTGGGCTATCGCTTCTTCGAGTCGTTCAATGTCCCTGTCAGCTATCCCTTCGGCTACGGTCTTAGCTACACCACGTTCGACTATGCTGATGCCAAGATCGCACAGAAGGGCGACGCCTACGAAATCAGCGTAACCGTCAAGAACACCGGTGAACGCGAGGGCAAGGAAGTCGTTGAGCTCTACATCTCCGCTCCTGACAACAAGGTTGCCAACAAGCCCGTGAAGGAGCTGAAGGCTTTCGCCAAGACAAAGCAACTGAAGCCCGGCGAGAGCGAGACCGTCACCATGACCGTGCAGGCTGCCGACCTGGCATCGTTTGACGAGACGGCTTCGGCATGGGTTGTCGACGAAGGTGAGTACCAGTTCCTCGTCGGTGCCTCCGTGCAGGACATCAAAGCCACCCTGTCTGCTACGGCAAAGTCACAGCAGACCAAGGTCAACGACGTGATGAAGCCCGATGTGAAAATGAATTTACTAAAGAGGTGAGAGGTGAGAGATATGTCGGAATAATGAAATAACAAAAAAAACTCAATCAATAATGAAAAGAACATTTTTTGCTATCGCCTTCTGCGCGCTCTGCGCAGTAACGGCACTGGCACAGGAGAAACTCTTCCAGAGTGCCAACGTACAATCGCCCGTGGTGAATGCCGACGGAACAGTAACATTCAACATCTTCGCACCCAAGGCCGTGAAGGTCGAGGTGACGGGCGACTTCCTGCCTGCCACGAAGATGGAAATCGCCGGCTTCGGCACTGTCGAACAACCTGGCGTAGCCCAGCTGACAGAGGGTAAGGACGGTGTGTGGAGCTACACCACCGAGAAGCTTGCTCCCGAACTCTACAGCTATACCTTCAACATCGACGGCATGACGGGTGTGAAAGACCCCGCCAACGTCTATGTGAACCGCGACATCGTGTCGTTCTCCAACATCTTCATCGTCAGCGAGAAGCAAGGTGACAAGGGCGACATCTACCGCGTTAACGAAGTCAAGCACGGCAATCTGTCGAAGGTATGGTACGACAGCCCCACACTGAAGATGCAGCGTCGCATGACCATCTACACACCTGCCGGCTACGACAAGGGCAAGAACTATCCCGTGCTCTACCTGATGCATGGTGCCGGTGGCGACGAGAATGCATGGAGCGAGCTGGGCCGTGCTGCCCAGATTCTGGACAACCTCATTGCTACAGGCAAGGCCAAGCCGATGATTGTCGTCATGCCCAACGGCAATACCGACTGTCAGGCTGCTCCCGGCGAGTGGTCGCGCGGCATGTATCAGCCCTCCTTCATGGGCAGCGTCAACCAGAAGCCCATTGCCACGATGGACGAGAGTTTCATGGACATCGTGAAATATGTGGAGAGCCACTATAAAGTAGCCAAGAACAAGAAAAACCGCGCCATCTGCGGTCTGTCGATGGGTGGCGGACACACCTTCGCCACATCGAAGCGCTATCCCGACAGCTTCAACTACATCGGCCTCTTCTCTGCAGGACTGCACATCAGCGGTGACCGCACGAAGTCGTTCTACGAACTGCTGAAGGAGAATACCGAGGTGCAGGGACAGCTCGCCAAGCTCTTTGCCGGCAAGCCCGCCCTCTATTGGATTGCCATTGGCAAGACCGACTTCCTGTATCAGCAGAATGCCGACCTCCGCAAGTATTTCGACGAGAAGGGCTATCCCTACGTGTATGTAGAGACTGAAGGCGGCCACATCTGGCGCAACTGGCGTATCTATCTGACAGAATTCGCCCAGTTAATTTTCAAATAACGCATCATACGACACACCTTGTCGTCAGATAAAAGCATCTTCCCCTTTCGCAGCGTTACGAAAGGGGAAGATTTATTTTGGGGGGGTATGCCTTAAATACTCAGCTCGTCTAACACCGTAATCAGGCGCTTGTCGAAGCGCTTGTCAGTACGGATGCACTCCGAGAAGGGCACGTAGACGATTTCGTTGTTGCGGATGCCCACCATGACGTTACGCTGTCCCTGGATGATGGCTTCGACGGCTCCCACACCCGTACAGCCGGCCAAGACGCGGTCGCGTGCTGACGGTGAGCCGCCACGCTGCAAGTGTCCCAAGATGGATACGCGCACGTCGAACCCCGGGAACTCGTTCTTCACACGGTCTGCATAATACAGCGCACCACACTTGGGGCTCTCGGAAACGATGACGATGCACGACTTCTTCGATTTACGGATGCCACGCCCCATGAAGGCGGCCAGCTGGTCGACATCTGTCGTCTCCTCAGGGACAATGGCAGCCTCAGCACCACAGGCTATGGCGCAGTTCTGAGCCAGGAAACCGGCATCGCGTCCCATCACTTCGATGAAGAAGATGCGCTCGTGCGAATTGGCCGTGTCGCGAATGCGGTCCACACACTCCATGATGGTGTTCATCGTTGTGTCGTAGCCGATGGTGGCGTCTGTGCCATATAGGTCGTTGTCGATGGTGCCGGGCAGACCGATGCAGGGGAAGTCGAACTCCATGCCAAAATCGCGAGCACCAGTCAGAGAACCATTACCGCCAATGACCACCAGCGCGTCGATTTCCTCTCTCTGGCAGGTCTCATAGGCTTTCTGTTTGCCCTCCGGCGTCATAAAGTCCTTCGAGCGGGCCGTCTTCAGAATCGTACCGCCACGAGAAATGATGCCGCTGACGTCCTCGGTGGTAAAGGTCTTCACCTCGCCCTTGATGAGTCCGTCATAACCCCTATAGATGCCTTTGATGTTGAAACCGTTGTAGATACCAGCACGCGTCACGGCGCGAATGGCTGCGTTCATGCCGGGGGCATCACCACCCGACGTCAGAATACCAATAGTCTTAATTTTTCCCATGACTCTATATTTTTAAGTTCTAGTTTCTGTGTGCGAAGGTACGAAAAAAATGAGAGAAAACCCAAATTTTGTGGAAAAATGATATCGTTTCGAAGATTTTTTATACTTTTGCAGTCGAAAATACTTATTATTAACAAAAATGTACAAAAAACTATTCCTGACCGCTGCCATAATCATGGCCTGTCTGCAAGCTGAATCACAGACATTAGCACCCGACTACAAAGGTACGAGCTACAACAACCCCATCAGCGCCAACATTTTCTGTGCCGACCCGACGGCATTGGAGTATAACGGACGGCTATACGTCTACGGCTCGAACGACCACCAGCAGTTCATCAAGAACGGCAAAAAGGGCGAGAACACCTATGGTGAAATCAAGTCGATAGTAGTCTTTTCGACCGACGATATGGTAAACTGGACGTTTCACGGCACCATCGATGTGGCCAGGCTCTGTGCCTCGTGGGTGACGAGTCCCTGGTATCAAGGCTTTGGTGTCTCGTGGGCACCGTCTGTTACCTGGCGTACAACGGAGGATGGTACTGATGAGTTCTTCCTTTACTTTTGCAACAGCAGTCATGGCGTGGGTGTGCTGAAGGCCAATTCACCCCTCGGTCCCTGGAAGTCGCCACTGAACAAGCTGCTGATTCATTACGACACGCCAGGTGCAAACAAACAAGGTACGAATGCCAATTTCGACCCGGGCGTAGTGATCGACGAGAATGGTGTGGGCTGGCTCAGCTTCGGTGGCCTTGGTCCCAGTACGATCATGCCCGAAGCTGCCCGTATTGTAAAGCTGAAGCCCTCGATGACTGAAGTCGACGGTGCGGCTGTCAAAATTCATGCCCCCTACCATTTCGAAGCCAACGAGCTGAACGTCATCGGCGGCAAGTTCGTCTACACCTACTGCTCGAACTGGGCTGATCGCAATCAGACTGCAGCAGAGTGGAACACCTACAAGACCGAACATGGCATTAGCGCTTCAGCGCCCAACACCTGCACCATGTGCTATATGGTCAGCGATGATCCTACGAATCCTGACTCATGGGTATACAAAGGCGTCTATGGTCCGCATCCTGGCATGGGTACCAACAACAACCATTCGCACCTGCAGAAATTCCAGGGTCAGTATTATCACATCTACCACGGGGCTCCCCTCATGGAGAGTTGGAGAAATGCCGGTGTCATTGACAATAATACCAGCATCTTCCGTTCCATCTGCGTGAACAAGGCCACAGTGGACGAGGCTACGCAGAACATCCACGAGGTCAAGCCTAACCTCGAAGGTGTCACCGCCATCAAGAACATGAATCCCTACGAGCTGCAGCAGGCCGAAACGATGGCCAGTTGCGGCGGTGTCGATTACGAGAACTTCACCAACATCAAGAAGAACACCAAAATCAACAGATTGGGCAACGACGCCTCCGAGAACATGCAGGTGCAGATGCCCGCAAACTCATGGATTTCAGTCCGCCGCATCGACTTCGGAACGTCAGGAGCAGCAAAATTCACCGTTCGTGCCAAGGGTACCGGTAAGATGGAGATTCGCACCAGCCGCCCGGCACGTCCGATAGCCGCCTTCGAGTTCTCGTCTACGGAGATGGAAGATCACACCATCGACCTCGACGCCAGCAAGTTCCAGGGTACGAAGAACAACCTCTTTTTCGTCGTTACCGAAGCTACTGATGTCTTCGTCGACGCCTGGCAGTTTACCGAGGTTGGTGCTGCCAGCATTCAGGACGTCAAGAGCGATACGAAGTCGGCACGCCAGTACTTCGACCTGACAGGCCGCCGTCTGACGGATGGCCAGCAGCATAGCGGCATCGTCATCGAACAGTATACCGACGAAAACGGTATGAAGCACACCCGCAAGGTTGTGTCAGACAACGCGCAATAAGACGACAGCCACTTCCCCCGTCATCAACAACAGGAGGTTCCCAAAAGCTGAGAACCTCCTGTTTGTTGTATGGAATCGAAGGATGTTCTTATCCTCCGAAGTTATCGTACATAATCGACTCGGGATCGACGCCGAGAGAATCGAGCATCGAAACGACGGCTGCCGACATCGGGCCGGGGCCGCACATGTAGTACTCCACATCCTCGGGAGCCTCGTGGTCCTTCAGATAGGTGTTGAGCATCACCTGATGGACGAAGCCCGGAGTGTACTTCACGCCTGCAGCATCGGCTGCGGGGTCTGGACGGTCGAGGGCCAGATGGAAATGGAAGTTGGGATACTCCTTCTCCAAGCCCAGGAAGTCGTCAAGGTAAAATACCTCGTTCAGGGCACGAGCGCCATAGAAATAGTGCATCTCGCGATCGGTGGTATGCAGAGTCTTCGTCATGTGCATGATCTGAGCGCGCAAAGGAGCCATACCGGCACCACCACCTACCCAGATCATCTCCTTCTTCGAGTCGAAGTGCGGGTGGAAGTCGCCGAAAGGTCCGCTCATGATAACCTTGTCGCCTGGCTTCAGCGAGAAGATGTAAGACGAGGCGATACCGGGGTTCACATCCATGAAGCCGCTGCGATCGGGCTTGAACGGAGGTGTGGCGATACGTACTGTCAGCATGAAGACATCGCCCTCGGCAGGATAGTTGGCCATTGAGTAGGCACGGATGGTATCCTCGGGGTTCTTACACTTCAGCGGGAACAGGCCGAACTTCTCCCAGCTGGGCAGATACTCGTCGCCAATGAGGCTCTTGTCGAAGGCCTTATCATAGTCGATGCAGTCGAACTTAGGAATCTTGATCTGAGCGTAAGAGCCAGGCAGGAAGTCCATGTGCTCGCCCGGAGGCAGCTGTACCTTGAACTCCTTGATGAACGTAGCCACGTTCTTGTTGGAGATAACGGTACACTCGTACTCCTTAACGCCAAGGATGCTCTCGTCGACGTGGATCTTCAGGTCGCCCTTCACTTTACACTGACAACCTAAGCGCCAGTGGTCCTTGATCTGCTTACGTGTGAAATGAGGTTTCTCAGAGTCGAGAATCTCACCCCCACCCTCAAGAACCTGTACCTTACACTGTCCGCAAGAGGCCTTACCACCACAGGCAGAAGGCAGGAAGATGCCGTTCTGGTTGAGTGTGGCCATCAGATTGTTGCCCTGGGCTACGGAGATGGTACGGTCGCCATTGATCTCGATATTCACATTGCCGCTGGGGCTCAGATACTTCTTTGCCACCAACAGAATAATCACCAATAAAAGTATTACCAACAGGAATACTCCTATACTATATGCTATAAACTGAGCCATATATTTTTACCTTTTTACTTTTTACCTTTTTACCTTTATATGTTCAGTCCAGAGAAACACATCATCGCCATAGCCATGAGACCTACAGTGATAAACACGATGCCGAGGCCCTGAAGAGGCTTGGGGACATCGCTGTACTGCATCTTCTCGCGGATGGCACCCATAGCCACGATGGCCAGCGTCCAACCGATACCAGAGCCGAAGCCATAGACAACGGCATCGAGGATAGAGGTGATGGCCTGAGAGTTAGAGGGGTCCATGAGGATGCGCTGCTGCATGAAGAGCGAAGCACCCATGATGGCACAGTTTACAGCAATCAGAGGCAGGAAGATACCCAGGGCTGCGTAGAGCGATGGCGAGTATTTCTCGACTGTCATCTCCACCAGCTGCACCATACCTGCGATGACAGCGATAAAGAGGATAAACGACAGATAGCTCAGGTCTACTCCCTCAGCGAGGCAGCCAGGACCCAGCACACGGGTCTGTAACAGATAGTTCACAGGAACGGTCACTGTCAACACGAAGGTCACAGCGAGTCCGAGTCCCATAGAGGTCTTCACCGTCTTCGACACAGCCAGATAAGAGCACATGCCAAGGAAGAAGGCGAAGATCATATTGTCGACGAATATCGACCTGAATAATAAAGAAATTGCATGTTCCATATTCTTCTTATTTTTGGAAAGAAATGACCAGAAATTAATCAGAAATTATAAGAAATAATATTATTCCAATTGATGGATAAAATTATTCTCATTATTCCAATTTCTTTCTGAAACACCTTCTTCATTTACTTTTCTTTATAGAAGTAAGCACGATGTACCCAAATCACACAGCCAACGAGGATGAGCGCCATAGCAGGCATCGTCATCATACCGTTGTTCACATAGCCGAAGTCGTAGCAGGCATCAGGAATAATCTGGAAGCCTAAGAGCGACCCACGCCCGAGCAGTTCACGAACAGCACCCACGATGACCAGAATCATCGCATAGCCCAGACCATTGCCTACACCATCGAGGAACGAGGGCCAGGGCTTGTTCTGCATGGCAAACGCCTCCAGGCGACCCATCAGGATACAGTTAGTGATGATCAGACCCACATACACAGAGAGCTGAACGCTGACGTCGTAGGCGAAAGCCTTCAGAATCTGCGACACGATAGTTACCAGCGCAGCAACCACCACCAGCTGCACCACGATACGGATGCGGTTAGGAATGGTGTTGCGGATAATCGAGATGATTACGTTCGAGAAAGCGGTAATCACCGTTACAGCCAATCCCATCACGATGGCAGGCTTCAGCTGCGAGGTGACAGCCAAGGCCGAGCAGATACCCAATACCTGTCCGAGAATCGGGTGGTCGAGGTTCAACGGATTCGTAAAGACCTCTTTATTTTGTTTACTGAATAATGCCATAATTTACTCCTCCTCTGCTTTAGGTTCAACATTTACGGAATCAGCACTTTCAATACTCTCAATAAGCTTGCCAATAGAGTAGTTCTTAAGACTCTTAAGTCCGTCTTTCAGCATGGCATTGACACCATTGGAAGTCAAAGTGGCACCTGTCACCACATCAACCTGTGTAGCAGGATTCTCCACCTTCTTCACAATCGAGAGGACGACATTGCCCTGCTCGTCCCAGATCTGCTTGCCGATGAACTTCTCCTGCCATTCCTGCGAGTCCTTGATCTCAGCACCGAGACCAGCTGTCTCACTCTCGTGGTTGAAGTAAGCACCATAGACCTTACCCTCTGGGTCGATAGCCACATAACCGCTGATGCCACCCCAGAGACCCATACCTTTCAGCGAGGCCACAAGGATGTTCTTGCCATCAATCTGGCACTCATACAGCTTCTGTCCGTCAACGTCTTTCTCTTCCTTCACCACCTCAGCATACTTAGCTTCAGCTTCTGCGCCATCCAGATCGCGGATGTTGAGCGAGTAGAGAATCTGTTTCTTTACATCGAGGGCAACGTTAGCGTCCTGCATGGGCTTCAGCGCCTGATAGACGAAAGCCAGCAAGAAGGCCACGATGACCACGAGTATCGCGCTATATATAATAATGTACGCGTTGGAATTCGTATTTAACTTAGCCATAATTTCAATTCTTCAATTTTTCAATTCTTCAATCTTTTCTGGCGTTTCGAGATATTGCGCTCAACGATGAAATGGTCGATCGTCGGAGCAAACATATTACCAAAGAAGATGGCGAGCATCATACCCTCAGGATAACCGGCATTCAGCACACGGATGATGATGGCCATAGCACCGATGAGGAAACCGTAGATGTACTGGCCTGTAGTGGTGCGGCAAGAGGTAACGGGATCGGTAGCCATGAAGACAGCACCGAAGGCGAAGCCACCAAGAACGAAGTGATGCCACCAAGTCATCGACTGACCGGTCTGCTCGAAAATGATAGCCAGCACAGCACCACCCACAAACACGCTGAGCATGGTGCGCCAAGAAGCGATGCCAGCCCACAACAGAATAACAGCACCAATAGCAATGGCGATGAGCGATGTCTCACCGATACTGCCTGGGATGAACCCACAGATCATGTCGCAGATTGACGCATTGGGATTAATGCCCTGTGCCATCTGTCCAAGTGGTGTTGCAGCGGTGAATCCGTCGGGAAGGGTGTTACCCAGTCCGAAGATACTGTCCTGAGCCACCCAGACTGTATCACCAGTCATCTTTGAAGGATAGGCGAAGAACAGGAACATACGTGCTGCGATAGCCGGATTGAAGATGTTCATACCCGTGCCACCGAAGATCTCCTTACAGAAGATGACCGAGAAGGCGCAGGCCAGCGCCAGCATCCACAGCGGACAGCCAATAGGAATAATCAGCGGGATGATGATACCCGATACGAGGTAACCCTCCTGGATTTCCTCGCCCTTCCACTGTGCCCAGGCAAACTCGATGCCCAGACCTACGATGTAGCTGACGAGAATCTTAGGCAGTACAGCCAGAAAGCCATAGCAGAAGATTTCGCAGAAGCTGGCTGTTGCGAGTGTGCCCGCAGCAGCGTAGTTCTGGTAACCGATGTTGTACATACCAAACAGCATAGCAGGCATCAGGGCGATGACCACCATACTCATAATGCGCTTCGAGTCAATGGCGTCGTGAATGTTCACGCCACCAGCCTTTGCCGTGTCGTTAGGCACATAAAGGAAGGTCTCGAAGCCGTCGAACACCGAACGGAAAGCATGCAGCTTGCCACCCTCCTCGAAGTTCGGCTTTACCTTATTGAGATAATTTCGTAATGCTTTCATATTCGTTATGCGTTTTCTTTACGTAAAATATTAAGTCCTTCACGGACAATGCGCTGGAGTTCGAGCTTAGAACTGTCGACGAACTCTGCCAGGGCAAAGTCCTCAGGACTGACCTCGTAGATGCCCAGAGCCTCCTGACGGTCGATGTCGCCGGAGATGATAGCCTTAATCAGATATTCACCGTAGATATCCATGGGCAGCACCTTGTCGTACTCACCACTCATAATCATGTGGCGCTCACCACCCTTGATACGGGCATCGAGCGCATACTGCTTCTTACCACAGAGCCAAGAGAAGTAGCTGCGGCTGACAGAGAACTGCTTGAAACGAGGCAGGATCCAGCCCAGCATCTCGTCGGCGTCGCTACCCTCAGGGATGACGGTAATCTCAGATGTGTGAGCACCCAGGAAACCGTCCTTCGTCGTGGGACGGCCCGTGAGCACGTTGCCATTGATGATGCGCACGTTCTTCGAGGCATCGTAACTGTTGCTCAGTAGCGTAGAGAGCTCTTCGCCCACCAGCATGTCGACGTAGGCAGGACTCGTCACCTCACTGCCGCAGAGCGCAACTCTGCGGGTCAGATTCACCTTACCCGTGTTCAGCAGACGACCAATGAACAGCACCACCGTGGGGTCGCCAATGGTCCACACCACCTCGCCCTTGTTCACCGGATCAAGGTGGTTCACCTGTACGCCCACATTACCTGCGGGGCACTTGCCATCGAACACATTGACCTCAACGTCCTTGTAGTTCTCGAACGACGAGTGGACACCACAGCCCAGATAGGTCTTCGCAATCTTCGACAGCGCCGTCAGTCCCGTCTGGAAGTCCTTCTCCTGACCCTTCACCTCGAATTCGAAGTCGCCGGCCAGCGGCTTGTCCCTGAGGGCAGAAACAAAAATGGCCTTCGGCTGCACACTGGGATTCGTCGATACAGCATAAGGCAACTGATTGATGTATCCGAAGATACCCGCCTCCAGCAATGCGTTAATGACTTGTGCACCGTCCATCGTTGCCACATCCTTCTTGCCGAAGTCTGTAAACTCCTGCTGGCTGTCGGCATCGACCATGATCGAGAGCACTTTTCTGCGTTCACCACGTACCACCTCGCGGACCGTACCGCTCACTGGCGAGGCAAACTTCACGTCAGGGTACTGTTTGTTGACAAACAGCGCATCCCCGGCCTTGACCTTGTCGCCTTCCTTGACAACAACCTTCGGAGTGACTCCTTCGAAATCGTCGGGTACCAAAGCGTACTTACCGTTCGACTTCAACCGAATCAGCTTCTCCTCAGCGCGTCCCTGAAGGTGAATGTCCAGGCCCTTGTGTAACTTGATTACATTTGCCATGAATATAACTAAAATGAATTTTGAATAGCTTTCACCTATAAGAATGGTGCAAAATTAATAAAAAAATGGTAGAAGATGAAGAAAAATTGATTGAAAATAACGCTAATCACAACTTTTTCTTGTAATTTTGTACCAAAAATAGAGGCAAGCCCCGCGTTTTGCTATCCCAATTTGTCAGTTTTGAAGGTATTGAAGTACATAATAAACGTCATCGTATGGACCGTTTTAGGTTTGTACCTCTTGTTTTTTGTCACCTTCAAGATTCCCGCCGTGCAGCAATGGCTGGGAGGCAAACTGGCTGCCGTCGTAGCCGAGAAACTGGGTACCAGCGTCACCATCGGCCGCGCTGATGTCGGCATCCCCAACCGACTGACACTCTACGAGGTTGTCATCCGCGACCAGCAGGACAAGGACATGCTTACTGCCCGCCGACTGTCGGCCACCATCGACCTGCTGCCGCTGACAGAGGGAAAGATATCGATTGCCACCGGACAGCTCTTCGGCGCCCACGGCATGTTCTACCAGCGCGACTCGCTGAGCAAGCCCAACTTCCAGTTTGCACTCGACTCGCTGGCCTCGAAGGACACTACCAGCACCACACCGCTCGACCTGCGTTTCAACTCGCTCATCGTGCGACACTCCAGTGTCAGCTTCGACCGTCTCGACCTGCCCGAAACACCAGAGGTGCTGAATCCCAACCACCTGAAAATCAGCGACATCAATATCCACGCCATCGTCAAGACACTCACCGAGGACTCGCTGAACATCAATCTGAAACGATTGGCGCTGAAGGAACAGTCGGGACTACAAATCGACCGTCTGGCATTCCGATACCAAGGGGGCAGAAACGGCAGCTATCTGGAGGACTTTGAACTGAAGATGCCCGGCACCGACGTGAAGCTGGGCGACATCGAGGCCAAATACCGCTTCCGGGGCAACCACTTCGTCACGCCCTCGCTGGTCCACAAAGGAACCATCCTGCCATCTACCGTCACATTATCGGACCTGGCATGCCTGCTGCCCTCGCTCAAGACCTTCAATAGCACGCTGACACTATCGGCCACCTTCCGCGGACAGGGCGAGGACATCAACGTCAACGACCTGCTGGTGAATTCGACGACGGGCGACATCGACATCGACATCGACGGATGGGTGCGTAACCTTACGCTGGCGGAACCCACCTGGCTGGCCGATATCAACGACCTGCGACTATCGGCCAAGACCATCGGCTTCATCTCCGAGAACCTGAAAGGCCAGCAGATGGACGTACCGCCCATTCTGACCCGTATGGGCAACATCCACATGAAGGGATTCGTCAAGGGCACGGGTGTCAGCGACATCACCACCAACAGCCAGCTGCTGACCGATGCAGGCTATGTGGCCCTGAGCCTCATGCTCAACCGCCAGCACGAATTTAGCGGCAACATCAAAACCGACGGCATCAACCTGCGACAGCTGTTGGACGACGATCAGTTCGGCATGCTCGCCACCGAGATTAACCTCAACGGCCAGCTGCCCACCGAGGGCGACATCAGCATTGAGGCCGAGGGTAACATCAAGCAGTTCGACTACAAGGGATACCAATACCAGAACATTGCCGTCAACGGACTCTACAGCCCCAACGACATCCACGGCACGCTGAGCATCGACGACCCCAACCTGCAACTGTCCGTCGACGGCATCATGAAGCGCGAGGGAAAAACCGAGAACGTACAGGTCGAGGCCACCGTCGACCAGTTCTCGCCACAGGCCATCCACCTGTCCGACCAGTGGGGCGACGCCCGCTTTGCCGCCAACCTCAAGGCCGACTTCACGGCCAGCAGCACCAACGATGCTGTAGGCCACATCGACCTCACCGGCCTCACCATGACCTCCGAGCAGTCCCACTACCGGCTCGACGCCCTGCATGTCGAGTCAGGCTATGAGAACAACGTCCACTACATCACGCTCGACAGCGACTTTGCCACAGCCAGCATCAAGGGCAACTTCGACTCCAACACCCTCGTGCAGAGCATCACCAACTTCGTGGTCACTAAGCTCCCCACCCTGCCGGGGCTCCCGCAGGTCAACCCCAACACCAACAACAACTTCGCCATCGATGTGACCGTCCATAAGTCCGACTGGCTCCACCACCTGCTGCAGGTGCCCGTCACGCTCAAGCAGCCACTGACACTCCACGGCACCGTGAACGACAAGATGCAGCAGATTGTCCTCACCTGCAACACCCCGCAGATGTACTATAAGGACAGCCGCTACGACGACTGCAACCTCAGCATCGTGTCGCCCATGAACACCCTGCTCTGCGACCTCAGCGTCACCAAATTCATGGGCAACGGCGAGAAATGGGACCTGCAAGCAACAAGCAGTGCCTATAACAACCAACTGACAGCATCGATCCTGTGGGACAACCATGCCCCAAAACACATGAGCGGCATGATTACGGCGACGGCAGAATTCAACACCACCCTGGAAGACAAGGCGATAACGAACGTAGACATCGCATCGTCGAAAATCAATATCAACGATGCCGTCTGGGACGTCGAGCCCTGCCATATTGCCTATTACGACAACCGCCTCGACATCTTCAACTTCGCCATCCGCCACGACCAGCAACACCTGATGGTTGACGGTACGGCATCGGAAAGTAATCTCGACTCGCTGCAGGTCAGCATGCAGGAGATTGACATCAGCTACGTGCTGAACCTCATCAATTTCCATGCGGTGTCGTTCGACGGGCTGGCCACAGGAAGCGGGACCGTCAGCGGCGTGCTGGGCGACCTCCACGCCAACGGAAACCTGAAGGTCAGCGACTTCAAATTCGAAGACGGACGCATGGGAACACTCGACGCCCATGTACATTGGAATACCGACGAACAGCAGATTGACATCCATGCCGTGGCCGACGACGGACCGGAAGCACAGACACTCATCGACGGCTACGTGTCGCCCGACCGTAACTACATCGACCTCGGCATACGCGCCGAAGGAACCTATCTCGACTTCGCACGGTCCTTCACCAGCAGCTTCTGCAGCGATGTCAGCGGACACGCCAACGGTGCCGTACGCATCATCGGACCACTCGATGCCATCAATCTGACAGGAGAGCTGACCGTCAACGGCTACGCACACGTCACCGCACTGGGCTGCACCTACGAGCTGCGCAACGACACCATACGCATGGTACCCAACGAAATCCTGTTCCTCCACTGTCCCGTC
This sequence comes from Prevotella sp., assembly GCA_015060485.1. Lineage (GTDB taxonomy): Bacteria > Bacteroidota > Bacteroidia > Bacteroidales > Bacteroidaceae > Prevotella. The sequence continues at coordinate 3,331 of SUYI01000033.1, read as the reverse complement.
TACGACATCTACGGCAACCAGGGCATCCTCACCGGAGGCATACACCACAAGGAACTCACCCAGCTCACCTTCGACATCTACGTCGATACCGACAACCTGCTGGCCTACGACTTCCCCGACTTCGGCGACGAGATGTTCTACGGGACCGTCTTCGCAGAGGGCCGCGCAGCCATCCACGGACGCCAGAACGAGACCGTCATCGAGGCCGATGTCACACCCCAGAAGAACTCCTTCTTCGTCTATAACGCCTCCAGCCCCGAAGTCGCCTCCAGCCAGGAGTTCATCCAGTGGGGCAAATCAGAGGAAAGAGGTAAGAATCAAGAGGTAAGAGATGTGACTGAGCCGGACATTTCTCTCACCTCTAACCTCTCACCACTCACCACTCTCCGTTCCGACCTCACCATGCGCCTGCGCATCAACACCACGCCCGACGCCCAGCTGCGACTGCTCATGGATGCCCGCACCGGCGACTACATCACCCTGCGCGGACACGGCGACCTGCAGGCCACCTACTACAACAAGGGCGGATTCAACATGTTCGGCAACTACGAAGTGTCCGAAGGTAAGTACAACATCACCATCCAGAACATCATCAAGAAAGACTTCACCTTCTCCGAGGGCGGCACCATCGTGTTCGGCGGCGACCCCTACGACGCCACACTCAACCTCCAGGCACAGCACATCGTCAACGGCGTAAGCCTCTCCGACCTCAACATCGGACAGTCGTTCTCCAACACCGTGCGCGTCAACTGTCTCATGAACATCACCGGCCAGCCCAAGGCACCCGTCGTCGACTTCGACCTCGACATCCTCAACGTCAACTCCAGCGAAAAACAAATGGTGCGCAACATCATCAACGGACAGGACGAGATGCGCCAGCAAGTCATCTACCTGCTCGCCATCGGACGCTTCTATCCGCAGGGCGCCAACAATGCCGCCGAGAGCGAGTCACAGCGCAACAACACCTCGCTGGCCATGCAGAGCCTGCTCTCAGGAACACTCAGCGGACAGCTTAACTCCATGCTCGGACAAGTCATCAAGAACGACAACTGGAATTTCGGCGCCAACATCTCCACCGGCGACGAAGGCTGGAACAATGCCGAATACGAGGGCATCATCAATGGCCGACTGCTCAACAACCGACTGCTCATCAACGGACAGTTCGGCTATCGCGACAACGCCACCACAGCCAACCCCTCGTTCATCGGCGACTTCGACATCCGCTACCTGCTCTACCCCAACGGCAACCTAGCCCTCAAGGTCTACAACCAGACCAACGACCGCTACTTCACCCGTTCGTCACTCAACACCCAGGGCATCGGCATCATCATGAAGAAAGACTTCAACGGACTCCGTTCCCTCTTCCATCGCAAACGCACCACCGAGACAAAATAATATAAACTCATAGAAGACAATGAAAAAGATTGAAAGCCCGTCATCACGACGAGCTTTCAGCAATACAAAGACCATGAAAACAAAACTTAAATAAAAAAAATGAGATTATTTACAACATTGTTGCGGCGCCTGCACCTGACAGGGCGGCCACGAGGACGCGTACCACTTCGAGTACGACGTTCCACCAATTAATCTTTTTCATGCCATTTCGTAACCTTTGGTTATGATTCTGCGCTCGACGGGCTGTCCGCACTCCACGCGTATCATCGCGTCGACCAGCCGTATCATGGTATCCTTGTCTTCGTATCGGATAGCCTCCGTGGGGTTGATACCCGACCATGCGCTGACGGCGTCGATGTAACGCTGGGTATTGTTTTCGTTGCGGGGCGCCCATGCCTCGATGATGGCGGGGAGCGTCGTGCGCTTGTAGTGTCGAATGTATCGGCGAAGAAGGACGAATCCCGCACGGATGCCGTACTCCATGCTGACGAACTGCTCGAAGCTCGGGTCGTTGGGGCAGGGACGTTCGCCCAGCCACTGGTTGCCGATGCGGATGTTCAGCGGGTTATTGTTGCGGATTCCGCGAGGGACTATCGATATCTTTTTTGCCATACAGAATGGAGAGTTTATTAACGTAATAGTTCAGTCCGAAGATGCTGCCTGCCAGCAGGAAAGCCTGTGCGATATACATCAGCGTGCCGTTGGCAATATCGTCGATGTCCATCACCTGATAGAATGCCAAGACGATGCTACTCACGATAAGCATCACTGCGCAGGCGTATTGAATCTTCACCGAGGCTTTCATTTCTTTCATTTCTTTCATTTCTCATTTAAAAAGGTAGCGCCCGAAGGCGCACCTTTTTAAGAGCCCATCTCGAAGCCGCCCGAGCCGTCGTCGCCGCCGGAGCTCTTGTACAGCGTCTTCGAGGCTACCGAGCTGCTCACACCGTCCTTGATGGCGATGGCCTTGATGGTGGTCGTCTCATCGATGGTGAATGGCTGGGTGTACAGCGTGTCGTTCGTGTCAGGATCGTCACCGTTCTCCGAATAGTAGATGGTTGCGCCGTCGGGACCCGAGATGCTCACCTGCGTCGACTCCTCGAAGGGAGAGGTTCCGCTAATCACGGGAGCTGCTACGCTGTTCTGCTGGCTCTGCGAACCACTCTGTGAACCGCTGTTAGACGAGCCGCTGGTGTCATCGTCGCCGCTGGTTGCGGTGCCCTCGCCGTCGGTGGCATCGGCACCCGTCTTGCTCTTGATGAGCGCCTTGGCCTTCGACGTGAAGGTCATCTTGGCCTTGTTAGACACCTCGTCCTTGGAGGTCTCGCCCGTTGCCTGCATGATGACCTTGACGGCACCGATGGCAAACTGCTGGGCGGCAATGTTGCTCTGCAGCTCAGCGTCGGTGCGCTGCGAGCCCTTGCCAGCCGAAATCTTGGCACCCTTGGCGAGTGTCAGACCGTTGGCCTCGACGCTGCACTTGAAGATACCCAGGTTAGGAATCTTGACGGTGCAACCAGCCAGCACGAGGTGCTTGATGCACGTCACCATGTCGACCAGCACGCCCTGAATCAGACCTGCCGAGAAGGCTGCGTTGTGCTCGTGCATGTGCTCGGCCAGCTTTTCCAAGGTGTACTGCTCCTTGGTTTCCACCTTGGCATAGTACTTGCCGTTGGGGTTGTAGCCATTGGCCTGAAGAGTAGAGTTTGTGTTCTGTGAAAGATTAAGTTCCAACATAATTTTTTCGTTTTTTTAAAGTTTGACAAAAAAGTGAATTCGGTTTGACGCGTCGTTGCCTCGGGGCGGGGTGGTCAAAACGTCCGACAGAATTTTCGTTTCGTCCGATGGAATTTTCGTTCCGTCCGACGGAATTTTCGTTCCGTCCGCCGTAATGCCCGCCAGCATCCCTTAAGCACTTGGCAAGGACAGTGCAAGC
>SUYI01000032.1 GCA_015060485.1 Prevotella sp. | reverse complement strand
GGGGGAGGCTGTCCGAAAACATAATGTGAGCTAAATTGAGCATATGAGCATCTCTTTTTGCAACCTTCTGATTATCAATAAGTTTAATTGTTTTTAACCTAATAAATTCTTTAATGTCAGCTGTTTTTAGTAACTTTGTACCTATAATAAAGGTACCGATTATGGCATATAAGAAAGGTGAAGACAGAAGGCAAAGGACGCTGTTTCCTGATTGCATTGATGATTATGTAGAGCAGGATTCCCCTGTTCGTCTGATGGATGCGTTCGTTGATCGTTTGGATATGGAGAAGCTTGGATTCCAGCGTTTTGTCCCTGCTGATACCGGTGCTCCGGGATATGATCCCCGTGACTTGCTGAAGTTGTACACATATGGTTATTACTACGAGGTGCGGTCATCACGAAAACTGGCCCGTCAATGCCTGATAAACATAGAGGTGATGTGGCTTCTCAGTAAGCTTGCCCCAGACTTTCGCACAATATCCGACTTCCGCAAGGACAACAAGGCTGCTATCGAGAAAACATTCAAGGAATTCAACCGTTTTTGCTATAGTCAGGACCTTTTCTCCAAGAGCTATGTCTCTATTGACGGCAGCAAGTTCAAAGCTGTCAACGCCAAAGACAGGAACTTCACGCTGAACAAGCTGGACGACCGTATAGCCCGACTTGACCAGCACATCGCGCATTATATGGACGAGCTTGACGCATATGATGCAGAAGAGGGCCGCAAACTGTCGAAAGAGGACCTGGAGCATAAGCTGGAGAACTGCAAGGAGCGCAAGGAGCTTTACGAAGGCTACCGCGAGCAACTCGAACAGAGTGGCGAGAAGCAGATGTCGCTTACTGACCCAGACTCCCGTCTTATGAAGGCCAACGAAGGATTCTGCGTAGGATATAATACTCAAGTGGCCGTAGATGCTGAGAGCCATATGATTGCTGGATTCCAAATGACGAATAATCCTACGGACCATGGACAGATAACCAATGTGGCTGGTGATGTGAAGCAGGAATATGGTGTGGATATCCTTGAGGCAACAGCCGACAAAGGGTATGAGAGTCCGGAGGATCATGCAAATGCCCTTGCATCTGGAATCGTACCCAATGTCATCCAGCGCAATGGTGGATGTACAGAGGAGGTGAAGTTTGATTATCATGATGTAGAAATCACTGATGAGCAGAAAGCCAGCACCAAGCCTGAGGATTTGAAGACCTGCCTTGAAGCAGGTGTCGTTCCTGATGCATACAAGGATATTCTTACGGATGTCAAAGTTGTCGAAGAGAAGACATATGTGGCAGATATCGCAGACTCAGACGTACTGAAGATGACTGATGCAGAGATGAAAGCCAAGGCTGCTGAAGGATACTTTGTCAGGGCTGCTGAACGCAATTTCGTATATTGCCCTCAGGGACAGATGCTGCGTCAGAAATCTATCAAGCGTAACGGCATGATACGCTATTGCAATAAGCTTGCCTGCAAACACTGCAAAAACAGGTGTACTACGGCAGACTTCAAGGAGGTCGACTTCAATAAGGACAAACTTATTATACTGGCCAGGGGCTATAAGCCGCAGGTTTCTGATGACAGTGATGATGAACGTCCCAAACCTCCCAGACAGAAGAGAGCGACAGTGGTGAAGAAGGTGGTAAAATACGTGCTTCATCTGGACGAGAAAAAGATGGATCAGCGGAAATGTCTCTCAGAGCATCCTTTCGGAACACTCAAGCGATCGTTGGGACAATATTACTTCTTATTAAAGGGCTTCGCCAAGGTGACAGCTGAAATGGCTTTGTTCTGCCTCTCGTATAACCTGCGTCGTGCCATCAACATGAAAGGTGTACCCGCACTCGTAGCAGCCCTCAGGTAAGAAACAGGGATATATTAAGCGTTTAAATCGGGGTCTGCAAGGCTCATTTTAAGCCATCAGGACCTCAAAACTCAACTGAATGCAAAAATATTATTAAGAATCTGCCCCTCGGTAGAGGCCTTTATATGGCTTCAAAATTAGCCTAAATCAGGTCAAAATCCCTTTGAAATCGGGAGTTCTCGGACGGGCTGGGGGGGCAGTTTTATTAAGCCCCTGATATTGAGTGCGTTATGTGTCGTTTTGCGTTCGTTCATCATTTTAGACGTAGCAGTTTTTTCAGTCTTATGGTTGCAAAAGTAAGAAAATTTTTGCAGAAAGCAAAAAAAAAATCACGCAATTATTTTAAAAGGCGCGTTCTTAACATAATTTATACAGAAAATGCCGCAAAATCTTCGTAACTTTGCGGCATGATGACAACAATAATAATATTTGTTTTAGCCTTTGTAGCGGGTTTGTTCGGTGGTCCTGGTAACTCCCTGCGCATCGGCGAGTTAGTATTCCATGAAGAGTAGAATGCACACGGGGTCAGGAACGATGTGTCACATCGTTCCTGACCATTTGTGTAAGTCCTAACCTCCTAACCTCGATGTCGGAATCGCCTTTAAACAAATGCTTTACGCAGGTTAGGAGTTGGTTAGTGCACATGGCAATTATGGGTTATGAACGTAAGCATAAGATGAAAGTGTTATCTTTTGGGATGAAAGAGATAAAGCCTAAATATATAACCCTACCGTGTAGCGCAACTGGAACGAGGACAACATGTGACAAAAAAGGACGTCTGAATATTTGGCGGTTTGAGGAATTATTCGTAACTTTGCGCCATTCAAACACAGAAAAGGCTATGGCAAGAAGATATCCGATAGGCATTCAGACATTCTCGGAGATTATCCGTGAAGGTTATACTTATGTAGATAAGACAGACTTGGTGTGGGAAATGACACGCTATGCCAAGTACATCTTCCTGAGCCGTCCGCGACGCTTCGGCAAGTCGCTGCTCACCACTACCCTGGAATCCTATTTCAAGGGAGAGAAGGAACTCTTCGAGGGACTGAAGATCATGAATCTTGAGAAGGAGTGGAAACAGTACCCCGTGATACGGCTTTCGCTGAGTATGGCAAAGAACCAAGACTCTCCCGACGCACTGCGTGACAGGCTGCTATTGCTGTTAAGGCCTTTTAAGGAGAAGTTTGGCAGTAACCCGGAGGAGAAAACACCTGGAGGCGTGCTCACAGGACTTATCGAAAGGGCCTACATGAAAGAAGGGAGACAGGTGGTAGTCATCATCGACGAGTATGACGCGCCGCTGCTTGACGTGCTTCACGAAAAAGAGATGCTTGACCCCATGCGCAAGGTCATGCAGGAGTTCTACCAGCCGCTGAAAGACAATGAGGCGATGATCCGGTTCTGCTTCATCACGGGGATTACTAAATTCTCACAGCTCAGTATCTTCTCTACTATCAACAACCTGAAGAACATCACCATGCTCCCGCAGTTCTCCGCCATCTGCGGCATCACTGAGCACGAGGTCAGGACGGTGCTTGCCGATGGCATCGATAGTATGGCAGAAAAATACGGTTGTTCGGCAGACGAGATGTTCAAGCGCATCAAGACACACTACGACGGCTATCATTTCTCCAAGGAATCGGAGGACATCTATAATCCGTACAGTCTGGTCAACGCCTTTACCGACTGCGAACTGGCCAACTATTGGTTTGAGAGCGGCACGCCCACCTTCCTCATCCGACAGATGCAGCATTTCCGCACAGACATCACGTCGCTCGACAGGATGGAGGTGCCCTCTTCTGCCTTCGACAAGCCTACGGAGGCAATGACTTCTGCCTTGCCATTGCTATACCAGAGTGGATACCTGACCATCAAAGGCTATGACCCAGAATCACTAATGTTCACCCTCGCCATTCCCAATCAGGAGGTACGTATCGGTTATACGGAAGGTCTTTTGCCCACATACATAGGTATTGAGGCAAGCGACGTGCAGGCAGGCTTTGCCCTGAAATTCTGGCGGGCACTGAAAAAAGCAGACGTTGATTTGGCCATGCGCGAGATGCAGGCATACATGACGGCTATTCCGTATGTTGAGGGATTCAAGAAGAAACTCGAAGAGGCTGCCACCGCAGAGGGCTTCTACGAGTACACCATGTACCTTATCTTCTCTATGCTCAACGTCTATGTGCGTACTCAGGTCAAGTGTGCAGGAGGACGGGTGGACATAGTGGTCTGGATGCCCGACACCATCTATGTGTTCGAGTTGAAAGTGAATGGTACGGCCCAGGAGGCATTGCAGCAGATTGATGACAAGAGCTATGCCATCCCCTACCAGACCGACGGACGGCCTGTCGTCAAGGTGGGCGTGAAGTTTGATGCGGAGAAAAGAGTTCCCAAAGAATGGGTGATAGGGAATAGTGAATAAGTAAGATGCTCTGCCTCAGAGTAAGTTAAGGGGTTCGAAGAATATCAAAAGAGTTAAAAAAACATAAATCACGGCTTGCGGAGCAGGTACGGCGCGTGAGTCTCAACTAAAAGTTGTACCTTTGCACCTCGATTTGCCCCCGAAGGGGGGAATAGGAGCCGGAACAGGCGCTGGCACCTATCATTATTAACCCTTTAAAACCACGGTCTGGTAAACGTCTGTTCAGGCCACCGCCCGTCGAGAGATTGGGCAACACATTTTTTAAATTATGTCAGAATTAACAAAGAACGTCCAGCCATTACAGGACTTCGACTGGGAACAGTTTGAGAATGGCATGACCGCCAACGTCAGCAAAGAGGAGCTTGACAAGGCGTACGACGAGACCCTGAACAAGGTCAGCGAGCATCAGGTCGTTGACGGTAAGGTAATCAGCGTCGACAAGAAAGAGGTAGTCGTCAACATCGGCTACAAGAGCGACGGTATCATCCCCGCTTCTGAATTCCGCTACAATCCCGACCTGAAGGCCGGTGACGTGGTAGAGGTTTATGTTGAGAACGCCGAGGACAAGAAGGGTCAGCTCGTTCTGTCACACAAGAAGGCTCGCATGTCGAAGTCTTGGGACCGCGTGAATGCCGCCCTGGAGGCCCAGGAGGTTGTCAACGGTTACATCAAGTGCCGCACGAAGGGTGGTATGATTGTCGACGTATTCGGCATCGAGGCCTTCCTGCCCGGCTCACAGATCGACGTTCATCCCATACGCGACTACGACCAGTTCGTAGACAAGACGATGGAGTTCAAGATTGTGAAGATCAACCAGGAGTTCCGCAACGTTGTTGTTTCGCACAAGGCTCTTATTGAGGCTGAGCTCGAGGCTCAGAAGCAGGAGATCATGTCGAAGCTCGAGAAGGGTCAGATTCTGGAGGGTGTCGTCAAGAACATTACCAGCTACGGTGTATTCGTAGACCTGGGTGGTGTTGACGGACTGATTCATATCACCGATCTGTCTTGGGGCCGCGTTGACGATCCCCACAAGGTGGTTGAGCTCGACCAGAAGATCAATGTCGTTATCCTTGACTTCGATGAGGAGAAGAAGCGCATTGCACTGGGCCTGAAGCAGCTCACTCCGCATCCTTGGGATGCTCTGGATGCTAACCTCAAGGTGGGCGACCACGTGAAGGGTAAGGTAGTCGTAATTGCCGACTACGGTGCATTCGTTGAGATTCAACCTGGTGTAGAGGGTCTGATCCACGTTTCAGAGATGTCATGGAGCCAGCACCTGCGCTCAGCTCAGGAGTTCCTGAAAGTTGGCGACGAGGTAGAGGCCGTAATCATCACTCTGGACCGCGACGAGCGCAAGATGTCGCTGGGTATCAAGCAGCTGAAGGAAGATCCCTGGGAGGCTATCGAGGTTAAGTATCCTGTTGGCAGCAAGCACACCGCCAAGGTTCGCAACTTCACCAACTTCGGTGTATTTGTAGAGCTCGAGGAGGGTGTTGACGGTCTGATCCACATCAGCGACCTCAGCTGGACCAAGAAGGTGAAGCATCCTTCTGAATTCACTCAGGTGGGCGCACAGATTGACGTCATTGTGCTCGATATCGACAAGGAGAACCGTCGTCTCAGCCTTGGCCACAAGCAGCTCGAGGAGAATCCTTGGGATGTATTCGAGGCTAAGTACACCGTTGGTTCTATCCACGAGGGTAAGATCATTGAACTGTTGGAGAAGGGTGCCGTTGTCCAGTTGGACGAGAACGTTGAAGGCTTCGCTACTCCTAAGCACCTTGCCAAGGAGGATGGCTCACAGGCCGCTCAGGGCGAGACACTGCCCTTCAAGGTGATTGAGTTCAACAAAGACTCGAAGCGCATCATCCTCAGCCACAGCCGCACCTTCGAGGATCCGAAGCGTGAGGAGAAAGCTGCTGCCAAGAAGGCTACACGCGCTCCCAAGAAGGACGATACACCAAAGATTGAGAACGTAGCTGCAAGCACCACGCTGGGCGACATCGACGTGCTGGCTGAGCTGAAGGCTAAGATGGAGAAGGGCGAGTAATTCTTAGTTAAGAGTTAACTCTCACCTTATAATATAATAAGGTATGTGCGCGATTGTTTTCGCGCACATATTTTTTGTATCTATACACATTTTGACTTGACATAAATCAATTAAGTGACAAAACGTAAGCGTTTGCGTGATTTTTCTTTCAAAATGTTTGGTGTTTTGTGGTTTTTGATATAATTTTGCAACCGTAAACGAGAAATATCAATATTTTCAATAGTATAATAACTTTAAAAGTAAAAAGATTATGAATGCAGCAAAAGTTGTAGAGGAACTGAAACAGAGATTTCCCAACGAGCCGGAGTACATCCAGGCCGTAAGTCAGGTACTTCCCACCATCGAGGAAGAGTACAACAAGCACCCCGAGTTTGAAAAGGCCAATCTGATTGAGCGTCTTTGCATCCCCGATCGTGTTTGTGAGTTCCGCATCACCTGGACTGACGACCAGGGTAAGGTACAGACCAACATGGGTTACCGTATCCAGCACAACAACGCTATTGGCCCGTACAAAGGAGGTCTGCGTTATCACAAGAGTGTAAACCTGGGTATTCTGAAGTTCCTTGCTTTCGAGCAGACTTTCAAGAACTCGCTGACCACGCTGCCCATGGGTGGTGCCAAGGGTGGTTCTGACTTCTCGCCCCGTGGCAAGAGCGACGCTGAGGTGATGCGTTTCTGCCAGGCATTCATGAACGAACTGTATCGCGTCATCGGTCCTGATGAGGACGTTCCTGCTGGTGACATCGGTGTAGGTGGTCGTGAGGTTGGCTATCTGTTCGGACAGTACAAGAAGCTCACTCACCAGTTCCAGGGTGTGCTCACTGGTAAGGGTCTCTCTTTCGGTGGTTCACTGATCCGTCCTGAGGCTACTGGTTACGGTTGTGTTTACTTCCTGACCTCTATGCTCGCAACCCGCAATATTGAACTGAAGGGTAAGAAGGTGCTGATCTCTGGTTCTGGTAACGTAGCTCAGTATGCTACCGAGAAGTGTCTGCAGCTGGGTGCCATCCCCATGACACTCTCTGACTCAGACGGTTACATCTACGATCCAGACGGTATCGACTTCGACAAGCTGGCTTACGTGAAGGAGCTGAAGAACGTTGAGCGCGGACGTATCAAGGAGTATGTTGAGGAGTATCCCAACGCAGTATATCACGCTGGCGAGCGTCCCTGGCACGAGAAGGCCGACATCGCTCTGCCTTGTGCTACTCAGAACGAGATCAACGGCGAGCAAGCTCAGGCTCTGATCGACAATGGCGTCATCGCAGTAGCTGAGGGTGCTAACATGCCTTCACTGCCCGAGGCCATCAAGATTTTCCAGGATGCCAAGATTCTCTATGCTCCCGGTAAGGCTTCTAACGCCGGTGGTGTATCAGTATCAGGTCTTGAGATGTCGCAGAACTCAGAGCGCCTGAGCTGGACTTCTAAGGAGGTCGACGACTACCTGAAGCGCATCATGGCCGACATTCACGAGAACTGCGTGAAGTACGGTACCCAGGCTGATGGTTACATCAACTATGTAAAGGGTGCTAACGTAGCCGGCTTCATGAAGGTTGCCAATGCCATGATGGCTCAGGGCATTGTATAAGCTCGACGAAGTCAAGGTTATCACGATGATGACAAGCATTGTGTAAGCTCGACGAAGTCAAGGTTATCACGATGATGACAAGCATTGTGTAAGCTCGACGAGAAAATATTACTCATAAAAATGGACTGACTTTTGGTTAGTCCATTTATTTTTCGTAATTTTGCAAGCAAAATTGTAAAATACAAAAAATTATGCTTACACTGAAGCTTATTACAGAAGAAACTGACCGCGTGATTCGCGGATTGGAGAAGAAACATTTTACTGGTGCAAAGGAAGCCATCGACCAGGTACTGGCCGTCGACAAGAAACGCCGTGAGGCCCAGCAGGAGTTGGACAAGAGCCTGAACGAGCAGAAGCAACTGTCGGGTCAGATTGGCCGTCTGATGAAAGAAGGCAAGAAGGACGAGGCTGAACAGGTGAAGGCTCAGGTGGCCCAGCTGAAGGAGAAGTCGAAGCTGATGGACGAGACGATGGCCAAGGCTCAGGAAGAGATGACCACGCTGCTCTGCCAGATTCCCAACATCCCCTACGACGAGGTTCCTGAGGGCAAGTCCGCTGAGGACAACCACGTGGTGAAGTCGAACCTGAAGGAGTGCGGTCCTGACGACACTGTCGGCAACTGGGACGTGAACCCCTCGCTGGGCATTGCCAATCCCCTGCCCCACTGGGAGCTCGCCAAGAAATACAAACTCATCGACTTCGACCTGGGCGTGAAGATCACGGGTGCAGGTTTCCCCGTCTATATCGGCAAGGGAGCCCGTCTGCAGCGTGCGCTGATCAATTTCTTCCTTGCTGAAGCCAACAAGGCCGGCTATACGGAGATCATGCCTCCGACGGTTGTGAACCAGGCTTCAGGCTATGGTACGGGTCAGCTGCCCGACAAGGAAGGCCAGATGTATCACTGCGAGGTGGACGACTTCTATCTGATTCCCACCGCCGAGGTGCCTGTCACGAATATCTATCGCGACGTGATTCTCGACGAGAAGGACCTGCCCATCAAGAACTGTGCCTATACGGAGTGTTTCCGTCGTGAGGCAGGATCGTATGGTAAGGATGTCCGCGGACTGAACCGTCTGCATGAGTTCTCGAAGATTGAGATTGTACGCATCGACAAGCCCGAGCACTCGAAGGAGAGTCACAAGGAGATGCTGGAGCACGTAGAGGGACTGCTGAAGAAGCTGGAACTGCCCTATCGCATCCTGTTGCTTTGTGGTGGCGATCAGAGCTTCACCTCTGCCATCTGCTACGACTTTGAGGTCTATTCAGAGGCTCAGGGTCGCTGGCTCGAGGTATCGTCAGTATCGAATTTCGACACCTATCAGGCCAATCGTCTGAAGTGCCGCTATCGTCCCGAGGGAAGTAAGAAGCCTGAGCTCTGCCACACGCTGAACGGTTCTGCATTGGCTCTGCCGCGCATCGTGGCCGCACTGCTGGAAAACAACCAGACGGAGAACGGCATCAAGATTCCTGCTGCTTTGGTACCTTATATGGGCTGCGAGATTATCGACTAATTTGTACGACAAATTACATTTTGTGACGATTTTCTTTGAAGATTAATAAAGTTTTTGTATCTTTGCAACAGATTCAGAGCAAACGAAGGATTATTATTAACCCAAAAAACTAACAATATGGACAAAAATCAAAAGTATGTCATCACGATTAATCGCGAGTTAGGAAGTGGTGGTCGCACTGTTGGCAGAAAGTTGGCCGAGAAGTTGAGCGTTCCTTTCTACGACAAGGCACTCATCAACGAGTTGAAAGAGAAGTATCATCTGTCTACCGGCGAAATTGAAAAGCTGAAAGCCAGCAAGGCTAATTGGCTGCGCGAATTCATCAATGCTGCCATGTATATGGGCCAGGGCATGAACGAGATGTGGTACTACCAGCAAATGACTGGCCAGGGAGCAACCCTGCTGACCAGCGGTGAGATGTTTAAAGTCGAGAAGGAAATCCTGACCAACGTTGCCGCTGAGGAATCTTGCGTCGTAGCAGGACGTTCTGGTTTCCACGTATTCGCCGACCACCCCAACCACCTGAGCATCCTCATTCAGGCTCCTCTGGAGCACCGTATCCAGCGCCTTATGGGCAAGCAGAACCTGAGCCACGAGGAGGCCGAGAAGATCATCAAGAAAGTGGATGAAATGCGTGAGACCTACGTCAAGAAGTATACCGGCACATCGCGTTACGACACTCGCAACTACGACCTCGTGTTCAACATGGAAGACAAAACCGAGGATGAAATTGTCGAGCTAATACTTCAGTACATCGGATAGAACGAAAAATATCGCTAAGGATATCATTTCAAAATGCCAAATAAACCACGATTTATTTGGCATTTTGCTCATATTTTCGTACCTTTGCACGCAAAATGTAAACTAAGCAAATGAATTATGAATAAAATCGTAAGAAAAGAGCAATTCTCAGAGAAGGTTTTTCTCTTTGAAATCGAGGCACCGCTGATTGCGAAGAGCCGCAAGGCAGGTAACTTCGTCATCGTGCGTGTGGACAAGAAAGGTGAGCGTATGCCGCTGACCATCGCTGGTGCTGATATCGAGAAGGGTACCATCACATTGGTGGTTCAGATGGTAGGACTGTCTTCAAAGAAACTCTGTGCCCTCGGCGAGGGTGACTTCGTCGCCGACGTGGTCGGTCCGTTGGGTAATCCCACGCGCATCGAGAAATACGGCACAGTGGTTTGTGCCGGTGGCGGACTAGGTGTGGCTCCCATGCTACCTATCATCCAGGCATTGAAAGCCGCTGGCAACAGAGTGCTGAGCGTGATGGCCGGACGTAGCAAAGACCTGATTATCCTCGAGGACAAGGTTCGCGAGAGCTCTGACGAGGTCATCATCATGACCGACGATGGTAGCTACGGCGAAAAAGGCGTAGTGACCGTTGGTATGGAGAAATTCTTCGAGCAGGAGCACGTGGATAAGGTATTCGCCATCGGTCCTCCCATCATGATGAAGTTCTCGAACCTTACCGCTCAGAAGCATAACATCCCCTGTGAGGTTTCTCTGAATACGATTATGGTCGATGGTACTGGTATGTGTGGTGCCTGTCGTCTGACGATCGGAGGCAAGACGAAGTTCGTCTGCATCGATGGTCCTGAGTTTGACGGAGCATTGGTTGACTGGGACGAGATGTTCAAACGCATGGGTACCTTCAAGCGTGAGGAGCAAGAAGAGCTGGCTCACTACGAGGAGCACCTTAGTTCTGTAAGCGACGACACTATCGTCGCAAACACGACAACAGATATCGTGATGGACAATGATCCCACGAACGACACCATCGACATCCTGACCGATCGCGATGCCGATTGGCGCAAGGAGCTCCGTGCTTCTATGAAACCCAAGGAGCGCACGCAGATTGAGCGTGTCATCATGCCTGAGCTCGACCCCGTCTATCGTGCAACCACTCGTACTGAGGAGGTAAACATTGGCCTGACAAAGGAGATGGCCATGACAGAAGCCAAGCGTTGTCTTGACTGCGCCAAGCCTACTTGCGTGGAAGGATGTCCTGTAAACATCAACATCCCGTCGTTTATCAAGAACATCGAGCGTGGTCAGTTTCTGGCTGCTGCCAAGGTGCTGAAGAACACCTCTGCCCTCCCTGCTGTCTGTGGTCGTGTCTGTCCTCAGGAGAAGCAATGCGAGAGCAAGTGTATCCATCTGAAGATGAATGAGCCCGCTGTGGCTATCGGCTATCTGGAGCGTTTCGCTGCCGATTTCGAGCGCGAGAGCGGAAACATCTCTCTGCCAGAGATTGCCCCTGCCAACGGCATCAAGATTGCTGTCGTGGGTTCAGGTCCTGCTGGTCTGAGCTTCGCAGGTGATATGGTGAAGAAGGGTTACGATGTCTATGTCTTCGAGGCCCTGCACGAGATTGGTGGTGTTCTGAAGTATGGTATCCCCGAATTCCGTCTGCCCAATAAGATTGTAGACGTCGAAATCGAGAACCTTGCCAAGATGGGTGTTCACTTCCAGACCGACGTGATTGTAGGTAAGACCATCAGCGTTGAACAGCTTGAGGAACAGGGCTTCAAGGGCATCTTCGTTGGATCGGGCGCTGGTCTGCCTAACTTCATGAATATCCCTGGTGAGAACAGCATCAACATCATGTCAAGTAACGAGTATCTTACCCGTGTGAACCTCATGGATGCTGCAAACCCCCAGACCGATACCCCATTGAACCCGGCAAAGAGTGTGCTCGTAGTGGGTGGTGGTAACACCGCTATGGACTCTTGCCGTACTGCCAAGCGCCTTGGTGCAGAGGTAACACTCGTTTACCGTCGTTCTGAGGTTGAGATGCCTGCCCGTCTGGAGGAGGTGAAGCACGCCAAGGAGGAAGGCATCAACTTCCTGACGCTGCACAATCCTATCGAGTATATCGCTGATGAGACGGGTGCCGTTAAGCAGGCCGTTCTGCAGGTGATGGAGCTGGGTGAACCGGATGCTTCGGGTCGTCGCTCGCCAGTTCCCGTTGAGGGCAAGACAGTAACACTCGATGTCGATCAGGTTATCGTGGCTGTAGGTGTTTCGCCCAACCCGTTGGTTCCAAAGTCTATCGAGGGCTTGGAGCTTGGCCGCAAGAACACCATCGCCGTCTCTGAGGAGATGCAGTCATCGCGCAAAGAAATCTTCGCTGGTGGCGACATCGTGCGTGGTGGTGCTACGGTGATCCTTGCTATGGGCGATGGCCGTCGTGCTGCCTTGAACATGGATGAATTCCTTCAGAAAAAATAATGTGCTTTGCGGTTTTGCCGCAAGGATAAAATTATGAACGGACTTTATACTATCATATTGCTCATACTAAGCAACGTCTTTATGACGCTGGCTTGGTATGGGCATTTAAAGTTACAGGAGAACGGTGTGTCGAACAACTGGCCGCTGATAGGCGTCATTGTCTTTTCGTGGGGCATCGCCTTCTTTGAATACTGCTGTCAGGTCCCCGCCAACCGTTTGGGTTTTGTCGAGAACGGCGGACCCTTCAACCTCATTCAGCTGAAGGTCATTCAGGAATGCATCTCGCTGGCTGTGTTCTGCATCATTGCCAACATCATGTTCCAAGGCACTCACCTGCATTGGAACCATATCCTGGCCTTCTTCCTCATCATCTGTGCTGTCTATCTGGTGTTTATGGATCACTAAATGACGATCGAAGAACGACTCTGGAAACAATTTAACAAAGCGCTGGGTCAGTTCCAGCTCATCGACGAGGACGACCGCATCCTCGTCGGTTTGTCTGGTGGAAAGGACTCGCTTTGCCTGCTTGAGTTCCTTGCCCGCCGCTCCCAAATCCATGTTCCCCATTTCACCGTAGAGGCCCTGCATGTCCGAATGGAAAACATCCACTACGAAACGGACACCACCTACCTACAGTCGTTTTGCAACCGTCTCGACGTTCCTCTCCACGTAAGGACCACCCGCTTCGAAACAACAAGCGAAATCTCAAACCTCAAGCCTCAAACCTCAAACCTCAAAGCCAAACCCGCCTGCTTCCTCTGTTCCTGGCAACGCCGCAAGCAACTCTTCAACCTCGCCCAGGAATTAGGTTGTACGAAGATAGCCCTGGGCCACCATCAGGATGACATCATCCATACAGCACTGATGAACCTCACCTTCCAAGGCCATTTTGCCACCATGCCCGCCAAGCTCCGCATGCGCAAGATGCCACTCACCATCATCCGTCCGCTGTGTCTCTGTCAGGAGGCTGATATCCGCACCTACAGCGAGCAAAAAGGCTATGAAAAACAACTGAAGCAATGCCCCTACGAAAAGTCCACCAACCGCACCACCGCACAAGAACTGTTTGCCCACATGGAAACACTGAACCCGGAAGCAAGATATAGTATTTGGCGCGCACTGGAAGCTGACGACAAGCTCGTAGAATATTAAATATCTTTAATTGTATTCTGCCAAAGATACAATATCCATTACTTTTTCGTATCTTTGCCTAATGATGAAGACGCGTTGCCTGTTCATATCGTTCCTCATGCTCCTTACGCTGTCAGCTACGGCTCAGAAGCGCAGGGCAGCAAAACCTAAGCTTACACCAGAACAGATTGAGCATCAGGCTAAGTTGGAACGAATGACAGAAAACACACAACGTATCCTTTTCATCGACAGCATGGTGATTCCCAAAAAGCAGTTCCTTTCCGCCTATCTCCTTTCGCCAGAAGTGGGACAGGTAGCCCGCCATCAGGACATCTTCCACACCCAGCAGCAACCCGATGCCTTCGTTCACGTCAACGACCTGGGCTCGCGATGCTATTTCTCGCTGGCTCCGACGGACACTACCATGCAACTCTACATGAGCGACTTCCTGGACGAACGATGGTCGCGCCCGCAACTGCTGAAAGGCATCAACGACGACAACCAGTTCCAGCGTGTCAACTATCCTTTCATGATGGGCGACGGACAGACGTTCTACTTTGCCGCAGATGGTGGCGACGGACTGGGCGGCTACGACATCTACGTGACGCGATACGACGCTGAAGAAGGACAGTTTCTGCATCCCGTCAACATCGGCATGCCCTTCAACAGCGAGGCCAACGACTACCTCTACATCATCGACGAGTACAGTAATCTGGGATGGTTTGCCACAGACCGCAACCAACCCGCTGACACGGTTTGCGTCTATCTGTTCCTGCCCCCAACAAGCCGCCAGACCTACAGCGCCTCAGGATTAAGTCTTGAGGAAATCGCCCCTTACGCACGCATCGACCGCATTGAGGACACTTGGACGGACGATGCAACCCGTCAGGAGTCGATGGAAAGGCTCCACCACGTCGTAGAGCGAAGGCAGCAGAAGCCCGTGGTCCGCGAATTTACCTTTGTCATCAACGACGACCTCACCTACACCCGCCAGGCCGACTTCCGAGGACCTGGCAGCAACAGGCTGTTCCAAGAGTTGCAGAGTTTGCGCCAGCAATACCAGCAACAGCAGCAAGTCCTCGATAAGGCTCGCGACCACTATTCACAGGCTGGCCCAGACGAGCGCGACAAGCTACGTTCCGAAATACTCGCCAGCGAACAGAAACAGCAGCTGCTACGACGTCAGATTCACGACACGGAGAAAACAATCCGCAATAACGAAATCATATTTCTAACTAAAAACAAGTAATACTATGGCAAAAAGAACATTCCCCGAATCCGAGCTCATCATCAATGGCGACGGATCATGTTTCCACCTCCACCTGAAGCCCGAATTTCTGGCTGACAAGGTCATCCTCGTAGGCGACCCAGCACGTGTAAACACTGTTGCGGCCCACTTCGATAGCATCGAACACGAAGTATCAAGTCGCGAGTTCCATACCATCACGGGTATGTACAAGGGCAAGCGCATTACCTGCCAGTCGCACGGCATCGGCTGTGACAACATCGACATCGTGGTCAACGAGCTCGACACACTGGCTAATATCGACTACAACACCCGCGAAGAAAAAGAGGAACACCGCACGCTGACCATGGTTCGCATCGGCACCTGCGGAGGCCTGCAGCCCTTCACACCCACAGGCTCGTTCATTGCTTCCGTCAAGAGCATCGGCTTCGATGGCCTGCTCAACTACTATGCCGGACGTAATGTCGTCTGTGACATCCCCATGGAGAAAGCCTTCCGTGAGCACATGCAGTGGGATCCCATCAAGGGTGCACCCTATGTGGCCGTTGCCGATGCTGACCTCATCAACCAGATTGCGGGCGACGATATGGTCAAGGGTTACACCGTAGCCTGTGGTGGCTTCTATGGTCCTCAGGGTCGTCAGCTGCGCGCCGACATTGCCGACCCCGAACAGAACAAGAAGATTGAGTCGTTCGAGTACGAAGGCATGAAGATCTGTAACTTCGAGATGGAGTCCTCGGCCCTCGCCGGTCTTGCATCCCTGCTGGGCCATCGCGCCATGACGTGCTGCATGGTCATCGCTAACCGATATGCCCAAAAGATGAACACCGACTACAAGAACTCCATCGACACCCTCATCCAGAAGGTCCTCGACCGCATCTAACGGTTATTGGTTAACGGTTATTGGTTATTGGTTAACGGTTATTGGTTAATGGATACTATCTGCGCACTCGCCACTGCACCAGGTGGCGCACTCGGAATCATCCGCGTCTCAGGCCCTCAGGCCTTTGACGCGGTTTCCGCCATTTGCTCCGTCCGTTGTCACGATGTTGCTCCCAACACCATCCGTTTCACCCGCATCATCGACAAAACCTCAAACCTCAAACCTCAAACCTCAAACCTCATCGACGAAGTGATGGTTTCCGTCTTCCGCGCCCCACACTCCTACACTGGCGAAGACTCGGTGGAAATCTCCTGTCACGGCTCGCGCTATATATTAAACAAGGTATTAGAGCTTCTGATACAGAACGG
Source organism: Prevotella sp. (assembly GCA_015060485.1). Lineage (GTDB taxonomy): Bacteria > Bacteroidota > Bacteroidia > Bacteroidales > Bacteroidaceae > Prevotella. The sequence continues at coordinate 27,714 of SUYI01000032.1, read as the reverse complement.
CTGCCGCATGGCCGAACCCGGTGAATACACCATGCGTGCCTATCTCAATGGCAAGATGGACCTCTCGCAAGCCGAAGCCGTGGCCGACCTCATTGCTTCCACCAATAAAGCCACCCATCAGATGGCCATGAGCCAACTCCGAGGCCATTTCTCCTCCGAGCTCGCCCGTCTGCGCGAACAACTGCTGAAACTCACGTCGCTCCTCGAACTCGAACTCGACTTCTCCGACCACGAAGACCTCGAATTTGCCGACCGCTCCGAACTATTGGAATTAGCCTGTCATATTGAGAGCCACCTACACCGCCTGGCACGCTCCTTCGAAACCGGACAAGCCCTCAAGCAAGGCATTCCCGTCGCCATTGTCGGCAAGACCAATGTGGGCAAGTCCACCCTGCTCAACGCACTCTTGAAAGACGACCGCGCCATTGTCTCCGACATACACGGTACGACCCGCGACACCATCGAAGACACCATCGACATCCATGGCGTCACCTTCCGCTTCATAGACACTGCCGGCATCCGCCAAACAGCCGACGAGGTAGAGCAAATCGGCATCCAGCGCACCTATGCCGCCATCGACAAAGCCCGCATCGTCCTCTGGCTCATCGATGCCCTGCCCAGTGAATCTGAAATGGTGGATATGCAAGACCGCTGCCAGGATAAATCCTTGATAATCATCCAGAACAAGATAGATAAGCTGGGAGACAATTCAGCCGACAAGCTATTTTCTCACCTCACACCTCACACCTCTCACCTCTTATCCATCTCCGCCAAGTTCGGCACGAACTTAGGAGATTTAGAGTCCGCCATCTACCAAGCTGCCGACATCCCTGCCCTTTCCTACTCTGATGTCATTGTCAGTTCCGCCCGCCAATATGATGCCCTGACCCGAGCCCATAGCAATCTCGCCCGTGTTTTAGCAGGACTGCATGATGACCTCAGTGATGATTTGATAGCCGAGGATTTGAAACTGGTTATAGAAGACCTTGCCCAAATCACAGGCGACAAAGGCATCATCCTACCCCAGGAAGTGCTTAATAACATTTTCTCCCATTTCTGCGTGGGAAAGTAGATTCTGCGTGGGAAAGTAGAATACGATTAACAGTCATCACTCGATATTACAAGATATGACATAAATCGTTTATTTCCAAGCAATTCCACACCCGCAATATCATCAGCGTTAATCGTTGATGATATTTTTTTCGCTCATTTTTGTACGTTATTTGTACGTTTGGGAAAATCCCAACGTTGGCACATGCTCACTCAATGTCTCCGACTGGCACACGTTGGACACCATTGGATTGTTAAACGATGTCCTCGTGTGGCACACTTTGGACACATTTGGACACATTTAGACAGACTTGGACAGAGTTGGACAGAAAACAGGAATAATAACGTACAAAAATAGACATATGGAAATAGTTAAGAAATGCGAATGGTGTCATAAGACCTTCATTGGTCAGATGGTCACAGCAAGGTTTTGCAGCAGTAAATGTTGCAATCAGGCTTATAGGTACAAGAGAAATGTGCAATCAGGCAAGTGCACACCTCCCGACAGCACTATCGATTTGAGTACCTTATCAAGAAGAGTTGACGAGAAGAAGCAGTTCAATGACACGCTGAAGGATAAACAGTTTCTGTCTCCGTTAGAGACTGCAGAGCTTCTTGGCGTTTGCCGAAGTACTATCTACAATTATCTTGGGCAACATGAACTGAAGGCAAAACAATTTCGAGGAAAGACCATCATCAGAAGGAGCGACATTGAAAAACTCTTCGATGAAGCCCCATCCTATAAGAAGCGAGGCAACATCCAAAAGGGAAAGAAAACTCATAATGACTATTATTCCCTCAAAGAGATGATGGAGAAATTCAAGATCAGTAAGCGAACGGTATTCCGTAGATGTGAACAGTTCGGTATTCCCCAAATCATTGAAGGGAGAAGAACTTTCTGGAAGAAGAAAGACGTTGACGTGCATTTCGCAGAACTGCTCGTGCAATATGACCAGAAAGACTGGTATAATGCCAAGCAGATAGAGGAGATTTACGGGATGAAGCGGGCTGCTCTAAACAAATATGCCCTTCGGCATAATGTGCCACGCATCCAGTTTCAGAACATCACTTACTTCTCAAAGAGTCATATTGACAACCTCAAACGACTTGCCAAAATACCAGATGGCAACTACTACACCGTTCAGGACATTGTCAAAAGCAGCAGTTTCTCAACATCCCAAGTTCGTTACTATGTCAAGAACGAAAAGCTAAGTGTGAAGAGAGTCAACGGACTGTTGCTGATACTGAGGACTGACTGGGATGCATTTGTAAAACGATACCAGGCAAGCCACCTCTCTGAAGCACCCAAGCCACAAGAACCCAGTCCTTTCTACACCACTGATGAGATTATTGAGAAGTACAAGGTCAAGGAAACGACCATCTACCGTATTGCCAAAGCGCAGAACATAGATGTCTTTACAATTGGGGATAAGAAATGCTTCCCCAAGACTGGCATCGACAATTATTTCATTAAGGACAATCCCACCCCAGAACTGACAGAATGGTACTCCAGCGAAGAAATCCAATCGAAATACGGCATGACGTACAAGCAAGTAACAACATTCGTCTGCAAGCATCATATCCCCAGAAAGTATGTCGGCACAAAGCCCTACTATTCAAAACTGCATGTTGATAAGGAGAAGAACATTCTTCAACCAGAAGACGATTTCAAGACCGTTGAGGAACTAATGTCTATGTATCAGATGACTGTCCATCAGGTAAGAGAGGTTATCCGCTTCTATCATGTGCCAAAGAAGAGGTGTGGCAAGTTCATCAAACTCAGTTTACATGATTTCAACCGTATCATCGAGGAACGGAAGCAAGGTATTGTACCGGCTAAATGTGATGAGTTGCCAACAGATCCATCCTAAAATCCAGTTTATTGTAAGTTTATGGCGGTATAAGGATATACTGACGATACTCTCCCTAATTTTGCAGCCAGATTTTCAAAATAGAAGTATAACGCATTAAAAAATAAAGCATTATGAACACAAGTAACATTTGTACCAAGGTAACCGTTCGCCAGGCTAAGCTCAAAAACGGAATGATTTCACTCTATCTGGATTACTATCCTGCAATCCGTAACCCCAAAACTATGAAACCGTCTCGACGGGAGTATCTTGGCATTTACATCTATGCCAATCCAAAGAACCAGATGGAGATGGAGTTTAATAAGGACATGCGTATGAAGGCAGAGGGTATTCGATGCATTCGTGTGCAGTCGCTCATCAATGAGCAGTTCGGATTCCTCGACAAGACAAAGCAAAAGGCTGACTTCCTCACCTACTTCAAGGAGAAATGTAGAGTAAAGCATGACAGATGGGGCATTGTGTACAAGCATTTTTCAAAGTACGTCAACGGCAAATGTACCTTTGGCGAGGTCACTATTGAACTATGCCGTGGATTCCGTGAGTATCTTCTCAATGCCCATCAACTGAAGCACACCAAACAGATGCTTAGTCAGAATTCCGCTGCCAGCTACTATTCTACCTTCAGAGAACTATTGTATCATGCCTACAGGGAGAAGTGGCTGAACGAGAATATCAGTGAGTATCTTGACAAGATTGACACTCTTGATACCCATAAGGAATCGCTTACTCTTGGTGAGTTGAAGAAATTGAATAAGACACCATGCAGGATTCCTGCAGTAAAACAGGCTACACTGTTTGCGGGTTTGACAGGCTTACGTATCAGCGACGTACTAAGACTGAAATGGGAGAATCTTCGCATTGGCAACGATGGAGGCTATGTTATCCAATATCGCATCAAGAAAACTGGTACCGAAGATACTCTTCCAATTAGCGAAGAAGCCTACGAACTCTGTGGTGAACGTAGTACAGGAACGGTTTTCAAAGGACTAAGCTACAGTATTGTCAGCTACAACCTGAAGGAATGGATAAAAGCCGCAGGCATCGACAAGCACATCACTTTCCACTGTCTCCGTCGAACTTTTGCATCCCTTGAAGTAAGCATGGGTACCCCCATCTATACTGTTTCGAAGATGCTCGGTCATAAGAATGTGTCCACGACACAGATATATGCAGACTTAAACGATGCAAACAAGCGCAAGGCTTCTGAACTCATTTCTCTGAAATAGCAGAGCATACGAAATCATTAACTATCAAGTCCTATCATCCTTTGTCTCAAGTAATTATGAGACGAAGGATAAGACTTGATTTTGTGAATGAAAAGTATATTTTTAGCACAAATCATTACTCGTTATCACTAAAAAGCAGTACCTTTGCAGTCAACTTTTTAGGATAACGAGATATGAATATCGACGAGTATTTTCACAAGACACTGTTTGTAAGCACTATTATAATAGGGCCAGCTTTAGCAATGACGTTACCATTGGTGTACTGGGTTCAGTATAAAGACATGTTGTTTTTCCCAAGTTTCCTTTACTATGTGACGGGAACTGGCTGTATTTCTGCAATGCTGTACTTCGGCTTATACGTTATGCCAGACAGCCTGAAAAGGCTAAAGGGAAAGAAAAAGCCAACCAAACAGATACTTCTTCTCCCACCACCTGTCAAGTCCGCAGAAGAAAACAAGCCTTCTGAAGAACCTCATACAGCGGAGCCTACTATATATAATAAGGTGGAAGAAGTTCCGTCTGTTCTTTCCCCTTCTGTTCCTGATACGATTAGTAAAGCCAACCAAAAAGAGACTATGATGTATAAGAAGTTCTACTATACTTACGTGGAGAAATACGTAAGGAAGTATCTGCCCGATGAGGATGCCCAGATAGTATTGGAGGATATTTACCTGGCTATTGATAATCGGGCATTGGATTTGATTGTGGATGGACATAAGACGTGTCTTCCCTTTGAGGTTAAGGCTACATCAAAATTCAGTTCTCTTAAAACGGAAGACATATACCACATTGGCTTTGTCGTGAAGTTCTTCCTCAAAAAGTCTAATGTCTTTGGAGCGACTTTCATAAAAGATGTATTCCCCTACCAGTTGAGAGACGTAGAATTCAGTACCGTTACAACAAAGTTGACTTCAAGCGAGTCAAAAAATCCATCTATTCCAATCCCTAAAGTATGCTGGGGTGACAACCGCAGTATATCGAAGAAATTCAGCGGTCATATTACAGAAGAACTTATCAAGCAAATATAACCTATAATCACTGGGAATAAGCTCAACAGTATAGTTTATTCCCAGTTTATTTTAGTTTATAGCGGTATTTGGATATACCGTTGATAAACCCTGTTCCTTTGCAGCGATGTTCCACTAAAGGGACAGGATAAAAAATGTTAGAACAACAAATTCAGAATCTGACAGAGAAAGTCGATCAGCTTACACAACTCGTTTATGAGTTGTCTAAAATGACTACTCCTATTGAGCAGTCATCAGTATCTAACCGCCATGTCCTCACCGACATTCAAGGAGCCATGCGTATTACTGGTAAGGCAAAGCCCACCATCTATGCCAATGCCCGTAAAGGTATCATCCCCCACTACAAAAGAGGAAATAAACTCTACTTCTATGAGGATGAACTATACAAATGGATTGAGGGAGGGAAACAAGACTGCTATGGCATCAATTCCGAAGAGATGCTGAAAGAGATTCGGCAGCGAGTTCATCATCTGCCCAGTAGTAACCGCTAATCGTCTGTACTATGATTAACCAGCAATGTTTACCCTTTGAGTGTTTGCAGGTTGAGATTCAAGACATCATCAAGAACTTTGTTGATGTCTATCAGTGTGATGCAGACATCGTTATCACAACCATCTATGCCATTGTGAGTATTGCCGTCAACAAGTCCATCAAACTGTTTGACGGCAAGTACACCAACTATCCCTCTATGTGGATATGTCATGTAGCACCCAGCGGCAGCAATAAGAGTGCCCCAGTGAAGATGCTATACAAGCCTATCAATGAACTGAACGAAGAAGCAGTGATGGCATATTATGAAGAACTACGAAATACTGATAGGGACGATGGAACCAACAAGCCGAAACCCATCTGCAAGAAACTGTCTCTCACTGACACCACCCCTGAAGCCATCTACAAAGCACTATCCTTTATGCCGCAGATGATATACCGTGATGAAATCAAAGGAATGATTGATGACTTTGACCGCTATAACCGTAGTGGCATCATCAGCAACATGCTCTCTATCTGGGATAGTACCAGCTTCTGCATCGACCGTAAAACCGAAGACCCTACTTTCATCCGAGAGCCTTTTCTGGATATTCTTGGCGGTATCCAGCCAGGTCTGTTGAAGTCGACATTCGGCAATCCTCAGTTGATGGTCAGTGGCTTTAACCAGCGTATTCTATTTGTTTATCCCGATAAGGTTCCAGTCACGTACTATTCAGACAAACAACTCTCTGAAAGCATTATGCCTTACTGGACTGATTTCATAAGGGAACTGTTGAAGGTAGAGCCAACGGAACTAACCCTTTCCCCTGAGGCTAAAGATTTCTATTGCACTTACTACAACATGTTGCAAGACAAAAAGTCCTCAGCCGATGACTACATGCAGTATGTCTATAGTAAGTTGCAGATTATCATCCTCCGTTGGACTATCGTCACTCATCTGTTATGGGAGAAGACTTTTGATTACTATCATAAAGAGATTATCTCAGGTGATGAAATGATTCACTCGGTTCAATGTATGCTTTATTTCGAGAGTGCAGCCGAGAAGGTCTATCAGGAGATTAGCGGTGGAATGTATCAGGGCTACACCAAGGAACAGAGCCTGAAGATTATCTATAACACCTATGGCGGTGAGGTTAATCTACAGAAACTGGCTGATGCTCTGGGCTGTTCTCGCCAGTATGTGAGCAAGGCGGTCAACAAGAAAGACCCAAGTTGACAGGTTGCGCTGTATTTTTAACTTATAAACTGATTATCAATGAGATACGAAAGAAACGACCGCAACCTCGCAACATTGGCGACAAATACGGCTGACAGAAGCCCCTCCGCAGGAGTCCTCTGCCACTCTTCCATAGAAGGGTGGTAGCCCACTAGCACCCTAAAGGGTACAATGGGCTCAGGGACGCATTCCCTAATAACCTTTCCACAAGGGCTTCGCCCCTTGACCCCATCTTTTGAAATATCAATTACTAAAGCAATAAAAACAATGGCTAAAAAGACATGCATACATTTCGATCCTGTTAAGCCAGGGTGCGAGATTCATAATTGGCGTTTGAAGGAACTTGATTATGTCATCAAGGATCTCACGCCAAACAATGAACACTGGATTGATCCTCGATACGAAGGTAAGAGTTTGGCAGATATTCGCAAGGAAATTGCAGAACGCTATCAGGCCACCGTTGGTCAGAAGATGCAGGCAAAAGCTGCTCCTATCCGTGAGGCTGCAATCGTCATCAAACCTGAAACCACTATGGCAGACCTGCAACTGTTAGCAAAGCAACTAGAAAAGGAGTTTGGCATCAAGTGCATTCAGATTCATATCCATCGTGATGAAGGTTTCAACAAGACTAATCCAGACCCCTCAAATCTGAACCTTCATGCTCATTTCGTAGCAGACTGGACTCACGACAATGGCACTTCATTGCGCCTTGGACGTCAAGACACCTCAAAAATGCAGACTATCGGAGCCGAATGCCTCAAGATGGAACGTGGTAGCAGTTCCAATGTAAAACACCTCAATGCCATCCAGTACAAAGAGAAGAAGGCACTTGAAAACATCGCTTCCCTTAGGAAACTGGTCTATAAGTCGTTCCTCTCCCAAAATGCCAAGAATGCACTCTATAAAAGGATTGACCAGCTTGTGGAAGATCTAAAGGCTGACCCGATGAACATTGAGCTTCAGCAGCAGGTAGAACAACTGACTGAAAAGGTCACTCAGCTTCAGGCAGATATTGAACGAAGAAAGCAGCAACATGAGCAGGATCAAAAGACCATATCGGCTTTAAGGGAAGAAAATGCTCAGTTGCGTCGCAACAATGAAAAATGTGCCTCCATCAACGAGAATCTACGCAAGGAAAATCGGGACTTGAAACGCAAGGCTTGCCCAGAGCGTTACGTCCTACCCTCTTTCATCAATGTAGAAGCAACACGCATCTATAAAGACAAGCAAGGACAGTGCCACATCGCCATGAAGTTTACTGGTGGTTCAAAGGAATATAGCGAGAAGATAAGCAACGAGGACTTTATGGCTTTCAAGAATGGTGACTTGACGAAGGAAGAAGTCATCGCCAAATATCATAAGCACCTCATTGAAGGCTACATCCGCAGAGAGTTTTCAAGAACAGAAAAACGCTCCGCAGCACTTTCCCTCATAGAGAATACCATCTTCGGTTACATGAAACTCTATGCCAGTTCTACATTTGTTCCATCATCCAATGGTGACAACAACCCTCGCAAGCGAAGAAACTATGATGACATAGACGATATGAATGACGAAGAGCGGAAGGGATTATCATATCGATAATTACACTATACTCTTTCATTCTAAGTGCAAGCATAATCAGAAAAGGAAACAAATTCGTCACTTTTGTATGATTTTCGCAGATTAAATGCTACAATGTTAATTTTTTCCTGTACCCTTGCATCCGCATCTTGGAATGGACTGGATTTACGACCCAAGGGGTTCGACTCCCCTCATGATGCAGGATTAAAGTTGAACCACTAGTGTCTCTTAATATATGTTAATCATTCGCAAATTTACGAACTAATGTTTGCGTATTCGAATTATTGTTCGTAATTTTGCGAACAAATTCAGACATTTCAGAATGGAGAACAAGAAAGTATATACAGAGAAACAGGAGCGGATTGCCCGATTTGCCAAAGCTTTGGGACATCCGGCACGTATTGCTATTATGCAGTTTCTAGCGAAGCAGGAACAATGCTATTTTGGTGACATACACGAAGAACTGCCCATTGCCAAAGCTACAGTCTCACAACATCTGACAGAACTGAAGGATGCAGGACTTATACAAGGAACCATTGAGATGCCGAAGGTGAGATATTGCATCAACCGCGACAACTGGATGCTGGCCAAGATGCTTTTTCAAGAGTTCTTCAGTCTGGAAATGACGAAATCCGACTGCGGTTGCAGTAAGTAATTCTATAATATATAAAAGATGTAATTACATCATATAAGGGATTATTGTATATTATATGTTCGTAGTTCTACAAACAACAAACTATAAATTTTAGCTTAAAATGAAAAGAACATTAGTTTTAATGATGGTCAGCTTCATATTGCTGGCCTGTGGTGAGAAATCAAACGCTGTGACCGCCAAAGCGCAGTCGGGGCAAGTGAATGACTTCGTTGAGATACACTATTTTCACGGCAAGCAGCGGTGCATGACGTGCCGATCTATCGAGCAGAATACGAAAGAACTGCTGGAGTCTATGTTCCAAAGGCAAATGAAGGAAGGGAAAGTGGTTTTTCGCGTGATAGACATCTCAAAGAAGGAGAATGCCCGGATAGCGGAGAAGTACGAAGTTACCTGGTCGTCGTTATTCCTTGTTCAGCACAAGAAAGGAAAGGAGAAGGCTGAGAACCTGACAGAGTTTGCCTTCGGGCATTCACGCACTCAGCCAGAAGTTTTCAAGAAAGGCTTAGCAGAGAAGGTCAATCAAGCATTGAAGTAGTCTATGGAATGGTTACAGACATTGTTCGACAGCAGTACAACGCCCGTTCTGACAGCCTTCCTGTTGGGTCTGTTGACAGCAATCTCACCTTGTCCGCTGGCAACGAATATCGCCGCCATCGGCTACATAGGCAAGGACATTGAAGACCGCCGCCGCGTGTTCCTGAATGGACTGCTCTACACCGCCGGACGCATAGTAGCCTATACGGTGTTGGGGCTTGTGCTGATACTGATTATCCGACAGGGCGCATCCATGTTCGGCATCCAGAAGTTCATTGGCACTTGGGGCGAGCTGTTGCTTGGCCCGGCACTAATCGTCATCGGACTGCTGATGCTATTCAGCCACCGGCTCAACTTGCCACAGTTCGGTTTCAATGGAAGCAACGCTGAAGGATTAAAAAAGCATGGCGGCTGGGGAGCATTCCTTTTGGGCGTATTGTTTGCCATGGCCTTCTGCCCGACAAGTGGTATGTTCTACTTCGGAATGCTCATTCCCATGTCAGCAACAGCTACGTTGGGTTATCTGCTGCCTGTAGTGTTCGCCCTTGCCACAGCCTTGCCAGTACTCATTGTCGCCTGGTTGCTGGCGTTCAGCATGCAGGAGGTTGGCAGGTTCTACGGCTGGATGAAAGGCATTGAACGGTGGACAACCATCATTGTGGGTGTGTTGTTCGTCCTTATAGGATTATACGAATGTTACATCATTTATTCATAACAAATTAATTTCAAGAATTATGGAAATCAAGGTTTTAGGCTCTGGGTGCAGCCGTTGCAAGAAGGCACTCGAAGTAGTAAACAAGGTAGTTAGCGAAAGTGGCATTGATGCCAACGTAGAGTATGTTACTGACATCATGCGTGTGATGGAGTATAACGTCATGGGCACTCCTGCTGTTGTCGTTGACGGCGAAGTGAAAATCAAGGGCAGCGTGCCGACGGAGGCTGATGTCAGAAAGGCACTTGGCTTATGATACAGCAAATGGCCGACTGGCTTACTTATGGATTGCTGGGACTCGATGCCACATCGGGTCTCGGCTCTGCCCTCAACTTCTTCATCTATGACTCGGTGAAGATACTGCTGCTGCTCTTTGTCATCAGCGCGTTGATGGGAGTGGTTAATGCCTATTTCCCCATTGAGCGGCTGCGCAACTATCTCATGACGCATCGGCTCTATGGACTGCAATACCTGTTGGCCTCTGTCTTCGGAGCCATTACCCCGTTCTGCTCCTGTTCGTCAATCCCCTTGTTCATCGGCTTTGTCAAAGGCGGCATACCACTGGGTGTCACTTTCGCCTTCCTCATTACCTCACCGTTGGTCAACGAAGTAGCCGTAGCCATGTTTCTCGGCTCGTTCGGAGTGAAGGTCACAGCCATCTATGTAGCCAGCGGCATCCTGCTCGGTATGATTGGCGGCTTCCTTTTAGGAAGAATGCAGCTTGAACCGCTATTAAGTGACTGGGTGAAACAAATTCAGATGCAGTCCACACAGCAGACAGAGGCATGGGAGGCAGAGCATGTCAGCTTCGCAGATCGTCTGCCCTCCATTCTCCGTGAGGCCTGGGGCATCGTGCGTGGTGTGCTGCTTTATGTCATCATTGGTATCGGCATCGGAGCTATGATGCACGGCTTCGTGCCAGAGGGATTCTTTGAGCACTACATGTCTCGCGACAACATGTTTGCCGTGCCTCTTGCCGTCGTTCTGGCTGTTCCGATGTATGCCAACGCTGCTGGCATAGTTCCCATTATCGAAGTATTCGTAGCCAAGGGCATTCCTCTTGGCACTGCCATTGCCTTCATGATGGCAGTAGTAGGATTGTCGCTACCCGAAGCCACCCTTCTAAAGAAAGTCATGACATGGCGGCTCATCGGTATCTTCTTCGGTACCATTACGCTGTTTATAATTTTGTTAGGTTATCTTTTTAATTTGATCTTATGAGAATCCTTATTTTATGTACAGGCAATAGTTGTCGTAGCCAAATGGCACATGGCTTTCTACAGTCATTTGACAATAAACTAGATGTCTTTTCAGCAGGAACAAAACCTGCTGAAAAGGTTAATCCGATGGCGGTAAAGGTTATGGATGAAATGAGTATAGATTTAGCCCACCATACCCCAAAAAGTGTAAACCTATATATAGGGCAGGAATGGGACTATGTTATTACGGTCTGCGGTGGGGCAAACGAAAGCTGCCCGATGTTTACGGGTGAAGTAAGGAACAGGCTGCATATAGGATTTGACGATCCCTCGGAAGCAACTGGAACGCCGGAGTTTATAAACAGTGAATTTCATCGGGTACGGGATGAGATAAAAGCCCGTTTCTATGACTTCTACCTGAACGAATTAAAACCACAATTAATCTAAATAGTTGTTGTTATGGAAAAGAAACAAGGAATTGGATTTTTTGAAAAATACCTGACTATCTGGGTTGCCTTTTGCATCATTATTGGAATTGCCGTGGGACAATGGCTTCCGGCAATTCCGCAAACATTAAGCAAATTTGAATATGCCAATGTATCTATACCTGTGGCTATCCTGATTTGGTTGATGATTTATCCAATGATGCTAAAAGTGGATTTTCAAAGCGTTAAGAATGTAGGCAGGCGTCCGAAAGGAATAATAGTCACTTGCGTTACAAATTGGCTGATAAAACCATTTACCATGTTCGGAATAGCTTATTTATTCTTCTATGTGGTTTTCAAAGCCTTTATACCTGCCGGGTTAGCCGAAGAATATTTAGCCGGGGCGGTATTATTGGGGGCTGCACCTTGTACAGCTATGGTGTTCGTGTGGAGTTACCTTACTAAAGGGGATGCCGCTTATACGCTGGTACAAGTGGCAGTGAACGATTTAATCATATTGGTAGCGTTTGCCCCTATCGTTGCTTTCCTGCTGGGAGTTGGCGGCGTATCTATCCCGTGGGACACTCTGTTGTTATCCGTAGTATTATTTGTTGTGATACCACTTGCTGCCGGGGTTATTACCCGTATAATGGTTATTCGTCGCAAAGGAGTGGACTATTTCAATAACGTATTTATTAAGAAATTTGATAATTATACGGTAGGTGGACTGCTCTTGACGCTTATTATCCTGTTTTCATTTCAGGGAGAAACGATACTGAACAATCCCCTGCATATCTTATTGATTGCAGTTCCGCTTGTATTGCAAACGGTTCTGATATTCTTCGTTGCTTACGGGTGGGCAAGATGGTGGAAATTACCCCATGAAGTTGCCGCACCTGCCGGAATGATTGGGGCAAGTAATTTCTTTGAATTAGCGGTTGCTGTGGCTATTTCTCTTTTTGGTTTACAATCCGGGGCAGCATTGGCTACGGTGGTGGGCGTGCTGGTCGAAGTTCCAGTGATGTTGATGTTAGTAAGGATTGCCAATGACACACGAAACTGGTTCCCGGTTACAAAATAAATGGGCAAAGTCCTAATCTGGCTTTACCGTAAAAAGACTTGGTGCTGGAAATGTTTGTTCTTACGTTTTCGGCATTCTGCTCGGCATGATTGGCGGTATTATTTTAGGGAGAATGAGGCTTGAACTACTTCTCAACGACTGGGGGTGAAGCAGATCCAGAGACTGAAAGCGAGACTTGCCACCTGTATTTATAGAGGAGAGCGATGTCCTTGGCTCCAAGATAGTAGTTGTTCGTGTAGTAAACGAAACTGCGCTGGAGTTCAGGGCATAGTAGACAATCCTTCTGATGACTCCAGGATATTTCTCCTGATTCTCCTTCTTTGTGAACCGAATGCTTTGGTCTTTGAGGACATTGTCGGTCCCGTCCAGTATGCTTTCTCCATCGACAATCTCGTATGCAGGCTTACCTTTTTCTCTGATGATGAAGAAAGCCCCGAACACGTTGGTGCGATAGAGTCTGGCGAGGTCAAAGTAGCCTCTGTCAAACACATTGCAAGCCAAAGGCTCGTACGTGAACCAGACCATCGAGTTGACATCATGCACCTTGGCATAGGTAATCCTATAGAACACGGGTATCTCAGTAACGATGTCAATCTGAGTATGAATCCTGATGCCCGACTTGGTGCTTCTGAACTCAGCCCATCTGAATACGGACATGCACAGGTCAATGGTCGTGGAGTCAATGGCATAGAATCTGCCATGCAATTCAAACTCCTTCGTGATACGTCTGGATTGGGCAATGGACACCATGTGAAAAGCAAACTCCTCAAAGATACGATGGTCTCTGAGAGTATTGGCCTTCGACAGCATTTGTCTGTTGATTGGCTGGTGGCCAAATCCGAGGTGTTTAGACTTCTTAGCATGGGCGGTTGTTATATCTGTAAGTTCCCTGAGACTTCCGCAGCCCATGAGCTGGCCGAACATCAGAACCAGCAAATGGTTCCAATGAGACATCGACCAACCCTTGGTCCTGTCGTTGTACTTGGCGAGTATCCGCCTGAACTGCCTCTGAGGGAGGAACTGTACTATCTGTGCAAAAACGAATGTCCCTATATGCATATCTGCTCCGATTTTGAATCGGATGCAAAGGTAGGCATTTCAAAACCCGGACAGGGTATAGGATAACTAAAACGTTGTGCATGAGAACTTTATTTTTGAATTTAAATAATTTTAAGAGACACTAGTGAAGTTGAACATTAAAATTGTAGTTTATGAAGACAAAAGAATAGTTTCCGTTGACTACATTTATCAAAAATGTTCAGTCAACCCTAAAAAAGGTTGGTGAGTTTGCACTCAATAACATTGAGTATACTTTGGTAGGAATAGGCTTTGCTGCAAAAATATATGAGACACTCATAGCAGATTTCAACATGCCGCTATCCTTTTATATTGACATGGCATTAGACATGCTATTGATATGGGGATGGTTAAATACCAAACAGCAGGCAAACAAATCCTTAGGCGCAGGCATGGCAACCTGCGCATTAAATATAAACAGAACTAAACACCATTGGAAAGCATGATTTTTAATATCTGGGAAAGAGTGTTTTCATTACTAATCTCACCTCCCCTTCTTTTTGCCATCCCTGCAATAGTCTCACTTTCACCACATACACGGAAATAGTATCTCTGGTTTTCATGTTAGTATTGAAAATCAATTTCAAGCTCTCTATTAATATCCTCCAATACTTTGTCCGATATTTTACACCCGCCTAATACCGGAATTGCATAAGTATCTTCATCCCATTCGTAATCATCTCTGCCTACTCTGTATTGTCCATCAATATAATGCCAACATTTCATATTTCTAAAAATGCAATATTGATTATATTCATTTGGCTGCAATACTTGGGTTTCGATATCAAAATACCCTATTTCTATTTTTATCTCCTTAAAATCTTTACCTTCAATTGACTGTGGAACAGGTGCTCCTACGTATAGAAATCCAGTATAGGGATCTCTTGCTGGAGCATCTCTATTTATGCGAATATATGGAACTTTTGAGCTACTAAGTTCAAGAGAATCTAATTGTGCCTTTTTGTTTTTTTCCTTAATAGGTATAACATTGTATTGATTAACAATCAACATAAGCCATTATGCATAAATGATGAAAAAATATATTCCTCAAATAAATCTAAGTCTGATTAATCACCAGCTAATAAAGACTAAAAGTAGAGACAACTTCATTAAAAATGTGATGAAAGCCATTCTGCTTGTTCTATTGTCAGTCTCTTGTATTGAACATATCGACTTATACCATGTTCTTCCAATTCGTTACGGTCGAGCCCGTCACCATGATAAACAGGGCCGATATTTTTCAACTTGAAACAACAATTGTCATGTTTATAAATTCCATGCCAATATTTCTTGTCAGCTCGAACGCTATCCATTTCAACAACTTGAAGCTTATACATTACACGATTGTGTTCCTTGTCAGCTATGAATAAGTATACGATGTCGCCAACCAGCATCTTTTTGTTTGCCTTCTTCCAATAGGCAATTCCCAAGTCACGAATGCATCCGATATGGTCAATAAAGCTTTCAATCCCAATTAGTATATAGCTGTTCATTCTGTTCCCTCCTTTCCATATTTCTTGCGATATTTCAAACAATCGTAATAACAAGAATCCGTCAACATCTTATGAATATTTGGATTACCAAAATTTTGATTCATCAATAGAAGTTGAGCATCCTTCTTATAGATACTTGCATCAAGTTTCCATTCGACCGCATCAAATTCTTCTTCAATTTGTTTACGGGCATCTGTTAATTCTTCTTGCAGTTTATTGATTCGCATATAATCAACCACACAGACAATTGCAAGAAAAATTATAGCAGTAACGTAAAATACATGTTTTGACATTTGAACTGAATTTTAATTATTTCTTTCCCTTTAGGTTTTATGCCATCTCCAGTTCCTCTTGGAGAATAGAAATGTGCAGACAGTCTTCTATCTTCGACATGGTTTCGAGAGAAAGGTTCTCTTGACCTTTCAGAACCTTTGAAACGTATTGCTGACTGCACCCCATCATATCAGCCAACTGCTTCTGGGTCATGCTGAGTTCATCCATTTTCTCCAGCATTTTCACGGCAATACGCTGGGAATGACGCAGCCACGACTTGTTCTGCATCCTCCACTCTGCCCTCTCCCTCCATTTGGAAGGTGTGAGCGACTGATGTTCTTTCAGTCGTGCAATTACATCCTTCATAATTTCTTGCAGAAACACACTATAGTTTAGAAGCAGGCAGCTATCATCTCCTTACCTAGTTTATGAATATGGGCAAGGATTTCACTTTCCCTCTCAGCAGAAGGCTTCTTGAAGCCATTGATATAGTTACGCAGTAGTGTGGCGTTCATTCCAATAGAACGGGCGAACTCTGCCACGTTGATTTCCTTGTGGGTCAGAAAAAAACGCTGAAGGGCTGATGGCTCTGAATCTTCATAGGTAAAGCTCTCAAAACTGATGTCTTCATCGAGACTACGCCAATGGATGCCGTCATAGCCAAAGGTGTATTGGCTACGTTCGTCATCGGATGCTGTCCTCAACTTAGGGTACCAGAGCAGCGACTGGCTGTACTCCTTTCCCTCTTCGTCTCTGCCGAATATATGATCAGCAGTAAACCAAATCTTTGTAATCTTCATAACGTATCCCCCTTTATTAACTATTAAAATGTTCTTCCCAACGCTTGATAATCAGGTCGGCATTCTCGTCAATGACCGCCTTAATCTTCTTCAGGTCATTTGCCTTTATCTTCTCCTTTACAAGCAATGTGAACTCGCTTCCGTTCCAGACATACTTAGCCATACCACCGTTCCCTTCGACGTGAACATGGACAGGCTCATGCTCCTTGCTATAAAAGAAGAAAGAAAAACCAAAGAATCTAAATACTTCTGGCATATCTCTATTTCGCTCTATTACTGGTGCAAATATAGGAATTATTTTCGATACCAACAACTTTTTTGCCAAAAAAAAATTGTTTCTGGTGATTTTTCGTTATCTTTGCACCGCATACGTGCAGAACAGATGATGATACTCTTCTGAGTGAGAAGAGCGAGTCCAGTGGAAGACCTGCCGATGGACTAAAGGGATGAGAATCGCAAGATTCCATTTCCCAGAAGTCCATTTGTACGGTTCAAATCATAAACCGCAGTCAGTCAGCACCGTATGATTACTGCGTGGGAAAGTAGATTCTGCGTGGGTAAATAAATTCTACGTTGGTATATAAATAACAAAGCCCGGACACGAGGTGAGTCATATCCAGGCAATTGATATTACTCTCGCTGTTCCGTCACATGATGGTAATCCAGACGGCTTCATTGCGGGCTTTGGCATCGACGATCTTTTGTTTGAGTTCGCAGACAATCACATTTGAGCAACACTCCCGCCGTTGTAGCTGAAACGGCGGGAGTTTTGTCACATTGTCACTTTGTAACAATGTAACAATAAGGATTTTCAATTTATGGTATTATTGATTTAGAATATATAATAATTATAATTATTATATATTCTTATTATTAAAGTTTGCATTCGGCATGGGCTTAATGTTACAAAGTTACATTGTTACAATGTGACGATTGTGAGAGTAGAACGATGCTCGCAGCCTTGATCGCCGGCGACGAAAAGTAATCTTCGATGGCTCGAAAATTACGGATTCGAGGCCTCAGAATTACGGTTCGTTCAAATTCGATGAATTCGTGCTGAAAATCGCCACAAATCGATGCCCGAAATTTGGAAGCGCACGAAAAATGTTGTACCTTTGCACTATCGAAAGTTGAGAGCAAGAGCTGATGTTGAGAGAAGAGCCAACGACTTGTTAAATAAATGTAAGACATTATTATTTAAAACCCTGTATATCAACAATACTTACCATTGGAAAGTAACTAACATCACTGTCAGTTCTTTGCCAATTGAATAAAAAGTAGTAACTTTGCGGCAGTTACAAACAAAAAGTAACTATAATGTATAATTTTAAATATTAAAGTCGTATGAAAAGAATGAATCTGAACTTCGCGCACAGCGCACAGGGAATGATGAAAATGAGTGAGAAACCCGCTGCTTGCGGAGCTGCCTGCGGTGCTGGCGACAAGCCTGCTGAGGAAAAGCCCGCTGCTTGTGGAAGTGCATGTGGTGCTGGTGACAAACCTGCTGAGGAGAAACCTGCCGCATGTGGAACAGCTTGTGGTGCCGGTGAGAAATAAACCAGATGGAGTATTTCGCATATCAATGGCATATCACAGATGAGTGCGACCAGCGTTGCAAGCACTGTTACATCTTTTCTGAGGGTCATCCGAAACTTGTAGAGATGCCATGGGAGAGACTGGTAGCTGTGCTTGCAAACGTTGAGCGCATGTCAGAAAAGATGGGACGCTTACCATATTTATATATTACAGGTGGTGATCCCATTCTGCATTCCCGTTTTTGGGATTTCCTGGAGCTGATACATTCGAAAGAAATCCCGTTTACTATTATGGGTAATCCTTTCCATCTGACGGAAGAAGTGTGTCAGCGAATGAGGGAACTGGGATGTCGGAAGTATCAGCTTTCCATCGACGGATTGCGTGAGACACATGATAGATTCCGTAAGCCAGGCTCTTACGACCGTACTTTGGAGGCCATTGCCACAATCCGAAAGAGCGGGATGCATTGCGCCATCATGTCCACCATCTCTGCAGCTAACATCGATGAGATACCAGAACTCATTGATGTCATCGTGGAGCATAAGGCCGACATCTTCGCATTTGGTCGCTATTGTCCTACATCTGAAGATAAGGCTCACATGGAAACATGGCACATAGAGCCGGGGCGGTATCGGGAATTCCTCGAAAAGTGCTGGGCAAAGTATGAGCAGTATAAGGACTCTGAAACCACGTTTAACCTGAAGGATCACCTCTGGACACTCTTCCTCTACGAGAAGGGACTGTTTAAGATACCTGAAGGTCTTGATGACGATACCATCTATGATGGATGCAATTGCGGCAACTGTCATTTCACTATTTCTGCTGAGGGAAGGCTGATGGCATGCCGTCGATTCGATAGTTACGTCGGTACTGTAAATGAGGAGATGTTTGAAGTGTATCACGGCGAAAAGATGGAGAAGTTTCGTCAGCACGAGCGTTTCGAGAAATGCAGCAAGTGTGAGCTTCTTCGTTTCTGCCGAGGTTGCCCTGCTGTTTCTTATGGCTATACCAAAAACTTCTATGCTCCTGACCCACAGTGTTGGAAGGAAGTAAAAAATGAAGGGTGAATAATAAAAAGAAAATTGTAAATCTTTAAATTGTAAATCACGATGATTCGACTTAATGCATTCTTTACCCTCAAAGAGGGCGCAAGCACGGAAGATGTGCTGGCAATCACCAATGAACTCGTCGCCAAGTCCCGTCAGGATGAGGGCAATCACGGTTACGACCTGTTCCAAAGTACTACCAATCCCCGCGTCTTTATGTTCTGTGAGAGTTGGGAAAATGCAGAAGTCCTTGACAAGCACTCCAAGGCACCGCACTTTACCAGTGCCGTCCCTGCACTGGGAGCCTTGACTGCTGACGGACTGAAAATTGAAAGCTTTGAGAAATAAACAACATGTTTTTTAAAAAAATACGTATTATGCCACATATAAATATTAAGTGCTATCCAAAGCATCTTACCGAGAACGAAATGAAGTCTTTCATTACAGAACTCACCCAACTTGCTGAGAAACACTTAAAAGCTTCCGAAAACTATGTTTCTATCAGCTATACAGAGATTCCTGCCGAACAATGGAAGGAAGAGGTGTATGACAAGGAAATCCGCCCCAACCTTGGTACGCTGGCTAAGGAGCCAGGCTACGATATGTAAAAGGGGGACCATGTTTTGTCAATTGATGGACACATGAAAGCTATTGTGATTAACGGCTGCTGTAAGGCCGAAGACTTGCAAGTTTGTGAGATTCCAATGCCCAAAGTTCGGGAGGGATGGGTGCTGGTAAAGGTACATGCTGTAGGATTAAACCACTCTGAGGCCATCTTGCGCATGTATGAGGCTGACAATGATTATATCAGTACTCCCATCGTGCCTGGTATTGAGTGCGTAGGTGAGATAGCCGATGCCTCTGATTCTGCTTTCAAAAAAGGTGATAAGGTCATGGCTTTGATGGGCGGCATGGGGCGTTCTTTTAATGGCAGCTATGCCGAATATGCCATGTTGCCCGCCAAGAATGTGTTCAAGGTTGATGCTGAGCTTGACTGGATTTCGCTGGCTGCTATTCCGGAGACATACTTCACGGCTTACGGTTCGCTTGTGGAGTGCTTGATGTTGACGGCAGACGATACCCTGCTTGTCCGTGGAGCTACAAGTACCGTCGGGCAGGCCGCCATTCAGCTGGCTAAGGCTATTGGTGCTACCGTGATTGCAGCTTCACGTCGTGAGTCCTCTTTTGAGAAACTTAAAAGAATAGGAGCCGACTACTGCATCATTGACGATGAACACATCAGTCAGCAGCATCTTCCTATTATACCTAATAAAGTGTTGGAATTGATAGGGCCAAAGACATTGCAGGACTCACTGAGAACAGTCTCTCATCCCGGCTACGTCTGCAATACAGGCATACTTGGCAACGTATTCACTGTCGATCATTTCGATCCAATAAAATACATTCCCAATGGCGTTTTCCTGACGGGATTCTTCTCTAACTATCCCACACAAACAGGCATCGACAATATGATGGAACTTATAATAAAGGGGGCCATCCGTCCGTTATACAATAAAGTATTTACTTTGGAAGAAATAGCCGAAGCCCACAAATTATTGGAATTTGGAGGTGCTGGCGGAAAAATCATCCTAAAAATGATGTAAGGTCTATGGATATACAAGACAAGATACTCGATGTACATTTTCCTGAATGCCCCATCCGCAATGTGATTGCGCGTATAGGCGACCGTTGGAGCATTCTCATTCTGTTGACATTAGAACCAGCCGAAAAGTCTATGCGCTTCAAGGAATTGGAACAAGCCATTCCAGACATTTCGCAGAAGATGCTTACACGAACCTTGCGCGACCTTGAAGCAGACGGATTTGTCATTCGTCATGCATACGCTGAAGTGCCGCCAAGAGTGGAGTATGAACTGACGGAACGTGCAAGGACACTTACGCCACTGCTGAACAATCTGGTGGCATGGGCAGCGTCAAATCTGTCTGGTATCGTGAAAGACCGTGAACAATACTATAAAAAGGGGAACAGGGATAATTCGTAATTACCACCTAATTTGTGTTTCTTATAATGAATAATGGTATGTCCTGCCACTAACACTTTGTGGCAGGACGCGTTGGGTTTAGCAAAGGACAATAGTAGCCCAATCAATGGGCTTCCCTTCATGTTTCATCTTTTCAGTCAGAGCCTTTATCTGCTCACGTTTGATGTCTTTTGGCTGTTCCATAAAAAGAAGAATTGTGGGCAGATGGTTAGTCTGCCCGTTACCTTTTACTTTGTCTGGAAGCACACTCTGCCTTTCCTGCGAAGTTGCAGCACAAGGTGAAGCCCTTTGTTCAGGTCTGCGAGGTCTTGGAGTTTCCTCTGATTTTCATCCGTGTTCTCCAGCAACGTGGCGTAAATAAGGTTTCCCACCTGCCTTCCCTCATTGACATCAAAAGCCCGGAAGCCCTTGCATCCGTCAAATTTTGCATAAACTATATACCAATCCATAATTCTATTTTTTACGATTCTAATGTTTTGCAGCAAAGATGGCTATTTGTGTATAAAGTATTCTATTGCAGAACTGACAAGGATGTAGTGAGTCCTGGTCTGCTGACATTGTTCCCAGAACGGATTATAGAAATTCAGTCCTAAAGCATTATAGAGTTCTGGAAGTTCACGCTTTATTCGCTGAACAAGCCTTTTATAACTTGCTTTTCTAGCACCTTTCATCAGTTGATTCCATTCATCTATGGATATCTGACTGCAACAAGTCTCGTAATACATAGTATATATATGATATTTGTAAAACCAATCATATTTCTTTGCTTTTAAGAATTAACCCCAGAGGGAAAGAAGAAGGCTCATTTGGCCTTCTTCTTTGAAGTTTTCTTCTCCTCCTTCGGAGTTTCTTCCTCCTTGTCAGGAGTCTCGTAGAACTTGTTGGCTACGAGCACCACGCGGTTGTGCTTTACGCCTTCGCCATCCTGCCATTCCTCAGGCTTGAAGTAGCCCTCGACGGTGATCATGGCTCCCTTGGTGAGACGGTCGAAGGAGTCGATGCTCTCGTTCTTGCGCCATGCCTCGATGTTCATGAAAGCTGATGTGCGAGTGCTATCTTCACCGTTCTTCTCTGTACGGCCTACTGCGAGTGAGAAGCGAGCTACGCTTGCGGTTGAAAACTGACGGATTTCTGCGTCCTTACCTACGAATCCTGTTACTGCGAAATTGTTCTCGATCTTTTTCATTTTTCTGAATTTTTTAGAAGTGAAACATTTATTTTTTACGTTGCTTTAAGAGTTGGCAAGGGAAGTATGGGAATGCAAGGAATTACCGAATTATTTCACCCTTGGGCCGGAAAAGTTTTTATTGGATGCCGGGCAGACGGCAAAAAGTTTTTGAAAAAATTCAGGCAATAAGGCACCTGGTACTTGCAGAATGCGGCTTGCACTAACTTTGCGACGGAAAAAGTAAGTGTGACTCGCTTCGCCCGAAAAAGGCAGATATGAAGGAAGGTCGGATAAGAACAATTGCACAGGGTTCACCAGTAAAGGATGCTATCCACGAGGTTTCTGCAAGCAGTACCGCTTCACGTAGTAAGCCGTTCAGCATAGAAGATGTGAATGAGAGCGTCCAATCAGCCATGAACGTCAAGGCAGCAAGGATAATATCGAAGTCCAACAGACTCATCAAAAGGAGCAATGATGTGAGAGCTGCTGCCTGAGATGGAAGAACAGCAGAAGACGGCACTTACTGCTGTGCTTGTCAACAAGTTGAGACAGTCAAGAAAAGAAACTCCAAGAGAAAAAGCCAAGAACGACAAAAAGCCTTGACCAACAAGGGTGGCTTCGGGCGATTTGGGGTGAAAGGCATATAAACAGTAAATACCTACTTCTTGTTAATCTGATTTTGCAGACTTACACAGGTGCACCACGCTTAAACACCGCGTTTTAGGTATTGTGCACCTTATTTATTTGCCGTACCTTTGCAGCCGAAATCGGCAACGAAATCACAGGTATAAAATTCATAAAGTATTTGTTTAGTTTTAGTGAGGTGGTTAGTCGGTGACGATCAACCACCTCTTCAGTAGAATTAGTAACAATAAAAATATCAACTATGACAAAGAGTATTAAGATTTCGGTTTTGTGGCTGCTGACCATTTGCGGGTTTGCTGCCCACTCCATTTGTGACGTACTGCCCATGTTCTGGGGCAAGAACATGGCCGTTGTTGCCACCGACGGCAACGTGGATCAGGGCATGATCGTATTCATGATGACGCTCTCGTACCTTATTCCAGCCTGTGGCATACTCTGTATGCTCTGGAAAACGAAGGCTCTGAAAGTCATCAATGCCGTGCTGGCCGTGCTCATCGGCTTGTTCAACATCGCCCATACGTTCATGGAACTACCCTCCGACAATGCCGGGCAGTATGTTATCATGCCCATGATGATTATCGTTGGTATCGTGCTGGCATGGTATAGTGCTAAATATGTAAGGGAAAATTGAGCTATGGGAATGTTCAGCAAGTTCTGGAACACGAATGCCCGCCCGGAAGGATGGCTGGGACGTTTTGCTCTGCGGATGATGAACCTGACGCATACGCCGATGGCACAGTGGAACCTCTCGTTTATCGACTTCCAGCCCGACTGGACGATACTCGACGTGGGGTGCGGCGGTGGAAAAAACATCGCACGTATGCTGAAACGCTGTCCGCAGGGGCAGGTCTATGGCATCGACTATTCTGAGGAGAGTGTCGCCATGTCGCGTAAGAAAAACAAGAGTCTGCTGGGGTCTCGCTGCTTCATCGAGCAGGGTAACGTGATGGAACTGCCTTATGAAACGGGGAAGTATGATCTCGTGACGGCTTTTGAGACCGTTTACTTCTGGCCAGATCTAAAACAATCTTTCTCAGAGGTATATCGCGTACTGAAACCAGGTGGTATGTTTATGTTCTCTTACGGTCTGGAGAGCAATGCCACCATGCGCTACTGGGCCAATCAGATAGATGCAATGAATATCCTACCGATAGATGAAATCTGCAAGATTCTTGCAAACACAGGCTTTGTAAATCTTCAGACTGCAACGAAAGGTGACTATACCATCAACATCCGAATCCGGAAGCCAGAAATGAGTAACTGATATCAGTTTTTTACTTTGCAACTGAGTTGCGACAGCAATATAGTAATTTTGCAGCCGAAAACAACAGGATAAAGAATTATGGCAGACAAAATAAAGAAGTCGTACAAGTTTAGCAAGAGTTTCTACGATGACGCTATCACACAGGGTAAATGGTGGAGTAAGTTGTATTTCAAGTTGCTATGGGGCGGTGTCGATGACAACGAGATAGCCCGTAGGGTGCTGAGTTGGATTCCAGATGACTTCAAGGATAAGATGCTCGATGTACCTGTGGGTACGGCTGTATTTACAACGGAGAAATACAAGCGAATGAAGCAAGCCGACATCACCTGTCTGGACTATAGCCAGGACATGTTGGAACAAGCTGAGTATAGATTTCGTGGAGCAGGTATCACCAACATCAAGACCATGCAGGGCGACGTTGGCGCACTGCCTTTTGAGGAAAACACTTTCGATAATGTGCTCTGCATGAACGGCCTGCATGTATTCCCCAATAAGGACAAGGCTTACTCTGAAATTCTTCGAACCTTGAAGTCTGGCGGCGAACTATTAGCCTGCTTCTATATCGCAGGTGAACAAAGAGTTGCCGACTGGCTCGCCAAGACCATTATGACCCGCATGGGTTGGTTCACGCCTCCCTTCGATACTGCCGACGATGTGAAGCACAGGCTGGAGCCTTACTACGACATCCTCGACTTCCACGTTGAGGGTGCTATGTTATACTTCAGGGCCAAAAAGAGATAATAAGAACAATGAAATTTACTTTGACAGACAGGCTGATGTGGCATTTCATGCAAGGCACATGCTACAAAGTTTTACGGGCGGAATATCCTGAATGGGATTTTCACCAGCTCCGTAAAGCAGCCAAGGAAAGGTTCAGCGATATTCTGACTTCCACTCCCTCCATAGGCAGTTACCGTGAAAACAGCCTGAAGAAGAACCTCGTTGGTGGAATGGTGTGGTTTGCCATTTATGAGACGGCCAAAGAGAGGTACGGCAGCCAGATGTCACTTCCTCTGTACGAGAAGATGTGCCGTGCATCCATCGCCATGCCCATGATGCTCAGAATGGCACGAATGACGAAGCCGTTCACAAGGAAATTCCAGGAAAGCATGATGAAACGTTCCGAACAGGAGAACCGCATCGACTCTCCCTACAACTGGCAGGCTCATTACAAACAGGGAAAGGTTGATGAGGAGTTCACCTTGTCCTACACCCGTTGCGGACTGTGCGAACTGGCAAGGAAACGAGGTCATTTGGACATTCTTCCGGCCATGTGCAGAACGGATTACATCACATTCGAGGCCATGGGAGCCATTCTTCATCGAAACAAGACCCTTGCTTCTGGTGATGACTGTTGTCTTTACTACATGACGAAGCCCGGTTCTGAGGCGGAACAACGATGGCAGGATGAACATCCAGACGGGACATTCTCAAACAAATAGGCATCCTCACAAATGGAGCTTCAAGTATGGTTTGGAGCTACGATAAAAGTATGACTACACCACTCACGGCGATATAGGCATAGACAATGTATCGGAAGATGCGGTTGGGAATCCGCTTGAAGACGTAGGCTCCAAGGGCTGTGCCTATGATGACTCCACCAAGTCCGAAACAGTAATCTGTCAGGACGGTCGTAGTGAAGAAACCGTTGTAGGCACGGACGAAGGTCATCATCACATTGCCAATCAGGAAGTATGTCTGAGCCATCGCCATATAGTGTTCCTTGGTGGGTTCCGACTGGATGAAGTATAGCACAGCTGGCGGGCCTTGCATCCCGAAGAATCCTCCCATCAAACCACTAAGTGTACCTGCACCTACCTGCACTTTCTTAGTTGTCGGCAACTTAATCTTTTGGCTGAACAGCGCAAAATAGATGCTGATGACTATCAATGCAACTCCCAGAATCCGCTTCAAGATATGGTCTTCGATGCGTGTCAAAGCAAAGATGGCTATTGTCGAGACAACAATAAACGTCATCAGTATCGGCCTAAGACGTTTCCATGTGACATAGCCTCTCATTCGCCACACAATGACTGCCGAGGTTGTGATGGCCAATAGACCAGAGAGTGTTGTGGCCTCTCCGTATGTAGGCAGGAAGAACGGCAGCATCGTCATAATGAAGATACCGAAGCCGAACCCTGTAGTGCGTTGCACAAAACTGGCTCCAATGCTCAGCAGGAAGATGGCTATCAAGACACTACCAATCATTTATTATTCATTTAATGGTATCTGAAACATTCATACCCAGCCACACGGCCAGGATGCCGATAACTACACTTGCAGCCAAATAAAGTGCCATCTGTAAGGCATCGCCCGCCTTCATCATGCTGAAGGACTCGTTGGCAAAGGTGCTGAAGGTGGTGAAACCGCCACAGAAACCTGTGACAAGCAACAGCTTTATTTCTGGCGAAACAATGCCCTTGCTTACCAATCCCACCAACAGTCCGATAAACAGTGAGCCAAGGATGTTTACGGCAAAGGTTCCCCAAGGCCATGAAGCGACATTAATGCCAGACAGCAGGTAGCGACAGACAGAACCAATCGCACCACCTATTGCAACTAAAAGAATATTTCGTAGCATAACACTCTCAATTTATTTCCTAACATATCTTTTTCGATCAAGAGAAAAAGTATTTCTCTGCCATAACTTTAAGCTGGTCAGATGAGAGGTTGGCAATGCCAGTCTTCTCAATCAGCGAGAACTCCTCCTTGTTCTTTCCGATGACGAACTTCCGTTCCTTC
Source organism: Prevotella sp. (assembly GCA_015060485.1). Taxonomy (GTDB): domain Bacteria; phylum Bacteroidota; class Bacteroidia; order Bacteroidales; family Bacteroidaceae; genus Prevotella. The sequence continues at coordinate 619 of SUYI01000032.1, read as the reverse complement.
CCTTCGATTTCAGCAAGCAAATGGAAGTTGCCTTTATAGGCTTGCTCTATGCGGATATTGGCAACCGAATGGCCGTTGATAGTCTGTTCCGGCATTGCCACATCTTCCTGCCATTCACCCCATTCCTTCAGGTGGTCGATAATCGTAGTCTCAACCCTACCCGTCCATTCATCAGACACACCGTATTTCGTGGCGATAGAACGGAACTGCTTCAGTGATGCAGCCACATCACGGATGATGGCATCAGGCCGACGAATGCCGTTATCACGGGCAAACTGGATGGCATCCTCACGAGTGATTCCACGGAGCTTGGCCCTGATGTAGAGGCAGTGATCCTCGTTAGGCAGGAAGCCACCATTATCAATGATATAGGTGATATCATAGGCAGGTGACAGTCGCCAACTGCCATCTTCTTCCATGATGAACGAGAAGTTCTTGTTATGGTCATCGGTGTTGTTGGCCAGAATATTGAATACCATCCTGCGGAACACCTCCTGGCAGTCGGATTCAGGCAGATGCAGCTTACGGCAAACGGCTATCAGCTGCTCATAGCTGTCAGCATCAGGACTAATGGCAGCCAAAGTCTGCGTATAAATCTTCCTCTCACCATCGCGGTCGA
>SUYI01000031.1 GCA_015060485.1 Prevotella sp. | reverse complement strand
CTTTTTGCTTTTTGGTTTAACAGCGCAAAGGTACTATCTTTTTCTCAGAATGCCTTAGAACACTTTTGGACGCTTACATATAAACTTTCTTAGTTACGCCAGCCATTCTGATTGCGGGGACAGGCCTTTAGTTCTTCTTTAGTTCCTTTATCAGGTATTGGTAGACGTAGCCGCTGCTCTGGGCGTAGAGCCCTGAAACGGGCCGCAGCAGGGCGCTGAAGGTATCGGAGCCATACACCGCCTCGACGGCCTGCGGCAGCGAGTAGCCCTCGCGATCTACCAGCAACTGGATGAGATCTGCGGCAATGCCCTCGGTCATAAACCTGAATTCCTGTTCACTTACCTTGACTTCGTCTTCCTCCTCCTTGCAAGGCATAGTCCAAGCAAGCTTGGCCTCTGCTCTTGCTTCGTTCGTCGGTTCATAGCGCTTTAGTGTCATCATAGCGCACCTCCCATTCTGCGGCAATAGGCGGCCAAATCGCGCACGTTCGATGCGAACGACTGAGTATGCAGATACCCATACTGACGATCGTACAGCTCTAGCGCCTTGTAGCGGCTGAGGTACTGCACCGCCTCCTTCGCCGTGAGGTGAAAACTCGCCGCGAACTCTGCTATCAGTGCCACCACATACTGTGCCTTGTCTTTTGCCATATTTCTATCTATTATGTTTCTTTAACTCCTCTCACGGGCGGATATCATATCTTCTGATATTTCGGGGGCAAAGATACGGATTTATTCTGAATAATGCAAATTTCGGGGTGGATTTTTATGTCACGCAGAAAGCGCAGAAAGGGTTAGGTCACACAGATAACACAGATGGCACAGATTTTATAGGGCACGCAGATAGCGCAGAAAGAATTTAGGGTCACATCGGGGGATGTGACCATGAAAGTAAGCCTTTTGGCTTAATTATTTCTTATAGTACCAATTCGTGCATATTATGGGCATGACAAGCATCAACCACAGTCACCGTGTCACCCTCAATGGTATAGGCATAATACCATTTGTCGGTATTTGCCATGTAATAACCTTTCAACATACTTGTAAATCATGGCCTAGCGTACTCCTCCCGCACTGCTGCCAATGTCATCTCACAAGCCTCCTCAATGCTCATCGTCTCAGTATCTTCAATTTCCATCTGCTGGATTCGAAGATCTATCAAATGCTGGGCCCAAAGACGGATCGCTGAAGTATTATCAAGCTCAGGCATAAGATCCTGAAGCACCTTTTCGTTTATATCTACTGTAACTGTGCACATAATAACTATCTTCTTTTCGGGGGCAAAGATACAAACTAATTCTGAATAATGCAAATTTTAGAGGATTTTTATGTCACGCAGAAAGCGTAGAAAGGGTTAGGTCACACAGATAACACAGATGGCACAGATTTTATAGGGCACGCGGAAAGCGCTGAAAGAATTTAGGTCACACAGATAACACAGATGGCACAGATTTTATAGGGCACGCAGAAAGTGCTGAAAGAATTTGAGGTCACATCGGGGGATGTGACCGTTAAAAACTTAAGTACTATATTACTGCGGGAAATTACTTTCCATAATAGCCTTTATCACTGTATTGTGACCAACGAATATACATCTCCTGATAATGATCCTTGATAAAGTCGGAAATCCTTGCAATCTCGCGGTCATTCAGAATTCCACGATTCTGAACCACAGAATCACCATTGCTTTTGACAAAGAACTTAGCAGATCCACCTTCAGTAAGTTTACTATCGCTGGCATGCACATGCATACACTCAACCACACAGAATGAGGTAAAATACAGATAATAGCCAGCCACCTTGAAATCGTAATACTTTGGCATCGCTTAGTCCTCCATATATTTTAGGTTCTGCTGCAAATAGCGGCTAGCTATGGAGAGTTCGATATCATCCATCGTTGTCTCCAGAACCTCACCATCAGAATTGAATACTACGGCCTTATCTGGGCTGTTGAGATTAAGAACATGGACGCCATCATCCTCACGGGTGAAAGCATAGCCATTGACAATGATGTCTGCCTTATCAGCAATAATCTTTATATCAGGCATAAGCTATTCGTACACTTTTAATCGGTTTCAGAAATGATGAGGAGTCAATATACAGACCATCTAGAATAGGCTTAAGGTCGATAAATTCTTCCTCCGGTTCAGGATTATGGGTATACTTGGCTAAAACCACCAGATATCCATCGTCCCACTGTACTACATCAACATATCGTTCCAGGCTATACGGAGCACGGAAACGAATATGATATCCCCCATAGCTAAAGGCTGTAAAGCCCCCAGCACTGCTGAGAATAGCCTCATTGCTCTTAGTTGGTATGTTATTGTACTCCATCATATCCTTATTATTTCGGGGGCAAAGATACGGATTTATTCTGAATAATGCAAATTTTAGAGGATTTTTATGTCGCACGCAGATAGCGCTGAAAGGGGTAGGTCACACAGATAACACAGATGGCACAGATTTTATAGGGCACGCGGAAAGCGCTGAAAGTCTATAAGGAAGTCATGAAGGTGCGGTAGTCGGACTCGGAGAGTTCCTCGAGCCAGGAGGGGGGAACGAAGGTGATGGCCATGGCGGCGAGGCCTTGGATTTCGACAACGACACACTGGCTCTTCTTGATGCGCTTGATGGTGCCGACAGTGCCCTCGAAATCGCCCTGGGTGATGCGGACGCGCTTGCCGGGCTTGGCAATGAAGTCGGTATACTGGAGGAGGGCGATGCGGGAGTCCTGGGCATCGTAGATGCGGCGGAAATTGTCCATCTGACGGTCGGGGACCACGAGGACACGGTCGTTCTCGTTCTGCGAGAAGCGGTTGGTATAATAGTGCATGGGCTCGAAGTCGCGGCGGGTCATCTTCAGATGGGTGAGCTGCTCCTGGGTGGAGCGGATGAAGATGAGGCCATGGATGGCGGGGACGAGCTGCTGGCGGATGTCCCAGTCGTCGGTCTTCTGGAACTCGCGGCGCACGGGGAGGAAATACTCGAGGTGTTCGAGTTCGAGCAGGTCGCGGAAGTGGAACATGCGCTCGACGCGGCCATAGGTGATGCGCATGGGGTACCAAAAGGTCAGTTTTCTAGGATTGACCATGAAAGGTAAAAGGTAAAGGAGAGGGTCACTGCCATGGGGTTGGCAGAGACGAACGAACTCCTGTAGTTTTGTCACTCATCGTCATAATGCACTGTCACTCAGCAACATCAGAGATTTGCAAACACAACGGGAATCAGCGAAGGCTCAGATTAATCGGTGGTCAGGCACTGACCGAAGGATAAAAAGAGCGTGAACTCTCACTCTGCTCATCCGTCATTTAGGTCCTAGGAAAACCTGTACACATAAACAAACAGAATTAATGCTCACGCCGTGATATATAATCCCGTAGCGTGAGCATGGAGCCAGAATGAGCTCATGTCCTCGACCAATGGGGAATTATACCACCCGAAGCATCTTCTCTGCCATGTTCTTGGAGTGTACGTTTGAATTTCCTAGGTTCAAATGACCAAAAACAAAGCGTTGTAAGACGCTGTTCCACAAAATGTTGACCCCGCCTTCACTGCCCTCAAGGGGCAAGTACGGCGTGATTTCGGGGGCAAAGATACGAATTTATTCTGAATAATGCAAATTTCGGGGTGGATTTTTACGTCACGCAGAAAGTGCAGAAAGGGTTAGGTCACACAGATAACACAGATGGCACAGATTTTATAGGGCACGCAGATAGTGCTGAAAGAATTTAGGGTCACATCGGGGGATGTAACCATTTCTACAACCACCCCGCCCCCTCCTTGGCATGTAATGAGGGGTACCAACCTCCATCCCATCCTTCCCCCTTCAAAGGGTGAAGGCTCAAACGAAAAGCTGCAGAAACCGTCAACTTTTCGTAGGTTTAGGTATCGCGGGACGACGCGATGATTTTATTGTTTTACAAACATCCTGTCATTGGGGTTTGATTAATATATAATCATTTAGCCGAGCTTACCAGTTAGGATTTCTGTTTCTCATGTTCTCCATTCTCAGGCAAGGCCTTCACATCCTCTGCAGGCGGCAGGTAGTCCGCTGCCTTGGCAGGCGAAATCACTGAGTGTCCCAGCTGTGACTCCAGCCGCTGTGCCGCCACCTCGGCCATCCACCGCTTGAACGGCTCCGCCTTTTTCGACGGGATGCTCTGGATGATACGGAATATTGTTTTTGCATCAGCGGCATCAGTGAATCGCATCTTGCCGTCGGTGGCACGCATCTTCAACTGCTTACAATTTGTAAGCACTTCATCCGCCCCCTCTTCAGACAGTCTGGTTTTCAGCACCGCCCAGTAGGTGCTCGCACCACGGGCCGTCTTCTGTTCAGTCAGCACACCGCATACATCCACTACGCTGAAGAACCATTCCTCCAGCTCGTCGTCCCAAGCGGTCCTAACCTTCTTATCTTCAAAAATCTGTATCTTATGTTTCTGCGTCATCGTTTCTAATTGTTTGCTTTATTACATTAACGTCCTGAGGTGTCCATTTATTGGGTTCACCCCTCATTGGATGGCCTCGTGGGCAAAGATACGGATTTATTCTGAATAATCCAAATTTCGGGGTGGATTTTTATGTCACGCAGAAAGCGCTGAAAGGGTTAGGTCACACAGATAACACAGATGGCACAGATTTTTTATTAAGAATATGACAAACAACGAGATTACTTATCAGATACGGGGTGCCATCTTCGACGAGAGGTTGTTGACCACACCGAGACAGACGTCTTCGCCATAGACCGAGTTGTGCTCGGACATGTGCTTACTTCGGGCTAGAATGCGACATTAGAGGGTATATAATGATATAAATAAACTATATGTTAAACTTTACATTTTTGCAAATTAATTTGCAGAATTGAAAAGAATTTTGTACCTTTGCAGCGTTGAAAGACTAAAAGAGTATGTTAATTGCCAATGGAGGTAATAACTACCGTGTTGTGGCAGTGGTCGTATTTATTGGAGGGGTAATGAATATCCGTTTTGTAGGCACACACCCTGAGTATGATAAAATAGATGCAGCAACAATATAATATTATAAGGAGGTTTGAGGATGGAAAAACTAACAACACGAAAGCAGTACGATGATGTAAAAGCTCGCGTTGAGCAGCTGATAGCAGAAGCAACTCAAAAAGGGCTGCTTGAGTCTGATATGGATAATGAATATACCCGTGAGATTGCACTTTTGAGTCAGCAGATGGCCACATATGAGGATGAATACCTCAATATTCTTCCTTTGCGCCAGAAGTCTCCTCTCATTGCCAGCATCGAAGACTATTTCTACACTCACGGGATGAAACAAAAGGATGGGGCAATTCTTCTTGGCGTCAATGAATCGCAGTTCAGCCAGATTATGAGTGGACGCCGTCGTATCTCTATGTCTTTTGCGAAGCGCTTGCGTTCTAAGTTAGGTATCGATGCCGATCTTATTCTTGAATACGCATAAACAAAAGACGTTTTTAAGGCTTAATATTTCTTGCCATAGGGCTGACCAAAGGTGTGGACGATGAGTTCCACTTCGTTGGGCATTATCCTCGAGGATGCGCTCGACAGTGATATCTATGGAGGGATAGATGCGACGTCCTGTCGCACTACGACCAGCAGCCCGATCGCCAACAGCATCTGCCCCAGGAACTCCTCCGCACCATCACCCAAATCCTCCTCACCCCTCCTCCGTGAGAAGATAACGCCATAATAAGGATATGTGTACAATTATTGGCAGAAAACAGGAGATTGCAGAGTTGACCCGTCGCTATGAGAGCGGCATGGCGGGGAATTGCATTTGAGGAGGTCTGTATGCAGCATATCCAGCAAATAAAGAACTTTCATAAATGACTAACTGATATACAACGATAAAGGCCTCGCAAAATAGCGAAGCCTTTATTGTTTTCTGTGCAAACCCTTTGGCATTAATCAGCCAAGGGGTCGAAGGTGCCGTTGGCACCACCGTTGTTGTAGTCCTGCCAGCCGATGGTCTGCGGCAACTGTGAGTTGTGCGTCTGTGCACCATAGGGGATGCCCAGCAGGTAGTACTTCGGACGGAAGGTGATGTACTTCACATTTTTCTGTGAGTCGTATCCGTCGCCGGCACGATAGTTGGTGGAGAGGTTAGCGGCATACCAGGTCTCGAGATCAGCAAGTTGGCTCTGGATGTCTGCCTTGCGGAAGTCAACACCGTCGGGACGTACGACGCCGGCCTTCTGCAAGGGGTCGCTGTCGTAGGTTGTTCCACCGACGCCGTATGCGAGCTTGGTCTGGAACTGCATACTCTCACGACGCTGTCCGTTGAACTGCTTGAAGCCCAGCCACGTGCAGGTGTTGCCGCCCCAGCCGGTAAGCTGCCAGGTAGAGGGAGCACCGTCGGGCAGCTGTGTGCCGCCGTCGTAGAGCATCCAGCGACGCATGTCGTCGAAGCGCTTGCCCTCGTAGGCAAACTCGATCTGGCGCTCGTAGAGGATGGCCGACATGCAGGCAGCCTGGTCGCTGCTGAGATTAGCCTGCAGGCCGTAGTTGTTCTCTGCGGTATAACCCACGCGGGCACGAATCTGCTGCAACAGCTGCACGGCCTCGGCCAGTTGTCCGGCGCCACAGGCGGCCTCAGCCAGATTGAGCAGTACTTCGGCATAGCGCAGCTCGATGAGCGGTGCAGCGGAATAGAATGGTGCTGCGCCCTTGGTGTCGGCAGCGACATACTGATAGAGCGGAGAGATGTTGACGTCGAGGTCGTCGCTCTTCTTGCGGACATAGACTCCCTGCTTGCTGCCCAGGAGGTTGTCAGCGCCATAGGAATTGCCGTTGAAGGCATCGCCGGCCTCGTTGAGTTCGGTGTACCATACGTAGTTCCACAGCACATAGTCCTTGCCGCCATTGTAGTCGGGGTTGTGGGCGTCGCGCTCGGAAGCGTTGCCCTGATAAGCCCAGCGGAAACCGGGGAAGGCGAAGGTGCGATAGAAACGCGGGTCGCGGTTCATGAAGGGTGCAAACTCGTCGTACTTGTACTGGCTGCGCTCCAGCTTGGAGTATGTGTCCTTATAGGTTCGTCCACCCAGCTGTGAGATGTCGGTGAGTCCGCTGAGGTCTGCTATCTTGCCGTCGGCCATAGGGAACAGCTCGATGAGTGCCAGACTGGCGCCCTTGCCGCTGCCGCCGGTGTTGGCAGGACGTATGGCACGCTCCCAGGAGTTGTTGCGCTGATTGTCGAGACCCTCGCCGGCAATGTTGTTGTGAAGCGTCACAAAGACTGCCTCGGGGTTCTGATTAGACGTCAGGAACTGACCGGCGAAGTCGGAGCCGTTGACATTGCTGCCTGTCGAATAGAGTCCGTAGCCACAGGCCCGGATGCTGTCGAGCTCGCGGTGCATCTGGGTGTAGGCAGACTGCCAGCGGCTCTCGTCGTTTTTGCGGTTGAAGATGGGGCTGGCCCACAGCAGCAGCACACGGCCTTTCAGCGCCAGTGCGGTGCCGGTGGTGACACGGCCATAGTCTTCGCCTGACCATCCGCCGTTCATCGTCTTGACAGCCAGCATGCGTGCCGACTGGTCGAGGTCGTTGAGGATGAACTCGATGGTCTGACGGGTAGTCGAACGCGGGGTGTAGTTCTCGGGCACGGGGTCAAGCACGTCGGTGACGATGGGGATGCCGCCATACCACTTGACGAGGTTGTAGTAACACCATGCACGGAAGAAGTAGGCCTGACCGAGCATCAGGTTCTTCTGCTCGTCGGTCAGTGAGCTGCCGCTGACGCCCTTGATGAAGTCGTTGATGTTGCGGATGCGTCCGTAGACAGAGTTCTGGATGTTGTTATGCGTACCCATGAAGTAGTCGGGTACACCATTCGTACCACTCATCGTGGTCAGTTCAATCTCTGAATCGACAAAGTCGCTGAATCCGGAGTATTCCTCGGTGGACTTAGAGGCGATGTCGGCAGATCCCATCGATACGGAGAGGTAGTTAGTACCCGTAGACAGGTCTCCGGGCTGTGGCAGACACCATGCGTAGAGGTCGTTGAGACGGGCATTGGCTCCTTCGATGTAGTTGTAGACCTCGGTAGTTACGTCGTCGTAGTTTTTCTTGTCCTGCAGGAACTGGTCGCTGCAAGCAGACAAGGCGAGAACCGACATGATACCGAAGCTGAAATATTTAATTGCTTTCATAACTTTCAATTTTCGATTATCAATTTTCATTTTCCTTAGAAGCTCAGGTTGATACCGATGTCCCAGCGACGCAACGTAGGATAGTTGCCGTAAGTTCCTGCCATGGGGCTGGTGAACTTGTCGGGATACGGGTTGTAGAAGTTGATGAGGTTCTGACCGGTGATGTTTACGCGAACGTTCTTCACGCCAATGCTCTTGAACCATGCATTGGGGAAGGTGTAGGCGAGCGTGAGACGGCTCAGACGTACGCTGGCGGCACTGATGCGCCAGAAGCTGCTGGCTACGCTGTTGACACTCTGATAGGCCAGGTTGGGATACGTGGCGTCAAGGTTCTGCTTGACGACGAGGTTTCCGCTGCCGTCGTAGACATCCTGATAAGCGTACATGTTGTCGGGATTCCAGAACGAGGGCAGGTTGTAGTACTCGATGTTCGAGCTGGATGCCACACCGATGGCTGCCGAAGGCAAGGTGGTGTATCCGCCCCACGAGGCACCGAACTGAGCGGTGAGCGAGATGCCCTTCCAGTCAGCATGGGCATTGATGGTGAATCCGTAGGGGTTCGAACGGTTCGACAGACAGACCTGGTCGTTGTCCTTGTCGACGATGCCATCAGGACCTTCGTATTCGCCGGTCTCCTGATTGTAGGCTCCGCGTACATCTTTATATATGAGCATACCGGGACGAACCTTGTCCTTGGTGAGACCCATGTAAGAGGTGATACCGTACTTCTCGAAATACTCCTCGATGTCCTGGAACGAACGGAACATGCCGATGCACTGCATACCCCACAGTCCGATGTCGGTGCGGCTGCCCTTGGTGATCTGACGGTAGAGATACTCTTTGGGGAAGTCCATGAAGAGCACCTCGTTGTCGTGGTAGCCGGTGTTGATGCCGATGCGGTATTTGAAGTCCTTGCCAATCTTGTCGCGCCAGGTGATGCCGAGCTCCCAACCCCAGTTGTTCATCTCGCCGAGGTTCTGTGAGGCAGTCTGCGTGCCGATGGGCGTAGGAATCTCCTGTGCCAGGTTGAGCAGCATCTCGCGGTTCTTCTCGTAGTACCAGTCGAAGTTAACAGCCAAGCGCTTGTTCAGCACCTGGAAGTCGAGACCGATGTTGGTCTTGTAGGACTTGTCCCAGTGGACGTCCTCGTTGACGGCAGAGTTGTTTTTGTTGATGGTGATGCGGTTCTCAGAGTCGTTCTGAACGCCAGTACCGAAGACAGGTCCGCGGTTGGCATCCTGTGCGTAAATCTGCATCCACTGCCATGCTGCGAGGTTGTCACGACCGGTGAGACCCCAGCTGGCGCGAATCTTCAGGAAGTCGACGAACTTCAGTGCCTGGATGTTCTGCCACCAGGGTTCCTCGCTGATGACCCAACCGGCCGAAATAGCGGGGAAGGTGCCCCAGTAGTTCTCGTGGGCAAACTTGGTAGAAGCATCGGAACGGAGCAGGAACTCGACGAGGTAGCGGTCAGCGTAGGCGTAGTTGACGCGACCGATGTAGGACAGCGTACCGCTCTCAGAACGGGTGAACACCGTCGTCATCTCACCATCGGCAGAGTTGTACTGCTGGGTGGTGAAGGGGTAGGGGTTCTCGCGCTGTCCCTGCAGGTACTCACTCTCAGCCTCCGACTTCTCAATAGAGAAGAGGGCGCTGACGTGGTGCTTGCCGAAGTCGCGGGCATACTGTGCCGTGAAGTTCATCTGGTAGTTGTCCGTTCGTGTCGTCGTGCGGTAGAGCATGTTACCGTTGTTGTACGTCGTGCCGTTGAAGTTCGCCGCATCGAGGTAGTTGAACGACGGGTCGTCGCCCGATGTCGGTGTGTACAGATGGCTGCCAGAACCATAGCGACGCGTCATCTGATAGAGCGTATAGTGCGAGCCATACTGATTGGTCTTGTCGTTGTTGATGCTCTTCGAATAGGAGAAGCGCAGCTTCAGACCCTTCAGTATCTTGCTCCATCCGAAGTCGTACGACAGGCTGCCGTTGATGCTCATGTTGTTGGACATGTTGCGGCTGTAGTCGCCATTGTTCTGCAGCACGTCGAAGTGGTAGTTCTGATTCTGGTTGCGCTGTCCGCCACTGACGCCATAGGCGGGAATGGCATGTCCGTCGACATACTCAGGAATATAGGTGGGACGGGTGAGCAGCAGGTTGTAGTCTTTCTCGTCGCCCGAGCCGCCGACCTTGACGAGGGGCTTGTTCTTCTTGCCGTAGTCACCGCTGACGGTGAGGTTGGCCGACAAGTGCTCGCTGATCTTCACGTCGATGCCGGCGCGATAGTTCCAGCGGTCGTAGTCGAGCTTGCCGAGGTTACCATCCTGTTTGAAATAGGTGATGCCACCGAAGTAACTGACCTTCTCGGTAGCTCCGCTTACGTTGACAGCGTGACGGGTGGTGTAGCCCGTCTCCCAGTACTTGTCGAGCAGGTCGTAGTTCAGATTCTTCATAGCCTCCAACTCGTCAGCCTGGAAGAGTGCTGTGGTATGATTCAGCGACGTGTTCGTGGGGTCTGCTGCAGCAATGGCGTTGTAGAGACGGCCATAGTCGTAGGCACTGAGCATCTTGGGACGGGCCACTTCGTTGGTGAAACCGATGGAGCCGCTATAGCTGATGCTGGGGGCACCCAGTTTACCCTTCTTGGTGGTGACGAGGATGACACCGTTGGCAGCACGGGCACCATAGACGGCTGCCGAGGCATCTTTCAGCACAGAGATGCTTTCGACCTCAGAAGGGTCGAGGTTGTTGAAGGCTTCAGCACCGAGGTTCTGCGTGCTGTTGCCGACCTTGACATCGTTGGGATAGATGTAGCCATCGATGACGAACAGGGGCTGCTGGGCAGTGGAACCCACCTCGCCTAACGAACCCACGTCACGAATGGACAGACGGGCATTCTCGCCGGGACGGGCATCACCACCACTGACGGACAGACCGTTGACCAGTCCGGAGAGTGACTGTCCGAGACCACCGTTGGCCAAGTCCTGGATGTCGTCGACCTCGACGGTTCCTACCGAACCCGTCAGGTGGGCCTTCTTCTGTGAGCCGTAACCCACGACAACGACTTCCTCGAGGGTCTGCTTGTCTTCTTCCAACTTGACTGTACCGCCAGGAGCGACAGTCATAGGCATGTAGCCGATATACGAAATGGTAATCTTCTTACCTTTGGGAACGGCAATCTTGTAGTTTCCGTCCATGTCGGTAATGGTAGCGGTCTTTTCGCCCACCACCGTCACCGTAGCGCCAATGACAGGTTCGCCGATTTCGTCGAGCACGGTACCTGTCACCGTCTGTTGGGCCAGAGCCGATGCCGAGAACATCAGCATCAGACCGAGACATAAGGTTTTAATATATCTTTTCATAGTTTTTACCTTTTTACTTTTTTACCTTTTTACTCTTTAGGGCAGCCAACGCGGGTCACCAGTCTTACGGGCCACCTGCGTGGGACCACTGATATGGAAGTCGCCGGCAGCAGGATTAGCAAACTGAGGATCTTCCTCGATGATGGTTCCTGACTCGTCATACGGCTGAGGATCCTGGAAGGTTCCGTCAGCCTTCATATAGGTATTGTTGTTGAACGTCTTGTTCTGGGGACTGGAGGCATAGGCCTGTCCGTGCAGGAAGCGACGGGGAACGCTGCCCGCGGTGGAGCAGTCGTAGAAGATGCAGTCGGTCATCACCCAGTACGACCAGTTACGGCCCTGCATACGGTTGTAGTTGCCCCACTGACCGCTGTTCCATGTCACATGATAGAAAGTGGAGTTCTTGTAGTTCACCGAGTTGGTGGTGGCATCACTATTATAGACCTCATGGGCACTGACGCCACCGGCCTGATAGAAGTACTTGAGATCTGTAGTACAGTCGGGGCTCTCGTAGAAGGTCGAACCAGTAACCGTGAAGTCATTGATGTGTCCGGCCTTGTTGGTCCAGATGACACCACGGTTCTTCAGATTCGAATCGTCAGCAGGCGTGAGGTGTACCAGACAGTTGTCGATCAGCATGGTCTTGACGCCCGTTTTCGCCTGGTTGTCATAGAAGAACATACCCATGACGTTGTCGAAGTTGCAGCTGGCAATGACGACTTTTTCGAAGAAAGGACCTGTCCACTTATAAGTATCCGGATCAATCGTGTTGGCTGCAGCTACGGTAGACTCCTTACTGAAAGCAAAGACACCATTGCCGGGACTCATACCGGCACAGTCGAAGTCCAGGTACTTCGCATTGAAGTCAGCCGTAAACGTAATGGTCGCCTCTTCTGCCGTATACTTGATTTTGGCATGGCTGTTCTTGCTGGTAGAACGCAGCGTAACGGCCTGGCCGTCGAAGTTGAGCACACCACTGACTGTATACGTGGCACCTGCCTCCAAATCGTAATTCAGGTTTGAACCGATAGAGTCCGCCGGAGTCGGATTGGCAGCAAACCATTCGTTCAGGTCAGAGCCTGCAGGAATCGTCATGTAGGTTGCGGTAAACGTCGAGAACTCCTTGGTGGCAACTGCTGTTGCGTCCGTATTACCCTTCTTCGTGTTTCCCAGAGGCAGAACGGTCAGACGGTAGTTGACATCCTCCTCGCGCTTGCCCGTTACAGAGCAGCCGTCGACGATGCTGTCGTTGATGACAGGCTCGCTAGGATTGCTGACGTCAATGAGATTGACGCGATAACCGCCTGCTCCCATGACTACTGGCCATGAGAAGGTTTGCGACTTGCCGTCAGCACTGGGTGTAATCGTGATATCATCAGCAGATATGGTCGATACCTGCGTGTTCGATACACCGCTGTCGAACGATTCGTCGTCGAAACCATCCTTGGCGCACGATGCAAGCAGCAGGGCGCTTGCTCCGGTGAGGGCAAGCACGCACATCTTACTGTACGTAAAGAATTGATTCTTCTTCATAAAATCCTTCATTTAGTTTAACTTATTGTTTATATTTCCGATATTTCGTTATTTTATTCTAATCTCTTACCTCTTACCTCTTACCTCTTTCCTCTCACCTCTCATCCTGAAAGATTTCTTTCAGGTACGCCACATTGGTCGAAAAGTTGCCCTTGACGTTCTTCACGTCTTGTGCATTGCGGCTGCGCTCGACGACAAGCCAGCCACGCCATTTCATCTTGTCGAGCGTGCGTTTTACCTTGCGCAGATCGATGCGGGGATCCTTATCGAGCGTCACACTGTCGGTGAGCGAAGCATGAATCTGGGCGATGTTCTTGCTGCCCAGCATCTTTAGTTCCTTCGTCGGACACCGCCGTTGGTCGACAGCGTCCTGCAGGTTGTAGTAGATTTTGATGCCTTCGCTATTCACCTCCTTTAATAATACGAGGTTTGCGCGAGCGTCCAGTTGTGTGCGGATAGCGATGATCTTGCCGCGACTGAGGGCCATCTCGCCCACCTCATGCAAACGGCGCACCATCTCGTGACGGGCTTCGCCGGACTCTTTCCACTCGTTGCCGCTTCCTCCCAACGGCAGGAAGGCCACGGGGGCGCCCATCACATCCATCGTATTCAGGCAATCGTCCACCAAATCGCGGTAGTTTTCGCGCTGGAGAAAACTCTGAGCGAAGAATCCGGACATAGCTATCGAGGGCACCATGATGTCCAGAGAGTCTGCCGTCCGACGGAACAGCTGTTGGAAGTGGGGTTCGCGTAGTTTGTTGTCGAATAGTACCCGCTGTCCCAGCGGCCCCATATCGACCTCTACACCATCAGCTCCAATGTCTTTGGCAAGCTGGAATTCGCCCAGTTTCTGACGCTTCAGCATCATCCAATCGCAGGCGGCAATACGGTATTGCTGCTGCTTGTCAGCATGTTGGGCAAATACGCCAAGAGGCAGCATGACCATTGTGAGCCATACGGCTATGCTGCCAGCCAAGAGCATTCTTTTTGACGGTAATTCACTCATTTTAGTAGTTCGAACTATGTAGTTTACATCATTTAAGACGTTTTAGCATTATTAATGTCATCATTTTAAGTATTTCTTCGTACTTTTGCAGCATAAAATCATGATTTTATGAAGAAAATAGCATTTTTCGTAGTGGCCTTGATGGCCTTGATGGCTTGTCAGGAGAGCAAGTCTCCGTTTAATTATCGAGGGTTGGCATTCTCGCTGCCTATTCATGACATGGTGGACTCGCTGCTGGCTCGTGGTTTCGTCGTCGACTCTGCCACATCGGACAGCGGACGACAGGTACAACTCTTCAAAACGGGGGAACCCTATCATGTGCTGATTGCCTATGAGGGCGACCAGTTGCAGGCTATTCAGGAGAACTATCGCCTGTCGACAAACGACAGCACGCGTCGGTTGTGGCAGGAGATTCGCGACGGATTGGAGAAAGAACTCGGGGCCTGGCCCAATTGTCCCATCTTGAAGGATGATCACAAGAAGGCTGATTTCGAGACGGACGGCGGCTTCATTTCCGTCACCTTGGAGAATACTTACAAACCAACGTTGATGGTGCTTTACAAGCCCAAGAAAGAGAAGAAATAGGGTTAAGGTGTTAAATAATCATAAAAGTTGCGCGCGGGGAGATTTTCCTCGCGCGTATTTTATAAAAAAAGCGTACCTTTGCAGTCCGATTTGGGGAGAGACTTAGAATCCCCGTGAGCTGGAGTGTGAATAGCGGCGTCTTTGGCCGGACGTGGTGGTTCGTGAATCGCTGGTTCAAAAATCCACAAGTATCCTTACTATAAGGGACTGTGGAGCGCACGTTAGACTAACAACCGGGAGTTAGACCTCGGGTGTTTATTTATGTGCGTACATTATTTATATTATAATAGTAAACTGTTTTTTAGTAGTAAAATTTAGAAGAAATGAATACTTTAAGTTACAAGACCGTTTCCGTATCTAAGGAAGCTGCTCGTGAGCAGAAGGAATGGCTCGTGATTGACGCTACCGATCAGGTAGTAGGCCGTCTTGCTTCAAAGGTAGCTAAGATTATCCGCGGAAAGTACAAGCCCACCTTCACCCCCAATCAGGACTGTGGTGACAATGTGATCATCATCAATGCTGACAAGGTGGTATTCACTGGTAAGAAAGAGACTGACAAGGTATACACCCGCTACACGGGCTATCCCGGTGGTCAGCGCTTCAACACTCCCGCTGAGCTCCGCAAGAAGCCCTTCGGTGTAGAGCGCATCATCAAGCATGCCGTGAAGGGTATGCTGCCCAAAGGCCCTCTTGGTCGTGCCCTGCTGAACAACCTCTACATTTATAATGGTACAGAGCACAAGCACGAGGCTCAGAAGCCCAAGGCTATCGACATTAACCAGTACAAGTAAAGTAAAAAAGTAAAAAAGTAAAATAAGATGGAATACATCAACGCAATAGGTCGTCGCAAGAGCTCAGTAGCTCGCGTTTATCTGTCAGAAGGTAATGGCAAGATTACGATCAACAAGAAAGACTTGGAAGTATACTTCCCCTCTGCCATCCTGCAGTACGTGGTGAAGCAGCCGCTGAACCTGCTGGAGGTAGCTGAAAAATATGACATCAAGGTCAACCTCGACGGTGGTGGTTTCACTGGTCAGAGCCAGGCTCTGCGCCTCGCCATTGCCCGTGCATTGGTGAAAATCAACGAGGAAGACAAGAAGAAGCTGAAGGATGCCGGTTTCCTGACTCGCGATGCTCGTGAGGTAGAGCGTAAGAAGCCCGGTCAGCCCAAGGCACGTCGTCGCTTCCAGTTCAGTAAGCGTTAATTTTTCTTTGAACTATGAACTTTGAGGTTTAAACTTTAAAGTGAGGAGTTCAAGAAAGAGGCTGAACAGTTTAGTATCTAAACCGCTGAGACTTGAATTGTCAATTATCAATTGTCAATTACCAATTACTTAGCGGCTGGTTCTGGACAAGAATTAAAAAGAATGTAAACAAATTAAAGACAAAAGTAAAAATGGCAAGAACAAATTTTGACCAATTGCTGCAGGCTGGCTGCCACTTTGGCCACCTGAAGCGTAAGTGGAACCCCGCAATGGCTCCCTACATCTATACCGAGCGTAACGGTATCCACATTATTGACCTCCACAAGACCGTCATCAAGATTGACGAGGCTGCTGACGCACTGAAGCAGATTGCCAAGAGCGGCAAGAAGATCCTGTTCGTCGCTACTAAAAAACAGACTAAGGAAATCATCGCCGAGAAAGCTCAGAGCGTTGGTATGCCTTACGTTACAGAGCGCTGGCCGGGTGGTATGTTGACCAACTTCCCGACTATCCGCAAGGCCGTAAAGAAAATGGCGAACATTGACAAGCTGATGCAGGACGGTACCTTTGCCAACCTGTCGAAGCGCGAGCTGCTGCAGGTGACCCGTCAGCGTGCCAAGCTGGAGAAGAACCTCGGTTCTATCGCTGACCTGACCCGTCTGCCCAGTGCACTCTTCGTTGTTGACGTGCTGAAGGAGAACATCGCCGTTCACGAGGCTAACCGCCTGGGTATCCCCGTATTTGGTATCGTTGACACCAATTCTGACCCCAAGAACATCGACTTCGTTATTCCCGCTAACGACGACGCTAAGGATTCAGTAGAGACCATTCTCGCTGCTTGCTGCGCTGCCATCAGCGAGGGTATCGAGGAGCGTAAGGTCGAGAAGGCTGACGAGAAGGCTGAAGAGGCTCAGGCTGATGCTGAAGAGGTAAAGCCCAAGCGCCAGGCTCGCAAGCCTCGCAAGGCTGCTGCCGCTGAAGAGGCTCCCGTAGTTGAGGAAAAGGCTGCTGAAGAGGCTGCTCCCGCCGCAGAAGAGGCTCCCGCTGCAGAGTAATCATAAATTTCAAAGTTCAAATTTCAAAGTTCAAAGTAAAAATGGCAATTTCTATTGACGATATCAAGAAGCTTCGCGCAATGACCGGCGCAGGTCTGGCTGACGTAAAGAAGGCTCTGACCGAGGCCGAGGGCGACTTCGACAAGGCCAAGGAGCTCCTCCGTGAGCGTGGCCTCGCTATCGCTGCCAAGCGTAGCGACCGTGAGACATCTAATGGTTGTGTACTCGTAAAGAAGGTGGACGGCTTTGCAGCTATGCTCGCCCTGAAGTGCGAGACCGACTTCGTGGCTAACGGTGCTGACTTCATCGCCCTCACCCAGAGCATCCTCGACGCTGCCATCGCTGCGAAGGCTGCCGACATCGAGGCTGTCAAGGCTCTCGACATCAACGGTCAGACCGCTCAGGAGGCTGTTACACAGCGCTCGGGTATCACTGGTGAGAAGATGGAGCTCGACGGCTACCTCACCCTCGAGGGTGACAACGTAGAGGTTTACGACCACATGGGTAAGCACACCCTGTGCACCATGGTACAGACCAACAAGCCCGCTGCCGAGCAAGGGCACCTCGTGGCCATGCAGGTAGCTGCCATGAAGCCCGTAGCCCTCGACGCCCAGAGCGTCGACCAGAAGATTCTCGACGAAGAGTACAAGACCTCATTCGAGAAGACCAAGCTTGAGCAGGTTGAGAAGTTTGTCGAAATGAAGCTCAAGAAGGCTGGCCTGAACCCCAACCTCGTCGATTCCGAGGACCACATCGAGTCCAATATGGCCAAGGGATGGCTCACACAGGCACAGGCCGACGAAGCCCGTAAGATCATTGCCGACGCAAAGGTCGAGGGCGAGGCTAACCTCAAGATGCCTATGATCGAGAACATCGCCAAGGGTCGTGTTCAGAAGTTCCTGAAGGAGAGCTGCCTGGTCGACCAGGAGTTCCAGTTCGGTGACGGCGACAAGGCTACTGTTGCACAGTGGCTCGCCAAGCAGGACAAGGACCTGAAGATCACCGCTTTCAAGCGCTTCACCCTCGTGGCCGACTAAGTCTGATGTTACATCACGATTAGGTTTTATAGTTAATGGGATATCGGCATTGCCTCGTTGCAGTGCCGATATTTTTTGTCCAAAATTTGGTTTTCTCCTCGCTTATTCGTATCTTTCACCCTTGGTGAAGATAGGCTACATCTCAAAAATGAAAATAAATCACAATTTATTTTGCATTTTACTCGATTTGCACTATCTTTGCAAAATCAAAGATTATAAATACTATGCTTGTAAAAACCTTTTGCGCAGCAGTCAATGGCCTGGAAGTGACCACTGTCACCGTCGAGGTAAGTATGTCGCGTGGTGTGCAGTTTCACTTGACGGGACTGGCCGATACCGCCGTTAAGGAAAGCCATGACCGCATCAAGGCGGCACTCATCAACAATGGTTTCAAGATGCCCACGATGGACATCACAGTCAATCTGTCACCTGCCGATATCAAGAAGGAGGGCTCCAGCTACGACCTGCCACTGGCTATTGCCATTCTGGCGGCTAATGGTAAAGTGCAGGGTGAACAGCTTGATAAATACATGTTGGTGGGCGAGCTGGGACTCGACGGCCATCTGCAACCCGTTCGTGGTGCTTTACCCATAGCCATCCGTGCTCGGCAGGAGAAGTTTAAGGGCCTTATCGTGCCCCAACAGAATATCCGCGAAGCAGCGGTCGTCAACCAGCTCGAAGTCTATGGCATGGACACACTGACGGATGTCATTCGTTTTTTCAATGGCGACACCAGCTACGAACCCACCGTCATCGACACCCGGCGCGAGTTCTACGAACAGCAGAACCACTACGAGTTCGACTTCAGCGACGTCAAAGGGCAAGAAAGTGTCAAACGCGCCTTGGAAGTGGCTGCAGCGGGTGGTCATAACCTCATTATGATTGGTCCACCGGGCTCGGGTAAGTCGATGCTGGCCAAACGTCTGCCCAGCATTCTGCCTCCGTTGTCGCTGGCCGAGAGCCTCGAGACCACCCAGATTCATAGTGTTGCTGGTAAGCTGCCTCGTGACACCAGCCTCATCAGCCAGCGTCCCTTCCGCGCACCTCACCATACGATATCGCAAGTGGCACTCGTTGGTGGCGGCAACAATCCCCAGCCCGGCGAAATCAGTCTCGCCCATAATGGTGTCCTTTTTCTTGATGAGATGCCCGAGCTGTCGCGTTCTGTCCTTGAGGTGCTGCGTCAGCCATTGGAAGACCGCAAGATCAGTATCAGCCGGGCCAAGTACACTGTGGAATATCCTTGTTCGTTCATGCTCGTGGCTTCGATGAACCCCTGTCCCTGCGGATATTACGGAGATCCCACCCATAACTGCGCCTGCACGCCCGGCCAGATTCAGCGTTACATGAACAAGATCAGCGGTCCTTTATTGGACCGTATTGATATCCATTGTGAGATTCAGGCGGTACCATTTGCACAACTCAGTCAGATGGAGCCTGGCGAACCCAGCGAAAAAATCCGCGAACGCGTCATAGCCGCCCGTAAGATACAGGAGGAGCGTTTCCGTCCCTATAAGGGCATCCATTGCAACGCGATGATGACGGAGAAAATGCTTCAACAGTTTGCCGAGCCCGACGCTGAGTCGCTCGACATGCTCCGCATGGCGATGGAACGGCTTAAACTCTCTGCCCGTGCCTATAGCCGCATACTGAAGGTTGCCCGTACCATCGCCGACCTCGATGCCTCTGAGCATGTCCAGAGCCAGCATATCGCCGAAGCCATCGGCTATCGCAATCTGGACAGGGGCGATTGGGCCGAAAGAGGTATCTGAATCGCTCGATTTTCCGCTCATTTAAAATCAATCGTATGAAACGGTTATCAACTATTATTGCATTAGCCCTTGGTGTGACTCTGGCATGTAGCGCACAGGGGAAGAAACCCGTGGGCAGCGCGAAGTATGTGGCGAAGAATGCCGTCCGTATACAATATGCTCCTGAGGGGGTTCAGCGCAGTCTGCCCGACTGGGTGTATGTGAAGCACGACGAGGAGGCGTCGCCCGACATCAAGGCCACCATAGAGGGTGGTGTTGTCACCGTGAGTGACAAGAAGGGGCGCGTGGTGTTCCGCGCAACGAGGAACGAGCTGACGGACGGAAGGGCGACGGTGACGTTTGACTCGAAGAAGGATGAATGTCTGTACGGACTGGGACAGTTCCAGGACGGATACAGCAACGTGCGCGGGCTGACACGACGGCTGACGCAGGTGAACACGCAGATTTCGGTGCCGATGCTGCTGTCGAGCAAGGGATACGGCATTCTATGGAACAACTATGGACTGACGGACTATAACCCGTGTGACAGGAGTGTCGGGCTGGAAAGGAGAGCGGGCGCTGGACAGCGCGAAGTGGTGAACGTGACGTCGACGGAAGGCGGACGAAAGGAGGTGAGGGAAAGGAACGTGTTTGAGGGCACCATCAGCATCAGCGAGGCGGGCGACTATGCCCTGCTGCTGGACGTGGGACAGAAGATGGCCCGCAGACACAACCTGATGATAGACGGCGTGACGGTGATGGAGATGCAGAACATGTGGCTGCCACCGACGGCATCGGCCATCGTGAGGCTGGAGGCTGGCGAGCACACGCTGACAGCGGAGCTGACACGGGATGACCGGCCGACGGTGTACTACCGGCGGGTGACGGACGAGACGACGTTCCAGTCGCCAGTGGCCGAAGTGCTGGACTATACGGTGTTCGTGGGTACATCCGATGAAATCGTCGCCACCTACCGCGAACTGACGGGAAACTGCCCTGAGATGCCGACATGGGCGCTGGGATATATCCACTGCCGGGAGCGATTCCACTCGTCGCAGGAGATTCTGGAGACTGCCAACCGGTTCCGCAGCGAGGGTCTGCCAGTGAGCATGTTGGTGCAGGACTGGCAGTACTGGGGGAAATACGGATGGAACGCGATGCGGTTTGACGAGGAGTTCTATCCGGACCCGAAGGCGCTGACGGACAGTCTGCACCGCATGGATATGAGGCTGATGCTGTCGGTATGGTCGAAGGTGGACGCGAACTCGGAAGTAGGCCACGAGATGATGGCGAAGGGATACTACATTCCCGGAACGGACTGGATAGACTTCTTTAACCCCGAGGCGGCAGCAGCATACTGGAGAAACTTCGAGGAACGACTGGTGCCTCTGGGCATCGACGCCTGGTGGCAGGACGCCACTGAACCGGAGAACGACGACTTGGTGGGACGCCGTGTGAACAACGGACAATGGGCAGGGGAACAGGTGAGGAACGCCTTCTCGCTCCTCGTCTGTAAAACAGTCTATGATGGGCTCAAACGAGTGGAAAGTGGAAAGAGGAAAGTGGAAAGTCCGATGATACTGACGCGGTGCGGGTTTCCGGGCATTCAGCGCTATGGCGCTGCGCTGTGGTCGGGCGACGTGGGTAACGACTGGGAGACGCTACGCCGCCAGCTGACGGCCGGTCTGGGCCTGCAGGCTACGGGCATCCCCTGGTGGACGTATGATGCCGGCGGTTTCTTCCGTCCGACAGACCAGTATACGGACAGCGCGTACATCGAGCGGATGCTGCGGTGGATTGAGACGGCGGTGTATCTGCCGCTGATGCGCGTTCACGGCTATATGAGCAATACGGAGCCCTGGAACTACGGAGCGGAAGCGCAGGGCATCGTCGGTGAGTGCCTGAAGGAACGCTACCGGCTGCTGCCGTATATTGAACGCCAGGCGAAGGCGGTGAGCCAGAGGGGCTATACGCTGATGCGTCCGCTGGTGTTCGACTTTGCCGACGACGCAGTGGCACTGGAGCAGAAATATGAATATATGTTCGGTCCGGCACTGCTCATCAGTCCCGTCACCGAGCCAGGTGTCACCACATGGCGCACGTATCTGCCGAAAAACAAGGGAGGATGGACCGACTACCGCACGGGACGGCACTACGACGGTGGACAGTGGGTGACGACAGCCGTCACGAAGGCCTTCATTCCCGTATTCGTCCGTGCCGGCTATGAGAGCGAGGTGCCCCGCCGTTAAGAGGTGGCATCATCGCCTTGTCGGAAGAGGTGCGTGAAGTGCTTGTCGTAAAGGGCGGAGAGTCCTTGGCGGTTGTCGATGGCCTCGCCGACTACGAGCATGGTGGTGAGGGTGAGGTGGTTGTCGTGGACGATGCGCGCCAGGTCCTTGAGTTTGCCGCGATAGATGCGCTGGTCGGGCCATGTGAGATGGTAGCAAGCAGCAACGGGCGTATCTTCGGGATATTCCATCAACAGTTCACGTTGCACATCGTCGACAATGGCTGCCGAAAGGAAGATGCACATGGTGGACTGGCTGCGGGCCAGCAGGTGCAGCTGTTCCTTTCCGGGCATGGGTGTGCGGCCTTCGCCACGTGTGAGGATGATGGTCTGACAACGCTCGGGAATGGTGAACTGGCTCTGCAACTCGGCGGCAGCGGCAAGGAACGACGAGATGCCGGGGGTGATGTGATACGACATGTGGTTGAGGTCGAAGAAGGCCATCTGCTCCTGTATGGCCCCGAAGATGCAGGGGTCGCCGGTGTGCAGGCGGACGATGAAGTGACCGCGGTCGTAATGTTCCTTCATCAGCGTGCATTGCTCCTCGAGAGTCATATCTGCCGACGAGCGCACGACGGCGCCGGGCTTGTGGCACTCGGTGAGTGCCTTGGGAACCAGGGAACCGGCATAGAGGATGAGGTCGGCACGTTCCAACATTTTTCTACCTCGCACACTCACCAAATCGGGGTCGCCGGGACCTGCACCGACAATCTCGATGTGCCCCTGCCTTTCCCTCAGATTCTCGTAGGGAATGGCCAGAGCGGCAGTCCAGTTCCTGCCTTTCACCTTGGGGACAATCAGTTTACCATTGTTGGAACCCAGAATCGCTGCTGCCTCGCAGACTGAAGGCGTACCCACATGTTTCTCGACGGTCGTGCTGGGATTGGGCACCTCGACCTTAGCGAGTTGTTCTGCTGTATAGAAGACGAGTTCTTCGCCTAAATCATCGACAAGCATCGCACAGAACTCTTCCTCCTGCTTCACGTCGATAGTGCAATAGCGCTTGTAGCAGGGTAACACACCAATCTGACTCATGGCCTCGTCAATCTCGTCGTAGATGTCCTCGTAGTCATCAGGATGATGGGCGATTCCAAAGCCCAGAGAGGCTATCATGGGTACGAAATGCAACTCGAGCACACCATAAGGCACGCAGAGATTATAGGGCGTCACCAAGATGACAAGACTGAATTTCTTGGGGTCAACCTCCTCGAGACTTTTGACAACAGTCACGTGCTCAGGAAGCGTCTTCTCCAGATAGTCCGTTCCCTCGTCGCAGACCTCCATCAGCAGGGCAGTAGGCTGACGATTGACGAAGGCATAGATGCACTCGTTCATGTCATCGTCGCTGGCAATGGCCCAATGGAATCGTTCAGCAAAGGTGTCGAGTGCCCACAGTCCGGCATTGTCACTCTGGGTGGTGATGACCTCGCGAGCACCAATCAAACCAGCCACTTCGCGAGCCAAGTCGTTAGCCCCTCCGATATGTCCTGAAAGCACAGAGATGGCATTGAGTCCCATGCTGTCGACACAGACCACAGCAGGGTCTTCGTGTTTGTCCTGAATATAAGGGGCAATGGTGCGCACACAGATGCCCATCGCTCCGATGAACACAAAGCCATCGAACTTCTTCCATTGTTTACCAACATCGGTACGCTGTATCATCTTGGCACCAAGTTCACGCTGAAGCGAAAGAGCAATATCCTTGCCGGCCTCGCTGATTTGTATGACTGCTGTCTTCATGATTACCTTTTTACTTTTTTACCTTTCCCTGTGGAGTAACAATCCGGTAGTTTCCGCTGAGATGCATGAAGGCAAAGAGACGCAGCAGACCGTCGTAGTAGGCATCGAAATAGCCGTCGTCGAAGGGCTCGTGCTTCATGTTCCACAAATGGTCGACAAACTCCTTGCTCTTGGCGTGACTGCACATGACGGAAGCGGCAGCAGAGGTGGCGACGAGTCCGATGCTGTGGCGCAGCTTGCGGAATCCGCCAGCCTGCAAGATTTCGTTGCCTTCAGGAAGTGTGCCGTCTGTGCGATACTGGTCAACGAAGGTGTCGATGCCTTGACTATAGAGGAAGTTCTGGATAGTCTCGCCATAGTGCTGCTGCCAGTCGCCATCGGCACAGCTCCACTCGTAGTCGAGGGCGATGTTCATAGGAACGCGCCACGAGTCGTAGCGGAAATTGTTGTTGCCATTGCGGCGGGGAGCGTCGCCCTGCGGACGCTGGGGCATGCCTGGGAAGCGTGGCATCTGCATCTCGGAGCCGTCGTACTGGCACTGGTCGCCGTTCAGACCGGTCTTTTCGTTGATGCACGTATGCAGGAAGGCGCGGCTCTTGCGGGCACACTCGTTCCAATGGTCTGCGCGTCCGTCGTCGGCCCATCGCGCCCACACCTCATAGAAGGCTGGGATGTGGTAGCTGGGATCGGTGAAGCGCTGTCCGAAGCCGTCGGGGGTAAAGGTAATCAGCTTCGTCTCAGGGTCGATGAGATACATCTTCTGAGGTCCAGTCTGCTGAGGACCAAAGCCAGGGAAGCCGCCCTGGCGGGGTTCGGGGGTATATTCCTTGGGCTGGATGCAGTCGAGGATGTGCTGTGCTTCGGCCTTGTAGTTGATGCCGGTATCGTTGCCCCAGCGGTTGGAGGCGAAGATGAGGGCGGTGATGAAGTAGAGCTCGCCGTCGGAGGCAGCCCCCTCGGCATTGTGCGTGCCGTCGGTCTTGCAGCTCCAGGCGAAATAGCCCTTGCGCACACCGTCGTGATGCTGCATGTATTTCCTGGCCCAGCGCCACAGACGGTCGAAGATGTCCTTCTCGCCGAACTGCACGGCGACCATCATGCCGTACGACATGCCCTCGGTGCGGGCATCATGGTTCTTGACGTCGGAGACATAGCCCATCGTGTCGCCAACCTCGAAATAGACCTTGTTTGGTCCGCGGAACACGTCGTTGAATACTTCCCGGACTTTGGCGTCGACATCGGCCTGGCTGTAGCCCATCTCGACGAAGATGTTGCGATACTGGCCCGTTTCGAAGGCGCCTTTCTTCCAAGGGGTAAGGGCCATGAGCTGAATGGTGAGCATCAGGAGCGATGCCGTCATGATTGATTTCTTCATATTGGTTTGATAGCTTTTAGTATTTCTATGGGGTGATGATTGTCTAATACAATTCTCATGGTGGGCTCTTGGGTAAGGCCGAGCTCTTGGCATGCCTCATTCCAGAGCTGGTGGCTGTCGGTAAGCACCTTGGGGGCTTTGACGCTGTTCATGACGATAACGCCACCGGGAGCCAACACGGTAAGTACCTTGGCGATGATTTCCTTGAGGCGACCGCCATGTCCGCCGACGAAGACAGCGTCAGGCATTCCGTATGTTGCGATATCATCGCAACAAACAGAGAGGAAGTCGCCCATGTGGACGTTGATGCCGGGGGCGCCGAAGCGACGAGCATTCTCGCGGATGATAGCCTCGCACTCGGGCCGTATCTCGAAGGCCTCAACCTGAAGATGGGGGAATAGCAAACGTGCCTCGATGGAGATGCTGCCCGTGCAGAAGCCGATGTCCCAGAGGACATGGCGACGGGGCAGGTCGAGTGCCTGCAGGGTCAGCAGGCGGATGGGCATCTTGGTAATCATTTTTTCGCGTCCGTCAAGGAGCGTGAACTCGCTTTCAGGAATGCCGAAGGGTTTATTGTGCTCGATGGTTTTGCCATCGAGAATCACGCAGTTAGGCATTGAGAAATCGCGCTTGGCAGCCTCTTCAAGTGCCAGCGTTGTGACTGTTTCGAGCACGGGGTTGCCCAGGTGTTCGCCAACGTGCATGGTGTAGTCGGTGTAGCCGTATTCCAGCATTCGCTGGGCAATGGCAGCAGGAGTATGTTCCTTGTCGGTGAGCACGCCAATCTTCTCGGTTCTCTCGATGAGTGCCTTGTCGAATCCGGGCCAAGGACGTCCCGTCAACGAGACGATGCGCATATCGTGATAGGGCATCACCAGTCTGTGGGCCAGCATCTGCAGGGAGTTGAAGGTAGGATAGACCACGATGTCGGCCTCGGGCATTTTCCGCTTGATGGTATTCGCAAAGCCGAAGAACAGCGGGTCGCCACTGGCAAAGACAACGATAGTGTGCTCAGCGATTTTGTCGCTGATACACTCATACTGCCCGAACACCGCGTCGATGGGGACGGTGATGTCAATCCACTCAGCATCAGCAGGCAGGAACGGCGCCACTATCTCATGATGGCGCTTGCCACCAGAGAACACCTTGCCCTGCTTAATGATATCCATGACCTCTGGAGTAAACCAAGGCTGTGGATTGTCGGTAATGCCGATGACGATAAAACGCAACATATCAATTCGTGGAATTCGTTTAATTCGTGGTTCAAAATCAAAGGTCGCGTCCTGGTTTGAGTTGTGCAGCATCGTCGAACGTCAAGATGGCGTTGCAGAGGGTGGCAGCCAGGTTGGAACCGCCCTTACGACCCTCGACGATAATCTTGGGAATATCGCGGAAGGGTTTTACCATGTGTTTCGATTCACGAACATGTACGAATCCCACGGGAGCAGCAATAATGCCAGCCGGATGGGCCTTTCCTTTACGAATCAGGTCGCATAGTTCCATGAGTGCCGTCGGGGCATTGCCAAAGGCAAAGAGTGCGTCGGGATGCTCTTCTACCGCCAGACGGATGCCCGCCTGAGTACGAGTAATTTTCTCAGAGGTGAGAGATTGCTGCGCCGTCATTTCTGCGACGCGGGGATCGCTGAGATAGCACTTTGCCTCGATGCCCAGCCGCTGGAGGGCGCCCTTGCGGATGCCGCTGGTAACCATTGTTACGTCGGTTACAATGGTTTTCAGCGTTCCGTCCTTTACCTTATTATATAGAGTCTCCACAGCACCTTCGTCCGTATAGAGAATGCGCTGCATGTCGAAGTCGGCAGTGGTGTGAATGGCGTGCAGCAGTGCCCACAGGTGGTCTAAGGGATAGTCCTGTCGCTGCAGCTCGCCCTTGATGGTTCGGAACGACTCCATCATAATCTGCTGGCCCGGCTTCTCGGAGGTGAGAGGTGAGAGGCGAGAGGTGAGAGCATATCCGCGAGGGGTAATGATTTTACCGTCAGCGATATACGATTGGGAATTGCCGATGAGCACGACGGTGAACATGTCGATGTCCTCAGGGTCGAAATGGGCGAGGGTGGTAACCTTGATTTCCTGTTCGTCGCGCCCCGCCTGACGAACGTAGCCCACAGGAGTCTCCGGCGAGCGAACCTCGAGGAAGAGTTCCACAAGGCGGTAGAGCTGCCAGTAGCGTCCGTGCGACTTGGGATTGTAGATGGCGGTGACGAAATCGCCCGTAGCAGCAGCCTTGATGCGGCGCTCGATGAGTTCCCACGGGGTCATCAGGTCGGAGAGCGAAATGATGCAAAGGTCGTGACCGATAGGCGCACCTAATAACGAGGCGGCCTTCTGGAAAGCCGAGATGCCCGGAAGCACTTCGATGGAAACGGCGACAGAATCGCCGTCCACAGCGCTGCGTTCACGCTGCATTTCCGCCCGCTGCTCCCTCATCTCGTAGATGAGCGGTCCCATACCGTAGATGCCAGCATCGCCCGAGGAGATGACGACAACGGTCTTGCCCTGTTCCGCCAAGAGGAAAGCCTGTTCGGCTCGTTCGCGCTCGCGCTTCATACCCGTGTCGATGCATTCGCAGCCCTGCTTGACGTAAGGCTCAACGAACTGAAAATAGTATTTGTATCCTACGATACAGTCGGCCTGCTGTACTGCGTCGAGTACGGCGGGGGTGATGTCTTCCTTGCTGCCAGGTCCGATGCCTGCTACGATAATTTTACCCATATCAGCTGCAAATATACGAATAAGTGAGCGAAAATGAAAATAAATCGTATTTTATTTTGCATTTTATTCGATTTGCACTACCTTTGCAGCATCAACAAACAGGAAATAAAAGGATTATGAAAAAAGTTATTGTCATGATGGTGATGGTGCTGACGGTGCTGACGGCTTCGGCTCAGAGCACTGATGCGACCGTGAAGTTCGGATATTTGAGTTTCGACTCTGTCAGACTCGCCATGAAGGAATATGTTGAGATGCAGCAGCAACTGGCAGAAATGCGTAGTGCGTATGCTGTTGAGATGAAGCGTGTGGAAGACGACTTCAACAAGAAGTACGAGGAATTCCTGGACGGTCAGAAGAATTTCCCGAAGACCATTCTGCAGAAGCGCCAGAGTGAGTTGCAGGAGATGCTCGACAAGAACATCGCCTTCAAGAACGAGAGTCAGCGTATGCTGAACGATCTGGAAGCACAGTTGCTACAGACGGTGAACCAGCTGCTAACGACAGCTGTCGGACAGGTGGGCAAGCAACACGGCTATGCGTTCATTCTGAATACCGATGCCGACGCGCTCCCTTGGCTGAACCCCGAGTGGGGTGAGGACATCACCGAAGAAGTCAAGGCGATTTTACAATAATCCCCAAAGAAGATGACTCTTCCCAGCGTTCCCGGTCCCATTGGCGTGTTCGACAGCGGATATGGCGGACTCACCATTCTGCACGGCATTCGCCAACTGTTGCCCCAATACGACTATCTGTATTTGGGCGACAATGCCCGCACACCTTACGGCACGCGTTCGTTCGATGTGGTGTATGAATTCACCCGTCAGGCTGTTACCCGGCTGTTCGAAAGAGGGTGCCATCTCGTCATTCTGGGATGTAACACCGCTTCGGCCAAGGCGCTGCGCTCCATTCAGCAGAACGACCTTCCTCGGCTGGACCCCAACCGCAGGGTGCTCGGCGTCATCCGTCCGACGGCCGAGATCATCGGTTCGCTGACGCACTCGCGCCATGTGGGCATCTTCGCCACCGAGGGTACCATCAAGAGCGAGTCGTACAATCTGGAAATCCGTAAGTTCTTCCCCGATATCCAGGTGACGGGTGTCGCCTGTCCGTTCTGGGTGCCTTTGGTGGAATACAACGAGGCCGACTCGCCCGGAGCCGACTATTTCGTGAAGAAGCGCATCGACCAGCTGCTGCGTCAGGATCCCGACATCGACACCATCATCTTAGGCTGTACGCACTATCCGCTGCTGTTGCCCAAGATTCATAAGTATATTCCACGCGGCATCCGCATCATCTCGCAAGGGGAATATGTGGCGGAATCGTTGAAGCAGTACTTTGAGCGCCATCCTGAGATAGAGCAGCGCTGTACGCGGGGTGGGGGAGTGCGCTACCTGACGACAGAGAATACGGAGAAATTCAAGGAACAGGCTCAGATTTTCCTGCACGAACCCGTAGCAGTGGAGAAAGAAACGCTGGGTTGACGCCACGTTTTCCGACAGCCGACATCAGCGACAACAAAGAAAAAGCCCACAGACATCACATCTGCGGACTATTTCTAACTATCAATAACTAAAAACCTAATTCTATGAAAAAGTGCGTCCTCCCGACGTCGTTGTTATCCTAAATCAATCTCCTTTTACTTACCTTAATCGAACCAAACGCTATTGTCGATTTTGTTTTTCCTGAAATCTTTTACCCAAAAAACTAACTTCTTATTGAAGACGATGCAAAGGTACGGACTAATCTGGAAATGACAATGGATTAGTACCCGATTTTCAAAAAAAAGTGCTTTCTTCTTGATGCAAATCAATCAATTGTGCGCGAACACAATCATTTTGTGTCCGAACACAGCGTTTTTCCCACCAGATTTGTCAATTCGACAAATCGCTCGATGGAAAGCTGTTCCGGGCGCAGGGTTGCGAAGGGGGAGTCGGCTATCAGCTGAAGCCCTTCGTCCGTCAGCATCTGCTTCAGACTGACGCGAAGCATCTTGCGGCGCTGGTTGAAAGCCGTCTTAACCACCCGTTTAAACAAATCCTCGTTGCACCCCAGGTGCTGCACCTGGTTGCGCACCATACGGATGACGGCACTCTTTACCTTGGGAGGCGGGTTGAACACCGTTTCGTCGACCATAAAGAGATACTCCACATCGTACCACGCCTGAATCAGTACCGACAAGATGCCGTAAGCCTTCGTTCCCGGCTTAGACGCCATGCGCAGCGCCACCTCATGCTGAATCATGCCCGTACAACACGGAATCAGGTCGCGGTTGTCGATCATCTTAAAGAAAATCTGCGACGAGATGTCATAAGGATAGTTGCCGGTCAGCACAAACCGCTGTCCGTCGAACACCTTCGTCAGATCCATGCGCAGAAAGTCGCCTTCGATAATCGGAGCACCGTCCCCAAGATCGCGGAAGAGCGTTGCTTTCAGGTACGCCACACTCTCGCGGTCAATCTCCACCACCTTCAACGGGCGGGTTTTCTTCACCAGATACTGTGTCATCACTCCCATACCGGGACCAACTTCCAAAACGGGCAGGTCCTGATACGGCTCGTCCACCGTATCGGCTATACGCTTGGCAATGTTCAGGTCAACCAGAAAATGCTGTCCGAGATTCTTTTTGGGTTTTACTTGCTTCATTCTGGGGTACAAAGGTACGAATAAGTGAGGACAATACAAAACAAAAAGACAATTTTTGTTTTTATTGTCGAGCATGAGTACCTTCGACCGAAGGTCAGAGATACGAATAAGTGAGCGAATTATTTTATAATAACCTTCTTGCCTTGATGTATGTACAGACCCTTCTCTGTGGGCCGTCCTTCGATGCGCCGGCCACTCAGCGAGTAGTAGTAATCACTCCCCTCGCCCTTTGGAGAGGAGGTGGGGGTGAGGCTGTTGATACCCGTCGTATTGTCGATGTCGTCGTTGATAACGAACGAGAAATAAGCCGCGGCACTCTGAATGTTGTTATAGGTGCCTGCCGCTGAGCACTGGCTGACAAAGGTAATGCCAGACACACAACCATCATCCACAGGATGTTCTTCTTCATAACTCTTTCTTTTTCCTGCAATTTCTCCGTCAACGCCTTATTCTGCTCCAGCAACGTGTTCTGGTTCTCCACCAGTTTCGTGTTGGCAGAAATAATCTTCTTTGCAGTGATATTCTGTAGCACCACCGTGATGATGAAGGCAATCACCAGCACAATGATAATGGCAGCAATTAGCAGTTGTTGTCCCGTCATGACAATGCGCAGTATTAAGTATTACTGGTTCCAAATGTAATTTCACTGCAAAATTAATGTTTTCCTTTGAAAAACCGATTCCATCGCTCGGAAATCGTACAATAAGCTTGCGCAAAAATCAGTATTTTGCGCAGAAACATCGATTTCCGTGTCCTTTCATCCCCCGTAAACTGCTCATGTGATCATGGAGACCCTCATTGTGTATTGGTCTTACTCTGCGGCCTCCACACTCTTGATTAATTCAACATTCAATTGCTCGAGCAGAGAGAGTTTGACGCTGGCATTCGACACTGCAGGCTTGTACCACGACTGTTTGTCGAAATACTCCTGCAGGTCTTTCGACTGGAAACGGTAGCCATGGCGTGCCATGATCTCGTTGCGCATGATACGGAGCGTCTTCTTGTCGAGTTTGCCGAACTGTTTGTCATTCAGGAGAACCTTGCTGCTATAGGCAAAACGTCCTTGATCGAGGTCCGTCTTTCCGAAAGTGTATTTGGTACCAGCCGGTTGCCAGTCCCATGGCATCGTTCCCTTCGAGGTGTCCAGCGCGATAAAGTCGAGACCGCGAAGTGTGGCAACCACCTTCCAGGTACCCTCTAACTCGTTGGCACTGCCTGGCACCTCGTCTATCTGGATGATGCCTGTATCGATAATCAGACCGTTGAAGGTCAAGAGCTCATAGTGCAGGACGATGCCACCGAGACTGAGGCTATGCTGATCCCAGCGGAGGACCTTCTCCACATCATTTTCTTCCTCGCTGGCATATTCGCCATAGACCTGTGCAAGCCAGCGCTCCTTACTGATATTTTCGGCATCCCAGTCTGCCTCGTTTGTCATCACCTTCTCCAACTGGTTCTTGTCGTTATAGAAGCAGAGTGCGTCCAGGCCATTGTCTTTCAGATGCTGGACATGAGGAGTAGCATGAAACTCATCGACATAGCCGTTAGGACTGTCAGTGACGCGATAGGCATTTTTCTTGCCAGCCACAGGAACGAGCATGAACTCATGCTCCTCGCCCTCCGCCATCCCATTCATCAGGATGTTTCCGTTATTCTGCAGATTAGCCGAATACACCAGCCAGCCGTTATACCAGTTACCTCCGGCAATCTGGCCCTGTACACCCAATGTGGCGCACAGCCCAAGGATAATGGTTGATAATACTTTTTTCATTGTACAATTCCCTTATTGTGTTAATTTGTTGCAAAAATACGATAAATTCATGGCAATTACAAATAATCCGACGTTTTTTTGATGTTTTTAAGAAACGCCCGTGATCACAAAATGAATGTTAAGTCAATCAATTAAAACAAGGTAAAGGTATGAAAAAATCGGCTTCTTTGACCTAAAGGTACAAAGTGTGGCGTTGCAATCTTTCGTTCGAGAAAACTCAAAATTTTTTTGGTTTTCTTCTCACTTATTCGTACCTCTGACCTTCGGTCGAAGGTACTTTCGTTCGAAAAAACAAAGAAAAAACGAGTTTTCCCTTTGTTTTTAGCTCACTTATTCGTACCTTTGCAGCGATTTATGTACCTATTTATATTTATATAAAGGACACAACGACTATGAAGTTATTCGACGTATATCCCCTGTTCGACGTGAACATCGTGAAGGGACAGGGCTGTAAGGTATGGGACGAGAAGGGTCAGGAGTATCTGGACCTGTATGGCGGTCATGCTGTGATTTCCATCGGTCATTCCCATCCGCACTACATCCAGAAGGTGACGGAGCAGTTGGGGCAGATCGGGTTCTACTCCAATTCAGTTGTCAACAAGTTGCAGCAGCAGTTGGCCGAGCGGCTGGGAAAGATCAGCGGCTACGAGGACTACCAGCTGTTTCTGATTAATAGCGGTGCCGAGGCCAACGAGAATGCGCTGAAGCTGGCATCGTTCAAGAATCCGACGGCGCAGCGCATCCTGTCGTGCGAACATGCCTTCCACGGTCGTACGTCGCTGGCTGTCGAGGTGACGAACAATCCGAAGATTGTGGCGCCCATCAACGACAACCACCACGTGCGCTTCCTGCCGCTGAACGACATAGAGCCTTGGATTCGCGAATTGTCGCGTGGCGGAGTGGCTGCCGTCATCCTGGAGTGTATTCAGGGTGTAGGCGGTATCCAGATGGCGACGCCCGACTTCGCGCAGAAGCTGGCTTACGCCTGCAAGCGTTTCGGAGCTACGCTGATTTGCGACGAGATACAATGCGGCTACGGCCGAAGCGGCAAGTTCTTTGCTCACCAGTGGCTGGGCATCAAGCCCGACATCATCACGGTGGCCAAGGGTATTGCCAACGGTTTCCCCATGAGTGGTGTGCTGATCAGTCCCGACTTCGAACCCGTCTACGGACAGTTGGGAACCACGTTTGGCGGTAACCATCTGGCATGTGCTGCAGCATTGGCTGTGCTCGACGTGTTCGAAAAAGAGCATCTGGTGGACAATGCCCGCGAGGTGGGTGACTACCTGATGGAGCAGATTAAGCAGACGGACAGCCCGCACATCAAGGACGTTCGCGGACGAGGCCTGATGATTGGCATCGAACTGGACATTCCCCATAAGGATGTGCGCCAGCCGCTCATCTATCAGGAGCATTGCTTCACGGGCTGTGCTGGACAGAACACGCTGCGCCTGCTGCCCCCGCTTTGTCTGTCGAAGGCAGAGGCCGACGAGTTTATCAGTAAATTCAAGAAAGTATTAGCAACATTATGAAAATATCAGTAATTGGAGCCGGTGCCATGGGAGGAGCCATGGTGGAAGGGCTCATCAAGGGAGATTATATTCAGAACGAGGACATCTGTCTGGCAGACCCCTCACGTCCGATACGCGACAAATTTGCCGACATGGGCGTCACGGCGACGCCCAGCAACCAGTTGGCAGCACAAGGTGCCGACGTGGTGTGCGTGGTCGTCAAGCCTTGGCTTGTGGAACAGGTGCTGACGGGCATTCGCGACGTGATGGATTACGACCAGCAGACACTTGTCGTTGTCGCCGCCGGTGTGAAGTCGGAAAGTGTCGTAGAGTGGATGACGAAGGAGGGAAAGATGATTCCCACGTTCCTGGTGATTCCCAACATCGCCATTGCCCAGTTGGAGTCGATGACGTTCATCGCCCCGGTAGTGGCTGATGTGCAGCAGACGGCCAAGGTGAAGGAGCTCTTTGATACGATGGGGCACTCCATCATTACCGACGAGCAGCATCTGGGCGCTGGCACCACGCTGGCTTCTTGCGGCATAGCATACGCCATGCGTTACATCCGTGCCGCATCGGAAGGTGGCGTAGAGCTGGGTTTCAAGGCTGACGATGCCAAGCAGATTGTGATGCAGACCATGAAGGGCGCTGTCACGCTGCTGGAAGCGACGGGACTGCACCCGGAAGCCGCCATCGACCTGGTGACGACACCTGGCGGTGTGACCATTAAGGGACTCAACGAGATGGAGCATGCAGGCTTCACGTCAAGTGTCATTCGTGGCTTGAAAGCGGGTGCGAAGTAAGAAAAGCCCACCCCAACCCTCCCAAAGGGAGGGGGAAAGGAGAGTAAGAAAGATTATAGAGAAAGTAATATAAATAATGTGTATTAACAATTAATTAAACCAATCGCCCCCTTCACCCTCCCTTTGGGAGGGCTGGGGTGGGCTTCATATTATGGAAGAACAACTGAAACAGATTGGCGAACGCCTGAAGGGTTTGCGCGACGTGCTGGATATACCGGTGAGCGAGATGGCTGAGACCATCGGCATCGCCCCGGAAAAGTATGAAAAGATAGAGGCCGGCGAGTTGGATATCACCATCTCGAACCTGATGAAGATAGCACGCAAATACGGTGTATCGACGGAGGAGCTGATCTTCGCCGAGGCCCCGCATATGAAGTCATACTATGTGACGCGCAAGGGACAGGGCATGTCCATTGAGCGCACCAAGGCTTACAAGTACCAGTCGTTGGTGGGCGGCTTCGTCAACCACAAGGCTGACGTGTTTATCGTTACTGTAGAGCCTAAGCCCGGTGCCCGCACTATTTACAAGAACACGCACCCGGGGCAGGAATTCAACCTCGTGCTCGAAGGTGCCATGGAGCTGTACATCGGCGGTAAGACGATGGTGCTCGAAGAGGGCGACAGCATTTATTTCGACTCCAGCAAACCACACGGTATGCTTGCTGTTGGTGAGAAACCCGTGAAGTTCCTGGCATTTACAGTAGAATAATTCGTGATAACGTGATAACGACATATCGATATAACGAAAAATGGTAGAAAGATTTTTAAAACAGACGCATTTCGAGTCTGTGGAGGATTACAATAAGAACCTGGAATTCATTATCCCCGAGAACTTCAATTTTGCCTACGACGTGATGGATGCATGGGCAGCGGAGAAGCCCGAGGGACTGGCCATCCTGTGGACGAACGACCAGGGAGAGGAGATTCGTACTACTTTCGGGGAGCTGAAAGAGCAGACCGACCAGGCCGCGTCGTATCTGATGTCGCTGGGCATTGGCAAGAACGACCCCGTGATGCTCATTCTGAAGCGCCGCTACGAGTGGTGGGTCATCATGCTGGCCTTGCATAAGATTGGTGCTATCGTCATTCCTGCCACCCACATGCTGACGAAGAAGGACATCGTTTACCGCAACACCCGTGCGTCGGTAAAGGCTATCATCTGCGTGGACGACGCCTATGTGGTGAGTCAGATTCAGGCTGCTATGTCTGAGAGCCCGACGGTGAAGCAGTATATCACCGTTACCGATCACGGCAAACCCATTCCCGACGGTTTCCACGACTGGCAGTCGGAGTGGCAACAGGCTCCTCCCTTTGCAAGACCTGCCTTCGTCAACGAAAACGACGATACGATGCTGATGTATTTTACCTCTGGCACCAGTGGCGAGCCGAAGATGGTGGCCCACGACTACCTCTATGCCATGGGACACCTGACGACAGGCGTCTTCTGGCACAACCTGCACGAAGGGTCGCTGCATCTGACGGTAGCCGATACCGGCTGGGGCAAGGCCGTCTGGGGTAAGTTCTATGGTCAGTGGTTTGCCGGAGCAACCGTGTTCGTTTTCGACCACGAGAAATTCAATGCCGACACGCTGCTGCGACAGATTGAGAAATACAAGGTGACGAGTTTCTGCGCGCCTCCCACCATCTATCGTTTCATGATTCGCGAGGACCTCTCGAAATACGACCTCTCGTCGCTCGAATACTGCACGACAGCCGGTGAGGCGCTGAATCCTGCCGTCTTCGACAAGTTCCTCGAAAAAACGGGTATCCGTATGATGGAAGGCTTCGGACAGACGGAGACCACCATGACGCTGGGTACCATGCCCTGGATGACGCCCAAGCCCGGTTCCATGGGTATTCCCAATGCGCAGTACAACATCGACCTGCTACGTGCCGACGGCACTTCCTGCGAGGATGGTGAGAAGGGCGAGATCGTGATTCGCGTGGGCGACAAAAAGCCCATTGGCTTGTTCAAATACTACTATCGCGACGAAGAGCTGACCCGCGAAGCCTGGCACGACGGCGTCTACCATACGGGCGACATGGCTTGGCGCGACGAGGACGGCTACTACTGGTTCGAGGGCCGCATCGACGACGTCATCAAGTCCAGCGGCTACCGCATCGGCCCGTTCGAGGTGGAATCGGCGCTGATGACCCATCCTGCTGTTGTGGAGTGTGCCATTACGGGTGTTCCTGACGACATCCGCGGCATGGTGGTCAAGGCTACCGTCGTACTCGGCAAGGAGTGGAAGGACAAAGCCGGTGAAGACCTTGTGAAGGAGTTGCAGCAGCACGTCAAGAAGGTGACGGCACCGTATAAGTACCCGCGCATCGTCGAATTCGTCGACGAGCTGCCTAAGACCATCTCAGGAAAAATCCGCCGTGTGGAAATCCGCAACAATGATAAGGTTAAAGTGAATAGTGAAAAGTGAACAATTTGCTACCGCTCGGGAGTAATCATAGAGTTCTTAGACCTAGAGGTCAAAGCGACCAAGGTCGATTACAAACTTCAAAGTTCAAAGATAATGGCGGCGCATAACGAGTTAGGCAAATGGGGTGAAGACTGTGCTGCCGACTATCTGCAGCGCAACGGCTATACCATTGTCGAGCGCGACTGGAAGTCGGGGCACAGAGATATC
Source organism: Prevotella sp. (assembly GCA_015060485.1). Lineage (GTDB taxonomy): Bacteria > Bacteroidota > Bacteroidia > Bacteroidales > Bacteroidaceae > Prevotella. Next base: position 7,056 of record SUYI01000031.1, on the reverse strand, counting down.
GATATCATTGCCGCTGACGAAGACGGAACCCTTGCGTTTGTCGAAGTCAAAACCCGCCGCAACCGTATCTTTGGCGACCCCGAGGAGGCAGTAGACTACCAGAAGCTGCAGAGCCTGCAGAGTGCAATGAACCATTATATCAAGTATTGCCACTTTGACGGAGACGTACGGCTCGACATTATCACCGTCGTGGGCACCATCGGTGCAGAACCGGAAATAGACCATATCAAGGACGTCTTGTAAATGAAGAATGAAGAATCAGCTACCGCAATGAAAAGAAGAATCGTCATTAAAATAGGTTCCAACGTGCTGACGCGTAAGGACGGAAAACTGGACGTCACCCGTGTGTCGGCCATCGTTGACCAGGTGGCTTGGCTCCGCCGTCACGACATCGAGGTCATCCTCGTTTCGTCAGGTGCTGTGGCTTGTGGACGCCGGGAACTCACCGTCGACCACTCACTCGACAGCGTCGAACAGCGACAGCTCTTCTCGGCTGTCGGACAGGTGAAACTCGTAGGTCTTTACTACGACTTGTTCCGCGAGTTTGGCATTCACATCGGCCAGGTGCTGACGATGAAGGAGAACTTCCAGCCTGGCGAACAGTACCGCAACCAGCAGGCCTGTATGACTGTGATGCTCGAGAACGACGTCCTGCCTATCGTCAACGAGAACGACACCGTCAGCGTCACCGAGCTGATGTTTACGGATAACGACGAGCTCTCGGGACTTATCGCTCAGATGATGCAAGCCGAGACACTCATCCTTTTGAGTAACATCGACGGCATCTACGACGGCCATCCCGACAACCTCACATCGAAGATTATTCCGCGGGTGGAACCGAATACCGACCTCTCGCAGTATATCAAAGAAGAGAAGAGTGCCTTCGGGCGTGGTGGCATGCACTCGAAGTACACCACCGCCCAGAAGGTGCAGAAGACGGGCATCCGCGTCATCATTGCCAACGGTGAGCGGGAAAATATCCTCGTCGACCTTATCGAAAACAAACAAAACGTACCACATACAGAATTCATACCATATGGAATTGACTGAAACATTCAAGCAGGTGAAGCGCGCCAGCAAGACGCTTTCCCTGCTCTCTGACGAACAGCGCAGCGAGATACTCAACGCTGTGGCTGATGCCATCATCGACTACAAAGAGCGCATCCTCGTGGCCAACAGTCAGGACTTGGCAAAGATGGATCCGAAGAATCCGCTCTACGACCGTCTGCAACTCACCGAGAAACGACTCGACGATATTGCCTCCGACATGCGCAACGTAGCCAGCCTGCCATCGCCGCTGGGACATGTCACCAAGGAGAAGACGCTGCCCAACGGCTTGCGCCTCTGTCGTGTCTCCGTACCCTTTGGCGTCATCGGCATGATCTACGAGGCCCGTCCCAACGTCACCTACGATGTCTTCTCGCTCTGCTTCAAGACTGGCAACGCCTGTGTGCTGAAGGGCGGTTCCGATGCCGACCTCTCGAATCAGGCCAGCGTCGAACTCATCCACGAGGTGCTGGAACGCTTCGGCGTCAACCCTGATGTCGTCACCTTGCTGCCCGCCACTCACGAGGCTACTGGCGAGATGCTCAATGCCGTGGGATATATCGACCTCTGCATTCCTCGTGGCGGACGCCGCCTCATCGACTTCGTGCGCGACACGGCCCGTATCCCTGTCATCGAGACGGGAGCAGGCGTCGTCAACACCTATTTCGACGAAGAGGGCGACCTGGAGATGGGTAAGAAGATTATCTGTAACGCCAAGACACGCCGTGTCTCCGTGTGCAATGCCCTCGACTGCCTCATCATCCACGAGAAACGCTTGGGCGACCTCTTCGAGTTGGTAAAGCCCCTGCTCGACCACAAGGTGACGCTCTATGCCGACGGACCGGCCTACCAGCTGCTCACGGGATATTATCCCGCCATCCTCCTGCAGCCAGCTACCGAGGAGTCGTTTGGCACTGAATTCATGGACTATAAGATGGCCATCCGCACCGTCTCGTCACTCGACGAGGCACTGGCACATATCGATCAGCATGGCTCCGGACATAGCGAGGCCATCATCACGCAGAACGAGCAGACGGCCCGCAAGTTCCAGGCGCACGTCGACGCCGCCTGCGTCTATTGGAATGCTCCCACGTCGTTCACCGACGGCGCTCAGTTCGGATTGGGTGCAGAAATCGGCATCTCTACGCAGAAGCTCGGTCCCCGTGGTCCGATGGCACTCGAGGAAATCACCACCTATAAGTGGATTATCGAGGGCGAAGGACAAGTACGAGCTTAGCTCGTAATGAAAGAAATGAAAGGAATGAAAGAAATTAGGAATTAGAAATTCGGAATTATGAAATCATTTATCAACGTACAGGATATCGGTCCGCTGGAGAAGGCGATGGCCGAAGCATTCGAGATCAAGAACGATCGTTTCAAATACCAGCATCTGGGCAAGAACAAGACGCTCATGATGATTTTCTTCAATAACTCGCTGCGTACGCGTCTTTCCACACAGAAGGCAGCCATGAACCTCGGCATGAACGTCATCGTGCTCGACGTCAATGCCGGTGCCTGGAAACTCGAAACCGAGCGTGGCGTCATCATGGACGGCGACAAGTCGGAACACCTGCTCGAGGCTATTCCCGTCATGGGATGCTACTGCGACCTCATCGGCGTGCGTTCATTCGCTGGCCTCACCGATCGTGAATACGACTATGCCGAGACCGTGCTGCAGCAGTTCATCAAGTACTCGGGTCGCCCCGTCTTCGCCATGGAGACAGCCACCGTGCACCCCCTGCAGGCCTTTGCCGACCTCATCACCATCGAGGAAAGCTGGAAGCGTACTGTGGGCAACGGTTCTGCCGTTGCCAGGCCAAAGGTCGTCCTCACCTGGGCTCCTCACTGCCGCGCTTTGCCGCAGGCTGTACCCAACAGCTTTGCGCAGTGGATGAACGCTGCTGATGTCGACTTCGTCATCACCCACCCCGAGGGTTACGAGCTCGACCCTCAGTTCGTGGGCAATGCCCGTGTGGAGTACGACCAGCGTAAGGCCTTCGAGGGTGCAGACTTCATCTACGCCAAGAACTGGTCGAACCCTGGTGTGACGAATCCCGCCGATTACGGCAAGATTACCTCGAAGGACATGTCGTGGACCGTCGACACCGAGCACATGTCATGGACCAACAATGGTAAGTTCATGCATTGCCTGCCCGTACGCCGCAACCTCATCGTCACCGACGACGTCATCGAGTCGCCCAACAGCATCGTCATTCCCGAGGCTGCCAACCGTGAAATCAGCTGCTCCGTCGTTATCAAGCGCATGCTCGAAGCCTTATGATATCCTTTGAATGCGACTATAACAACGGAGCTCATCCGAAGGTGCTCGAAAACTTGGTACGTTACAACGATGCCAAGCCCACGCCCTATGGCTTCGACGAGTTCTCCGAACGTGCCAAGGACCGCATCCGCGAGGCCATTGGCATGCCCGACGCGCAGATATTCTTCCTGACGGGCGGTACCCAGACCAATGCCACCACCATCGACTCGATGCTCTATCAGTACGAGGGTGTCATCTGCGTCGGTTCCGGCCATATCAACGTACACGAGGCTGGTGCCGTCGAGTTCACCGAACATAAGATCATCACCATTGCCGACACCCTCGGCAAGATGGAGGCCCGCGTGCTCGACAAGTATCTGGACGACTACATGCACGACGGCAACAAGGATCATGCTGTACATCCGGGATTGGTCTACATCACTTTCCCTACCGAACTCGGCACGCTCTATACGGCTCGCGAACTTGACGACATCTATCAGGTCTGCCGCCGTTACGACATTCCGCTTTATATCGACGGGGCACGCCTTGGATATGGCTTGATGGCCGACGGATGCGACATCACGCTGCCCTATCTGGCCCGCCACTGCGATGTGTTTTACATCGGAGGCACGAAGATTGGCGCCCTTTGTGGCGAGGCCGTCGTGTTTACCAACCGCCAGGCACACAAACACTTCTTCTCCATTCAGAAACAGCACGGTGCCGTCATCGCCAAGGGAGCCCTTATCGGACTCCAGTTCGAGGCGCTTTTTACCGATGACCTCTACTTCAAACTCTCGCGACACGCCATCGACATGGCTATGCAGATGAAGCAGATCTTTCAGGAGAAAGGCTACGAATTCTGGCTCGACTCACCCACCAACCAGCAGTTCGTCATCCTGCCCGATGCCAAGGTCGAGGAGCTGGCTGCCAAGATGGACTTCACTCACTGGGGGCAGGCCGAGGGTCATCGCACCATCTGCCGTTTCGTCACCTCGTGGGCAACGACGGAAGACGAGATTAACGAATTGAAGCGCCTACTGTAGGCGCTTCATTAGTTTCCGGGCTTGCTTCTCTATGGCTTGCAACTCGCGGTCGGGCTGCCAGTCGCCAAACACATTCCTTATCGTATACCGTGCCGCCCTCGCTGCCGTCATGATGGTCTCCGCGGTCATGCTTTGCGTCGTCACCGTCTCCTGGCCGTCCTCCTGTTTCTTTCGTGTCATCTTAAAGGTCACCTCGTTCGTCTCGGGAGTGATGTCGCGACCCTCGGCATCCGTCGTGCCGTATTCCTGGAAGTCGTTTTTCACCGTATTCATGCCGCGCCAGTCGAAACGCGTCGGATTCAGCTTTTCAGGCGACAGCAGCGTGGTATGCAGCCAAATGCAGTGGGGTGTGCCATTCCACCCTCGAGCATACTCGAAGTTCGACACGACGTTCTCTACCGTACAGCGGTTGAACACGTAGCCCCACGGTGTCTTCGACGTCTTCGGAGCTGCAATCACGTTGCGCCCGCCTCCGTCGGCAGTACGTTTCTCCGTCACGATCCGACAGCGCTCGAACCACACGTCACCATCGCCGCAGATGAAGTCCACCGTACCGTGAATCTCTGAGTCCTGAAAATACTGCTGGCTCAGGTCGTTGTCGCTGAAGTACGTGTCCTGATACGACAGCAGACGCACGCGGTTGCAGATGGTTCGCGTGCCCTTGTCCTGCAGTGTTACAGCACGTCCGGCCGACCCTGCGGCATAGTATTCCAGCGCATTCTTCAGCGTCAGGTCCTGCAAGTAATTGTCCGTACCTCGGTTCTGCAAGACGGCTGTCTTGCTGATACCCTCGTTCTTCACGTCGGGCTTGTTCTGGATGATGGTACCTTCCATGCTCTGCCCGATGAGTGCGATGTGGTGGCCCGTAATCTTCGTCAATACCGTCTCGCCTAAGTCATAAACTCCGTCAGGAATCAGAATGTAAAGCCTCGAAGCCGTCTTCTCTGCATTCCGCTCGTTAGCCTGTCCGATGGCGTCCAGCAAGCTCGCAGCATTGCCTTGCTCCACTGTTATCACCTGCTGGGCATAGCCAACAGCCAATAGCCAACAGCTAACTGCCAATAAAATATATCTTCTCATTCTTTAAAGTATTGTTTCTTCAGTTTCTTGCTCTTTTTCTCCAGCTTCTTCAGCATCTTGTCAGGCCTCCAGTCGCCGAAGACTCGTTTCATCGTGTATTGCTCCGACTCTTCCGTCGTCATGATGGTCTCAGCCACGAAGGGTTGCGTGTGGTCGCGCAGCGTAAAGGTCACCTCGTTTGTCCGGGGCGTGATGTCGCGACCCTCAGCATCTGTCGTGTCATATTCCTTGAAGTAGTTCGCCGACGTCTTCATGCCCTCATCGTCAAACCGCGTCGCCTCCAGCTTCTCGGGTGTCAACAGGGTGGTATGGAGCCACACGCAGCGTGGATTCGTATGCCAAGAGCGTCCGTAGTTGAACATCGACACGTCGTTCTCGATGGTACAGCGGTTGAAGATGTAGCCCCACTTCGTGTCCGACGTGCGTGTCGCCGTGATGATGTTCGTTCCGCTGCCGTCACGCCTGCGTTTCTCCGTCACGATCCTGCAGCGCTCGAACCATACGTCACCCGCCCCGCAGATGAAGTCTATCGTACCGTGAATCTCCGTGTCCTGCATGTAGTTCTGACACAAGTCGTTGTCCGAATAATATGTGTCTTGATACGACAGCATCCTCACCCTGTTACATATCGTGCGCGTACCCTTGTCCTGCAGCGTTACAGCCCGTCCGTCAGGCTCCGAAGCATAGTAATCCAGCGCGTTCTTCAGCGTTAAATCTTGGAAATAGTTGCCCGTTCCGCGGTTCTGGAAGACGGCCGTCTTGCTGATGCTCTCAATTTTCACGTCGGGCTTGTTCTGAATTACCGTACCCTCCATGCTCTGTCCGACGAGCGCGATGTTATGCCCCGAGATGCGCGTCAGTGTCGTCTCGCCCAGATCGTAGACACCGTCCGGAATGAGGATAAACGTCCGCTCAGCATGTTCAGCCTCGTTCATCATGTTGGCCTTGCTGATGGCATCCAACAGGCTCTGCACGCTGCCACGTTCCACCACAATGACCCGCTGGCTACGACTGGTCAATGACAGCAGTAAGCATGAAATTATCAGTAATATTTGTTTCATTTCGATTAGTTTCGGATGCAAAGATACCTCTTTTTACCCATAATAACAAATTTTTCTCCTTAAAACTGCACGTAATTCAAAAATTTGCTGTACCTTTGCAGCCGGTTTCAAGAGAAAGCGTCTTCGATAGTGGGCTTCACCCACTGAAGACCATTCGGGATGTAGCGCAGTTGGTAGCGCACTACGTTCGGGACGTAGGGGTCGGGCGTTCGAGTCGCCTCATCCCGACTCATCAAGGGTCGTTTAGCAACGGAAGTGGTTAAAAATCAACCACTTCCGTTTTTCTTGCATTTTAATGTAGCACAACATTTGCACAACATCCTTTCATAAGAATACTTTTTCATTACCTTTGCTATTCTCTGCAATTAAAAAAAAGACCGACAGCGTTGATGCTGTCAGCCTTTCGAAGTAGAGAGTGTGTGTTAGTTCATTTTCAGAGTGTTATCGGGCCGTAGCCCATGCACGAGGTTGTCCCCAGTGCGGTCAGCGCCGCCGACAGTGCCGCAATCGCTATGCGAATCACGACTTCCCAAAAACTGTTCTTCTTCATAAGCTTTTCTTTTTA
>SUYI01000030.1 GCA_015060485.1 Prevotella sp. | reverse complement strand
CCTGCATTCTTCATATTTAGACTACAAAAACTATTTGCCTAATTTAGACAAATGCACCGGAAAAATCGGCTGACCCGCTAAACAGCTACAACATTGTATGCGGGCATCAAAAAATGCTAAAGGATTGGTCGTTGATGCCAAAGAACTGATAGCCTTTCCTAAAAATCGCTTCACAATGGATTTGTACTTTGACGGAGAATGTTTCATCTATACCGACGGAATATCAAAATACATCGTCCATCCTAATTACAAGATGAAGGTGAGCCGAGAAGTGGTTAAACTTGTTAACTTTATAACGGCAACACGACGGACTGACAAGAAGGAATTCAACGGCAAACGCTATGTAAAAATAGAAACCGACAGCAACACCAAGTGAAAGCTGTCGGCTATGAGAGTGAAGGAAACCAAGCGGCAAGGTCGAATTGCTCATCATCACACAGATGCCACCGTTCCGCACATCGTGGCTCTACCTGGTTTCTCCTTTCACGATGCAAAGATAAGCATTATTTTGCTAATTTCCAAATTTTTGAGCTATTTTCTTCCATCTTCCATCATCTTTCTAACATCATTCATACCCAGCCCAACGCCCCATTTCATAAAATTATCAAGATTTTGTGGAATTACTTTTGCGTATTCAAATATTATTTGTATCTTTGCAGATGGTTCAGCGTATCTTCAACATCGAGCAGCACCAGATGGAGACGGACGAGAAGATAGAGCTGATTCTTGATAAGATAGAAGAGATAGCTCCTAAACAACTGCCACACAAGAACCATGATTGTTTCCTTATTATCGACGACTCCGTCTATCTGCTAGGCACGAGTGTAAAGGACATGGGTAATGGCTTATGTGCTGTCACTAAGTTGCAGGCATTACCAGAGACTATACTTGGAATGTTGAAATGAGAAAATCATAAACGGCAAATTCGCCGTTATCATAATGACCAGTACCTTGACACTTCGTATCGAGCCTGCTTTCGCTCGGCATAGCTTAAAGCGCGCTTTGCTCTGCCCTCACTTAACCGCAGTCTTGTTTCGAGGATTGCAGCGCCACACTTTGCACCTTTAGGTCAAAGAACTGTTTTTCGCGTTTATTAGTGCCTGAGTTTAGAGACTTCTTCTGAATTATTGAAAATAATTGCGCAAAAGTGTTTAAGTATGGAAAAGTTTTTGTATCTTTGCGAGCTAAAGTGTAATAATGAAGGCTTGTAATTATGGCGAAGACGATTCATACAATATTATACGACGATACACTTGACGGTTCAAAAATCGTCACGATGGATAACTGTGTTTGTCAGCTCTATGACATCAAGCGTAACTACGATTCCATCATAAGGAACGGCAAAGTGAATCTTTCGAAGCCTGCGCTGTATGTATTGCTGAATAGGTCTGGACGCAAAGCCTACATAGGTGAAATTGATGATTTTTCTCAGCGCTTAGCGTCGCATATGCTCAAGAAGGATATTATTAACAATCTCTCATCCACCAATGTCCAGCAAAAGCATTTAAGAACTCTGCTTCTGTGTACCATCCGTAATTATCCCAATCGGATGAATTGCCAAATTGATTCTTCTTGGAGTCATATATCAACCAATGAGTGGTACGGAGAATTCCTCCTAAGTAGTGAGTATACTCTTGTTCATTGTCTGGGTCGTTCTTCAACGCTTCGAGCATCTGCTCCGTCTTAATCCATTTCTTTTCTTCCATAGCTTTTTTCGGCAAAGGTCGGAGATCTTTTTGGAACAAACAAAAAAATTAGATCACGTTAGATCAAGTCACTTCGTTTTTAAATAACATTAGATCAAGAACAATATGGCAAAGCAAAATGTTTATCAAATTGAAGGGAAAACGCCTGATGAAGTAAAGACTTCGTTCATCTATTATATGGGTGACAAGAACGCAACGTCGAAACAAATTAAGGACGCGGCAAATAGTCGCTATGCCAAGATTGACACGATTGATACTGTGTGCAATATAGTAAAGAGAACTTACAAAGTTGAAAATGTGTTCTACTTGACCGATGTTGCCCAAATTGTAAAAGTGAGCGATGAGTTGACATCCTTGATTGAGAAAGGTGGCGGGGATACAAAGGAACTTAAGAACCAGCGTAGTTACGTCAACAAGTATAGGGATTTCCTGAAATATTGTGCTGACCAAAAAGAGAAAGTTGCCGACACCTCCGCAGAATACAACTTTGCCGATGACCCAGATAAGCCGTTTATATCAGAAGAGAAGTTCAACGAGGTTGTGGAGTTGCTATTCCGCAAAAAGAATATCATACTTCAAGGCGCACCCGGCGTTGGCAAGACATTTCTCGCTCGGAAGGTTGCCTATCAGTTGATTGGTCAAATGAAGGATGAGAATATAGAGACCGTCCAGTTCCATCAGTCATATAGCTACGAGGACTTTATGCAAGGCATTCGTCCAACGACTTCAGGCGAATTCAAGGTTCGCAACGGCATCTTCTACAACTTCTGTGAACGGGCCAAGGAGAATGCGGAAGAGACATACGTGTTCATCATTGACGAGATAAATCGTGGAAACCTGAGCAAAGTTTTCGGTGAGCTGATGATGTTGATAGAATCAGACAAACGTTCACCACGATATGCTTTGAAGTTGACCTACAGCGAAGAGGAAAGCCTCAAGTTCTATGTGCCTGAGAACGTTTATATCATTGGCTGCATGAATACAGCAGACCGTTCTATTGCCATTGTTGATTATGCGCTACGCCGCAGATTTGCCTTCTGTCCGATTGAACCGGAATTGGGTGAGAGTTTCAAGGCTTTCCTCTGTTCTGAACTTAGCAAGGAGTTTGTCAATAAGATTTGCGACAAATTAAATCGTGTCAACTCTATTATCCGTGAAACATCGTCCTTAGGCATAGGTTTGGAGATTGGACATAGTTATTTCTGTCAGATTAGTTCTGTTGACGATGAGAACGAGTGGTGGAAATCTATATGCAAGTACGAACTCTTTCCGTATCTACAAGAAATCTGCTTCGAGAACGAGGAACTATGTAATGAATTGTGCAATATATTGAGTGACTGATAAGATGCGAAGAATCCCCATACAAAACATGTACTATATCCTCTGCTATGCATGGGGTATGGGTGAAATGCGCGGAAAAGTCAATGTAGGTATTGAGGATTGTCCATCGCTTGCCGACCTCTTGGTGCATATTCTGCTGAATTCTACAGACGATTTACTGAGACGTGGTATGGCACAAGGATATACAGTTTGTGGCGACGATGTGGATGGCATCAAAGGCAAAATCGATATTGGAGAGACGCTGAAACTGGGCAGATATCGTCAAGGCAGGATGTTCTGCCATTATGACGAGCTCACTTCTGACATTCTCATCAATCAGATTATTTTCTCCACGCTGATGGATGCAGTCAGGATAAAGAGTCTCTCTTGTGAGAACAAAGACCGAATTGCCAAAACGCTGCGACGGATGCCACAGACAAGGCGCATTCGAATCACAGACAACACGCTTAATTCTGTAAGGTTGCATCGAAACAATAGATACTATCATTTTGCCCTGAATGTTTGTAAACTGCTACATCAGGCGGCTCTGCCAAACGAAAGTGTTGTTGGCAATCAGACATTCTTAGACATAATGGATGACGAACGGCTTATGAACCGCATCTTTGAGAAGTTCCTAATGAATTTCTACAAGCAAGAATGCAGACAGGACTTCCCAGAGGTGAGCTGTTCGCATATTCGCTTCCAGCTCACACCATACGGCATGACTTTCGCCAAGAGCACAGACGAGACCTACGCTTTGCTGCCTGTGATGGAGACAGATGTGACACTTTATAATCCACAAACGAAGAAGAAAATCATCCTTGATGCCAAGTACTACAAAGATACATTGGCTTCACGATACGGAGAGAAAGGAAAAATCCGTCGTGACCATCTTTCGCAGATTCTCACATACGTGATGAACCAGGAGAACGACACACAGCCGCATACAAAGGACACAAGAGGAATCCTTGTGTATCCTACGGTTGATACAGAGCTCGATGTCTCGTATGTCTATAAGAATACGAGTCATATCATCCGAGTCAGCACTGTGAATTTGAATCAAGATTGGAGGATGATAGAGAAGAGGTTAAAAGAAATCATTTGCAATTAAGAATAATATGGCAAAGAAGAATAAGAAAACAGAAGAGTATCCAGAACCGGTAACAAATTCTTCGCAGAGCGAAGCGGCAAAGCCGAGCGGCGACCAGTTGCCAGTGGAAATAGTCCGTTACGACCTTAAGAATGCAGACATTGAGAGCCTGATTCGCACTATTCGAGGTCAAAAAGTGATGGTTGATTTCGACTTGGGAATGCTCTATGGTGTTAAAACCAAGGCACTTAACCAATCGGTAAAACGTAACATAAAACGCTTTCCAGATGACTTTATGTTTCAGCTTACCGAAGATGAATGGAATACTTTGCGGTCACAAATCGTGACCGCAAAAGCAACTGAGAATAAGGCAATTGCACTTTTGCGGTCACAATTTGTGACCACAAAAGATATATCAAAGATAAGAACACTTCCTTATGCTTTCACACGCAATGGCATTGGAATGTTAAGTAGTGTATTAGGATCTGACACGGCAGTAGAAATGAATATCCGTATCATGCGTGTTTTTACTACTGCTCATCAGATTATGGAAAATAACACCATCTTGTTTCAGAAAGTACTTAATCTGGAACAACACCAGTTTGAGACGGACGAGAAGATTGACCACATACTCACAAAGATGGACGAGCAGTCCCCCAAGTTGTTACCAGAGCAGATATTCCAAACAGGATGCGTTTGGGATGCGTGGGCGTATGTTTCAGAGTTGGTGAGAAGTGCAAAGAGTAGAATCGTGCTGATAGACAACTTTGTGGATGACCGAGTACTTTCGCTTTTAGATAAGCGCGCTAATGGTGTTTCAGCCACGATACATAGCCGCTATTACGAGCAGTTCCAGACAGATTTGAAGAAGCATAATGAGCAATACCCTGCCATCAATTTCGTTCAGTTACCACATAAGAATCATGATCGTTTCCTCATTATTGATGACGAGGTATATCTCTTAGGTGCCAGCGTGAAGGACATGGGTGCAGGCTTGTGTGCAGTCACTAAGTTGCAGACATCACCTGAAACGATATTGGGATTATTGAAATGATTAACTTGAACTTCCAGCGAGCATTCACGGATACGTTCTTAGGAAGAGTTCTGGCAGAAAGAGAATGAAGGAACTGGTCGAAAATTGCGACCACCTCAGGATAAATCAAACTATCGGTTATGTAATTAATGGATAAACTCACTCCACAGCAACGTCACAATACAATGGCATCGATTCGTGGTAAGAACATCTGTCATCAAGGAACTTTGGGAAGTCCTATAAAATCAGCTGGACCCCAATTTTGTGTTGTGATCCCAATGGGATTCGAACGAAAACGGAGGAACCCTAAAATCTCTTAATAAAAGTGTAACACCAAGAAAATACGAGATTTTTCCATACTTTTTCGCAAAACATTTTGAGATTTGCCCAAAAATGTGTAATTTTGCCCTCGAAATCAGAAAACATTTTGAGGAATGGACGCAGATTATCGCATATTCAAGAGGAAGCTCTATGAGCGGATGCTGAACTGGAAGCAGACCAAGGACGGCAAGACGGCACTGCTGATAAAAGGGGCACGACGCGTGGGCAAATCGACGATTGCAGAGGAGTTTGCCAAACGTGAGTATGACTCGTATATCGTGGTGGACTTTGCCAATGCGCCAGAAGGTGTGTGGGAGGCAGTGAAGAACATTGCCGACCTGAACAACTTCTTTTTCCAGCTACAATTCATCTATCGAGTGAAGCTGGTGGAGCGCAAGTCGGTGATCATCTTCGACGAGATACAGAAGGCTCCGCTGGTGCGCCAAGCCATCAAGTATATGGTGAAAGACCATCGCTATGACTTCATCGAGACAGGGTCGCTCTTGTCTATTAAGAAAAATATACAAGGCATCACCATTCCCAGCGAAGAGACACGGCTGACGATGTATCCGATGGATTACGAGGAGTTCCGCTGGGCTTTGGGTGACGAGGTGACGGTTCCACTGCTGAAGGAGGCCTTCGACAGTCGTCGCTCTGTGGGCGACCAGGTGGCGCGAAAGCTGCTGCGCGACTTCCGGCTGTATATGCTGGTGGGTGGTATGCCGCAGGCGGTGAATACCTATCTGGACACTAACAATCTGAGTGAGGTGGATCAGACAAAGCGCGAGATTATAGACCTCTATACAGAGGATTTCCGTAAGATAGATCCTTCAGGCAAGGCATCGCGATTGTTCAAGGCTATCCCGTCTGAGTTGTCGAAGAATGCCTCGCGCTATCAGGTGACGAGTGTGCTGGGACGAGCAGCAGAATCGACGGACATGGACGAGTTGCTGGAGGATATGGAGGACAGCCTCTGCGTGAACTTTGCTTACCATGCCAACAACCCGTCTGTAGGTCTGGCCTTGCATAAAGACAGAAATCAGTATAAGATGTTCGTGGGTGACACAGGCCTGTTTATCACGCTGGCATTCTGGGACAAGGACGTGACGGAGAACGTCATCTATCAGAAGTTGCTTTCTGACAAGTTGAGTGCTGACTTGGGCTATGTGTATGAGAACGTGGTGGCGCAGATGCTGAAAGCCTGCGGTAATGAATTGTTCTATCATGCATGGCCAACACCTAGCGGCAAGCACAATTATGAGATCGACTTCCTGCTGTCGCGCAGCAGCAAACTCTGCCCGATAGAGGTGAAGTCGTCTGGTTATAAGGCCCATGTGTCGCTCGATGAATTCTGCAAGAAGTTCTCGTCAGAGATATTGTGGCGTTATCTGGTATATACCAAGGATTTGCGAAAAGATGAAGAGACACTGATGGTGCCTGTCTATATGGTGCCGTTTTTATAAAAGTAAGATATTATGATACGTTTTACGATATACACTTATTTATTCAAACCCATCAATGAGCCGCAGGAGCCAGATCTGTTTTCGCCTGAGGTAAAGGTGGACGAGTCACTGGCAATGAAGCAGGAACTGCTGGGTGAGTTGTTTAAGGCTGAGAGTAAACTGAGGTTTTCAAGGACTCGCAACAATGGTGACGGCGAGAGTAAGCAGTTTGAGCACATGATTGTGGCGCAGAGTGACGGAATCGTAGTGATGCGACTGGCTAACACGACACAGCAGGTGCATGAGAAGGACTTTAACCGCTGGACGGAGGAGGACAATCCCAGCCTCTATGTGATTATTGATAATCGCAAGGATAAGCAGATTATTGCTATCGAGAATCGTCCACAGGCTTTCAGCGAGACGCAGACAGTGGCTCACATCATGGAAGAGACGTTCAACCGTCGCCTGTGGAGCAAGCGTCTGCAAGTGCAGATTAATGCGAAGTATCGTACTCGTGAGTTCTGGGACGTAGTTAGTGAGTATGACCAGGGCATTGCCTCTGTGACGTTCAAGTTTCCATATCCCAACCTGCCAGAGATTTCAGACATGGTGGGCGAATACTACACAGAGCTGGCTCGCAGAACGAATACTGAACCGAAGACCACCATTACTGCACCGCCTAAAGAAAAGGCCATTTTGCAAAAGGGTGACCTGATTCTGGAGTCGATGATCAAGGCAGCGAGTGCCAGTGGTAAGGTAATCATGATGCGTCCTAAAGGTGCCCGCAAGTGGAGAAAGATAGGACTGGAAACAATAGTGCAGGAGGAACTTTCTGATCTGGCACTAAAGGGACTTGAAGAGAAAGAACTGATACCACGTAAGTGGCAAGCTATTGTGGATTTCCTTGATAAGATTCAGATTGTTTACGCATAATTTATGTACGAGCGCTGGGATTCAAAACGTTGTCGCGAAAGGACGATGCAGCTGTTGGAAGAACAGTTGTTTTGCGATATGTATGCGACGTTGAGAGCGATAACGACAGAATATGACGAGCGTAGTCCTGCCGAGTTGTGGGATGAGGCTGCCACGAGGTGGAAACCGCTGTTGGCAAGCAAGCGCCCTCAGACGTTTGTGGAGATGTTGAAGGAGGAACTGACTGAAGAGTATGGCGAGCTTGCTGCATTCTTGATACTGATGATTCTGATGTATATGATGGTGGCTATGTTTCGCCCCACAAAGGAGAGTCCTTATCATGCGTATAGTACTGCATTGGCAGAAGCAACTCAGGGCCATCCCTTGCTGAAAAGACTATGGGAGGGTGTGCGCCAGACGGAGGATGAAGAAGAAAAGGCTGGAAAGAAAATAGGCATCGTTACCTCTCTGTTAACAGAGATGAAAGCGTCAGGACAGGCCATCGACCTTGATACCATCGAGCATTGTATCCTGCGTTTCCCATCGTTCGATTTGCAGCAAAGAGCTTTAGAACAAGCCGACAATCTGTTGCGAGGTACTGTTTGGAGTCAACGCAGTGCTCAGGTTCAGGAAAAGATGTTTTCTATGGTGAAGGAACAGCAAGACAGACGAAATAAGATGGATGAGGCTGTAAAGAAGAGTCTGGAACGTCCCACGACTCAGAATAGTTATACCCTTGAACTGATTCAGAAGAAGGAGACGAACATCGACAAGAACTATGGGCCAAACATTGAGAATAATGGAACGCTGAGTCTGCCAGAGGAATTGGTGGCGAAGCCATTGCCAGAATCTGAGGATGACCAGTAATAAACAGGAAAGAATATTCGTTTTGAAGATATGGAAGATAAAGGAGAGATATTACTCTATCAGACACCTGACGGAGAATCGCGCATAGAGGTGCGGCTTCAAGGTGAAACCGTATGGCTCAATCAGGAGCAGATGGCGGAGCTGTTTCAGCGTAACATTTCGACCATTTCAAGGCATATTAACAATGCTTTTGAAGAGGGCGAGTTGAAAAAAGAAGAGGTTATTGCATTTTTTGCAAATACCACTCAACATGGCGCTGTAGAAGGGAAATCGCAGACACATCAGGTGGCGTATTACAACCTCGACATGATCATCAGCGTGGGCTATCGTGTTCATTCTTATCGTGGCGTGCAGTTCCGCATGTGGGCGACGAGGGTGCTGAAGGAATATATCGTGAAAGGTTTCGTGCTTAATGACGACCTGCTGAAACGTGCCGGTGGAGGTAATTACTTTGATGAGCTGTTGGCACGTATCCGCGACATCCGTTCGTCTGAGAAGGTGTTTTATCGAAAAGTGTTAGAGATCTATGCGCTCAGTATCGACTACGACCCAAGGGTGGAGATGACGCAGGAGTTCTTCAAAACGGTTCAAAACAAAATGCACTACTCTGTACATGGGCACACGGCAGCGGAGATCATCTACGAGCGTGCTGATGCCAGAAAAGACTTCATGGGCCTGACCACATGGACGGGTGCGATGCCACAGAAGACAGATGCTGAGATAGCCAAAAACTATCTGTCGCAGGAAGAGATAACTACGCTGAACCGTATTGTCAGCCTTTATCTGGACTTTGCTGAGTTGCAGGCCGAGGAGCATCGCCCCATGTACATGAAGGACTGGATAGCAATTCTTGATGATTTCCTGCGTATTTCGCGTAAGGACATACTGACTCATGCTGGCTCTATCTCAGCAAAACTGGCTAAAGCCAAGGCCGATGCAGAATATGACAAATTCAAGGAGCGGACGAAGAATGAACTGACTCCTGTTGAGATTCACTTCCTCGAACAGTTTGAGAGGGAGCAGAAGAAGTTAGGTGACAAGAATAAAGAATAGACAATGGGATTCAATATCAAGAATAACTATGGGCCAAACATCGAAGTGAAGGATGGCGGCAGGTTGACGCTGACGCAAGGTAAGAATGGGCTTTGGCATACTGTAGATGTTGATGCTGAGGATGCTGAATATGAAGAGGTGACAACTCCACAGATGCCACAAATAGAAGAGCCTAAAGCCAGCAAAGACTATGGTCATCCTCAGACTGATGCAGACTTCAAGGCCATCTACGATAATGAGAAGAAAGAAAAGGAGCCCCTTAAGAAAACGGCTCAGCAAGAATATAATGTTTGGAAAGAAACAGAGTGCTTTGGCTCGCCAACGCTGGAAAAGCTGGAGAACTATCGGCTGAGGGTGCTGCTGGAACTCTTTGCGAGCGGCATCTTCGACACGCAGGTAAGCAAGATGGTGGTCACAGAAAAGAAAGAGGGAGAAATCAACTTTGATGTGCTGGACGATGAGGCTGAATGCAGAAAGGCATGGCGCAACTATACGGCATTGAGAGATTTCTTTGAGTACGAAACAGGTCTGCTTAACGTGAGGAATGCAAGCAGGCTGGGTCGCCTGTTCTATTCGCTGGTGAACGACAAGGCTATGGACGAAAAGATTTCTGCGCTCTTCCTGTTCATATATAAATTGGCGCTGATTCAAAACAGAATTCAGGAGCTAAAGATGCTTAACAATGAGCGAAACAACATGATCACACCCAAGCGACAGATAGTTCTGAGGAATATCGACTTGTTTATAGAGAAAGGCGACTGGGTGCTGCCTGCAACGGATGAGAACATCAAGCAGATGATGAGAAACGTGCTTAATGTGGGCGACTATGTACTGGAGGGTAATGATCTTGAATTGTCGAAAGCCCTTTGGGAATTGTTCGAGAACAGAGAGGGCGATGCTACTGCCGTCACCTGGCAGAACATTGTTGGCTATCTGTATTCGTATGAGTTGCTGCCTCAGTCAAAAGGTTCGAGCCAGTTGCAGAAGATGTTCTTTGGTAGCCACGATGTTGATAAGTACACCAACATCGACAAGGGGAAAATTACCAGTACGCAGATGCCTGCAAAGTTCAAAAAAGTGCTTCCTTTGCTTGATAAGTATCGCGTGAAGTCATAAAAAGTAAGCTGGGACTAAGCTGTAAACACTATTAAGCGGTCAGATTTCAGAAAATGAAGTCTGGCCGCTTTTCTTGTATGCCCTTTAAACACAGGTGGTTTGAGGGGTTAAACACTCTTTAATACACAAACTTGCTGTAGCTTACGCCAGTTCTGTAGCTCATATACCTTTGCAACCAGAAAATCAGACGCAACGGGTCTCAATAAACACCCTGACGCGCTGATAGAGTTAACAAAAGTATTAAAAATAAAAAAGGTAAACGCTATGGCAAAGAGAAAAAAGCAAGCAGTTACAGAGACAGTAAGACAACCAAAGTTGAACATCACATTGAGAACGGTTCCAAATGGTTATCTGCTGGACGTAGAAAAAGAAGGTTACATGTACTTCGACGAGCAGAGCCTGTTAGAGGGATTCTGCATCCATGTAGGGCTGGAACGTAAGGTCTTTATGACTCGTGACGAGATTCGCAGTCTGCTTCGTGCCACTGAGGATGGCAGCGCAGAGAAACGCCTGCAAGAGGAAGTGACACAGTTGCAAGAAGAACTGAAAGCCGTAAAGGCTGAGTTGAGAGACCTGAAGAAAAAAGCGAAGCAGTCATGAAACAAAGAATTATATGCGTTGGGACTCTTATTGATCTGGTTGTCATGTTTGAACCAGATGATGAGCAGGAGAGTGATGAGTTATTTCAGAGTATGTCGAACGAATACAATTATTAATAAGGTATGTCAAAAGAAATTAGGATTACGAGCGTTAGGAACGCTCATGGTGTGAAAGTGAAGCGCTGCTGCGCAAGTTGTCAACACAAGTGCATTGAGACGGACGGTACAAGGGTCTGCGCAATGATGATGATCAAGGTGGAACAACGGTTTAAGTGCAAGCAGTGGTTGATGAGCGAAGGCTTGAAGAATGCCGGTAAAGGGGGAGGCGTGGTGCGCCTGAAAGTCACTGCAGAAATCATTATCAAATAAAAAGTAAAATAACCGAGTCGAAGCGAGTGGAGGAAGTCTACGTAGTGAAAATGGCCAAATTCCGACATGACCTTCGCTCACAAATCGACAAAGTTATGAAACGAGTAGAGTTTAAAAACGAGAACATCGTAATGAACGCCCTGAAGAAGGGTTTGAAGGTAGAGGGTCGCCTCTGGTTGGAAGAGACTGAGGACGGCAAGTTTGTAATCTGGTTTCAGCAGTACAACCGTAAGCCACAGCCTAAGCAGCGCAATTGGCTGATTCGCCGACTGGAGCACGGCTGGGTGAAAGAGAGCGTGGAGCGTATCAAGGTGTATGAGAGCATCCCCAAGGAGATTGGTACGGCTCGTATCCTGACGGTGATTGACCGCGAGACTAAGGAAGCGAAGAATGCAATCATCGACCGCGAACTGGACTTGCTGAAGTTTTGTTAAACCACGGATTTCACTGATTAAACGGATATAATCATGTTTTGTTATCAGAAGAATTTCTTTAACCCTACGTTGCCCGTTGACGAAGCGCAGTTTTTTGCGCTCGTCAGGGCCACGCAGTGGAACGAGGCGATTGACAAGTTTCGTGAGACGGGCGACCAGAAGTTGAAGCGCGGACTGCCTGCATTCATCTTCCAGGCGACGTTCGACGAGACGGTATCAAAGAACGGCAAGGCTGGCCGCTGGCGCAAACAGGCGGCTACCAAACTAACGGGTCTCGTGGTGATGGACGTGGATCACATAGACGACCCCTTGGGCCTCGTCAATGAGAAATTAGGAATGAGTAATGAGAAATGGGCTGCGCTTGGTGTACTGCTTGTTTACATTACACCTTCAGGAAAAGGTCTGAAGATTGTGTTCAAGGCCGATGCAAAGAAGGGTAATCTCATCGACAACCAGCATGCGATGGCGAAGGTGCTTGGCGTGGAGGTTGACGAAAGTTGCAAGGATGCAAGCCGCATGAGCTTCATTTGCAAGGAATCGGATATTTTGTATTTGAATAAGGAGTTGTTTACCTATGAGAACAAGGATTTTGCTGAGAAATACGATGCTGAGTATAGGGCTGGTCATTCTTCTGCTATTGCGCCTGTTGCTTTGGCCAGCAAGGTTGCTAAACAAGGGGATGCGGCTGTCGGTCATGTGGATGCTGAGGCAGTATCGTTGAACTTCAAGGGCCGTCCCTATAGCGAGATTATCGACGAGTGGTGGGCGCGTAACGGCGGTGTGCCGCAGGAAGGTGAACGAAACGTGAAACTCTATCAGTTGGCCGTCTCGCTGAGAGCCATCTGCGACAACGACAAATCGCTGCTGCTACAGGTGATGCCACGGCTAGGACTGGACGAAGAAGAGTTGCAGCGTATCGTGGAGTCGGCCTGTAAGGAGCCGCCAAAGGGTATCTCGAAACCGATGCGCGAGATTCTCGGCATGACGACCTCCGCTGCCATAGCCAGTGACGACATGGCGCAGTGGCTGTGGGATTGGGGCGCACAGATAGAAGAACTGTTTGAGTATTTCCCCATTCTGAAGGATGTCTGCAAAGGATTGAAGCGTAATCAGTATCCAGCAGCCTTGATAGTTTCTGGAGCCTTCGAGATGACGCTGATGACGCGATGCACGTACAGGTTTTATCATCGTCCAGAGGAGTTGCGACGCCTGAACAGCTCGGCGCTGATCATTGGCGACCCTGCATCAGGAAAGTCGTTTGCGACCAGGCTCTTTAAGTTGCTGGCGGCTCCTATTGTTGCTGCCGACAAGGTGGGTCGCGACGCTATCAACGCCTATCGTGAGCAGATGCGAACCAAGGGTGCCAATAAGGAGAAACCCAAGAAGCCGAAGGTAGTGGTGCGCGTACACCCAGCACGAACCTCGAACGCCCAGTTTATTCAGGACATGGTGAATGCTGTGGAGACGGTGGACGGCGAGGAGATGCACCTGCACATGCTGACGTTCGACACGGAGTTGGACAACACCGTCACCGTTCAGAAAGGCGGTTCGTGGATTGACAAGCAGAGCCTGGAACTGAAAGCCTTCCACAATGAAGAGGACGGTCAGGCGTATTCGAATATGGACTCGATTCTACAGGATTTCAACGTGTATTGGAACTACGTCTATACAGGCACACCCATCGCGCTGAAGAAGAAGGTGAACGAGCAGAACTTTGGTTCAGGTCTCGCAACTCGCCTTACTTGTATTCCCCTGCCAGCCACTAACTTCGAGATGATGAGTCGAGAGAACACGGTGGACTTCGAGAGTGATGCCCGTATCAAGGCATGGGCTGAGAAATTGGATCGCATGAAGGGCGAACTGAGTGTGCAGAAGATTGTCGATGAGCTCTACGACTGGACGGCACGCCGCATGATGGATGCCGCTGAGAACGACTCACGAGCAGACGAGATGCTGTTGAAACGCTGTGCCTATCACGGGCTGAACTATGCCGCTCCCTTCATTGTGATGCGACATTGGGACAAGATAAAGCAGGACGGTAACTACTGGTGCGGTGAGTTTGAGACAGACGAGATTGACTGGCGTCTCACAGAGTTGATTGTCAACATGCAGTTCGCTTGCCAGCGCCACTACTTTGGGGCCATGGCAGAAGCCTACTTCGACAACAAACTGAAGGATGCCTCAGTGAATGTGCAGCGACGTCAGAAGACCTTTGAGGGCTTTGCCCGACTGCCGGAGGAGTTTACCAATGAGGACGTGATGCGCTGCTTTAACCTGTCGAGCGAGGGTGCTGCCCGCATGAAAATAAAGCGACTGCTGAGTGACCACCTGATTGAAAAGTTGGGTGACGGCAGGCAGGCTGGAGCCTCGAAATCAAGCTATCGCAAGAGTGGTAATCTCATGTTGTAATGTACCATCGTACCAATGTACCATTGTACCATTGACTATGTCGATGGTACTTACGCTCGACAGATTGAAAGCGAACTTTCATCTGTCCTCGCTTAAACGTACCATTTAAGGCGTAAAAAAGTCGGACTGGCGTGTGGTCAGTCCGATTTTTTTTTCAGCACAGGGATGAGTAGAAAGAGGAGGAATAGCATGGCGGCTATTAGCGCCGGGCTGTTGGCTATTGGCTGTTGGATGCTTCCAAAGCGGCACTGGTATTGTTCCATGCGCGTGATATAGGCATCGACGGTGGACCAGTTGCCTGTCTTGATTTCTTCAGCAAGGTGTGGAAAGACTTCGTGGATGTACTTCTGGTGTTCCGGGTCGAGGTTGCTGGGCAAGGCGTCGGTAGCGGCATACCAGCTGAGTTGCCCGTTGGTGGAATGTGGAAAGATGCGCAGCGTCTGCCAGCCGTCGTATTGGAAGACGTAGTTGCAGAACAGCTGTTCGAGGGTCAGGCTGTCGCTGGCGGCGGTCTGCTGCGAGCGGATATAGCTGCTCAGTGTCGTGACGCGTCCCTCGCCGTCGTTGACCAGCAGTCGGCAGAAATGAGCGGCAATGTCCTTGGGCAGGGTGCTGTGTGCTGTTAAAGGTAAAAAGGTGAAAAAGTAAAAGGGTAAAACCACAAACCATCTTGCTGATATATTCCTTACGATTTGTCTCATTTTTTACCTTTTTACTCTTTCACCTTTTTACTTTTATTAGATTGCTTCGATGAATTTGACGACGGCCTGGCGGTCGGACTTCTTCAGCTTATAGAACTTCTCCGTAGCGCGATAGGCATCCGACTGCTTGGAGTAGCCGTGCCACATGATGGCCTCGATGACGGTGCGTGCGCGGCAGTCGTGCAGGCGGTCGTCGGCACCCGTCAGACGGCGGCTCAGTCCGCGGCCCCAGAGTGGGGTCGTGCGGCACCAGCCCGTGCGGATGTCGTTCTTCATGAACAGGCGGTGCTGCACCATGTCGGTATAGGGCCAGATGGTCTGGTTGGGATAGCGTGGCAGCATCTCTGAGGCGTCCTTGCCGATGCTCTGGGCGTAGGCTTTGGTGGAGGCGTCGACCCACATATTGTCGGCTCCCGTCTTCCACGAGGGACGGTGACACTGTGCACAGCCTAACTCGTTGAACAGCTCCTTGCCGCGCTGTACGTCGGCGTCGTTCAGGTTACGTGCAGCAGGAACGGCCAGACCGCGGTGCCACACCATGAACTGGTAGTACTGCTTGTCGGACATTTCCTCCTGACCATTATAGGGTGCGCCGTTGAACAGGTACTTGTCGAAGGTCTCCTTCTTGCCGATGGCCGAACAGCTCAGAATATCGTTCACGCGATCCTTGATGCCTTCGTCCGTGCCGTCGGCATAGTAGGGATGCAGGATGCTCGACTCCTGGGCGCCGTGCGACTTGATGTAGGCAATGACGTCGGGGTCTTCGCTCTGTGCCTTGGCCCATGCCGGGGTAGTATAGAGCCAGTGGCGGTCGGAACGTGTCACGTTGGTGATGTTCCAGATGGCGTTGGCTCCTGCGCCGTCCTGCAGCGTGCCACGCGTCATGGCATAGGTGAAGCGCTTCAGCGGTCCGTGGTCGCCATGGAACGTGCCCGTGTCGTTATAAGGTGCGGAATAGTATGCTGAGGCCTTGAAACTGCCTGCCTCCTTGTCCCACATGGCGGGGTTCAGCTCGACGTATTTCGACTCCAGCGCCCATTGTGCCTCGATGTCCTCGTCGGTGATGGCATCGATGAGTCCTGTGCCGTAGATGCCGATGGTCGACTCCAGGCGCACCTCGTAGTTCGTGGGCTTCGGATCGGTGTTGAAGGCCGTGACAGGGATGGTCACCTCGGGATAGATGAGCGAGTATGCCTCGCCGTCGTCCTCGAACTGCATGGGCAGGCCGCTCTCCATGGCCGTCACCTGCTTCCACTCTATCTTGATCTGCGTTTCGTCGATGGGTGCCTTGAAGGGTGTCATAGCCTGTGTCTGGGGCATGCCCGTCACCTCGGTGATGTAGCCGTTGGTGTCGGGATGGTAGATGACCAGCAGATAGCCGTTGCCAATCTGGTTGGCACGGTACTCCGTCTGGCGCTTGCCGTGACCGTAGGCGGGGTGACAGGCTATGCACGAGTTGCGCACCCAGGCAGGACCGAGACCCTTGCGAGGCTCCTGTTCGAAGGTGTAGAGGTGTTCGAAGAAGTCCTCGCCGGTGTTGAAGTCAGCCTCCATGCCGGCCTGCTCGGCAGCAGGCGTAATGGCTGAGTAGCTGGCATTCTCCGTCGTTCCCAGTGCACCACCGGGGAACCACTCGTCGGCGGTGAAGTTACCCGTTGCCTTGCCGAAGACCTCTTCCTCTGGTGTCAGCGGACCCAGATTGCTGCTTTCGGTGGCATCGTCAGAACATGCCGTAAGTAAAATGAGAAACGAGAAATGAGAAATGAGAAATGCCGTGCATCCCATTTTCCGAAAGTTCTCCTTACTCATCATCCAACAGCGTTTTCTACCTTTTTTCATATCATTGATCATATCATATCTCTCATTTCTCATCTCTCATCTCTTATTCTTCCGTAATGCTCTCCCAGTTGGTGGGGTCGTCGAAGTTCTTGTTCCAGATGATGGAGCAGTACTTCACGAACGGAGCGGGCATCTGACCAATGGCATTGATGGCATTGTTGAAGGCACCCGTGACAGCCGTATTGACGGCATCCTGTCCGACGCTGGCGAAGAAGGCGTTGAAGCTGCCTGCTGCTGCGTTGCCGTTGATAGAACCGTACCACACGTTGCGGATGCTGCGGATGTTGTCCTGGAAGTCGGTGATGGAATTGTAGCTGTAGGGCGACTCCACATAGGCGATGTCGCCAGCCGAGAAGGGATTGGCCACCTTGGCGGTGCCCACCTCGTTACAGATGGCCACACAGGAGCCCTCGTCGCTGCTCAGCACCTGGGCAACGGCATCCTTCAGGCTGGGGAATGTGCTCTTGCTGTCCTGTCCGGCACGGATCAGGTTCTCGCCGTACGACAGGCCATTCTCCGTCTGATAGGGCAGTCCGGCAGCCTTGACGACGGCCACGCGGCTGGCGTTCTTCTCGCCCTCCCAGGCTACCTGCAGCTGGAAGCAGCGCTCCTTCAGCAGCTTGCACACCTGCTGTGCATATTTCAGTTCGTCGGCACCGCTGACCGTCTCGAAGTTCGTGTAGGTGTCGTTGCCCTGCAATTCAGCCACCTTGCGGTTCTGACCATTGCGGAACAGGATGAACTCCAGGGCGTGGAAACCCAGAATGGTCGACTCGTCCTCAATCTCGGCCTTCATGCCGCCCTTGAAGTAGTCGAGCAGCTCGGCACGGTCCAAAGGCCATGAGTCGATGGTGGGGTCGATGCTGAAGTCGGAGGCGGCACCACCGAGGAAAGCCTCCGAGCGCTCCCAGTGCTGGCGGGCAGCCTTGAAGTCGGTGCAGGCCTTGTCGATCTGTGCCTGGGTGATGGTGCTGGTAGTCAGACCGTTCAGCGTTTTCTCCAAGTCCTCCACGTCGTTGGCCAGATCGGTGTATGTGGGTACGATGACGTTGCTGACCAGATTCGTCAGCACCTGACGCAGGGCAGTCTCCTGTTCGGCGCTCAGGCTGGACTTGGCAATGACCTCGTTGGCATTGGTCAGCTGATTGACGGTTTGTGCACAGGCGTCGATGGCGCTGATGCCATAGGTTCTGTCCTTGTACTTCGAATCGTCATTGTTGTTGTTACTCTCGTTGTTGTCGCTGCTGCAGGCAGCGAAGGCCAGTCCCATCATCAGAACTGCCGCCATGTGAAAAATTTTGTTCATATCTATATTGAATTATGTGGTTATAATGTTCAATGTTCAAAGTTCATAGAAACCATCCCTCATACGCTACGCCAATGTTCAGGCTGGGCTCGTCGTTGTAGATGCTCTTGAGGAACCGTTTCGAATACTCCGCCTTGATGACGATCTGCGGCAGGGGATGGTAGTTCACACCCACCGCCATGCGCTTCACCTCGGTATAGCCGTAGTCTGTACCCTTGGTCTTGCTGGCATAGGGATTATACTGCTCGTAGCGTCCGAAGACGTACAGCTTCTGGTTGTCCTTGCGCAAGCTCTCTATCTGCGAGAAGATGTTGTAGCCCGCCTCGATGCCTACGGCATAGGCATTCTTCGACACGAAGGCCGAGTGCTTGAAGGGCGATTTCGAGTTCAGACGGTTGTAGACGTATTTCAGCTGGTCTGCATCGCCCAGATAGCCGTAGTCGGCCTGTCCGCGCACAATCCAGTTGTGACCTTTGTAGGTGAAATCGAAGGAGCCAATCAGCACCTCGCCCTTGTATTCGGCATCGACACCCGACGC
This sequence comes from Prevotella sp., assembly GCA_015060485.1. GTDB lineage: Bacteria > Bacteroidota > Bacteroidia > Bacteroidales > Bacteroidaceae > Prevotella. The sequence continues at coordinate 26,507 of SUYI01000030.1, read as the reverse complement.
ATTGCGGGGATAGCTGTTGCCGATGCTCTGGCCGTAATATCCGCTCAGTCCGAGACGCAGTCCGGGCACCGTGTAGTTGTCCAGACGCACGGCGACGCCGTATTTGTTGGCCACGTCGAATTCCAGCGGCGACTTATGGCCTTTGCGAATCCAGCCCGTATTGGTGAAGTTGTCGGCATTCAGACCAGCCAGGAACTGTGCCTCGTAGCGGAAGTCGCCGTAGCGGCCCCAGAACGACACACCCGTCTGGTGCCACGTCGAAGGCATGATGGTGTTCTCGCCCTCAGGACGGTAGACGGTGAAGAAATTCAACGGCTCGTGGTGGGCGTTATTCAGTCCTACAGGCACGACGATATGTCCTGCGCGCAGGTTGGCAGCACGCGAGAACGACTTCTGGATCCAGAACTGCTCCAGTTCCACTTCGCCGCCTTTCTCGGTTTCCTGTTCCCATTCGCCGCCTTCCTCGTTTTCCTTTTCGTAGGCGATGCCGTTGCCGCCGTGTTCGAACTCAATCTCCGTGCTGAAACTCCAGCCCTTGCCGAAGTCGTAGCCCAGATAGATTACGGCATGCGGAATGTCGAAACGACCGTGCGACGGGTCGTTCTTGTGGGCCTCCGGTTCGCTGTAGCGGCTCACGTGGTCACTATACCAGTTGCGCGAGAAAACAGCCTCTCCGTAGCCGCCGACATGGAGTCGCGACAGGATTTTCTGCTGTAGCGTGCTGTCGGCACCATTTCCTTGTGCATGTCCTGCCAGACAGGCGGCAGTCGTCATCAGTATGAATAACAATCTTTTCATTATTTGACCTTTTCTTTTTTTTAACATTTGGCGGTGCAAAGGTAAGGAGATTCTTCGACTGTGGCAATACCTAAAAATGATGAAAACACTTCTGGCTCTTGCACAGTTCATGGAAAATGAGTACTTTTGCAGCGTCATTTATAAATAAGGAACACGAGCGATGAAGAATTTGAAGATGTATGAACCCGACGACAAGATGATAACCCTCATCAAGGACAACTCCAGCGTGCTGCAGGCATTGGGGTCGTTTGGCGTAAACCTCGGCTTTGGTGACAAGACGGTGCGCGAGACGTGCGAACTGAATGGTGTCGACACATACACATTCCTGGCGGTGGTCAACTTCACCATCAACGATTACAGCAATTACGAGGACGACGAGCACATCAGCGTGCCCACGCTGTTGCATTATCTGAAGGCCAGCCACGCCTATTATCTCGACTTCCAGCTGCCCTTCATCCGCCGTGAGTTGCAGGAGAGCATCAGCACCGACGATCCGCTGGGCGGACTCATCATGAAGTTCTATGACGAGTATGCCCAGGAAATTCGCCGTCACATGAAGTACGAGGAGAAAACGCTGTTCCCCTATGTGCAGTCACTCATCGACGGACAGCCCATGAACGACTACAACATCGAGACCTTCTCGAAGCACCACGAGCAGACCGACAAGAAGCTGCGTGAGCTGAAACTTATGATTATCAAGTACTTGCCTGCTGATTCCCATCATAACAACCAGCTGACAGCCACCCTCTACGACATCTACAACAACGAAGAGTGGCTACGCCAGCATGCCGACGTCGAGGACCGTATCTTCACCCCCGCCATCCGCCGTCTGGAGCAGCGCACCCGTCAGGACGACGTGTCGAAAAACATCTCGTCGATGGTGTTCAAAGGTGGACAAGATAATGCTGAGATGCTCTCCGACCGCGAGCGCGACGTCATCATTGGTGTGGTACAGGGTTTACAGAACAAGGAGATTGCCGACCGCCTCTACATCTCGGTCAATACCGTTATCACCCATCGTCGCAACATCGCCCGCAAGCTGCAGATTCACTCGCCTGCAGGACTCACCATCTACGCCATCGTCAACGGCCTCGTCGACATCTCCAGCGTTAAACTATAGTGTCATGACTTTCGTAAACCTGTGTGCCCCTTCACTATCTACCTGTCGGCAGTGACGGCAAGGATGAAATCGCGGACGGTGTGATGGAACAACCCGGGTTGTTCCATGTTCAGCATGTGGCCACAATCGGGCAGCACCACATAGCGTCCCTTCGACAGCCAGCGCAGTTCGCCGGGTTCTCCTTTCTTTCCCTTCAGCTCGTTCTCGCCCCTGATAATGAGGGTGGGGACGTCGGTCTTCCCCCGTTGGCGTAGCATTTGCCATGCCTCCTTACCATAAAACAAGCGTACTTCCTTATGCAGTGGCTGCCAGGCCGTCCAGTCGCCAATCATGTGTTCCAGGGGTTTCCGCATACGCTCTTTCCGTGAGCCGCCTGAAGCCATGAGCTGTTCAATCCATTCGCGCTTATACTGGTCGATGCCCCTGGCCTTTAGCGCTGCAATCTCTTGATCGCGGCGGGCACGCTCGGCAGAGTCCATGGGCTCGGAGGGACCTGGGCTGTTGCGAATGCCGCCACTGACAAGTACGCAAGTCAGCAGGCGCTGGGGATACATGGCCAGCATGTCGCCAGCGACGAAGGCACCCATGGACAGCCCCACTACATGGGCTTGGGAGATGTGCAGGGAATCCATCAGCACGAGCACGTCGTCGACATGGGTAAACTGCTCTGCTTCGCTCTGTGGTGACGACTGGCCATAGCCGCGAAAATCCATGCGGATGGTGCGGAAATCCTTGGAAAACACCTTGAACTGCTCATCCCACATGCGACGGTCCAGCGAATGGCCGTGCAGCAGGATGAGGGGCTCGCCCTGTCCGCGCTCTTCGTAGTAGAGCCGCCCGCCATTTCCCACGGGGACAAAGCCTGACTGCGTGGTGCGACAACCCGTCAGCACCGAGCAGGCGATGAATAGTAGAAGGATCTTTGTGTTCATTTAGGATTTCTTGGTGCCGGTAGCCTTATCGTAGCACCGCAATAAGATGCCAGGGAAGTTTCTGCAAAGGAAACGCAGGAGCCAGAGTCCTGTCTTGCTATAAAAGAAGCGGGCCTCCCACACTTCTTTCTTCTTGTGGGCAAATACTTTGGCGTTGACCTCGGCAAACGGTCGTCCGCTGCTGATGGCCTCGGCGGCGTTGCGGGCTGTCAGGAATGCGTAATAGAGTCCTTCGGCCGTCAGTCGGTTGGGAAAACCGCCAGCATCGCCGATGAGGATGATGTGGTCGTGAAGAGGGTAGTCGCAGCTTCGGGGAATAAAGGCTCCCTTGGGCTTCAGGTCGGGGCACCCCATCTGGTCGAGCACCTCGCGAAACCGCTGCGGTGTGGTATTGCCGTCGCCAAAACCTTGCACGTCGTAGGCCGTGTTGGGGAAAGCGTAGTAATAGCCCTGCTCGTAAGTCTTTGAGACATTGATGACAATAGCGTTGTCAGGCGACTTCGGCCCATATTGCTCCATCCACAGGAAACCGTGATCAGATTGTGGGTTCAAGTATTTTCGGACACGACTGTTGGCACCATCCGCACCTATCAAATAGTCGCACGCTACCTGTCGGCCCGACAGCATGGTCGCCACAATCTGTCCGTCCTTCTCCTCGATAGTGTTCAGCGCGTCGTTGGCAAAGGCTCCCCCGCTGCGCTTGTATTCCTCCAGCAGTTGGGCATCGAATTCGCGGCGTTTCACGATGCGCAGTTCCTTGTTCATATGCAAGTCGAACACTTGTTCGCCTTCGACCAGCAGCTTCAGTCGGTTTACACTGTTGTAGTCGTAGTGGAATGTGGGCAGCAAGGTGTCCAGTAATTGGCAGGATCGGGGTGTCAGCCCGCCGCCACAAATCTTGTCGCGTGGGAATACGGCACGGTCGATGAGCAGGCAGTCGACGTTGCGTTGTTTCAGCAGCAGTCCACAGGTGCTACCAGCCGGTCCTGCACCTACAATCAATACGGTTACTTTTTCCATGCGAACAGAATATTTTATTATAGGCTGCAAAGGTACGACAAAAAATCGGACTGACAAAACATTAGGGGGTGTTTCGCTCGAAAAAACTCAAAATTCCTTTGGTTTTTTGCTCGCTTATTCGTACCTTTGCCCCCAGAACGATAAACATAATCACAGAACAAAAATTCAACCTGAAAACTGATGAAAAAGAGAATGATTCTTGGTATGCTGGCCTTTATGCTGGGTTTGCATGCCGGCTGGGCTCAGAAGAGCATTGTGATTCTGTACGAGAATGACGTGCATTGCGGCATTGACGGCTATCAGAAGATGGCCGGTCTGCGCGACGCCATCAACAAAACGGATACGGCGTATGCCGCTGTGGTCTGTTGTGGTGACTTCCTGCAGGGCAACACGACGGGTGCCATCTCGAAGGGACAGTACGTGGTGGACATCATGAAGCTGATGGATTACGACGCCGTGACGCTGGGCAACCACGAGTTCGACTACGGCGTTCCTCGAATGAAGATGCTGTTGGAGCAGCTGAATGCTCCGATTGTGAGTTGCAACTTGTATGACGTTGCTGACCAGCAGTTCGTGTACATGCCGTACATTATCAAGCAGTATGGCAATAAGAAGGTGGCTTTCATCGGCGCCACGACGCCCGAGACGATGATTCTGGAGGCATATGCCTTCTACGATACGAACGGCGGACTGGAATACGACCTGCGTCCGAAGACGTTCTACCAGCTGGTGCAGCAGACGGTGGACGAAGCCCGTGCGAAGGGTGCCGATTACGTGGTACTGCTGTCGCATGTGGGCGAGACGACACAATCGATGGGTTTCAACTCACACCTGCTGGTGAACAACACGCGCGGCATCGACGTGGTGCTGGACGGACACTCGCACGAGATTTTCGAGAATGCCAAGGCTTCGAACTTGGACGGTAAGGAGATTACCGTCACGCAGACGGGTACACAGTTCGAGCGTATCGGCAAGCTGCTGATAACCCCTGATGGCCGCATGACAACGAAACTGCTGAAGCCTGCCGACGTGCCCTATGTGAACGTCCGTGTGAAGGCTGCTACCGACAGCATTCATAAACTGGTGGACGCTGCCACGTCGAAGGTGGTGGCACATACCGACTACCGTCTGGTGGTGAGTGATGAAAACAAGCAATGGATTATTCGTGGCAGTGAGACGAATGCCGGCGACCTGGTGGCTGATGCCTACCGTTACGCCCTGAAGTCGGATATTGCCTTCGAAAACGGTGGTGGTATCCGTAACGACATCATGGCTGGCGACATCACCTATGGTGACGTCATCGGTATGCTGCCTTATGACAACATTCTGCGTCGTGTGGCTGTAAGCGGCAAACTGCTGAAGGAGATGCTGACGCGCTGTACGGCGTTGGTGCCTGTGCTGGACGGCAATTTCCCACAGTGCTCGGGACTGCGCTTCGTCATTCACAGCAAGAGCCATCGCGTGAGTGATATCGAGGTGTTGCAGGAGAACGGTAAGTATGCCCCGCTGGACGAGAACCATACCTATAGCGTGACGATGACGAACTACACCCACGAGGGTGGAGGATTCTTCGATATGTTCAAGAAGTGCCCCGTGCTGCAGGAAAGCACCATCCGTTATCACGAGGCCATGATAGACTACCTGACGAAGGCGCTGGGCGGCAACACAGGTAAAGCCTACGCACAACCGCAGGGAAGAATCAAAATTGTAAACGATTGACAATCGTGGGATGTGGAATGTGGAGTGAGGAATGAAACAAAAAATCGCGGGGATGAGTCCTCGCGATTTTTTGTTATTCTTGAATTTGTGGATATTTTCGTGTCCAACCGTCCCAACGCAGACGCATGACGCCGAAGAATGCTTCGCCGAAGATGCCACCTGACATCTTTGAGACTCCCTCGCGGCGGTTTACGAAGATGACGCTGACTTCCTTGATCTTAAACCCTATCTTATAAGCGGTGTACTTCATCTCAATCTGGAAACCATAGCCCTTGAAACGAATCTTGTCAAGTTCGATGGTTTTCAGCACACGGCGCTTGTAGCACTTGAAGCCCGCTGTGGTGTCGTGTACCTTAAAGCCCGTGACGATACGCACATATTTCGAGGCGAAATAAGACATGAGTACGCGTCCGATGGGCCAGTTGACGACATTGACACCACTCACATAGCGCGAGCCAATGGCTACGTCGTAACCCTCGTCGGCACAGGCCGAATAGAGGCGTGGCAGGTCGTTCGGATCGTGACTGAAGTCGGCATCCATCTCGAAAATGTATCCATAGTCGCGCTCCAAGGCCCACTTGAAACCGGTGATGTAGGCTGTGCCTAACCCCTGCTTGCCGCTACGCTCGAGAATGAAGAGACGGTCGCTGAATTCCGGCTGGGCCATCATGCCCTTCACGATGGCAGCGGTACCGTCGGGTGAGCCGTCGTCGATGACCAGAATATGGAAACACTTCTCCAGTCCGAATACGGCCCGGATAATCTTCTCGATGTTTTCCTTCTCGTTATAAGTAGGAATGATGACAATGCTGTCGCTTACGTGCATAATGCTACTTTTTTTGTTTTCTGAGTGCAAAGATACGGAATAATTGATAATTGACAATTGATAATTGATAATTTTTTAGTAATTTTGCACACGAATTCGTATGAAAATCGAAGAATTGCTGAAATTTTATGCCAAATCGCCCCAAGTGGGAGCCTTGGCAGATACCCTGAGGAAAAAGTCGGTGAAGACCGTTTTCCTCGAGGGACTTATGTGCTCGTCGGCACCGATGGTGTTTGGAAGTTTGGTGTCGAAAGCTAAACTTTCGACCACACTATTCGTGATGCAGGATGCCGACGATGCCGGTTATTTCTATCACGACCTGACGCAGCTGCTGGGTGAGGAGCAGGTGCTGTTCTTCCCCAGCAGTTATCGCCGTGCCATCAAGTATGGGCAGCGCGACAGTGCGAACGAAATACTGCGTACGGAAGTGCTGTCGAAACTCTCCGCTCTCAATTCTCTATTGTATATCGTTTCCTACCCCGAGGCGTTGTCAGAGCTGGTGGTGTCGCAGAAACAGCTGGGCGATCAGACGCTGGTGCTGCGGCAGGGCGAGACGATACTGGTGGACGACACGACGGCGTTCCTGCGCGAGATGGGTTTTCAAGAGGTGGATTATGTCTATGAACCCGGCCAGTTTGCCCTTCGCGGCAGCATTCTCGACGTCTACAGCTATAGCAGCGAACTGCCTTTCCGAATAGACCTGTTTGGCGACGACATCGATTCCATTCGAACATTCGAGGTAGAAACACAGCTGTCGAAGTCGCGTCGTGAACAGGTGGAGATTGTGCCCGAGTTGGATGTCAGCGAGGAGAAAGTGTCGTTTCTGTCGTTCCTTCCTGACGAGGTGTTGCTCGTGGCGAAGGACTTCCAATATGTGCAGGATGTCGTAGAACGTACGTACCAGGAGGGATTCTCGCAGCAGGCGCTGACGGAACGTCTGGAGGGTGCTACCGAGGTGGAACAGCACGACATCAAGATGCAGATGCAGCGCGACTTGCAGCTGGTGAGCGGTCCGCAGTTCAGTCGTGAACTTATGAGTTTCCGAAGGGTGGAAATCGGTTCGCACCCGTCGTTTCCGCCCGATGCGACGCTGTCGTTCCATATGACGCCCCAGCCCCAGTTCCACAAGAATTTTGAACTGCTGGAGAGTACGCTAGAGGACTATCTGGCACAGAATTACCAACTGTTTATCCTGGCCGACAGTGCCAAGCAGTTGGAGCGTCTGAAGGATATCTTTGCTGAACAAGGCAAGATTAGTTTCGAACCTGTGCAGAAAACGCTGCATGCCGGCTTCGTCGACAACAACCAACGAATCTGTGTGTTTACCGACCACCAGATATTCGACCGTTTCCATAAGTATAACCTGCGTTCCGACAAGGCGCGAGGCGGTAAGGTGGCACTGACGCTGAAGGAGATTCAGCAGTTTGAGCCTGGCGACTATGTGGTGCATATCGATCACGGTATCGGACGCTTTGGCGGACTGGTGCGTATGCCTATTGTCAACGGTCAACAGCCAACAGCTAATAGCCAGCAATATCAGGAGATGATAAAAATCCAGTACGACGGCGGAGGCACCATCTACGTATCGATACATTCTTTATATAAGGTGTCGAAATATAAGGCGCAGGATGGTGGGGAGCCACCGCGTCTGTCACACTTAGGTACGGGTCAGTGGGAGCGCATGAAGGAGCGTACCAAGCAGAAGTTGAAGGACATTGCCCGCGACCTGATTCAGTTGTATGCTGCCCGTCGCCAGCAGAAAGGCTTTGCCTTTTCGCCCGATTCTTTTATGCAGCATGAATTGGAGGCCGGATTCCTGTACGAGGACACCCCTGACCAGCTGAAGGCCACCAATGACGTGAAGGCCGATATGGAAAAGTCGCGCCCCATGGACCGCCTGGTGTGCGGTGATGTAGGGTTCGGCAAGACGGAAGTCGCTGTGCGTGCAGCCTTCAAGGCGGCGTGTGACGGTAAACAAGTGGCTGTGCTGGTGCCTACTACCGTATTGGCCTATCAGCATTACCAGACGTTCTCGTCGCGACTGAAAGACATGCCTGTCCGTGTGGAATACCTGTCGCGTGCCCGCAGTACGAAGCAGACCACAGCCATTCTGAAAGATTTAGCTGAGGGTAAGATTGATATTCTGATTGGCACACACAAGCTGATTGGCAAGAGCGTGAAGTTCAAGGACTTGGGACTGCTGATCATCGACGAGGAGCAGAAATTCGGTGTATCGACGAAAGAGAAGCTGCGCCAGATGAAGACCAACGTTGACACGCTGACCATGAGTGCTACGCCTATACCGCGTACGCTGCAGTTCTCGCTGGTGGGTGCCCGCGACCTGAGCATCATCCAGACGCCACCGCCCAACCGCTATCCCATTCAGACGGAGATACATACCTTTGGTTCGGAGGTGATAGCCGATGCCATCAATTTCGAGATGTCGCGCAACGGACAGGTCTATTTCGTCAATCCGCGCATCAACGACCTGAGGCCCATCAAGGATTTGATAAGCAAATACGTTCCCGATGCACGCATCGCCATAGGTCACGGACAGATGAAACCCGAGGAACTGGAACAGATTATCGTCGACTTCCAGAACTACGAATACGATGTGTTACTGTCGACGACTATCGTGGAGAATGGCATCGATATTCCCAATGCCAACACCATTATTATCAACGGAGCCCACCACTTCGGACTGTCCGACTTACACCAGATGCGTGGCCGTGTGGGACGTGGTAACCGCAAGGCCTTCTGCTATCTGCTGGCACCGCCCTTGGCGGCGCTGCCCGTAGAGAGCCGCCGGCGTCTGGAGGCCCTTGAACAGTTCAGCGACTTGGGCGCAGGTATTCATATTGCCATGCAGGACTTGGACATTCGCGGTGCAGGCAATTTGCTGGGCGCTGAGCAGTCGGGATTCATTGCCGACTTGGGTTACGAAACCTATGTGAAGATTCTGAACCAGGCGGTGGTGGAGCTACGTAATGAAAGGCCTACCCCCATCCCCTCCCAAAGGGAGGAGAGACTAAGAGATACTTCTGGCCTTGACATACAGCAGCAAAGCGACAGTGAGGCTTCCCTCCTTTTGGGAGGGGATGGGGGTAGGCCATTCGTTGCTGACTGCACATTGGACAGCGATTTGGAGATGTACTTTCCCGATCAGTACGTGCCTTCCGACTCGGAGCGCATGCTGCTGTACCGCGAGTTGGACGGACTGCAGACTGACGAAGAGTTGGAAGCCTATAGCAAACGACTGATCGACCGATTCGGCCCCATTCCCCATGTGGGCGAGGAACTGATGCTAGTCGTACCGCTCCGACGAATGGGCAAAGCGCTGGGCTGCGAGAAAGTGGTGCTGAAACAGGGCCGTATGACGCTGTTCTTTGTGTCGAATGCCAATAGTCCGTTCTACCAGAGCGACGCTTTCGACAATATTCTGTCGTTTGTGGCACAGAATCCTCGCCGCTGCAACTTGCGCGAGGTGAACGGCAAACGCTCGATGATCATTGGCAATATTGCGAGTGTGAAGGACGCCGTACATTTGCTGGCATCCGTAAATAATGCTAAGAATTAGGCGATATGTTTGCATATCTCAGAAAATATGCTTAATTTTGCCGCCCGTATAGATAAAAGATAATAGATATGAAGAAGCTGATTGCATTTTTGGCAATGGTGTTTTTGTTGGCTGGCGTGCAGTATGTGCAAGCCCAGGACCAGTTGGAAGACGATACGACGGAGTTGGCTGATGTCGACACGACGGCATTGGTGGCAGACTCCGCAATGGCTGTCCTGCAGGCCGATTTGTCGGACGACGACAGTGAGTTGAAGGAAGAGGAGGGTGGAGGACTGCACAAGCAGCTGAAGCGCAAATTCATTGAGGGCTCGGCAGGCTTTATGTCGCTGGTTGCCCTGGCCTTGGTGCTGGGACTGGCATTCTGCATCGAGCGCATCATCTATCTGACGCTGTCGGAAGTGGATACCAAGCGGCTGATGAAAGATGTCGACGACAAAATGCAGCAAAACGACGTCGAGGGTGCCAAGACGCTCTGTCGCGACACCCGTGGCCCAGTGGCTTCCATCTGCTATCAGGGCCTATTGCACATCAAAGAGCCTTTGGAGCAGATTGACCGCCAGTTGACGAACTATGGTATGGTGCAGATTTCGAAGATGGAGAAGGGTTGCACGTGGATCCGTCTGTTTATTGCCGTTGCTCCCTCGCTAGGATTCTTGGGAACGGTCATTGGTATGGTGATGGCATTCGACCGCATTCAGACTGCCGGCGACATCAGTCCGACGATTGTCGCCGAGGGTATGAAGGTTGCGCTGATTACCACCATCTTCGGTATCATTGTCGCCATCGTGCTGCAGTTTTTCTATAACTATATTCTTTCGAAAATTGAACACCTGACAGCTCAGATGGAAGAGGGTGCGATTGTATTCATGGACTCCGTTACTGAATACAAAATGAGAAATGAGAAAGGAGGGAATGAGTAATGGCTGATATGAGTAGTTATCTTTTGGCAGACGTAATGCTGTGGCTGATGTATATCGCCATGGGAGTGGCTGTGGTGGCTACCATCGTTTCTGCTATCCGTTCGTTTTGGATTAATAAATAATTCAGACAGTGAGGTTTCGCCGCAGACATAAGGATTTCCCTGAGCTCAACACCACGTCGACTGCCGACATCTCGTTCATGCTGCTGGTGTTCTTCCTCGTTACCTCGTCGATGGACAGCGACAAGGGACTGGGGCGTAAGTTAGCACCTATCGACGAACAGCAGCAGGAGCAGGTCGACGTTAATCGTAGCGACGTGTTGCAGATTCGTCTCGACGAACGCGACTCGCTATTCTGCGACGACCAGCCGGTGACGCTGACGCAGTTGCAGCAACAGGTGGAGTCGTTTGTGGCCTCACGGCAGACCGACCGCTATATCATTGCCGTGCAGACGGCCCGCACGACCACTTACGATGCCTATTTCGAGATGCAGAATGCGGTGGTGGCGGCTTATCGGGAACTACGCGAAAAGATGGCCCAACAGAAATATGGCCGCCCGTTCAGCCAGTGCACAGAGGCAGAGCGTGACATCATCCGCCAGCGTTATCCCCAGCGAATCAGTGAAGGCATGGGCAGTGAGGAGTGATTAGTGATAAACGATAAGTGATAAGTGATGAGCAGATTTCGCCAAAAACAGAATCGCGAGGTGCCAGGACTGAATCTGGCCGCTATGCCCGACCTGATTTTTACGGTCCTGTTCTTCTTCATGATTGTTACCCACATGCGAGATGTGAAGCCCATGGTGCGCTTCACCATTCCTCAGGGTACGGAAGTGGAGAAGGCCCGTCAGACCGGTATGGTATATTTGTTCATTGGCAAGCCCGTCAACGAACAGGGCGATGTGGTGAGTGGCGAGTCCCGCATCCAGTTGAACGACCATTATGTGAGCCTCGACGAGTTAGGTGCTGCCATCGATCAGGAGCGCTCCCTCATGTCGGAGGATGCCCGCCAGCATATGGTGGTGTCTATTCGTGCTGACCGCGAAACGCCGATGGGACTCATCAACGATGTCAAGCAGGAATTGCGCAAGGCGGGTGCCTTGAGCATTAATTATTCAGCCACTGGGGGAAAGGTGAGAAGTGAGAAATGAAAATCTCTCATTTCTCTTCTTTAACATAGTCTACAAACGCATATTCGTAATCGTGGCGCTCATCCTTAGGATGGGCCTCTTTCTTGTCTATGCGCCAGCCCTCACTGTAGTCGGGGAAGAAGGCATCGGCCTCGGCAGGCTCGTCGTCGACTTCCGTCAGACACAAACGGTCGGCTATCGCCATCGCCTGCTGGTAGACACGGGCACCACCAATGATGTAGATGTCCTCTTCGGACTTGCAACTCTTCAGTGCCTTTTCCAGGGTGGGGTAGACGTCACAGCCCGGCAACTCCTTCGTCGTTCTCGACAACACCACGTTCCTGCGGTTGGGCAGCGCGCCTTTTGGCAGACTCTCGTAGGTGTTACGGCCCATAATGATGGTATGCCCTGTGGTCAAAGCCTTGAAGCGCTTCAGGTCGTTAGGCAACCAGTAAATCAGTTTGTTCTTATATCCGATGGCTCTGTTCTTCGCCACCGCAGCAATAATACTTATCATACGGCTATTTCAATTTTTCTGCAAAGATACGAATAATTTCTAAACTTTAAACTTTAAACTCTAAACTTTTTTTCGTACCTTTGCCCACAGAATACTAAAACACAGTAAGACAGCTATGACTACAAGACACATCATTACAATTATGCTAGGTCTGTTGCTGCCCGTGATGGCAGTGGAAGCAGAGCAGGTGCCGCTGCTTCAGAATGTGAAGGCCTATGAGAGCATGTCGCTGAACGGCGACTGGCACTACATCGTCGACGTACAGGAAGAAGGCTATTATGACTACCGTATGAACCCAACCCGCTGGGGATTCTTCAACAATGCCAAACCCCAGCGTCCGGAAGACTTGATAGAGTATGACTTTGACAAGTCGCCGACCATGAAGATTCCCTCCGACTGGAATACTCAAGACGAGCGGCTGTTCTTCTACGAAGGAACGGTGTGGTTCTATAAACAGTTCAGAGTGGAGAGTTTACGGTTGGGAGACGGTGCGAGAGGTCTGTTGTATTTTGGTGCCGTGAACTACGATGCCCATGTGTATGTGAACGGCCAGCATGCAGGGCACCATGTTGGCGGCTTTACGCCTTTCAACTATGATGTTACCGATTTGTTGAAAGAAGGCGAGAACGTCGTCATTGTCAAGGTAGACAACAAACGCCATGCAGAGGATGTGCCCACACAGATTTTCGACTGGTGGAACTATGGCGGTATTACCCGTGACGTCATGCTGGTGAAGGTAACACCAGTATATTTGGAAGATTACAGCCTGCAGTTGAAGAGTTCCAAGTATCAGGTTCCAGATCCCAAATACCGTGAAATCAGTTTTTCTGCACGTCTGAACAAAAGGGAAAGTGGCCACAAGGTGTGTGTCTTCATACCCGAGCTAAAACTCGAACAGCAGCTCACGACCGATGCCGAAGGTATGGTTAGTACTACCCTGAAGGTCAACAGCAAGAAACTGTCGCTATGGAGCCCAGCGAATCCCAAACTGTACGATGTCCGCCTGTCGCTCGATACGGCAACCTATGCTGATAAAATCGGATTCCGTACTATCGAAACGCGCGACAAGCAGATCCTGTTGAATGGAAAGCCCATTTTCCTGAAGGGCATCTCCATACACAACGAGAAACCCAACGGCGGTGGACGTGCCAACTCGTCAGAAGATGCCCGCACACTGCTCTCATGGGCTAAGGAACTGGGGTGTAACTTCGTACGTCTGGCCCATTATCCACATCATGAGGAAATGGTTCGTGAGGCTGAGAAGATGGGCCTCTTGGTGTGGTCCGAGATTCCCGTTTACTGGACTATTGCCTGGACGAATCCCAAGACCTACGATAATGCCAAGCAGCAGCTGACGGATATGATAGTCCGCGACCACAATCGTGCCAACATCATCATCTGGAGTATTGCGAACGAAACGCCTCATTCGGCGGAGCGCGACACCTTCTTGGGTAATCTTGCCCAGTATGCACGCACGCTGGATAACAGCCGCCTCATCTCGATGGCGATGGAGGTCACTGGAGCCTCGAACTACGTGAACCGACTGAACGACAACATGAACCAGTATGTGGATGTGGTATCGTTCAACCAGTATATAGGCTGGTATCGTGACGTGAACGATGCTCCGAAGATGCGGTGGGAAATTCCCTACAACAAGCCCGTCATCATCAGCGAGTTTGGCGGTGGTGCCAAGTATGGCTATCACGGTGACAAGAACCAGCGCTGGACAGAGGAGTTTCAGGAGAACCTATACATCGAGAACATTGCCATGCTTGACAAGATTGACGGACTGTCAGGCACAACACCTTGGATACTGAAGGATTTCCGTTCGCCACGCCGCGTACTGCCCGGCATTCAGGACTACTACAACCGAAAAGGCCTCTTCAGCGACAAGGGAGAGAAGAAACGGGCATTCTTCGTGTTGAAACAGTGGTACGAAACGAAATAGGTCTTATACGCTTACCTCTGCTTTGATATGTGGATGTGGGTCGTAGCCAACGAGTTCGAAATCCTCATACTGAAAGTCAAAGATGTTCTTCACGTCGGGATTGATTTTCATCGTGGGCAGAGGACGCGGGTCGCGGGTTAGCTGTAGCTTGGCCTGTTCGATGTGGTTCAGATAGAGGTGCGTGTCGCCCGTAGTATGGATGAAGTCGCCGGGACGGAATCCCGTTACCTGTGCCATCATCTGCAGCAGTAGGGCGTAGGAAGCAATGTTGAACGGCACACCGAGGAAGGTGTCAGCCGAGCGTTGGTATAGTTGCAGCGAGAGGCGTCCCTGTGCGTCCTGTCCGTCAGGATAATCGACGTAGAACTGGAAGATGGTGTGACACGGGGGCAACGCCATCTTGTTCACCTCAGCAACATTCCACGCCGAGACAATCATGCGACGTGAATTAGGGTTGGTCTTCAACTGGTCGACCACATATTGTATTTGGTCTATCACACCTCCGTTGTAGTCAGGCCACGAACGCCACTGGTGGCCATAGACGGGTCCAAGCTCGCCGTTTTCGTCGGCCCACTCGTTCCAGATGCGTACGCCGTGCTCCTGTAGGTACTTCACATTGGTGTCGCCCTGCAGAAACCACAGCAGTTCGTAGATGATGGACTTCAGGTGCAGTTTCTTGGTGGTCAGCAGGGGGAAACCCTCGCTGAGCGGATAACGGCTCTGTGTGCCGAAAATGCTGATGGTGCCCGTGCCTGTGCGGTCGCCTTTTACCGTTCCTTCGGTGAGGATGCGGTTAAGTATGTCTAAGTATTGCTTCATAATCTGTGGGTATATGTGTTGTTTTGATTCTCCAGGGTTTGGGGTAAAGGTTGTTGGCTCGCGAACCGATGTTCTTCACCTGTCCGAGGGAATGCCCCATGAAGGCTACGGTGACTTCGCCGCGAGGGGTGTCGGCAGGCAGCACGAGAGCCTCGCCTCGCAGATAGGCAATGGCTTGCTGATAGGCGAGCTCAACTTTAAATGAGGAATGAGGAATGTTGAGTGTTGAATGATTCTCGCTTCGCTGCGATGAAGAACTTCCCAATGAAGAATTCATTCCTAATTCAAAATCCTTCATCGCCGAAGGCGACCATTTCTCATTCTTCATTCCACATTCCACATTTCCTTTGCGTAACACGCAAAGAAATAGCCCTTCGCTACGCGTGATGCCTGGAATGAAACGGTAGACGGGTTCGGTGAATCCTTCGAGCAGCGACCCCGTGATGTTCCATTCGGGCTTGGTGTCGATGGGTACCACTTTCGCGTCGTCGAACTCGCTGAGCATCCAGCGGATATTTTCTTCGTTTTCTTTTGTATTAAAGGTACACGTACTATATATTAATATGCCCCCGTCATTAAGACACTGCCACGCGTCGCTGACAATGTCGCGTTGCAACTGCCAGCATTTTTCCACGTTCTGAGGACTCCACTCGCTGATGGTGGCTTCGTCCTTGCGGAACATGCCTTCGCCCGAGCAGGGCACGTCGCAGAGTATGACGTCGAAGCGTAACTTCGACTTGCGGTAGTCGCGTGGATAGGCGTTGGTGACGAAATGATTCTTGTAACCCCACTTCTCGACATTCTCCAATAAGATGTTGGCACGATTGCGGATGGGCTCGTTGGAGTAGAGCACGCAGTCCTCCGGCAATGCTGAGCGGAGTAGGGTGGTCTTGCCACCGGGAGCCGCACAGAGGTCTAACGATGTATGAGTTATGAAGTAAGATGTGAGCGTCTGGCGGAGCACTTCATCGAGGAACATCGAAGCGGCTTCCTGTACGTAATAGCAGCCGGCATGAAACAGCGGGTCAAAGGTGAAATTGGGACGCTGCCTCAGATAATAGCCATCACGACACCAGGGCACCGGCTCGCCATCTCTTACCTCTAACCTCTTACCGCTGACCTCTGACCTCTTCATGGGGTTCAGGCGGATGCTCACAGGAACGTCCTCCTCGAACGATTGCAAATAGCGTTCGAAGCGTTCCTCGCCCATCAGTTGGCGGGTCGTCTCTGTAAATGCAGCAGGTAGTTGAGTCCTCATCGTGTGCAAAGGTACGAAATAATTATCAATAATTAATTGCCAATCATCAATTATTTTGTACCTTTGCACCAAATATCAGACAAAACAATATCGTATGAACTACCGAATAATGAGACTGGCGATGCTGCTGACTGGGTTCGTAAGCCTGTGCGTCAGGGCTGTTCCCGACTTTCAGAGCGGCACGAAGTATCACATCGTGTGCCGTCAGTTTACGACAGGCTGTGTGACCGACGGAGCTGCAGCCGGTCAGCAGACACCTTTATACTATTTAGTTAATGCCACTACCGATGCTGCTACCTATTGGACCATGGAGGATGCCGGCAGCAACAGGTTCTACATCCGCAATGCCTTGACAGGACAGTATGTCACCTATGACGGTGTGCGGCAGGACAACACGCGCCGCTACGTCAGCATGACCGTCCAGCCCGACGGCAACAAATCGCTATGGACGTTCGCTGTGCAGGACAACGGCTATTTTACCATTCGCAACGTGGGACAGAGCGATCACCTGTGGGATGTGCGCGTCAGTTCCTATGTCGTGGGAACCTATTCCAATAGCGGCAGCGGCAATACCAATCAGCTCTTTGCCTTCTACGATGAAAACGGACAGCAGGTGCAGGATGTGTTCGTCAGCAATGACCCGCTAAGCCGCGCTATGGACAACCTGCGTCTTGGTAATTACGCTCCGGCGTACGCCAGCGACCAGGGAGGCTTCTACCTCTATCCTACGGCAGAGGCTCATTTCGGTACCGACCTCACACTCCGTGTCAGCTATCAGCTACTCGACGGCTGGGGCACGCTGAAGATTGACGATACCGAGGTGGAGAATGGTACAGACTACGTTTTCCACGACGTGACAGGCGGCAAGAACTATACGCTGACGGTTACCCACACGGACGGCACCACCATTAGCTGCCCCCTCACGTTTACCTCGCTGCCTGTGGTGCGGCTTTACGGCTCGTTCGGCTACAATTATGCCAGCGGCAATATCATTGTACAGGAGCCCGACGCCAAGGAGTATGTCCTGCACAACATGAAAGCCAAGTGGCGCGGCGGTATCACCAATGGCGCCGACAAGCACAAACGCAACTACCACGTGAAATTCCTCGACGATGCCGGCGAGAAGATGGACCAGAAATTCTTCGGGCTGCGCAACGACAACTCATGGCTGCTGGAAGCCTGTCAGGTGGATATGAGTCGCGTCCGCAACCGTATCGTCACTGACCTGTGGAACGACTTCTCCACTCCTCCCTACTATGCAGTGAAAGAGCCGAAGGCACTCACGGGAACCCGAGGACGCTTTGTAGAGCTGGTGCTGAACGACGAGTATCGCGGCATCTACTGTATGACGGAAGCCATGGACCGCAAGCAAATGAAGCTGAAGAAATACGACGAGACCACACAGACCCATCATGGACAGTTGTGGAAGTCGAAAGACTGGAGCTATGCGGTATTCATGGGGCACAACTCCAACAGCAGCTACTATCCCGGCACCTCGCCAGCGGCTTTCAACAACCACTCGGAGTCGTGGGATCAGTATTACGTGAAATATCCCGACTTTGACGATGTCAATCCCACCGACTGGCAGACGCTGTGGAATGCCGTCAATTTCGTATGCACCTCGTCGGATGCCAACTTCAGGGCGCAGGCATCTCAATATTTCGACCTTCCTCTGCTGACCGACTATTACATACTGATGGAAACGATTCTCTCTACCGACAATCACGGCAAGAACATGTACTTTGCCGTTTACGACAAGCAGGAGTCGCAGTGCGTCACCTTCGGGGTGTGGGACATGGATGCCGTTATGGGCCAACGCTGGAGTGATGCCTACTACCATTCTACGCTGATGCAGCCCGAGCAGAGTTATACCACCTACATCACCAACAACGAGCACGGTGACTACAATCTGTTCCGCCGGCTGCGCCAGACCGATGCCGAGGATTTCAACATGCAGGTGCGGTTGCGCTACCGTGACCTTCGGGATACCTATCTGAAAACCGATGCTATCATCGGACGATTCGAACAGCAGCTGGCAGCCTTCAAGACTGCCGGTGCCGACAGCCGTGAGTATAAGAAGTGGAGCGGCGACAGCGACGTGGCCGGCAATACGCTCAACTTCGACACCGAGATGAACTACTTGCGTACTTGGATTACCAAGCGCATGGACTATTTGGACAAGACACGTTTCGACATTGCTTCACTGCCGACAGACATTCATGAGATTCGCGTGACTAACGGGCAATGGGACGGGACGATATTCGACATACAGGGACGCAAGGTGGCTCCTGCCGGTACGAATCCGGAAAGCCTGCCCCCCGGTCTCTACATCCTCAACGGTCGCAAGATAGCAGTAGGTCGCTAAACGCAAAAAACGACGCTTTTTAATAAAGTGAGAAAAAAATTGCAGCCGTTTGCAACTATTTGGCTGCAATTTCCGTCTAACGGGTAAAAAGAACTCAAAAAAAATGAAAATATGAAAAAGGTATTATTTGCAGTTTTGACACTTGGAATGCTCACTTCCTGTTCTTGTCACGGGGTGAAAACGAATTGGTATAAAACCGAGGCTCATGGCGAGGAAACCCGTTCGATAACGGGCTTCGAGCGCATAGCTCTGAAGGGCTCGTTAGACGTGAAGTACATGCAGGATGATTCGTTCATGGTGAAGGTCGACGCCCCTGTGGAAGTGATTAAAGACGTGGAAACACGTGTGGAAGGCAACGTACTGAAAATCAGGATGAAGGGTGAGGGTAAGTTCCTTAACTTCGGTGTATCTGACAGCGACGACATTACCGTTTATGTCACTTCGCCCGACTTCCTGGGCATTTCGCTGCAGGGCTCAGGCGACTTTGAATGTCAGGGGTTGTTGGATACGGACAATCTTGATATTGAATTGCAGGGCTCCGGCGACATCGAGTTCGACGACATCATCTGCGACAAGATCGACGTGTCGGTGCTGGGCTCCGGCGATGTGAAGCTGAAGAATGTCAAGACCCAGCAGTCGGTGAACGAAGTGGTGGGCTCTGGCGACATCAAGATCCACTATGACAACAGTGGTAACGTACAGTCATCCATCGTCGGTTCCGGCGACATCACCCTCTCGGGCCAAGTACAGCGCAGCTTCTATGAGATTCGCGGCTCGGGCGATATGAAAACCGGTAACCTGCTTATTCAGGAAGAGAAGACAGAGACCAGAGTAAAGTAACAGAGACAAATACCAAAACAATACGAATATGAAAAAGATTCTAATCACATTAATGATGCTGCTGGCTCTCGCAGCGGGAGCGCAGGCATCAGGACAGAAGCACCGTCACACTCCCCAGCAGGAGCTCAGCGACTCGACGGGCAAGGACGGTGTAGTGGTGTACTCGGACACGTCGAGCATCGATACGGTTACGGTAACAAGGAATAAGGCAAAGGTCACCGTCACAACGCGGACGTCGCCCTGGAGTAGCCGCACGACGACCTACGAGGTGGACGACGACGATTTCGGAGGTATGGTTCACAACGCCTTCAGCCAGATGCGCGGCAAGGATCTTGCAGGCATGTTCTTCGTGCTGGGTGTCCTGCTCATCATCTTCGTGCTGGCTCCCGTGCTGATCATCATTGCGCTGTTCTACTTCATCAACAAGAACCGCAGGGAAAAGATGCGCCTGGCACAGATGGCCATGCAGCAGGGACAGCCCATCCCCGACGGCTTGTTGAAGGAGAAGCAGGACGACTGGGACAAGAACGACTATCAGAGCGGTATGCGCCAGTGCTTTGTAGGCGTGGGTCTGATGATATTCCTCGGTTATGCCGCCGGCCAAGTGGGATTCGGCATCGGTGCACTGGTGTTCTGCATCGGACTGGGCAAGGTGTTTGCCTCGAAAACCGCCAACCGACACATGCAGGACGACAGAGACTTGAACGTACAAAACAGAAGAGATAATAACGACGATTTAACACAGAATAATGATGACTAAGAAACTTTATCGCAGCAACGACCGCGTATTGGGCGGCGTGTGCGCAGGAATTGCAGAATATCTGGATTTTGACCCCGTAGCTGTTCGCCTGGGCTATGCAGCACTGACGCTGTTCACCGCCTTCGCCGGCATCCCGTTCTACATCGTTGCATGGATTATCATGCCGGGTAAGGATCAGATTATACGACAGTAGGATGGCTTCGCTCACCGACATCTCTCTCGTAGCACAGGTGGCTATATCGGGCAACCGACGGGCTTTCGACGAGCTCGTACGCCGATACCAGTCACCCGTGCGCAGGTTTTTCCTGCATCAGACGCTGGGAGACAGTCAGCTGAGCGACGACCTGTCGCAGGACACGTTCGTCAAGGCCTATACGAACATCGCCTCGTTTCGGGGTCTGGCCTCGTTCCAGACGTGGATCATGCGCATTGCCTATAACGTCTATTACGACTACAAACGTAAAAAGAATTTGGAATGTGGAATGTTGAATGAGGAATGGTCGGCCTTGCCGATGACCAATGATAAATTCTCAATTAGTCATTCTTCATCGCAGCAAAGTGCGAATCACTCATCATTCGTCACTCAACAATCAACATTGAAGATGGACATCTATGCTGCTTTGGCACTCTTGAAGCCCGACGAACGCACGTGCATCACGCTGCAACTCATCGACGGTTACGACATTGCAGCCATTGCGAAGATTACGCAAATCAAGGAGGGAACGGTGAAATCGCATCTCTCCAGAGGTAAGGAAAAATTGGCAAACTATTTAAGACAGAATGGATATGATAGAAGATAACGATCGCCTGCTTCAGCAGTTTTTCAGCGAGGCAGCCAGTCAGCAGATAGCCGACGATGGCTTTACCGAACGGGTGATGCAGCACTTGCCGTCGCGCATGAATTGGTTTGTGCGCATCTGGAACACCGTGTGCATCGGACTTTTTGTCGTGCTGTTCATCGTATTTCGCGGTTGGGACCTGCTGGCCGTACAGCTCGAAGTCATGCTGCGCACCATGTCCACCCATTCGTTCAGCGTCAACCTGCTGATGGTGTTTACCGTCATCTTCGGCTTGCTGTTCGTGGGAGTGGGAGAAGTGGCTTTGAAAGTGAAAAATGAAGTATGAAGAGCGAAGAATGTTTCGCATAGCGTTTCGAGGGCGGCAGCAAATTCTTCATTCTTCATTCTTCACTCTTCATTTATTAAACAGCCCGTAGGTCGTTCTTAGCACTCTGAACTCAGTACGACGGTTCAGCTGGTTGCACAGTTCCTGCTGTTCCTCGTCGAGCGTCTTGATGAATTCTTCCGTCAAGACGTCGTTTTCTTTCAGGAACGGATACTTCTCGGTCACCTTTCTGCGAATACGTTTCGCCTTGTCCTTGCCGTAGCCCACAGGGGTCAGACGGTCCGACGCGATGCCGTGTTCTATCAGGTATTTCACCACCGACTCAGCCCTTCGCTGCGAGAGCCGTTTGTTATAGTCTGCCGAACCTTTGTAGTCGCAATGTGCCGACAGCTCGATGGTCACGTTCGGATTCTCCTCCAATAGTGTTACCAGCTGGTCCAACGCTGCTGCCGACTCCGGACGCAGCGTGGCCTTGTCGAAGTCGTAGAAGA
The DNA here is from genome assembly GCA_015060485.1 of Prevotella sp. Classification (GTDB taxonomy): domain Bacteria; phylum Bacteroidota; class Bacteroidia; order Bacteroidales; family Bacteroidaceae; genus Prevotella. Next base: position 4,343 of record SUYI01000030.1, on the reverse strand, counting down.
TATTGTCGATCAATACAGGTGCTGATATCGAAGCTAACGGGAATTGCAACACGTAGTCTTCCGACTCCTCGACGGGCTCTACGCGCAGCTGTTCCTGATGGTTCAGGAAACCCTTGCACGAGCCCAGGAACACATAGTCCACACCGGGCTTGATTTGTTGGGTGAACGACCCGTCGCCCTTCACGCTCAGCTTCAGGTTCGTACCGTCGTTACCTACCATATACACCTGACCTGCCGGCAGTTCATAGCCGTCCTGCTCGTACACCCAGCCCGTCACCGTCTGGACGATTTCCGGATTGTAGAACGAGTAGATGTGATCCCAGCCCTTGCCGTCGCCTCGGTTCGACGAGAAGTATCCTTGGTTCTTCAGTCCTTCGAACGTCATGCCGAAGTCGTCGCCTTGCGAGTTCAGCGGATAGCCCGGATGCTCTAATGAGTAATGAGCACCGTTTATTATTCTTTCATTTCCTTCATTTCTTTCATTTCCTTCATTTCCTTCATTTCTCATTACATTACTCACCACGTGAGCAATGTATATGTCCAGTCCGCCCATGCCCTCGTGGCCGTTACTCGAGAAGTACAGGTCGCCATTGGGACGGAACGTGGGAAACATCTCGTCGCCAGGTGTGTTGATGGGCGTTCCGAGATTCTCTACACCACCCAGCCCGCTGGTAGTCAGTCGGACGCGCCAGATGTCGTAGCCTCCCAGTCCGCCGGGCATGTTACTCGTGAAGTAGAGCCACTCGCCATCGGGCGATACGGCAGGATGGGCGTATGCTGACAGCGTGTCGCGTGTCAGCTGTAGTTCCGTGGGTTTGCTCCAGGCGGCATCACTGCGATTCGAGGTGGCTATCGTCGCATAGCGCGGATAGCTCGGGTCCGTCTTACACAGCGTCAGATACATCGTCCTGCCGTCGGGCGTGAACGAACAGGCTCCCTCTTCACCTTCCGAGTTCAGCTCGCTGTCTATCGCCTCGGGGTGTTGCCACTTGCCTTTGTCGTCCTTCTGCGACAGGAAGATATCGGCACTCTTCGTTCCCGTGATGCCGTTCAGGTCGTCACCCTTCGACTGGTTACGCGTCGAGGTGAAGAACAGCTGGTTCCACTCGTCGCCACCCAGCATGGGACTATATTCCGAACGGCGCGAATTAAAGAAATTCTCGCGCTTCACGGTATACGCCGACCCTTCCTGCTTCCACCCCTGGGCCTGCTGTGCCGACCGTAAGCCCGTCAGCGTGAGTGTGCGAACGTCCTCATAGCCCTTGGCCCCCGCAGCCTCGTACGCCACGATGCTGTCCAGCTCGGCTTGGAAGTGCTTGGCAGCCTCTTTGTACTGCCCGTTCTTCATCAGCTGCTGCCCCAGGTGCAGGTGCGTCAGCGAGTCGTGCTGCTTGTAGCGGATGGCATTGTTATAAGCCGCGATGGCCTTCTGGGTGTAGTTGATGCGACGATAACACTCAGCCATCTTCAGCGCCAGCTGTCCGCGCTGTTTACGCTGTTTCGGGGGCGTCTGCGAATAGGCCTTCCTATATTGTGTCGAAGCATCGAAATACTCCCCCAGGGCCCACGCCTTGTCGCCTTTCTTGATAGCCTGGTCTGCTCCGCATCCCGTCAGGAGCGCAGCGACCGCCAACAGCATTATGAGGTGTATTTTCTTCTGCATATCATATTAATAACGCAAAAGCAGGCGTTTTATTGCCCGCCCTGCGTGTTATGATTTCTTTTTGCCTTTTTTCTTTTCCTCTTCGGGGGGCATCACGGTGATGCGGCGGTTGGTGGGGTCGCTCATCACGTCGCGGACGATGTCGGTGACCTGTGCCTTGAGTTCGTTGATAAACTGCTGCGGGTCGTATTTCTTGGCTTCAATGTCGCGCAGCTTCTTTTCCCAGATACCCGTCAGCTCGCAACTCTTCAGCAGCTCTTCGCGAATCAGGTCTATCAGCTCGATGCCTGTGGGGGTAGCCACCAGACGCTTCTTCTCGCGGCGGATATAGTGGCGCTTGAACAGCGTCTCGATGATGCCGGCACGGCTCGACGGACGGCCGATGCCGTTTTCCTTCATGGCAGCACGCAACGTCTCGTCCTCCACGAACTTGCCCGCCGTCTCCATGGCCCGCAACAGGGAGGCTTCATTGTAATAGGGCGGGGGCGTGGTCCATTTCTCCGTCAGCGTAGGCTGGTGGTCGCCGCTCTCGCCTTTGACGAAGGTAGGCAGCGTGCGCTCTTCGTCGTCCTGTTTCTTCTCCGGATCGTTGCTCTCGTCATTCTTCTCACCTCTTTCCTCTTTCCTCTCACCCCTGACCACGCGCCAGCCCGGGTCAAGGATTTCCTTACCGGTGACCTTGAATTCGATGGCGTCGGCGGCATCGGCTCCCACTTCGCCCAATACCGTCGTCGTCGAGAACTTACAGTCGGGCAGGAAGACACCGATAAATCTACGTGCCACCAGGTCGAACACCTTCTGCTCGGCATCGCTCAGATTCTGGGGAATGACGCCCGTGGGAATGATGGCATGGTGGTCGGTGACCTTCGACGAGTCGAAGACGCGCTTCGACTTCTTCAGCGCCTTGCCGCCAATGGGTTTGATGTATTCCGCATACACCGCCTTGCCGAAGAACTTCGTCTGGTACAACCCGTTCATGGTCTGCGGACACTTGGGATAGATGTCGTCCGACAGGTACTGCGTATCGACACGCGGATAGGTGGTGTATTTCTTCTCGTACAGCGCCTGGATGAGGTTCAGCGTCATCTCGGCCGAGAAACCGAACTTGCGGTTGCAGTCCACCTGCAGCGACGTCAGGTCGTACAGCTGCGGAGGCTGTTCCTTACCCTCTTTCTTCTCCACCTTCGTGACGGTGAACGGCTTGCCCTCGATGGTCTGAAAAGCCTCCTCGCCCTCTTCCTTCGACGCGAACTTACCCTTTGTCGCCGTAAATGTCGTGTCGCGATAGACGGTAGCCAGCACCCAGTAAGGCTCGGGCTTGAAGTTGTCGATTTCCTTCTGGCGGTTCACGATAAGGGCGAGGGTAGGGGTCTGCACACGCCCGATGGAGAGCACCTGACGGTTCTGCCCGTATTTCAGCGTATACAGACGCGTGGCATTCATGCCCAGCAGCCAGTCACCGATGGCGCGGCTCAGTCCGGCCAGATACAGCGGCTGGTAGTCCTGCTGGTCTTTCAGGTTCTGGAATCCCTCGCGGATGGCCTCGTCGGTCATGCTGGATATCCACAGTCGGCTGACGGGACACTTGGCTCCCGCCTTCTGCATCACCCAGCGCTGGATGAGCTCACCCTCCTGTCCGGCGTCGCCGCAGTTCACGATGCGTTCCGCCTGCTGCATCAGCCCCTCGATGATGGCAAACTGCTTCTTGATGCCCTGGTCGTCGATGAGCTTGATGCCAAAGCGCTCGGGAATCATGGGCAGCGACGTCAGGCTCCACGACTTCCACATGGGCGTATAGTCGTGAGGCTCCTTCAGCGTACACAGGTGACCAAAGGTCCATGTCACCTGAAATCCGTTGCCTTCCATATATCCGTCGTGGCTCGACGTCGCTCCGATGATGCGGGCTATGTCGCGCGCCACGCTCGGCTTTTCTGCAATACATACAATCATACGGGGTGCGAAGGTACAAAGAAAATAACAAAAAACCAAATTTTTCCTTGGCAGTTTTATTTTTTCTTCGTTATTCTGCAGCGTTATGAAGGAAAGCAGCCAGACTTTTGTTCGTGCTGATTCGTATCTTCGACGAAGTCAAGTACGAATAAAAATCGGCCTGACTCACGCCAGCCCGACTTTTTTTACGCCTTATTACCTTTTACTTTCCTTAATGACAATCATGACAATGACAATCATGACACCTCAATCTGTACTTTCCGATACCGCCCTGCTTCCGTCTGTACAATAAGGCCTTGCTTCTTCCAGTTCTTCAGCATCTGGTGTACCTGGTTGCGTGTCACACCACTGCCTTTCACACTGATACTTTGCTGCAAGGCAGCGTCGAAACCGAAGTCTACATCCAGTCGGGCATAGATGGAGTCGTTGCCACCGGGACGCTTGCGGTCGCTCGAACCGGCATACTCGCGGCTGTTGAAAGCCATCTCGATGCGTTCACGGAAGAAGGACAGCGCGCAGTCCAGCAGGTAGTCGGCAATGACGTCGTACGCCTCCAGCAGCTGCGGCGTCTGCTGTTTCAGCAGTATCGTCACCCATGTGTCGGGGTGCTGTTTCAGCTCCTTCTCGGCACCGCTGTAGCCGTGCTTCTGAATCAGCTGTTCGGCCACCTTGCAGAGCATCAGGCAACACACGATGCGCTGCGCCGTCACACAGATGCGGAAACGCTGGC
>SUYI01000029.1 GCA_015060485.1 Prevotella sp. | reverse complement strand
GCGTACGTCCTGTATGCTTTGAGAAAACTGAGCGAAAGATCCGTCGTGAGCAATCCGTTCCAACGCCCATTCCTGCTTCGCTTCGAGAAGAACAGGCGTACGGTGGTACCTGCAAACTTCACATCGATAGTGCAGTAGGTGCACTTCAAGGTCCTATTGTGCTTGGTGAGGCCCTGCTTCTGGAGCTTCTTGATAATCTGGTTGGCCGTCAGATCACCCCACTGGGTGTGGTATTTGGTCTTTCCCAATTTGATTATACCAATCAGATGACACTTGATGTGTCGGCTGGTAATCAGGCGAACGAAGTCTGCACAGGTAAACCAGCTATCAATGAGCAGATAGTCGAAACGGATGCCGCGTTTGATGGCATGCTTCACCATCTCGATGGCCTTGTCAATCTTCGACATCGTGTACTCCTTGGTGCGCTCTTCGACACTTTGTCCCGTATAGTCGGCAGAGAAACGCTCGCTCCGCTGTTTATCCGTCAGCCCTTGTTTCTTGTCTGGATTACTGCCTTTTTCACCATGAAGCGAGAAATCGAGGAACAGTTGGCTCATGCCATCACTCAGAAGCAGCGTCAGACATTTGTAGCCGAGGATACTCTTATGCTGGATATGAGAGAACACCTTGCCAATAAGTTCACTCTTACGTCCGCTCTTTGGAGCGTCAGTGTCATCGATAATCAGGCAGACTGGCTTGTCATGCTCAGCCTCTGTGCTGTGGCTGATCTTACGCAGCAGCTGGAGGTTCATCGCATACAGCAGTTTGCGCCACTTGATATTACCATCACTTGCGAAACTTTAGTTATCTTCTTTGGCGAATAATTCTTTCGGGAACTATAGATAGTGTGTATCCAAGTCAGATACCCGTGACAACAAAACGAGCTCCGTTGGTATATTCCAGGTCGAGGGTAATGTTGTATCCCATTGATATGGCGAGTCGGCGAGCCAAAGGCAGGCCAATGCCAAGGCTATGCTCATCGGAAGAGAGGCGGACAAAGGGCGTGAAGATACGCTCTGCATCAGCAGCGGGGATGACAGGACCCTCGTTGGCGACGGATATGGCATATGTGCCGTCGGCATTGGCATGACAGCTCACCTGTACAACACCACCTGTAGCGTACTTGTCTGCGTTGTCAAGCAGGCAGTTCAACAGGTCCTGCAATAACGGGTTGGTATCAATCATCACATCGTCTGCTACTTCGGTCTTGAACGTTGTAGCCACAATACGGTTATTATCAATAGCAGAGGGGTGTAGATCGTAACTGTTCAGGAAGGAACGTGCCACTTCATTTAAGCCTATTCTGTATTGTTTAGGTGTCTGAATTTCATCGCCGTAGAGACTAAACAGGATCAGTTGATGAGTAGAGGTAGCCACATGGTAAGCATTATAGCATACGTCAGCGCGTAGCTGCATATATTCATCATGAGGTATCTGTTCGAGTCCATCAATAATAATCTCAGCAGTGCTTATCAGTGTGAGCAGTGGCGAACGGAGTGCTTCCACACAGACGGTTCTTTCCTTTTCGGTGATGCCCGTTGTTCCTTGCGCAAAAGAATCGAGTACGGGGTCTATAAGCGACTCTATTTTTCTGGCGGCATCGAGGATGTCGTTGTACCGCTTGGGACGTTCTTCTGGTTTCAAAAGAAAATCCGGGTTGTTGAAAATGCGTGCATATCCCCTCAGCACGTTAATAGGCGACTTCAGCTTCTGCTGAATCGTACTCACAAAGGCACGACGGATGGCTTGTCCAGCCTCAGTGCTACGGCGAGCCTCCTGCAACTGGAGGAACTGCTCCTTTAGCCGGCAGTTCTTCTTGTGGCGATAGACGAGCATACCCATGAGGAGAGAGATGATAGCTATGGCCATCAAGCCGACTGTCATCAATTGAACACGTCGTATCTCGGCCTTGTCCTGCTCAGCCTGAAGCAGGTCGATATCATGCGCCATATCAGCCATGTGTAACTCCAATGCTTCGCGCTCGTCGGTCTGGACAAGACTGTCTTTTAGCTCCGAGGCACGAAAGGCCCGCTCCCAATCGCCCATCTGCTCATAGATGTTGATGCGCAACTCTGTAGCTGTCAGCGGCACATCGAGGGAATCGCACCAGGTGAGGGCTCGCTGATAATCGTTCTGCATAAGACAGTGGCACACCATCACCTGTTGCAAGTTGGCAGCATTAAACTGTGTAGGCAGATTCAAGCGGATGCTGTCATACTTTGCAAAATAGCGGTAGAAAGCCTTGCGGTCGCCCATCTTATTGGCGATTATACAGCGATACCCCAACACGCCGCTCTCGTACATCGGGTTCGCGAGCATTTGCTGCGGCAGGCTGTCAAGACATGTCATAGCCTCAGCGGGACGTTTGAAGCTGAGCGACTGTGCCAGCGATAGGTAGGCATTGAACACCGCCACAGGATTCTTCTCAGCGTCTATGCCCTGCAAAGCGCGCCGGAAGAACTTCTCGCCCATTTCCGGCTGGTTACGGCCATTGTAGAAAAAGCCCAGTCCCATGTTCGAGATGTAGAGATACTGTTCCTGATGATGCTCTTTAATATGATCAGTGATGTAATGAATTTCGTTGAAGGCACGATGAAAATGCTTATGGTTAACCTCATATATCACGCGATTCAACCCCGTGCGATAGTATTTATCCCAGTCTTGGCGACTCTCCAAGTAGTCCATATACGTCTGTTGCGCCTCGTAGAAGTCCGAGTTGTTGCCACTCATCTGTGCCTCATTTATGCGTTGCACCATTGCCTTTTCCTGCTCTGAGGGCTGTTGTTGTTTCTCCTGAACCGTTGGCTTCTGCTGGGCGGCAAAGGTTACGTTTACCACCAGCAAAGCTACGGATAATAATACAATCTTTTTCAAAACTAATACTACTGTTCTTGTTTCAACTTTATTTTGTTAGCCTTCTCCGAATCATTTTCGAAGGACGCTGCAAAAGTACGAAAAAAAGATGAAACAAACATTGTTGACACGTTGTGAACAGCAAAAATTGTAAATATTGGAACAGAAATTGTATGTTTCATAAGTCAGAATCCTGTTTCCATATCATTACGGTCTGTCTCTTTAGGCTTGGTCAAGCATCCATGCCGACACATTCTGTCCCATGCGCTGTTTAAAGGCGACACTGAAAGTGCTGTAGTTTCGGTAGCCACTATCACTGGCTAACTGCCGGGCGGTAAAGGGCCGTTGCTTAGCAACTGCTTCGCTATAGAGACTGACGAAATGATCAATGCGCAGATTATTAATATAGGTATTGTAAGTTATGCCCTGATTGGAGAAATAGTTGGTTAGATATGTGCGATTAGTGCCAATAGCTTGGGCTAAATGAGAGAGAGTCAGGTCGTGTTGTAAATAGAGTTGTGTATCTATACAAAATCGTTGTAACAATGAACTGATATTGTCGTATGTGGCTTGTGGAAGGCCGTTCCTTTCCGTATCTTCTATGACGGTAGCTTCTTCTGTTGAACAGGACAGGGGGTGGGAGATGCTTAAGTCGCTCAGAGTCTCGACGCGCCAAAGGAGATAGCAAACAAGTACGAATCCAGAGATCTGAATGATGTATTCGTAAATCGGACCTCCGATGCCTAAAACATAGTAGCTGAGCAAGAGAAGAATGCTGGCCAGCACTATGAAGGTATGCCACACCTCCTTGTGTTCCAAGTCGGCAAAGTTGTCGCGTAGCCAGCGTCCGTACTGCCTCAACTCACGTACTAAATATATCGTTAAGCTAATGCCCAACAGCAGAAGGTAGGCATATATCGCTGGCACAAGTGCGTCACTACGACTGACGATGCACCACACCACACCTATAACAGGCGGTACCGTCATCAATGGAACAGGCCACAGTGGTCGCCTGCGGTCTTGTAGTATTGTGAGCATGACGATGATTGACAAAGGGAAAAATATCATGAAATCGAGCGATGCACCAACTAATAAGCTCAGCTTCATATCACCACTTGAAGTGAGGAACGCCGTTGGCAGATACCACAGATGGCCCATAGCTATGCTGGCAAAGAAAGCAGCAGTCCAACGGCGTAGGCGTATTGGCGGGGTGTTGTCAGGTGCAAAGGCGTTGCCCCGACGCAGCAACAGATAGCAGCTGGCTATGATGGCCGTCATTGCCACTGCGGCATAAAGCATAAAAAACAGGATACTTTGTGGAAGAGGCTGATCGTACATGGTTTATTATTTTAATCTGGCTTTCTCAGGACTGACTTCACGAATCATAGGGCTTCGATTTGTTTGATGGTGAGACCTGTAATTTCTGCAATATCCTCGACTGCGCCACGTATGCCTTGGAGGCGTTGAGCAGCACGCGCTTCTTGAACGAGTCCGTCCACGTCATCTGCATCTCAACGATGAACTCGCGCTTCTTGTTGTCCTTGCAGCACACGTCCACGATGCTGTCCTTCTCGGCCTGCATTCTGTCAGGCACTTTCTCGGCAGGCCAGTATTCTATGCTCTCCACACGCTCGTCTTCTTTCAGGGGGAGCATGGCATTAAGCAGACTGATGACGAGATGCTTGTGCTCGCCGAATATCTTCTTGAAAGTCAGGTCGGCTCTCGGGTCTAAATACTTTCCCATAATCGTTTTGCTCTAAATTATGGCGCAAAGATAATTAATTTTTCGCAGAAATCTCCTTTCCTTTAAGAAAAAGTGCATTTTTCTTATCCTAACCATGTAACATTTCCCCTTTTTCCATACTATAAGGGCAGAAAGACAACTGAAAATGAATGATGATGGATTCGGGCTTCGACAAGAAAAATAGTTTTAGAAATGTAAAATAGGAAACTGTGAGAGAAAAAATTGAGCTCATGACCGACTTGATGATTGAGATTAGAAAGAGGCAACTTTTGATGAAGTGGTCGACTTGAAGAATCTGGTTCGTTCTAAGTGCAGGTTTAGCGCGTAATACTCCCAACTGCCGCTGTATTCGTCGAAATATACGCTAATTGTTTCTGCCCATTCCACCAACCTGTTGAAGACTCCATGTAGCCATCGCTCCCAAAGGACGGTCAGATAGTAGTTGTGGTATGCAAAATGCCATCGGTGTGGAATTGCCGGTGTTGGAGGATATCAAGACTGCAATTAAGTGAGAGCAGAGTCACGCTCGCATAGACTCTGCCGAGCATGAGCAGGTTCGACCGGAGGTCAAGCAGGCTGTGAAATAAAAAAAGTGAAGAGGCGACTCTTCACTTTTATTTTAGATGTAGAATTCCGAAGGGTCAATCAACCCCGCACGGAGCGCGTATTTTACCGCTTCGTGCGCTGTGTTGATACCCAGTTTGCGGAAGATATTCTTGCGGTGAGTGGTGACTGTGTGGACGCTGGAGAAGCGTTCGGCAGCAATCTCCTTGGTGGTCTTACCCAGTGCAATGCCCTTCACGATCTCCATCTCCGTGGTAGTCAGGATGCTGGGTGTTTCTTCCTCTTGTTGTTGCTGTGTGATGATGGTCTCTAAAGCACGCTGGCTCAGGTAGCGCGTATGGCGGTTAACAGCGCTGAGCGCCTCGCGAACCTCGCTCAAGGGAGCGTCTTTATATACCACACTGAATTGGTGCGATGAATAGACTACGCGCCGTATGAACTGGGGTGTCAGGTCGTCGCTGATGAGAATCCAATCAGACAGGTTGAAACGCTCAGCGATAATAAGGAGCTGATCCTCGTCGGCAAAATCGAACAGGGTGTAGTCGAGCAGTACTACGGCACTCTCGTGTTCCTTGAGCAACTCCACGAGCCTAGCCTTGTCGAAAGCACGATACACTACGTTTTCCTCGTCTTTCTTAAGTAGGCTTTCCAGCGCGAATTGCGTCAGTTCCTGATTGTCGGCTATAATATAGTTCCTCATAATGTCGGTTTTACGAGTGCAAAGTTACAAATTATTTTTGTTTTAACAACGGATTACACGGATTAGACGGATTTTTTGGACACAAATGATGAGATAATCCGTTAAATCCGTGTAATCCGTTGTTCTTAAATCTTGTCGAGAGCCTGAGCGAGGTCGTCGATGATGTCGTCGATATGCTCTGTACCGATAGAGAGGCGCACGGTGGCAGGCGTAATGTGCTGCTCGGCGAGTTCTTCAGGCGACAGTTGTGAGTGGGTAGTGGTATAGGGATGAATCACCAGGCTCTTCACGTCGGCAACGTTAGCCAGCAACGAGAAGATCTGCAGGCTGTCGATGAACTTCCAGGCCTCTTCCTGTCCACCTTTGATCTCGAAGGTGAAGATGCTGGCAGCGCCGTTGGGATAGTACTTCTTGTAGAGCGCGTGGTCGGGATGGCTTTCCAACGCAGGATGATGCACAGCAGCCACCTTCGGATGCTTAGCAAGGAAGTCGACCACCTTCAGTGCATTCTCCACATGACGCTCGACACGCAGACTCAGAGTCTCTACTCCCTGCAGCAGGATGAAGGCGTTAAAGGGAGAAATGGCAGCACCGGTATCGCGCAGAATGACGGCACGGATGCGAGTGACGTAAGCAGCAGCGCCTACTGCGTCAGCAAACACGATGCCATGATAGCTTGGGTCGGGCTTGGATAGGGTAGGGAACTTGTCGTTCTGCTTCCAGTCGAACTTACCACCATCGACAATGACGCCACCTAATGAACTGCCGTGACCACCAAGGAACTTTGTTGCAGAGTGTACCACGATGTCGGCTCCATGTTCCAGCGGACGGATGAGGTAGGGGGTGCCGAAGGTGTTGTCGACGATGAAGGGGATACCGTGCTTGTGAGCCACAGCGGCTACACCTTCCAGGTCGAGCACGTCGCTGTTGGGATTGCCAAAAGTCTCGGCATATACTACTTTTGTGTTGGGTTGGATGGCTGCATCGAGAGCCTCGAGGTCATTCACATTAATAATGGTATTCGTGATGCCCTGTGTAGCCAGCGTATGCGTAATCAAGTTGTATGATCCGCCGTAGAGGTTGTCGGCAGCTACGATATGGTCACCATTCTGCACGATGTTCTGTAGCGCATAGGTGATGGCAGCAGCACCCGAGGCGACAGCCAGTCCGGCTACACCACCCTCGAGGGCTGCGACACGATCCTCGAACACACCCTGCGTAGAGTTGGTCAGACGACCATAGATATTACCTGCATCGCGCAGACCGAAGCGATCGGCAGCGTGCTGTGAATTACGGAACACATACGACGTGGTCTGATAGATGGGCACGGCGCGGGCGTCGGTTGCGGGATCAGCCTGTTCTTGGCCTACATGAAGTTGCAGTGTCTCAAACTTGTAATTCTTTGTACTCATAATCTTATCCTTTCTTTATTTTATTTGTTAATACTATTTTGTTTCTTTCGACGGTGCAAAGGTACGAACTTTAGAAATATCTACCAAATTTCTCAAGAAATACAGAAAATTCGCCTAATATTATGATTTGGAAAGAAAGTTTTTCTGTTTAAGGTCCTTTCAAGGCCCTCAAACAGAATAAAACTCTAAAATATGGCAGGGATAACGGGAAATGGGTCACAGAAGTGCCTGAAAAGAAACAGGGACTCGAGACTGTCACAGCCTCGAGTCCCCTGCAAACTTGAACTATTGTTCTTGTTCGCCTTGCAAACTTCAAACATTTTGAGTTTGATTATCTTATGAATAACAGCTCACGGTATTTGGGCAGTGGCCAGAGAGCGTCATCGACGATAAGCTCGAGTTTGTCAATCTCGTAACGTATCTCATCGAGTTTCGGTTCAACGGTATCGTGGTAGGCAATGGCCTTGTCGTGCTCGTCGCCAATCTTGTTGGCCAGCTTGCGGGCATTGACCAGCTCCTCGACACCTTTCTCTATGGCAGAGGTACGCTCGGCAATCTCCTCAATGATTTTGAGGTTGCGGGCATTCAGTTTCTCAGACTTGTCTATGGGGAAGATGGTAGATACGCTGTCCACGTTCTTCAAGAGTGCTGTCTGATAGTGGGTAGCCACGGGGATGATATGGTTCATCGAGAGGTCGCCCAGTACACGAGCCTCAATCTGAATCTTCTTGGTGTAGGTCTCCCACTTCACCTCGTTGCGGGCTTCGAGCTCTTTCTTCGTCATCACACCCAGACTCTCGAACATATCGATGCTCTCCTGATCAAGGTAACGCTCGAAAATCTTCGGACACGATTTCTCCACGTCGAGACCACGCTTGGCAGCCTCCAATACCCACTCGTCGCTGTAGCCATTGCCGTCGAAACGGATGGGCTTACAGGTCTTGATATCCTCGCGTAGCACGTCGATGATGGCGTGGAATTTAGCACTATGCTCTGTGCCAGCGAGTTTCTTCTCAAACTCAGGAATCTTAGCGTCCACACGTTTCTTGAAGTCAACCAGGGCCTCAGCAACGGCACTATTCAGGGCAATCATAGCCGATGCACAGTTGGCCTCAGAACCTACAGCGCGGAACTCAAAGCGGTTGCCGGTGAAGGCGAAGGGCGACGTACGGTTACGGTCTGTATTGTCGATGAGCAGTTCAGGAATCTCAGGGATGTCCATCTTCAGACCCTGCTTGCCAGCCATTGCGAGAATATCCTCTTTGTCGGCCTTCTCGATATGGTCGAGCAGTTCGCTGACCTGCTTGCCAAGGAATGAAGACACGATGGCGGGAGGAGCCTCGTTGGCGCCCAGACGGTGTGCATTGGTGGCACTCATGATAGAGGCTTTCAATAGACCGTTGTGCCTGTAAACACCCATCAATGTCTCTACGATAAAGGTAGCGAAGCGCAGGTTCGCCTCTGGTGTCTTGCCAGGAGCATGCAGCAGGATTCCGTTATCTGTAGAGAGCGACCAGTTGTTGTGCTTACCGCTACCATTGATGCCTGCGAAGGGCTTTTCGTGGAGCAGCACGCGAAAACCATGCTTGCGAGCCACCTTCTTCATCAGCGACATCAGCATCATGTTATGGTCAACGGCGAGGTTCGTCTCCTCGAAGATAGGAGCCAACTCAAACTGGTTGGGAGCCACCTCGTTGTGACGGGTCTTGCAGGGTATGCCCAACTCCAAAGCCTGAATCTCCAGGTCGCGCATGAAGGCGGCGACACGCTCAGGGATGGCACCAAAGTAATGGTCGTCCATCTGCTGGTTCTTGGCAGAGTCGTGCCCCATCAGCGTACGACCCGTCAGCAGCAGGTCTGGACGGGCGGCATACAGCCCTTCGTCCACGAGGAAATATTCCTGCTCCCAACCGAGGTTGGAAGTGACCTTCTTCACGGTGGGATCGAAATAGTGACATACATCCGTAGCCGCTACGTTTACGGCATGCAAGGCACGGAGCAGAGGAGCCTTATAGTCAAGGGCCTCGCCGCTATAACTGATAAACACGGTAGGGATGCACAGCGTGTCGTCGATAATAAAGACGGGTGATGTGGGATCCCATGCCGAGTAGCCACGGGCCTCGAAGGTCGAGCGGATACCGCCAGAGGGGAACGAGCTTGCGTCAGGCTCCTGCTGAACGAGCAGCTTGCCTGTGAACTCCTCAACCATACCACCCTTGCCGTCGTGCTCGATAAACGAGTCGTGCTTCTCGGCGGTGCCCTCGGTCAGCGGCTGGAACCAGTGCGTATAGTGGGTGACGCCATTCTCTACGGCCCACTGCTTCATACCAGCAGCTACTGCATCGGCAATATCACGATCCAGACGGGCTCCGTTGTCCATCACGTCTATCATCTTCTCGTAGACCTGCTTTGGCAGATACTTGTACATCTTCTCGCGGTTGAAGACCTTCTTACCAAAATACTCGTAAGGTCTCTCACTGGGTGTTTTTACGTCAAGCGGCTTCTTCTTGAATGCCTCGCCGACAACCTGAAATCTTAATGCTTCCATAATGTTACATATTTAATTAATAATGTCATTTTGATTGTTTGATGATGCAAAGGTACTACAATTTGCCGCAGAAACTCTACAATAACTTACTATTTGTTTGTTAAAAACATCGCAATATAACATATTGTAAAGTTTTCTGTGTATTTTACTTTCAATTTGCTAACATTTTGCATTTAAAATCCATCATTTCGTTACAATCTGTTATCGGACACAGAATTGAATAATCCTCTCCCTGCCCTCGCGACAGGGAGAGGATACGTACCTGGAAGATCAAGGTTGCAGCGTAAACCCAAAGACCAGGTATGCTTTCTGTGAGCACGGATTGCCGATCACCTGTCCGAAGACGGGTATCGAGAATGTGTCCGTCACTTTGATATCCTTCGTGGCTTTCAGCGATACGTTGGTCACTGCAAAGCCCGTTGTGCCATAGGAGGTGGTGGCCCAAGGGACGGCGCCGGCCGTAGCAGTCCAGTCGACTGTAGCAAGTTTGAATGGGACAACTACTTCCATGTAACTGCTGTAGGCCCGCTTGTCGTCCTTATTGGTGCCATCGTTGCCAGCGAAGTTGGTGAACCACTGTAATGATGCGAAACCGAAGTCGTAGCCGATGTTAGCCTCAAAGACGTGGTTCGTGCCGTGGGCATCATACTTGAAGTAGCGCGCGTCTGGATCAAGACCGGCATCGAACCAATAGTCCGTGATGCCGATATTGAAACCTCCTGTGGTGTACGCCAGTGTCAGGTCGAACTCCTTCGTGTCTGCGGTGTTCACCAGTCCGTAGCTGCCCCACGCAGTCAGCGAGAGTCCTTTGTAACCGACGCCCAATGTAGGCTGTACGGCTGCACTACCCAGATCCTGGCCACGCCAGATATAACTACTAACGATATCTCCTTTAACCGTCGTTTCTACGGTGTCTTGGGCCTGCGCGGCAAAACCGCTCAGCACACTCATTGCGAAAAATAATATTTTTTTCATAATCTTAGTTCTTTTTGTTTACCTAATCTATCTACTCCCCTCTCCACTCGGAGAGGGGTCGGGGGTGAGGCTCCTTAGTTGTAGCACAATTCTCCGTGCTCATACACGTCGAGCCCCTCTTCTTCGATACGCTTGTCGACGCGCAGGCCGTGCAGGCGCTTGATGCCGTAGAACAGGGCGAAGCCACAGGCGGCAGCCCAGAGGTCAATGACCAGAATGCCAAACAGCTCAGCACCGAAGAATCCCCATCCGTGACCATAGAACGCACCGTTCGAAGTAGACAGCAGACCCGTCATCAGCGTACCCAAGATACCGCAGACGCCATGCACTGACGAGGCACCAACGGGGTCGTCGATATGCAGACGGTGGTCAATAAACTCTATGGCATACACCAGCACGCAGCCACAGACCAGACCGATGATGATGGCTCCAACAGGTGATACGAGGTCACAACCTGCCGTGATGCCTACGAGACCTGCCAGCACACCGTTGAGCGTCAGAGAGAGTGACGGCTTACCGTACTTGATGTAGGTGAGGAACATCGTGGCGATACCACCTGCCGCAGCAGCGAGGTTGGTGGTCAGGAATACGTGCGAGATGGCGATGCGGTTCACCTCACCTGAGGCTGCCAGCTGAGAGCCAGGGTTGAAGCCAAACCATCCGAGCCAGAGGATGAAGACACCCAGTGCAGCCATCGCGAGGTTGTGACCAGGAATAGCATTGCTCTTTTTGTCAGCGCTGTATTTGCCAATACGAGGACCAAGCGCCATAGCACCAATCAGCGCCAGTACGCCACCTACGCTGTGCACGATGGCCGAACCCGCAAAGTCGTGGAACACGTCGCCGAATGTAGTTATCATAAACCCGTCGGCAGCATCGTTGCAGAGCCAGCCACCGCCCAACGTCCAGTGGCCTTCGATGGGATAGATGAACAGCGAGATGACTGCACTATAAATCAAGTACATCGAGAACTTCGTGCGCTCAGCCATTGCACCGCTGACGATGGTGGCACTGGTGGCACAGAACACCGTCTCGAAAATCAGAAAACCTTCTACAGGCAGGTCGCCCTTGTAGAAACTCAGGTCGCCCCAGTTGGGAGCGCCAATGAACCCTGCGCCCTCGCTGCCGAACATAAAGCCGAAGCCGAGGAAGAAGAACAGCAGCGAGCCGAACATGAAGTCGACAAAGTTCTTCATTAGGATGTTTGCCGTGTTCTTGCTACGCGTAAACCCTGCTTCACACAGCGCAAAGCCCGGCTGCATCCAGAAAACCAACATGGCTGCCAACAACATCCATACAGTATCGAGTGATAATCCTATTTCGTTCATAATCTTTACAATTTAAGTGAAAGAAATGTATTTGTTGTACTGAAAGAAATTACAATAATGACCAAAAATTACAAGAAATACTATTTTTTCTCATTTCTGGAATTAATTATTCCAATTCTTTCCAATTTCTTTCCAAGTTTATTAATCCTGAATTTCTTTTTACTGTTATTTCTTGTCACGTAATACCGTGTCACCGTGCTCGCCAGTGCGGATTGACCATGTGTCAATCACGTCGCTCACGAAGATGCGACCGTCACCTACCTCACCCGTATGGGCCACCTTCAGAATCACCTTCACCGTCGGGTCGACAATGATGTCGCGGCACACGATGGTGATGGCGACGCGCTCAATGACATCGGTCGAATACTGGACGCCACGATATATACGCTCCTGACGGCTCTGGCCGATGCCGTGCACGTCGTGGTACTCAAACCAGTCGATGTCGGATGACAGCAAAGCTGCTTTCACCTCCTCGAACTTCGTCTTGCGGATAATTGCTTCAATCTTTTTCATACCTTTTCTTTCTTTAATACCTTATTAATTACTTAGCATTCCCGACCATCCGTCGGCTTACTATTTGAAAGCTTTCGGGTGCAAAGTTATGACATTTTGTCCATATTGAACCACAATTTCTTTCGTTTTGTTATTTGAAAACGCGCACAAGTTTCATTTTGTCAACTATTCGATTGAATATTATTGCAATTTGCTTGCATTTTGTCTTGATTCCCTGTCGTTTTGTTACAAAGTGTCAATCATAAAAAAATATGGTTATTTATTTTGTTGTTTCTAAATAAAAATGTATCTTTGCAGCTTGAAAGTTTATGTTTCCGGTGCAGAGACACATGTTTTCGGTGCAGAGACATGTATTTTCGGCGCAGAAACATAAGTTTGCGGTGCGGAAACATAAAATCGGCCGAAGGAACAGAACAAAGATATAACGTATTAACAACAAAAACAACAAGGAATATGCCAAAATACATTTTACAGGAACTCCCTGGGGAATTCACCGACGGAAAGAAGATCGTCTATCCCAAGATGCAGACCTACTCGCTGCACGACTACGAAACGGTGATTGAGCACATGCGCGACTATTCCGGCAGCATCAGCGATGGCTTGATTAGGGCCGTTTTCGACGCGCTGGTGTCGGTGATGAAAAGCTGGATGCCGATGGGCCATAACCTCAAGATAGACGGGCTGGGAGTCTTCTCGCTCACACTGGGCTTCGATGAATCCAGCGCGTCAGAAAAGGCGGAATTGAAGAATACCGATTCCGACAATCCCAAGACCAAATACAGGCACGTCTGCATCAAGGGCATCAACTTCAAACCCGACCAGAGGTTGCTGCAGGCGCTGAACAAGGAGGCCACCTTCGAACGCGGTGAGGCTGACGTCCAAGTGCCACAGAAAACCAAGCTCAGTCGCGAAGAACGTCTGGCAAGGGCCAAGGCCATCATCGGGAAGAATGGCTTCATGACGCTCTACGACTATGCCAACGCCACCCGCCAGAGCCGCTCTACCGCCTCGAAAGACCTGCGCCAGCTCGTCGCCGACCCCAGCTCAGGCATCACCACTCGCGGCACTCACTCGCACAAAGTGTGGATAGCGAGTGATTAAAGTCGGCTCTTCTCCTCGTCAGCAGCACCCGTGTCTTTGTACTTGCTTCGGCTGGTATTATTTTTAGATTGGATAGCCTGTAACAATTCGTATGTACCTCTAACGGACATCAAGCCTGTGGTGACTTTGGTTTTCCCTTCCTCAATCTGACAGACGAACGCTTCTATTTCACTGTAGTAGCCCTGAGTATAGACTTGGTTATTCACCAGTGTAGGGGTGAAATTATTACGATGGAAGAAGAGTCCTTTTGTCTCGTGACGGTGATGCAGTTTCTCCATTGGGATACCGAAGACGGTGGAGGAAGTAGGCGTAAAGGTCAGTTCTTCCATTTGAGAGAGTCGATAAATGCCGGAATGGGTGCAGACTTTCAGGGACTCTTCGGCTTCCGTCCATGAGTAGGCGGTGGAGAGTTCGAGGGTGCCAACGATGTGCGCATGTTGGAGCAATAGGATGAAAGAATCCTTGGCGACCTGACGGCAGGCGATGATTTCTGGCTTTCCAAACAGATGACAAACGAGGTCGAGGGGATGGATGTAGAGGTCGAGCAAGGCATTACCCTCAGGATAGGCTCCTGTGAGATAGTGCAGGTCGTAATTGATAAGATGCTCTTTGCGTAAGCGCTGTTTCAGAAGTTGCACGGCAGGGGCGTAACGTTTCTGCAATCCTACCATTGCGACGGGCGAGCTATATTGTTGCTGCAAGGCATTGAGCGCGTCGAGTTCTTCCAGTGTCTGGCAGGGTGGTTTCTCGATGAAAAGTGACTTACCACTCTGCAAGACTTGCGAGGCGATGGAGAAATGGGCTGACGGGGAGGCAGCAACGAATACGCCTTTAATGGACTCGTCTTTCAGAATCTCATCGAGCGAAGTAGTGGCTTTTACGCTGGGATATTTCCGCTCTATCAGCTTCGCCTTTTGTTCCGACGTGACGCAGATGTATTTCAGCGGTACACTGAGGTAGTGCAAAACTGGATAGAGATTGGTCAGCGAGTGCAGGCCCATGCCCACGAAGGCATATTGATATTGGTACGTTTGGCGTAGAAACCGCTCCGTGCGCATCCGTTTGTATCGGTTGATAAGTTCTTGTATCATTGTATTGCTTTTAGATGTTTACGATAGGTTTGCTTGGGGTCTGCCGTCCACTGATACGGGCCATAGAACTTTTCAATGAGCCACTTGGGCAGCAGCCGCTCGAAGTTGCGCAGAAGGATGATGTCGTACTTGCGGTGGAAGTTAATCCAGCACTCGTTGCAATGATGGGAGTAGTGGCATTGCGTCTGGCAGGCCGATGCACCGTTGAAAATCTCGTCCAGCGATTGCTCGTGGATATTCCCCAATACCACGTCAAGGTTCTGGCAAAGCGGCACGTCGCCGTTGCTATGTACGACGAGACAACTCATAATGCTTTGGCAACGCAGGCGCAGATGTCCGTTTCGCCATTCATCATAGAGTCTCACGAAGTCGTAGTTCTCCTGTGTGTCGTGAATGCTCTGGGGAATCTGCTTCACGAAATCCGATGCCGTCAGCAGTTCACTCGTCGTATCGAAGAAAGCCATTGTGCCGTAGATGCCAATGCGAATGTCTATGCCGTAATGCTTGGCAACATCTATCACGAATGCCATATCGTCGAACGTGTTCCACGGTGACAGGCAGAACATCAGCGACAGGGGCACCTCGTCTTTGAGCGCTTCCACTACCTCAATCACCCGGTCGTAGCCGTCGCGTCCCCGCATCCGCTGATAAGTCTCGCGCCCGCCGTCGAGAGAGACGTATAGATGACGCGGCTGATAGCGACGGACGGCATCTATAACACGACGGGGCGCGAGACAGTTAGATAGTAGTGTGTAGTTTGGGTGATGCTCCTGAAACCACGCCATGATTTCATCAGCCTGTGGGTGCAGGATAAACTCGCCGCCCTCCAGTCCTACGGTGGTTCTCCGTGTCACACACCGGCTCTGCATGAGCCGCTGAATATCTTCGAGCGAAAGATGCTCTACTGGCCGTTTCTGCCAGATGTTGCAGTGCTTGCACTTCGACTGACAGAGCGTAGTCGAATAAATCATCAGTTGCGAGAGGCGCTTGTGCCTCGGCCTCATGACGTTGTTCAGATAGAGTAGCCCGTTATAGGCGTAATCATAAATACTATACATACAATTCGTTGCAATTTTGTTCTCTACTTATAAAGTCCAAAATTGCAACGAATGACTGCACAGGGCGGGAGGTTATTACTTCAGTTTGCCCTTACTATCCAAGTATTTCGTGAAGGTTTCCCACTGCGGGGCGCGCTTCTGGATGTTGGCCTGCACCCGCTCGTCATTGATGAATTGTGTGGGGTAGCAGTCGTAGAGGTAATAGTGACCATCGTCGATTACCTCGCCGTCAATCTTCCCGCAGCAGAGTACGAGATCATCGAACATCTGGCTACAGATAAGACCGACGAAGGTGGCTCCGCCAGAAAAGAGGTATTCGCCACCGATATAGAAATCGACACTGGCAAGCAACGGGATCTTTTCACGCAGCGGTTCCATCGTGTCGCGGAAGCGTATCTCACGGGTGTTAGCGTCGAACCACAGAATATCATCTTCGGTAAAGAGAATTCCTGCGTCAGAGCGCGTTCCTGGCTGACCGATGCCACAGGCGTAGAGCGTACTTTCTGACACGGGACAGGTGGTGAAGGGCTTTTCGGATTCACTACTGTCACTGCTGCAGGCAGTCATCATGGTGCCGGCAATGGCTATCGCCACAGTCCAAGCAAGGGTTTTGTAATACTTCATAATTTACTTCTTTTATAAAATAACGGATGTGTCTCTATTTATATTGTCCTTTCTATGGCAAAAAGACTGCACGGTTTACCAGGTAAATCTGATGCCGAGGGGCAGGGAGAACGTAAACGGATGCTCTGTGCGGTAGGTCTCGACGTCGCTGCCTGTCGGGATGTAGTATTGCAGACTCGGCTCGGTGAAGAAGCCGATATTGGGCGTGAGGTTGAATTGTAAGCCAAGACCTGCGCCAACCGCCCACTGCCACGGGGCGCGGAATGTGGTCTTGTCGGTGGTTTCATACTGGCCGTTCACGAAGTAGTCGGAACGGAGTGTTGACGACACGGGGATTTCCATCGTCAGACCCGCGCTGCCGTAGAGGCTCCACATCTCCTTATTATATATGTGGTAAAGGCCCTTCACGGGGATGCCGATATAATGGATGGACTGCCGTTCGCTGATGACGTTGCCGTCGGCGCCCATCTCGAAGTCGGAGGTCAGGCGGCTGTAGCCCAGTCCCGTCTCAATGCCCCAGCGGTCGTCGAACTTGTGTTTCAGTGCCAGCGACCACGTGATGGGCATGTGGTGATGGCTTGTGCGCAGAATCTTGTCGCCCGCCGGCTGGTTGGCGTTGCTCAGGGCGATGCGCATGATGACGCTGCGGGTCTTGTCGCTTACGGCATTCGGATGGTTGGCCAGATAGACAGCGTAGTCCGTCCAGTTGTCGATGCTGCTCGGCACGACTGGGCTGGGGCTGGGACCCGGGAGCGACTGCGTGGCTGACGGCGCGGGCTGGAAAGTGTATGGCTGGTTGTAGCGGCTCTGTTCAGACAACTGCCCGGTGTATGCAAGTTCTATTGACCACTTTTGCCCGTTGCGGGTTCTGCCAACTGGTTTGTCAGGGGACAAGTTGGTCATATCGTGGTATGGCTGTTCTAACTTGTGTAACGTTTCTGTCGTGTCTGTTACTATGGTGTCAGGAATTGTTTGCTCCTGTGCCGTCATAACAGAAGGAATAGAATCTGTAACCTCAGCAATGACAGGTTGTAGCGTGTCAGTACCAATGCATGTATGACACATAGGCAGATGAGCTATCACAGGTTCCTTAAAATGTTCTGTCGGTGAATCTTTTGGTTCCCCTTTCTGCTTTGCCACAACGGGCTTTTCGATGGTAGTTGCATCTTTCTCAAGCAGAAAGAATGTGAGAGGCATGAGCAACAACAGAAGCACGGCAGCCCAATACTGCTGCATCATCTTTCGAAGCATCCTTTTGGCTCGCGCCAATTGCGACGATGAAGAATGAGGCTCGATGCCCAGCATGGCGGCAATCTCCTTGTGAGACATCCCTTCAAATACTGACAGTCGGAATACCTGCCCGTAACCCTCGGGCAATCGTTCCACCATGCGTAGCACGTCCTCCAATGGTACACCTCTTACGCTGGTCTCTTCATCAGGAGCAACTAACGATTCCGCCTCTTTCAAAGGTACGAATGGCTGATAGTCCAAGTGGTCTTTATATTTCGATGCTACATTCCTCGTTATCGACATCATCCATCCTTCCGCCTTCGAGACATCCCTCAACCTGTCGAATGATGTGAAGATAATGATGAATGCGTCGTGAAGCACATCGTCCACCGCCTGTTCGTCACTGATATACCTTCGGCATACGCCCCGCATTCGCTGGGCGTATGCCTTGTACAGTTCTCCGAGCGCATCCGCGTCGCCCTGTCTGCACCGTTCTATCAGCCGTGCAATCTCCATCGTGAGCATAATGTCTCTATCTATATAGTACTGCTATTACGGAAAAGACTGCATGAGAATAGCATTTTTTTTTCATCAAATTCTTATTTTGGGGTTGTAAAGTTAGTAAAAGGTGCATAAAAAAAACCTCGGCAAGCCCAAAAATCGGGTGCCGAGGGTGAAAGTCTCAACTTAAAGTGAGAGTTATTTGCTCCAAGCTTTTATGCGACGTAATGCTTCTTCTGTTTTTTCGTGACTGCCGAAGGCGGTGAAGCGGACGTAGCCCTCGCCGCTGGGACCGAAACCTACGCCGGGGGTGCAGACGACGTTAGCGCCATAGAGCAGAGCCTCGAAGAATTGCCAGGACGACATGCCGTCGGGGGTGCGCATCCAGACGTAGGGGGCATTCTCGCCGCCGTAGCATTCGTAGCCAAGCGAACGCAGGGTATCCAACATCTTCTTGGCGTTCTGCATGTAGTAGTCGATGGTGGCCTTAATCTGTTGCTTGCCCTCTGGCGTGTAGATGGCCTCGGCGGCACGCTGGGAGATGTAGCTGCAGCCATTGAATTTCGTACACTGGCGACGCAGCCACAACTGGTTGAGCGAGATGCGCTCGCCCTCGAAAGTGCTGACGGAGACCTCCTTCGGTACGATGGTATAGCCGCAACGGACACCTGTGAAACCAGCTGTTTTGGAATAAGAACGGAACTCGACGGCACACTTGCGGGCGCCACGAATCTCGTAGATAGAGTGCGGTATCTTCGGGTCCTGGATGTAGGCCTGATAGGCGGCATCGTAGAGGATGAGGGCGTCGTTCTTCAGCGCGTAGTTCACCCACTTGCGCAGTTCCTGCTTGGTGATAACCGTACCCGTGGGGTTATTGGGATAGCACAGGTAGATGACATCGACGGGACGCCCCTTGGGCAACTCTGGCACAAAACCGTTCTCTGCATGGGTGGGCATATAGCGCACGTTGGTCCAGCGACCGTCTTTGAAGACGCCGCAGCGGCCTATCATCACGTTGGAGTCGATATAGACGGGATAGATGGGGTCGGTGACGCCGATGAAATTGTCCCAGTGGAGCAGCTCCTGGAAGTTACCCGTGTCGGACTTCGCGCCGTCGTTGATGAAGACCTCGTCGATGTCGAGGTGGATGCCACGCGGCAGGAAGTCGTTCTTCAATATCGCTTCGCGCAGGAAGTCGTAGCCCTGCTCAGGACCGTAGCCGCGAAATCCCTCGGCGGAAGCCATCTCGTCGACAGCGCGGTGCATAGCCTCCGTAACGGCAGGACACAGCGGTTGGGTGACGTCGCCGATGCCGAGCGAGATAACGTCGGCACGTGGGTGCATCACCTTGAAGGCATTGACCTTCTTGGCGATGTCGGCGAACAGGTAGTTGTTCTGGAGGTTCAGGAAGTGGATGTTTACTAATGCCATATTTCTTATGTTGTTTGAAGTTCTATTTCGCCGTCGAAGACAAAGGTGGCGGGACCAGTCATATAGACATGGTTATCACTCTCGCGCCATTCAATGCTGAGCGTGCCGCCATCCATGACAATCTGTGACTTCCGACCGGCACGGCCTGTGACGAAGGCGGCAACAGCGGTGGCGCAGGCGCCGGTACCGCAGGCTTGGGTGATGCCGCTGCCACGCTCCCAGACGCGGGTGCGGATGCTACCGTCGTCCTCTATACGGGCGAGCTCGATGTTGCAGCGCTGAGGAAAGGCGGGGTGATGCTCTAATACGCGACCCGTTTCGCCCACCTGGTCCACATTGTCCGTGAAGATGACGTAATGTGGATTGCCCATCGAGACAAATGTGCCTTGATCCAGTCCACGTGAAATAACGAACTGCTCTGGGTTCTCGAGCTGGGGTGCGCCCATGTCGACGGTAACGCTCTCCACCACGCCGTCTCGGACGTGGAGGTTGAGCGTCTTGATGCCAGACTTGGTCAGCAATCGTATTTGTGTTTGTATGGTGAGGCCCCTTTCATAGAGATACTTCCCGATACACCGCGAGGCATTGCCGCACATCATGGCCTCTGAGCCGTCAGCATTGAAGATACGCATGCTATAGTCGGCCTCTGGAATGGGAGACGCGCCAATCAACACGAGTCCGTCGGAGCCGATGCCCTTGTGGCGATCGCTCCAAAGGATGGATGCATGAACAGGATCGGCAATGGGATACTGCATGACATTGACATAGATATAGTCGTTGCCGCAGCCGTGCATCTTGGTGAAATGGATCTTGGTCATAATAGGGGTTAGGGGTTAGGGGTGAGAGGTGAGAAACTGATCAACTTTCAGAGCGGTCTGCTTGCCGCTGGCCATAGCGCGAACTACGAGGCTGGCGCCGTTGGCAGAGTCGCCACAAACGAATACATTCTCTGGGTACTCCGGATGTTCAGGCTTTAGGAATCCCATAGCCAGCAGACAGAGTTCAGCCTTAATGATTTCGGGCTTGCCTTTCTCGACCATGATGGGGCGACCACCCTCTGGGTTTGGCTTCCAATCAATCTCCTGAACCTTCACGCCATTCAGTTTGCCATTCTCGCCTAAGAACTCCAGGGTGTTGATGTTCCAGCGGCGGGTGCAACCCTCCTCGTGACTTGATGTAGTCTTGAGGGTGCGGGGCCAGTTGGGCCAAGGGTTCTGCGGATCCTCTGGACCTTCCGCGGGTTTAGGCATAATCTCAATCTGAGTAACGCTCTTGCAGCCCTGACGATGGGCAGTGCCGATGCAGTCGGAGCCGGTGTCGCCACCGCCGATGACGAGGACGTCCTTGCCCTTGGCCGTTACGCGCTCGTCCTTCGAGAACTCCATACCTGCCAGCACACGGTTCTGCTGAGAGAGCATCTCGAGGGCGAAATGAACCCCCTTCAGCTCACGGCCGGGAGCCTTGAGATCGCGGGCGGTAGGCGTGCCTGATGCCATCACGATGGCATCAAATTGTCTCGTAAGCTGAGGCATTGCCTCAGCCCACTTTACCTCCTGTCCATACTTAAACTCTATTCCCTCCTGCTCCAGCAGCTTGATACGACGATCGATGATGGCCTTGTTGAGTTTGAAGTTGGGGATACCATAGCGGAGCAGTCCGCCTGCAGCCTCGTTCTTCTCGAATACTGTTACCTTGTAGCCCATTAGATTCAGGTCGTTGGCAGCAGCGAGTCCGGCAGGTCCAGCGCCGATGACAGCCACCGTCTTTCCATTACGCACGATGTCGGTGTGGGGCAGGATGAATCCCTCCTGGAAGGCCATCTCTGTGATGGCGCATTCGTCTTCGCGGTTCGTCGTCGGCTCGTGGTTGAAACGATTCAGCACACAAGCCTTCTCGCACAGAGCGGGACAGATACGGCCGGTGAACTCGGGGAATGGGTTAGTACTATTAAGTAAGCGGTATGCCAACTCCCAATCGCCTTTGTATAATGCATCGTTCCATTCGGGTGCTTTGTTGCCCAGCGGACAGGCCCAATGGCAGAAAGGTACGCCGCAGTCCATGCAGCGCGAGGCCTGCAGTTTACGTTCGCGAGTGTTGAGTGTCTGCTCTACCTCACCAAAATCGTGGATTCTATCGTGAATCGGACGGTATCCCGCCTCCTGGCGGTGTATCTCCATGAATGCTTTCGGATTTCCCATAGTTTTCAATAAACAATAACCAATAAACAATAACCATTAATAGTCGCGCTGGATGTTTGCAATTTTTTCTTGAAGTTTCTTGTTCTGCTCTTCCTGCAGCACGCGCTTGTACTCGATAGGTACAACCTGGATGAAGTCTACCACGTAGCGCTGCCAGTCGTCGAGCATACGTCCTGCGAGGGCTGAACCTGTATGCAGATAGTGCTGACGGATAAGTTCGAGCAATTCCTTGCGACTAACGCTGTCCTCAACGAGTCCAAGTTCTACCATATCCATGTTGCAGAAGTAGTCGAAGGTATGATCGGGATCGTAGACGTAAGCCACACCACCACTCATTCCTGCGGCGAAGTTGCGGCCAGTCTTACCCAGCACTACCACACGACCGCCAGTCATATACTCGCAGCAGTGGTCGCCAGCACCTTCAATCACAGCTATGGCACCTGAGTTACGCACACCAAAGCGCTCACCTACCTTACCATTGATATAGAGTTCGCCAGAGGTAGCACCATACAATCCTGTGTTGCCAGCTATGATGTTTTCTTCTGCATGGAAATCCTCACCACTACGGGCTGGCGGGAGAATCGAGATGCGACCGCCTGAAAGTCCCTTTCCAAAGTAGTCGTTACACTCACCCTCGAGTTTCAAGTTCACTCCGTGAACGGCAAAAGCACCGAAACTCTGTCCTGCCGAGCCTTTGAACTTGATGTTTATCGTATTGTCGGGCAAACCAGCCTCACCATATTTCTTGGCGATGACGCCAGAGAGCATCGTGGTAACGGCACGGTCGGTATTCTTGATAGCGTAGTCGAGTGTCACCTCCTCGCCATCATTGATAGCCTTCTCGGCAGCCTTGATAATCTCTTCATCCTTCACACCGCTGACCTTCGTATAGGCGCCACGATCCCAGTAGAGAGCCTTGTCTGTCTCCGGCTTATGCAGCAGTCGCCTTAAGTCGATGGTCCGCCATTTCTCAACATCCCTCCCTTTGGGAGGGCTTGGGTGGGCTACCTCAATCAGCTCTGTATGTCCTATAATCTCCTTCAGACTCGTCACACCCATCTCACTGAGGTACTCGCGCACCTGTTCGGCCAGGAAGGTGAAGAAATTCACAACATATTCTGCACGACCCTCGAAGTGCTTGCGCAACTCCGGGTTCTGCGTAGCCACCCCCATCGGACAGGTATTGGTATTGCACTTACGCATCATCACACAACCCAGCACAATCAGCGGTAGCGTACCAAACGAAAACTCGTCGGCGCCCAGCAAGGCCATGATAATCACATCCTTGGCTGTCTTCAACTGTCCGTCGGTCTGCAGGCGCACCTGATTTCTCAGTCCGTTCATCACCAGTGTCTGCTGCGTCTCAGCCAGACCTATCTCAGGTGAGATACCAGCGAATCGCATACTGCTGGCAGGCGATGCACCCGTACCACCCTCGGCACCAGAGATAACAATCAGGTCGGCCTTAGCCTTAGCTACACCAGCAGCGATTGTTCCCACGCCACTCTCGGCTACCAGCTTTACGCTGACGGCAGCGGTCGGGTTGATATTCTTCAGGTCGAAGATAAGCTGTGCCAAATCTTCAATAGAGTAGATGTCGTGATGGGGTGGGGGTGAGATGAGCGAGATGCCGGGGATGGCGTTACGTGTCTTGGCGATAATCTCGTTGACTTTGAAGCCAGGCAACTGTCCGCCCTCACCAGGCTTAGCACCCTGTGCCACCTTAATCTGTATCTCCTCGGCATTCACCAGGTATTCGGCTGTCACACCAAAACGTCCTGATGCAATCTGCTTGGTCTTACTTGAAAGGCTCACGCCATCTACCTCTGAGTGATAGCGGGCATTGTCCTCGCCACCCTCACCCGTGTTCGAACGTGCACCCAGTTTGTTCATGGCGAGTGCCAAAGCCTCGTGGGCCTCGATGCTCAAAGCACCGAATGACATAGCGCCTGTTACAAAATGCTTCACAATGCTCTCAACGGGCTCCACCTCGTCAATAGGCGTTGGCTTGGCAGCCTTCTTGAACTTGAAGAAGTCGCGGATGAAGATGGGACTCTCCTTCTCGTCAACGATCTTTGCCCAATCCTTGAATTTATCGTAATTGCCTTGACGTGTAGCCAACTGCAACTGAGCGATTGTCTCTGGGTTCCAAGCGTGCTTAATGCCATCCTTGCGCCATGCAAAGAGGCCCTGGTTTTTGAGAGGTGAGAGGTGAGAAGTGAGAGGTGAGAGAAATGCTTCATGGTGAAGTCTGATGGCATCGCGGGCAATCTCCTTCAATCCAACACCACCGATGGTACTCACCTCTGTGCCGAAATAGCGACGTAGCAGGTCTTCGCTCAGTCCGATGCTCTCGAAAATCTTAGCACCACGATAGCTGCGAATGGTTGAGATACCCATCTTTGACATGATCTTCTTCAGACCTTTATCTACCGCTTTGATGTAGTTTTTCTCGGCAGTAGCATATTCCTCCTGAATTTTTCCTCTTTTCACCAAATCGTCGAGGACAGCGAATGTCATATATGGGCACAGCGCACTCGCACCATAGCCCAGCAACAGCGCCGCATGCATCACCTCGCGAATCTCACCGCTCTCCACAATCAAGGCAGTCTGTACGCGCTTACCCACGCTAATCAGATAGTGGTGAACAGCCGATACCGCCAAAAGCGAGGGAATCGCGGCATGTGTCTCGTCAATGTCACGATCAGAGAGGATGATGTAGTTTACACCCTCGTCCACGCTGGCCTCGGCCTGATGACATAGGTCGTCCAATGCCTGACGCAAGCCCTCTTCGCCTTTTTCCATGTCGAAGAGGATGGGTAGCTTCTTGGTGTTGAAGCCTTTATAGCGGATGTTACATAATATATCGAGTTGTGTGTTGGTTAGCACGGGTTGTGGCAGGCGCACCATCTTACAGTTAGATGCGTCGGGTGTCAGGATATTGGTTCCTACTGCACCAATATACTCCGTCAGACTCATTACCAGCTCCTCACGAATCGGGTCGATGGCAGGGTTCGTTACTTGTGCGAACTGCTGGCGGAAATAGTTAAACAATATCTGTGGACGGTCTGAGATGACTGCCAGCGGCGTGTCGTTACCCATAGCAGCTACAGGCTCCTGACCAGCTGTAGCCATCGGCACGATAGTCTTATCGATATCCTCCTGACCAAAACCAAATGTAACGAGCTTCTGTTCGAAGTTGCTCACCGAATTCTCTACATGGCGCCCGCTCTTCAGCTTTTCCAGCTGCACGCGGTTCTCATTCAGCCACTCACGGTAAGGATGTGCCTTAGCCAACTGTTCCTTGATCTCTCCGTCGTAGTAAATCTTACCCTCCTGGGTGTCAATCAGCAGAATCTTTCCTGGTTGCAGACGACCTTTCGACACCACATCGCCTGGCTCAAAGTCCATCACGCCAACCTCACTGGCTACCACTATCATACCCTGTTTGGTAATGGTGTAGCGACTGGGGCGCAGACCGTTCCTGTCAAGCATACCGCCAGCATAGCGACCATCTGAGAACAGCAGCGCTGCAGGACCGTCCCATGGCTCCATCAAGATAGAGTGATACTCGTAGAAGGCCTTCAGGTCTTCAGAAATCGGGTTCTTGTCATTAAAGCTCTCAGGCACCAGAATGGCCATGGCCTGTGGTAATGAGAGTCCACTGAGCATCAAGAATTCGAACACATTATCCAGCGAAGCACTATCACTCATACCATCCTGCACAATGGGGCGCAGATCCTTGATATCTCCTAAGGCTTCGCTGTTCAGCACACTCTCGCGAGCCTTCATCCAGCCACGGTTACCGCGAATGGTGTTAATCTCGCCGTTGTGAGCCAACAGACGGAAGGGCTGGGCCAGCTTCCATTTGGGGAATGTGTTAGTAGAGAAGCGCGAGTGTACCAGCGCCAGTCCACTTGTAAAGTAATCGTTCGATAGATCAGGGAAGTAGCGACGCAGCTGTCCGCTGGTCAGCATTCCCTTATAGATGATATTCTTGTTAGACAACGAGCAGATATAAAAATCCTCGTTGTCGATACGGTTTTCAATCCTTTTGCGTACCTTATATAATATACGTTCGAACACGGGCACTTGTTCGTCGGCAATACCCGTTACGAAAATCTGCTTGATGTCGGGCTCCACCTCGCGAGCCGCGGCACCCAGCACTTCGGGGTTTGTAGGCACAGCGCGCAGATGCATCAGCTGCAGTCCCTCGCGCTCAATCTCTTCAATCATCACGCTCAGAATCTCCTGTTGTGCCTTCTCGTCTTTTGGCAGGAACACCAATCCAGTACCATACTTACCCTTCTCAGGCACAGGAATACCCTGCAACAGGATAAACTCGTGCGGAATCTGCAGCATGATACCGGCGCCGTCGCCAGTCTTATCGCGCGTCTCAGCTCCGCGATGTTCCATGTTTTCCAGCACCTTCAGCGCATTGTCTACCAGATCGTGACTTTTTCCGCCGTGGATGTTCACAACCATTCCCACGCCGCAAGCATCATGCTCGTAATGGCTCTGGTAAAGCCCTTGCTGCGAATATGCTTCTTTTTGCAACCTTTCCGATGTTTGAAGTTTACATTTTGTCATATTATCCTTACTTTTTCTTTCCTTTTGTTCGTTTTCGGCTGCAAAATTACGACATTCTGCTTAATCCGCCAAACTTTCACTTACTTTTTATCTTCAAAATCGGCCGTTCTGACACTTTGCGCTGAAATCACCCCTTTTTAATCAAAAATGTAAGCATTCCGTCCGTCATGCCCCCTTTATCATTTACAAGTTGTCACTTCCTAACAAAACCAAGATGTGATATTTTATTCCGACAAAGCCTCAAAGAGACGGTCGAGGGCTTCGTCTGCATCACCATTGGTGTCGTTGAGGAGGGTGACGAACTTGGAACCGATGATGGCACCGGCGGCGTTCTGCTGGGCAGCCTTGAGCGTCTGGGCATTGCTGATGCCAAAGCCAATCATACGCGGATTGCGCAGCTGCATCTGGTCGATGCGACGGAAGTAGGCCTGCTTGGCATCGTCGAATGACTGCTGGGCGCCGGTGATGGCGGCAGAGCTGACCATATAGATGAAACCGTCGGTGTTTTGGTCGATGAAGCGGATGCGCTCGTCACTGGTCTCGGGCGTGATGAGCATGATGACGCGGAGGTCGTAGCGGTCGGCGATGGGTTTTACTATATTTTGGTAGTCATCGAAAGGCAGGTCGGGGATAATCATGCCACTGACGCCTGACTCGACACAACTTTTGCAAAACTCTTCGATGCCGTAGTGCAGGATGGGGTTGAGATAGCCCATGAGGATAAGTGGGATCTGCACTTGGTCCTTGATGGTCTTCAGTTGGGCGAAGAGTTTGGAAAGGGTCATGCCGTTCTTCAGGGCCTGAGTGGCGGCACTCTGGATGACAGGACCGTCGGCCAGTGGATCGCTGAAGGGGATGCCGACCTCGATGAAGTCGATGCCGCGGCGTTGCATCGTGAGGATAACTTCGCCCGTGCCTTCGAGGGTAGGACAACCGGCACAGAAATAGAGCGAAAGAAACTTTTTGTCTTGGGGTTGCTCAGCAAAGAGCTTATTAATCTTGTTTGCCATAATTCAAAAACGTTTTTAATTTTACAATATCTTTTATTCCTGGTTCAATCTCAAAACGCGAGTTCAGGTCGATACCGATGCACTTGGGGTGATTGAACGACTTGATGCGTTCTGCATCGTCAGAGCCTATGCCGCCACTGAGGAGGAAGGGAGTCTCGCCGTCGTAATCGGCGAGCACAGTCCAGTCGAATTTTTCACCATTGCCTCCAACGGATGGGCCTTTAGTGTCGAAGAGGAAGTAATCGACAAGGCCATCGTAGGGAGCCGTTGCAGCCAGATCCTCTTTCGTGGCGATGTTGAAGGCCTTGATGATGGCGATAGAATCGCCACACAACGAACGAAGACTGCGGATGAAGTCAATGCTTTCGTGACCGTGAAGCTGGATGATATCGAGACAATAGTCGGCGATGTGCTGACGGATGTCATCAATAGCGGCATCAACGAACACACCGACACGCTTGCACTTTTGCGGCAGATAGGCTGGACGTTCGCTGACGTAGCGGCTGGACTTCGGCCAAAAGATAAAGCCCATCCAATCAATTGACAATTGACAATTGACAGTTGACAATTGCTCCACCTCGCGAATATTGTCAGCATCGCGCATGCCGCATACTTTAATAATCATAGCTTTGCGATAAATTCGTTTAATGCCAGGCCAGGGCCAGCAGTTTTCATAAAGGTCTCGCCGATGAGGAAGCCACGGAAACCGGCCTGACGGAGGGCTCGAACGGTAGCAGGGTCGCTAATACCGCTCTCACTGACCTTGACGGCATCCTTCGGCAGAAGCTCGGCGAGACGGAAGGAGTTCTCGACATCGGTGACGAACGAGCCGAGGTTGCGGTTGTTGATACCGCAGAGGTCGGGGCAGAGTTCAGCGTATTCGAGTTCTGCTTCGGAGTGCATCTCAAGCAACACCTCAAGGCCAAGTTCATGCGCCTTATTCATCAGCGCAGCGCACGCTTGTTTCGACAGGCAGGCGGCAATGAGCAGCACGGCACTGGCACCACAGAGAGCGGCGGCATAGAGCTGGGTCTCGTCGATGACGAAGTTCTTATAGAGGATGGGAAGGGTAACACCGCTTTGGCGAGCTTGACGGATGAAGTCGTCGCTGCCACCGAAGAAGTGTTCGTCGGTGAGGATGCTCAAGGCAGCGGCACCGTTCTGCTGGTATGACAGCGGAATGATGTCGGCACGTCCGTCTTCCTTAATCCAGCCTTTCGAGGGTGAACGGCGCTTGAACTCTGCGATGATGCCGGTATTGCTCTGCAGCAGGGCCTCGCGAAGGGAGGGCTTCTTTGCATAGAGAACAGCCACTTCCTCGCGTTTGTGGGCGATGATTTGCTCTAAAATATCTTTTCCCATAACTTAATTCGTTTAATTAGTGCAATTCGTGGTCTAAAAATTAGCTGTTCAGTTCCACGAACTTCTTGAACGTCCGTAATGCCGCACCGCTGTCTATTGATTCGCGGGCAATCTCGATGCAATCCTCGATGCTCTTCTGTCCTTTCTCCAGCACCTGAATACCAAAGGCGGCATTGGCCAGGACGATGTTCTTCTGGGCGGGCAGGGCGCGATTCTCGAGCACGCTGTCGAAAATCTGGGCGGCCTCTTCCTCGGTGGCGCCACCCACAAGTTCCTCTGGTTTGGCAATGTCGAAGCCTAAGTCCTTGGGGGAGAAGATGCGCTCGTAATCCTTGGTGGTCACCTTGAAGTCGCCCGTCAGCGAAATCTCGTCGTAGCCGTCGATGGAGTTCACGATGCCGTAGTCAATACCCAACTTCTGATACACCTGATTATAAAGGCGCATCTGGTCGAGGTTAGCCACGCCGAGGAGCTGGCATTTGGGCTGTGAGGGATTGACGATGGGACCGAGGAGATTGAAGATGGTGGGGAACTGCAGCGCCTTGCGGATTGGACCCACGAACTTCATCGCCTTGGCGAAGAGCTGTGCATGCAGATACACGATGCCGGCCTCGTTGAGCGAGCGGTTCAGGCGGTCTATGTCATCGGTAAACTTGATGCCGTGGTGGGCAATGACATTCGAGGCACCACTGACGCTGGTGGCGGCATAGTTGCCGTGCTTGGCCACCTTGTAGCCGGCTCCGGCAATGACGAAACAGGCGGTGGTAGAGATATTGAAGGTGTTCTTGCGGTCGCCGCCAGTGCCCACGACGTCGATGTAACGGTCGCAGTTGAGGATGGCTGGCACGCCGGTCTCGAGGATGCCGTCGCGGAAACCGAGCAGTTCGTCGACGGTGACGCCGCGCATCTGCAGACAGGTCAGCAGGGCGGTAATCTGTTCGTTGGGGTACTCTGAGTGCGTAATGCCTATCAGGATTGATTTCATCTCCTCGCGGGAGAGCTCTTCGTGATTCAGCAGGCGGAAGAGGTAGCCTTTCATTGTTTGTTCCATATTTTTTTTACTTTGAACTTTGAACTTTAAACTTTTAACTTTATGATAACCTTTACAAGAACATCCAGTTTTGCAACATTTTCTTGCCGTCGGGAGTCAGCACGCTCTCAGGATGGAATTGTATGCCGCGGACGTTCAGCTCGCGATGGCGGAGGGCCATGATCTGTCCCTCATCGGAGACTGCTGTGACTTCGAGACAGTCGGGCAGACCTTCGCGAGAGACCACCCAAGAGTGATAACGCCCGATGGTGATGTCACGCGAGATGCCGCTGAAGATGGGGTCGTCGGCGACGATATGGCAAGGGGTAGCCACGCCGTGGAACACGTCGCTGAGGTTCTCTAACTTCGCACCGAACGCCTCACCAATGGCCTGATGTCCCAAGCAAACGCCAAGGATAGGTTTGCGACCGGCGTAGGTGCGGATAACGTCGAGCAGCAGACCTGCCTCCGAGGGAATGCCTGGCCCGGGCGAGAGGATGATCTTACTGTATGTCTCGATTTCGTCGAGGCGGAACTGGTCGTTGCGCACGACGGTGACCTCGGCGCCCAGTTCCTTCACCAGATGACTCAAATTGTATGTAAACGAGTCGTAATTATCTATAATAACTATTTTCATAATTCTGAAGCTTTAATGATTGCCTTGCGAAGGGCTCCCAGTTTATTGTTTACTTCCTGCAGTTCATACTCCTCGTCGCTCTTGGCCACAATGCCGCCGCCGGCCTGGAACCACAGCTCGCCATTGCGCGAGACGAAGGTGCGAATGGTGATGGCCTGATTCAGCGAGCCATCCAAACCGATGTACCCAATGCAACCACCGTAGGCACCGCGGTTGTGCGGCTCATACTCAGAAATAAGCTGCATGGCACGAACCTTCGGCGCACCGCTGAGCGTACCGGCGGGGAAGGTGTCGATAAATGCCTTGATGGGATCTTTGTCGGCATCGAGCTCACCGCTGACTCGCGACACGAGATGAATCACGTGTGAATAGTACTGCAAGTCCTTGTAGAAATCAACCTTCACGTCATGACAATTACGACTCAAGTCATTACGCGCCAGATCCACCAACATCACGTGCTCAGCATTCTCCTTCGGGTCGTTGCGCAGGTATTCGGCTCCCTTGCGGTCAGCCTCAGCATCGCCCGTGCGCTTCGTCGTACCAGCGATGGGGTCGATGTAAGCGCGACGTCCCTCAATCCTGCAATGCGTCTCAGGACTGCTTCCGAATATCCTGAACCCACCGAAGTCGAAGTAGAACAGGTACGGACTCGGATTGATGCTCCTTAAAGCACGATAGAGCTTGAAGTCGTCGCCCTCGTACTGCTGGATGAACCTGCGCGAGAGCACAATCTGGAACACGTCGCCGCGCAGACAATGCCGGATGCCGCGGCGGATATTCGCCTTGTGCTCCTCGTCGGTCAGTGTCGAGCGCACATCGCCAACGGGGTGGAAATCGTAAGCCTGCACATTGGCCTTGTTCATCGCCTTCAGCACGTCCTCCACGACCGTAGTGTGGCCGACGGTTTTGCCATCGGCATCCTCCAGCGCCACGATTTTCAGCTGACTGTTATGATGGTCGAACACAATCACCATCTTATAGAATATATACAGAACGTCGGGCGCGTCGTTCTTCTCCTGCGTCTCATCTTTCACGGCGATATTCTCAAAATAGCGCACGGCATTGAAACTGGTGTAGCCATAGAGTCCGCAGATGGCAGCATCGTCACCAGTCACCTTGATGCGGTCGATGAGAGCGTGGATGGCTTCGGCAGAACCGAAGCCCGCACTTAACGGCTGACTCATTGTGGTTCCGTCGGGATAGTTGATGGTAGCAATGCCGTGTCCGATAGCCACGCTGGCCATGGGATGGATGCCGATAAACGAGCGCGAATTGCTCTGGTCGTGATAGTCCGAGCTCTCCATCAGCGCACTCTGCGGATAAAGGTCGCGCAGCCGCATATACACGCCTACTGGGGTATAAAGATCCGCCAGAATGGTCTTGCTTGTTGTTTGATATTTAAAAGTTTTCATAATCCGTTTAATTCGTTAAATCCGTCGTTAAAACTTCCCGTATTCCTTTGCCATCGTCTTGTTCTTGAGATATGTCTCGACATCCTTGTCGCCGCGCCCACTGACTGTCAGCACCACTACATCGTCTTTTTTAAAACTTAGTTTCTTCAGCGCTGCAATAGCGTGCGCGCTCTCGATGGCGGGGATGATCCCCTCCATGCGCGTCAGCTCGTAGCCGCCGTAGATGGCCTCGTCGTCGTTGATGCTCAGCACCTGCGTCCGACCCTTCTTCGCCATGTTGCAATGCATCGGACCCACACCAGGATAGTCGAGGCCAGCAGAGATGGTAAACGCCTCCTGAATCTGTCCGTCCTCGTCCTGCATCACCAGCATCTTCGCTCCGTGCAGGATTCCCGTCGTGCCACGATGTATCGTAGCGGCGGTGTAGTCGGTGTCCCAGCCGTGTCCGCCAGCTTCAGCCAACACAATCTTTACGCGCTCATCGTCCATATAGTGGTAGATGGTGCCGGCAGCGTTGCTTCCGCCTCCAATGCAGGCAATCAGGTAGTCGGGATAGTCGCGGCCTACCTGCTCAGCCAACTGCCACTTGATCTCCTCGCTGATGACGCTCTGCATCCTCGCCACAAGGTCGGGATAGGGATGAGGCCCCATTGTCGAACCTACGATATAGAAGGTGTCGGCAGGGTGACAGCACCAGTCGCGGATCGCCTCTGAGCAGGCATCGCTCAGCGTCATGTTGCCCGTGCGGACGGGATGCACCTCGGCACCCAGCATCTTCATCCGCTCCACGTTGGTATGCTGGCGCTCCACATCCGTCGCACCCATAAACACCTCGCACTTCATGTCCATCAGCGCACACACCGTCGCCGTTGCTACACCATGCTGTCCGGCGCCCGTCTCGGCAATGATGCGTGTCTTGCCCATCTTCTTTGCCAACAGAATCTGTCCGATGGTGTTATTGATCTTGTGAGCACCCGTGTGGTTCAGGTCTTCACGCTTCAAATACAACTGGCAGCCGTACTTCTCGCTCATCCTACGGGCATAGTAGAGCGGTGAGGGCCTGCCCACATAATCCTTCAACAGCGCATGATACTCGGCTTTGAACTCTGCACTCTCGATAATCGGCAGATAAGCCTCCTGCAGGTCATGCACACACTTGTAGAGTATCTCGGGCACATACGCCCCTCCGAACTCTCCGTAGAAACCGTTTTTGTCAACTTGATAATTCATATATTCTTATATTTGTGTTAATGATACATATTAAAACTTTGAGAGGCCTGTCGCAAGAACGACAGGCCTCTCAGTATCTCTCCTATAACAAACTAGGTACGCGGCTATCTTCTCACGATTTTTTGAATCTTGAGCACTGCCACCACCAAAAGTTTGCTGTTCTAATCATATCTATTTTCTGCTTTTTATAACTATTCGGGTGCAAAAGTAGTACATTTTGCTGAAAAAAACAAATTTTTGCTTACTTTTTTCTCAAAAAAAATTTCACCCTCTGACACTTTGCTCTAAAATCGTCTCTTTCCCGTCAAAAGTGTAAGTATTCCATCCGTCCCTTCCCCTTCATTCCTTACACTTTGACATTTTGCCCAAAAACAAAAGCTGCCGACTCAACTCATGTAGAGGCTGTTGACGGCCATTATTCCAAGATGTGTCCGATAACAGATTGTAGCAAAAAGGCAGGTTTTGAGTGCAGAGTGTTAGCAAATGGAAAGGAAAAATGGTTATGATGTTTACAAAGTGTAAGTTGGCATAGTTTTTAACAAACAAAAAGTAAAAGGTCGTAGCGGTTTTACGACACAAAGAAGTAATTTTGCACCTTGAAATAGCATAGTGTATTAAATAATAATAGGTAAAAGGTCAGAAATAAGAGAATGCAAACTTTCAAACAACATAGAATGAACACAAAGTACATCTTCGTGACTGGCGGTGTGGTTTCCTCGCTTGGCAAGGGCATCATTTCCGCCAGCATCGGAAAACTGCTGCAGGCACGTGGCTTTAAGGTCACGATTCAGAAATTTGACCCGTACATCAACATCGACCCAGGAACGCTGAATCCCTACGAGCATGGCGAATGCTACGTGACGGAGGATGGTTTCGAGACCGACCTGGACTTGGGACATTACGAACGGTTTACGGGCATACACACCACGCGCAACAACTCGATTACGACGGGACGCATCTACAAGACTGTGATAGACCGCGAGCGGCACGGTGACTATCTGGGCAAGACGATTCAAGTGGTGCCGCACATCACGGACGAGATTAAGCGGAGAATGCTGCGGCAAAATGAAGAATTAAGAATGAAGAATGAAGAATTTGCTGCCGCCCCAGAACAGAATCTCGATTTTGTAATAACAGAGGTGGGCGGCACCATCGGCGACATTGAGAGTGCACCGTTTATGGAGGCCATCCGACAGCTGCGGTGGCAATTGGGACGCGATGCGGTGTGCGTG
Organism: Prevotella sp.; assembly: GCA_015060485.1. Lineage (GTDB taxonomy): Bacteria > Bacteroidota > Bacteroidia > Bacteroidales > Bacteroidaceae > Prevotella. The sequence goes on along the minus strand of SUYI01000029.1, from coordinate 12,336 downwards.
CACCTGACCTACGTACCTTATCTGAAGGCAGCGGACGAGTTGAAGACGAAGCCGACACAGCATAGCGTAAAAGAACTGCAAGGGATGGGTATTCAGCCGGATATCCTCGTCCTCAGGACGGAACGCCACCTCGACGACCATGTGCGTATGAAGGTGGCGTCGTTTTGTAATGTAGATTTGGAGTGCGTGGTGCAGAGCGAGGACATGCCCAGCATCTACGAGGTGCCGGTGAGTATGCAGAAGCAGGGACTGGATGCTGCCATCATGCGAAAGATTGGCATCCCCGTTGGCGAGATGCCAGCTATGAAGCCTTGGCACGACTTCCTGGACAAACAGCGCAATGCTAAGCGCGAGGTACATATCGGACTGGTGGGCAAATACGACCTGCAGGATGCCTATAAGAGCATTCGCGAGAGTCTGAATCTGGCAGGCATCTACAACGACGTGAAGGCACGGCTGCACTTTATCAACAGCGAGGAGATAACTCGGGAGAACGTGAACGAGAAGCTTGACGGCATGGCGGGTATCGTCATTTGTCCCGGATTCGGTCAGCGAGGCATCGAGGGCAAGATTATTGCGGCAGAATATACGCGCACCAACGATATTCCCACCTTCGGCATCTGTCTGGGTATGCAGATGATGGTCATTGAGTTTGCCCGCAATGTGCTGGGTTATAAAGATGCCAACAGTCGCGAGATGGACGAGCAAACACCGCATAACGTCATCGACATCATGGAGGAACAGAAGAGTATCACACAGATGGGTGGCACGATGCGATTGGGTGCTTATGAATGTGAACTGCAGAAAGGCAGCCGCGTCTATGAAGCATACGGCAAAGAGGCGATGATTAGTGAAAGACATCGTCACCGCTATGAGTTCAACAACGCCTATAAAGAGGAATACGAGGCTGCGGGTATGAAATGCGTGGGTGTCAACCCCGCCGCCAACCTTGTGGAGATTGTGGAAATACCTGACAAACGCTGGTATATCGGTACGCAGTTCCATCCTGAATACTTGTCAACGGTGCTGCATCCGCATCCGCTGTTCATGTCGTTCATCAATGAATGCACCCAAGAAAAATCCGTGAAATCCGTATAATCCGTGGTCAGATAAATATGGAACAACTAAAACATGAATGTGGCGTGGCGATGATTCGCCTGTTGAAGCCGCTGGACTATTACGAAAAGAAATACGGCACGTGGACTTACGGTTTCAACAAGCTCTACCTGATGATGGAGAAGCAGCACAACCGCGGTCAAGAAGGTGCCGGCATTGCGTCGGTGTGTCTGAACAAGGAGCCAGGCACGGAGTATATGTTCCGCGAGAAGGCCGAGGGCAAGGATGCCATCACGGAGATATTCAGTCGCGTCACTCAGGATATGGCTGGAGAACTGCTGATGGGTCATCTGCGCTATTCAACCACAGGCAAGAGCGGACTGACGTTTGTGCATCCCTTTCTGCGTCGTAACAACTGGCGCGCCAAGAACCTCTGTCTGTGTGGCAACTTCAACATGACGAACATCGACGAGGTGTTTCAGTTCCTGACGTCGCAAGGCCAGTCGCCGCGTATCTATGGCGACTCGTACATCACACTCGAACTGATGGGCCACCGGCTGGACCGTGAGGTGGAGCGGCTGTTTGAGGAGGCCAAGGCGAAGGGACTGGAAGGACTCGACATCACGCGATATATCGACGACCACGTGGAGATGGCCAACGTGCTGCGAAAGACGATGGAGCACTACGACGGCGGCTACGTAATGTGCGGACTGACGGGTAGCGGTGAGATGTTCAGCGTGCGCGACCCTTGGGGTATCCGTCCCGCGTTCTACTATCGCGACGACGAGATTATCGCCCTGGCCAGCGAACGCCCCGTGTTGCAGACCACGTTTGACCTGCAATGCGAGGATATCCACGAGCTGAAACCCGGTGAGGCACTCATTGTGCGTCGCAGTGGCGAGAGTCATCTGGAACAGATTATGCCCGCACAAAAATTGAACGCCTGCAGTTTCGAGCGCATCTACTTCAGCCGAGGTTCCGACCGCGACATCTATCAGGAGCGCAAACGCCTTGGTGAACAGTTGACACCCGCCATCCTGAAAGCCATTGATGGCGATATGGAGAACACCGTTTTCTCCTATATCCCCAATACCGCCGAGGTGGCCTTCTATGGCATGACCGACGGTTTCCGTAAGCTGCATGGCGAGGTAAGAACGGAGAAGGTGGTTTGGAAGGACATCAAGCTGCGCACGTTTATCTCAGACAACACCGAGCGCAACGATCTGGCGGCTCACGTCTATGACATCAGCTATGGCTCGTTGCGGCCCTACAAGGATAATTTGGTGATTATCGACGACTCGATAGTGCGCGGCACGACCTTGAGAGAAAGCATCTTCAAGATTCTCGACCGCCTGCATCCGAAGAAGATCGTGATGGTGTCGAGTTCGCCTCAGATTCGCTACCCTGATTATTACGGCATCGACATGCCCCACCTTGAGGAGTTCTGTGCCTTCCGTGCCACAATGGCACTGATTGAGGAGCGCGGCATGTGGCAGTTGGTGAACGATATCTACTTAGCCTGCAAGCACGACCCGCATTCAGATAATCACGTCCGTGCGCTCTACGAGCCCTTCACCGTCGAGGATATTAACGAGAAGATCGTCGAGATGCTGCGTCCAAAGAACATGCAGGCACCCATCGAATTGGTGTTCCAAAGCATCGAGGGACTGCACGAGGCTTGTCCCAACCATCCCGGCGACTGGTATTTCACCGGTCACTATCCTACGCCTGGCGGCACACGGCTCGTCAATCAGGCATTTGTGAACTACGTGGAAAAGGTAAAAAAGTAAAAAGAGATACGATGAGAGAAGCAAAATTGATACTCAGCGACGGCAGCGTGTTCAGCGGATGGTCGTTCGGTTTCGAGGCCGATACCATTGGCGAGGTGGTGTTTAACACCGCCATGACAGGCTATCCTGAAAGTCTGACAGATCCCAGCTATGCAGGGCAGATACTGGTGACGACGTTTCCGCTGATAGGCAACTACGGCGTACCTGATACGGGCATCGGCGAGGACGGACTCCCGCTGCTGATGGAGAGTGAACGAATCCATCCCAAAGCGATCGTTGTGGCCGATTATAGTGAACAGTTCTCGCATTGGAATGCGAAGGAGTCGTTGGCCTCGTGGCTGAAGCGCGAAAAGGTTCCTGGAATATCAGGGATTGATACACGAAGACTGACGAAGGTGCTCCGCGAACATGGCGTGATGATGGGAAGGATAGAGATAAAAGGTGAGAGGTTAGAGGTAAGAGATATGACAGAAGCAGAGAATTATGGCTCCGTGAACTGGGTGGAAAAGGTGAGTTGCAAGGAGGTCATCACTTATCACCCTGAAAGTAATCTCTCACCTCTTACCTCTCACCTCTCACCTCTAAAGAAGGTCGTTCTCATGGATTGTGGTGTGAAGGCCAATATTATCCGATGCCTAATACGTCGTGGCATAGAGGTAATTCGCGTACCTTGGAACTACGACTTCAATCAATTGGAGTTTGATGGTCTTTTCTTGGCCAACGGACCTGGCGACCCGGAGCAATGTGAAGTGACGGTGAGGCATATTCGGACGTTCTTGGAAACTGAATCGAAAAAAGTAACCACTCCCCTCGCCAGTCGGAGAGGGGTTGGGGGTGAGGCTGTAAGACCGTGCATGGGCATCTGTCTGGGTAACCAGCTGCTAGCCCGTGCTGCAGGTGCCAAGACCTACAAACTGAAATACGGCCATCGCTCGCACAACCAACCAGTACGTGAGGTAGGCACGAACCGCTGCTTCATTACGTCACAGAATCACGGCTATGCTGTGGATGACTCGACGCTGCCTGCGGATTGGGAACCGTTGTTCGTCAATATGAACGACGGCTCCAACGAAGGCATCCGTCATAAGTCGAATCCCTGGTTCTCGGCGCAGTTCCATCCCGAAGCCTGCTCTGGTCCTACGGATACGGAATGGATGTTCGACGAATTCGTCAACTGCCTAAATGCAGTCCGAACGGGACGGACTCAGAGTTCGCTCCTTACGGACCAAGAGTCCGAACGGGACGGACTAAAAACGAACGGCATATCTAAAGTTTTGTTGCTTGGCTCTGGCGCTCTTAAGATCGGTCAGGCTGGCGAGTTCGACTACAGTGGTGCGCAGGCATTAAAAGCGTTGAAGGAAGAAGGCATCCATTCGGTGCTCATCAACCCCAACATCGCTACGGTGCAGACGTCGAAAGATGTGGCAGACACGGTGTATTTCCAACCGGTAACACCGGAGTTCGTAGAGCGTGTCATCGAGAAAGAACGCCCTGATGGTATCCTGCTGTCGTTTGGCGGACAGACGGCTTTGAACTGCGGTGTGGAATTGTATGAAAAAGGTGTCTTAGAGAAATACGGTGTCAAAGTGTTAGGAACGCCCGTGCAGGCCATCATCGACACTGAAGACCGTGACCTGTTTGTCCGTCGACTTGACGAGATTGGTGTGAAGACCATCAAGAGCGAAGCCTGCTCGACAGTCGAAGAGGTACAGAAGGCAGCCCATGAACTGGGCTTCCCCGTGATATTGCGTGCCGCCTACGCCCTCGGCGGCCTCGGCTCTGGTTTCTGCGACAACGAAGAGCAGCTGCTGGCACAGGCCGAAGAAGCCTTCTCGTTCTCGCCGCAGGTGCTGGTAGAAAAATCGCTGAAAGGCTGGAAGGAGATTGAGTACGAGGTGGTGCGCGACCAGTATGACAACTGCATCACGGTGTGCAACATGGAGAACTTCGACCCGCTGGGCATCCATACGGGCGAGTCGATTGTCGTCGCACCGAGTCAGACGCTCTCGAACAGCGAGTACCATAAGCTGCGTGCGCTGGCCATCAAGATTATCCGGCATATCGGCATCGTGGGCGAGTGTAACGTGCAATATGCGCTCGACCCCAATAGCGAGGACTATCGCGTCATCGAGGTCAACGCCCGTCTGTCGCGCTCGTCGGCATTGGCATCGAAGGCTACGGGCTATCCATTGGCGTTTGTTGCTGCTAAACTGGGACTCGGCTACGGACTCTTCGACTTGAAGAACTCGGTCACGAAGACAACCTCTGCCTTCTTCGAGCCTGCCCTCGACTATGTAGTAGTAAAAATTCCTCGCTGGGACCTCACGAAGTTCCACGGCGTGAAGCGCGAGCTCGGCTCGTCGATGAAGAGCGTAGGCGAGGTGATGGCCATCGGACGCACCTTCGAGGAGGCACTGCAGAAAGGCCTGCGCATGATAGGCCAAGGCATGCACGGGTTTGTAGAGAATCACGAAATCAAGATTCCTGATATTGAAAAGTCTCTGCACGAACCGACGGATATGCGAATCTTCGTCGTATCGAAAGCATTAAAGATTGGCTACAGTGTCGAGCAGATTCATCAACTGACGATGATCGACCGCTGGTTCCTCGAAAAGTTAAAGCACATCGTCGATATCGACCAGCAGCTGAAGGAAAATGCCCTGCTTTCTGAGGTGTCAGAGTATATGGAACCCAGCGAATTCATGGAATATTTGAGGTCGCCGGAAATCTTCCCGCTATTACGGGCTGCCAAGATTTACGGTTTCTCTGATTTCCAGATAGGACGTGCCATCGGCTTGGAGCACCGTATGAAGATGGAGCAGGCTGGTCTCACCATCCGTAAATGGCGCAAGGCCCTCGGCATCGTCCCGACTGTCAATCAGATAGACACCCTCGCGGCAGAATATCCTGCCCAAACCAACTACCTATACCTCTCTTATCTGTAAATAGTAAATCGTAAATCGTCAAATAGAAATAGTCATTATGTGTGGAATCGTAGCAATATTGAATGTGAAAGAGCAGACACAGGCTCTGCGTGACAAGGCATTGAAAATGAGTCAGAAAATCCGTCATCGCGGACCTGACTGGAGTGGCATATACTGTGGCGGATCGGCCATTCTGGCTCACGAGCGACTGAGTATCGTTGATCCGGAGAGTGGCGGACAACCTTTGTACTCGCCAGACCGCAAGCAGGTGTTGGCTGTGAACGGTGAGATCTATAACCATCAGGAAATTCGTCGTCGTTATGCAGGACAATACGAGTTTCAGACGGGCAGCGACTGCGAGGTCATCCTTGCGCTCTATCGCGAAAAAGGCATCAATTTCCTTGAAGACCTTAACGGCATCTTTGCCTTCGCCCTCTACGACGAAGAACGCGATGAGTTCCTGATAGCTCGCGACCCCATCGGCGTCATTCCCCTTTATATTGGTTACGACAGCGATGGCACGGTCTATGTCGCCTCAGAGTTGAAGGCTCTTGAAGGACAATGTGAGCGCTACGAACCTTTCCTGCCTGGTCACTATTATTGGAGTGTGTCGCCTGGTATGAAGTGGTACTACCGTCGTGATTGGATGCAGTACGATGCAGTCAAGGATAAGCCCGCTTCAGTAGAAGCCATCCGCGACGGTTTGACTGCTGCTGTCAAGCGTCAGCTGATGTCCGATGTGCCCTACGGCGTGTTGCTCTCGGGCGGTCTCGATTCCTCGGTCATCTCTGCCATTGCAGAAAAATTCAGCGAGCATCGCATTGAGGACGATTCGAAGACCAAGGCATATTGGCCTCGTCTGCATTCCTTTGCCGTTGGTCTGAAAGGTGCTCCCGATTTGGCAAAAGCAAAAATGGTAGCCGACCATATTGGTACCGTACACCACGAGATCAACTACACCATTCAGGAGGGACTGGATGCCATCCGCGACGTCATCTACTTCATCGAGACCTACGACGTCACGACCGTCCGCGCCTCTACGCCGATGTACCTGTTGGCGCGCGTCATCAAGTCGATGGGCATCAAGATGGTGCTCAGCGGCGAGGGCGCCGACGAGATATTCGGTGGCTATCTCTACTTCCATAAGGCACCCACGGCAAAAGATTTCCACGAAGAGACCGTCCGCAAGTTAGGCAAGCTCTATCTCTATGACTGCCTGCGTGCCAACAAGAGCCTGTCCGCTTGGGGTGTAGAGGGTCGCGTGCCTTTCCTCGACAAAGAGTTCCTTGATGTCGCCATGCGCACCAATCCCGAGGCGAAGATGTGTCCGGGTCAGACGATGGAGAAAAAGATTGTACGCGAAGCCTTTGCCGACATGCTGCCCGCCGAAGTCGCCTGGCGTCAGAAGGAACAGTTCAGCGATGGCGTAGGCTATTCATGGATCGACACCTTAAAGGACATTACTTCCAAGGCTGTCAGCGACGAGCAGATGACGCATGCTGCCGAGCGATTCCCCATCAACCCGCCGAAGAACAAAGAGGAGTACTACTACCGCAGCATCTTCGCCGAGCACTTCCCCAGCGACTCTGCCGCCCGTAGCGTCCCTTCGGAAGCCTCCGTCGCCTGCAGTACTGCCATCGCCCTCGAATGGGATGCCGCCTTCCGAGGCCTGAACGACCCCAGTGGCCGTGCCGTCAAAGGAGTGCATGAAAGTGCCTATTGACAGTTAAGTAGAGGTAAAAAATGGCGAAATAATTGCAAAAGTCCTATAAAAACTGTATCTTTGCTGGCCATAACATGAAGATTTATGGCGATACAGGTAACATATAGGAGAACCAGAAGACTGTCAATGCGCATCGTGAAGAACGGTGATGTGCACGTGTCAGCACCCATCGGAATGCCGAAGTCAGAAGTAGAGCGGTTCATTGAGGAACACCGCGACTGGATAACGGAGGCACGGCAGAAAACCTACGAAAGCCAAAAGCGTAGGGCAGACTTTTATAATCAGCTGCCGCTAAAGACAAAAGAACAGGCTGATGATGCCCTACGGCGACTTAAAGCCTTGATAGAGCCGATGGTGGAACGACATTCAAAGAAGATGGGGGTGAAACCTTCGGTTGTATATTACAAAGCGATGATCTCACGTTGGGGTGTCTGCAATGTCAAGGATAAGTCCATTTGCTTCTCAGCCTATCTGCTGCTGTTGCCGGAATGGTGTGTCGAGCATGTGGTGGTACATGAATTGTGCCATCTGCTGGAGCCCAGCCATAATGCCCGTTTCCATGCCCTGATGGACCAATACTTCCCCCGTTGGAAAGAAGCCCGCAAGGCTGCGATTAAACGAGTGAAGAACCTCAATTAGACTTTGGCGAAGCGATGGGTATAGCTGCGGCTGCCTGTGGCGAAGGGAATCCTCTCCTGCTGGTCATACTTGTACATTTGTTTGTGGTTATTCAAATATACAAAATTTGCAGCCGGTCTTCTTCTTCTATAGTATAACTTTATCACTCGAAATGTCGGATGAACCTATTGGGTTCATCCGACATTTCGAGTGATGCGGCAGTCGTGTAGAGCATCTGCATGGCAAACAGGTCGTCGGTTGAGGAGCCGATATCGGTGTCAAGAATAATAAGGGGAATACCGGTGTACTCCTTGCCGCCGGACGAATCAGAGGAAGGATTGTCATCGTTGCTACAAGCAGTAAAAACGAGGTTCACACAGATGGTGACTAACCAAAAAAGGTTTCGACGAGTGTGCCGCGCAGGCCCCTGACTCGGTAGCCCACGGCGATAATCATCTCCAGTGAGCAGAATACGACGTTGTAATTTTTGCCGTCAGCGGCAGTAGTTAAGAATTCCTTAACAACTGAATCTTTATATAACTCTCTCTCTTTCAGAATATTAGCTATATGCATGCTGATGTTTGGCTTCGAGGTGGCAAAAAGTTCTGCCATCTGTTTTGTAATATATATCTCCAAGGAAGGTAGGAAAGTAAGAAAGTAGGAAAGTGGACATGAAGGTCTTTTGTAGGGAGGGGATATATTATATAATTAACATTTGTTAATAATTAACTTATACTTAAAATGTATCTCTTCCTCACTACTGAAATAGGTAAATGTCTACTTTCTTACTTTCCTACTTTTCTACTTTCATCATCTGGAAATCAGAAATAATTTTACGTACGACAAGTATTCCGGCAGGCCAGAAAACATGCTTCCGAGCCCCTGCCGGGCAAACTAAAACTTTGCTCCGAGGAAAGTCGGACTTTCTCTCTCTTAAACCAGCCATCGGATAACAAAAGAGGAGAAAAGCGGAAAAATCGTTGCAAATCAGGGGATTGGGATGGAAACTGCGGAATGATGAGAACAGTGGACTGCAACTTGAGTACGGTATGAAGGAAAGATTTAAGTATCTAATTCGTAACTTGTTTCTGAAATTGTGAAAATCGAGGAGAATAGGTTACTTTCAGATACTGAAACGGTTGATATTCAATGAGTTTGAGAAATAGAACCGACTTTGGTACGAGTTGCCGAAATTTGAATAGATTTGCGTAGAAATCGGATGCTCAGCATTGACTAATTTTGCAAACTGAAAGTTAAACGTAAAATTAGTGTAAAAATGAAGAGTACCTACAGTATCATTTTCTACCTCAAGAGGGAGAAGTTAAAGAAGGATGGAACGTACCCAGTAATGGGTCGCATCACAGTGGATGGAACACAATGCCAGTTCAGTTGCAAGGTGGACTGCAAGCCTGACCTCTGGGAAACCAAGGGCGGTCGTGCTATTGGCAAGAGTGTCATGGCCCGCAATGTCAACATGGAACTTGACAAGATCAAGGCTCGCATCGACAAATATTATAAGGAGATTGTTGACCGTGACAACTTCGTGACGGCTGAGAAAGTGAAGAATGCCTTCCTCGGTCTGGAGTATCGACAGCATACGTTGATGACGATGTTTGCCCAGTGGAACGAAGAGTACAAGAAGATGCACGATGGCGGTCTGCGATCGAAAGCCTCGCTGCACAAGTATCAGGCCGTCTATAAGCATGTCGGGGAGTTCCTGCGCCAACACTATAAAGTGTCGGATATGGCGTTAAAGGAAATCCAACCCTCCTTCGTCTCGGACTTCGAAGTCTATCTGAAAACAGAGAGGAACATCTCGCACAACACCTGTATCCTCTACAACAATGCCATTATGATGCTGATGCACCGTGCCCATGAGAACGGTTGGGTGTCGCGTTATCCATTCAGTGACTACCACATCCAAAAGGAGGAAACCGAAAAGGGATTTTTGACCAAGGAAGAGTTGAACGCCTTAATGAACAATCCGAGGCTCACACCGCGACGTGCCTACATCCGCGACCTCTTCATCTTCTGCTGCTTCACAGGTCTTGCTCATGCCGACTTGAAGAACCTGAAGAATGAAAACATCGTGAAGAATCCTGCTGATGGCAGTTGGTGGATTCACACCCACCGTCAGAAGACGGGCGTGGCTGAGAACGTGAAACTGCTGCCTATCCCGCTGGCAATCCTCAAGAAGTACAAGGGACTATGCACGGACGGGCATGTCTTCGATGTGCCTAACCACAAATCCTGTTGCAAGAGAATCCGTTTTGTTGCCAAGTTGTGCGGAATTACCAAGAATCTGACCTGGCACATGGCCCGCCACACTATGGCAACGGTTGTCTGCCTGTCGAACGGAATGCCTCTGGAGGTCGTCGGCTCCGTATTGGGTCACAAGTGCATCGAGAGCACTCAGGTTTATGCGAAGATTACGCAAGAGAAGTTGGGCTGCGAGATTGATACGCTGGCCACGAAACTGGCAAAGATCCAGCAGTTCTCGCCTAACATCGGTATGGTAATATAAATAAGGTGAAGGGACTGAACTATGATGAAGAGAGACCTCATCGTGTTTGAGCACGAACGCTTTGAGCTGACGGGCTACGACGTCTGGATGACTGCGGGCGAGATAGCCAGTCTGCTCGGCGTCACCATCATGAAGGTGCGTTGTATCATCAACAGGATGCGTAGGCAACTGGTCGTCAACCTCGATTTTATCAGCAAGTACGACCTCTTGGAAAGCGGCTACAAAGACGAACTTTACAACCTTGAGTGCATCATCGCCATCTCCTACCACGTCCACACCGGGCTGGCCTCCGAGTTCCGCCGTTGGATATGCGACAGGGTGACGAGACGCAAGGAGCGGGCAATGATAGTCTATCTCTGAGAAAGTCGAAGCCTCGGGCGACTCACATCGTTCGGGGCTTCTGAATATCGTATGAACAGATACATTTTATTTCCTTCTCAGCGAGATATGAATGTCCTGGTCAATCCGTTCCTCAAGCATGTTCCGCATCCTGCTGAGGAAATACGTGCGGTTGCCGTTCTTCGTGGCCCGCTGTTTGATGTCGATATAGATACGCGGATATATCCTCGGCTGAAGCCCGAACAGGGAGAATATGCGATTGCCGAGTTCCTCAATGGGCAGTTTCCCGTCGTTCAGGCATTGCATCTCCTGTAGTCCATACATCAGTTCCACAAGGTTCACGATGTCACCAGTCCAGTTCAGTCCCGTCTTGGCCGATTCCGCTATCTCCGAGGCGGGCATCTGCTCCACCACCTTTTGCATCTCGCCAATGAACGTCACAGCCTTTTCCACCATCCGATTCCCCTTGCCCATTGCCTTCAGTTCTATCCCTGCAAACACCAGAGTGGCAACGGCCGTTGTCTTGCCATTCTTGCAACCGCACACGTCCACAACCCTTTCGATAAACTCACCATAACAGGCAGTCATATCTTCGAGACTTCCGTTTTGGGCGGCACGGAAGAAAGCCGTTTCAGTCAGAATATTGTATTTCATCTTTTGTTCTTTTTACTTGTTACTAAATGCGTTTGTTTGCGATCGCACTTGTAACATAAACAGGGGTGCAAGCAAAAAGAATTCGTTTTCAGGCGGGAATTTTGCAACTATCTGAAAACGAGCGCGATTAAAAGATGTTAATGAAAACTGAGCTAAAAATGATTCTAAAAATTTTGGGCAAATTTTTCCCAAATGCCCAAAATCTGCCCAAGCTATTACCAATTTGATAATGACAATGGCGGTTTATTCAGCAATCATTGCGAATCATTGGATCTCACATATAATTGATAGTTTCATATGTGAGATGTATTCATAACAGAATATACATTCCACACAGTTTTTTCTGTATCAATTCAGATTCTGAAGTTTTAATAATCAACTTTATGATAAAAATAAAAAGTGGGTGGATATTCTCCAAGATATTTACCCACCCATATATTATCTGTTTTGATGAATCTGCATATCAGAAGCGGCTCTTCACATCGTTTCCGGCACCTTGTCCGCGATACTTGCTCTTGGCGGGGTTGAAGTTGTAGCGCACGGTGAGTTCGAGGTTGCGGGTGTCAAGGCGCTTGTCAAGATAGATTTCGCGGATGTCACTGTAGATGGTTGCTTTCTGGCGGATGCTGCCGAAGAGGTCGGTGCAGGCCAGTTTGACGGTAAGGCGGTCGTTCCAGAAGGCTTTGTAGAGGCTGATGTCGAACTGCC
>SUYI01000028.1 GCA_015060485.1 Prevotella sp. | reverse complement strand
AAATGAAGTGTTAATTCACAGGATTTTTGCCGAAAAATTTGCAAACCGCAAAAATATTTACTATGGAAGAAAAATCCTTAGTGGTGGTTGAACAGCCCCAAAATGTTCAAACAGCGAATGTGCTCATCATCGAGCTGTTTCTTAACGACAACTACCGTCTGCGATGCAACATGCTGAGCGGAAAGGTGGAGTTGGGACGTGCACTTGTTAGCCTCGACTATGAACGCAAGGAGCACAGCCATGTGGCCTATTACAAAGCCGTCCCACTACGAGCAGCGTGAGGGTATGGGAGTGAAAACGGTAGGGAGACGGGAGTGAGAACCGATTGTCCCTCCCGTGCCTCAGCCCCTCTCTGCAAAGGCATTCCGAGTAAAAACGGGACCAAGGGAGGGACATTTTACGAATTCCCACCATTGACGGCAGAGACAAAGGAAAAGTCGTGACGGTTCATAATCCGTTTTGTAATTCTGATCTTATATATAAAGGTATGTGGTAGTTATCCGGTTTGATTCCTGCGTGCTGAACAAGGAGGAGTTATTATGCAATAAGCTTTCCGTATTTGAAAATAAGAGTTGGTTATTGTCGGGCTTGTGTCATTCGAGAACTTTTTCTGAAACTTCCAAATAATTCGAGATAAATCTTTCTATCGAAACATTTTTTGTGTCGCTATTTGAGTACACAGCAGAATTGTCCCTGTTGTAAAAATGATTAATGAAATAAAAACGAAATATACAATGGCATACAAACCTTGGGAAGTTCAAGAGAAACTCTGGAAAGAGAGATAAATCTGAAAGAAAATCTTTCAAAAACAAGAAAAGTCGGGCTGATGTGCGGTCAGTCCGATTTTTTTGTGTACTTTTGCAGGTGCAAATGAAGAAGATAGCCCTTTTTACGGCCTTGTTGGTCTTGGTTTTGACCTCGTGTTCAGAGACGAAATACGTTGCTGAAGACGATTACTTGTTGGATAAGGTAAAGGTGAAGACGGACCAACCTGTTCGAGGACTGACACCTGCCGACATGAGGCAATATGTGCGCCAGACGGGTAATTCGCGTTGGTTTTCTGCCATCAAGATTCCTCTTTATACCTATTCTCTTTCCGGTCGTGACACTACGCGGTGGATGAACCGCTTGCTGCGCTCTATTGGTGAGGCTCCTATGCTGTATGACTCGGTGCAGACCCAGCAGTCGGTGAGGAGCCTGCAGGTTCAGATTCAGAATATGGGTTACCTGCGAGGCAGTGTGCATGCGGAGAACAAGACGAAGGGCCGTAAGTTGCAGACTACCTATTATGTGCATCCGGGTCCCATCTATTCCATCCGGCATATCGGCTACGACATTCAGGATACGGCCATTGCGCGGCTGCTTCGTCTGGACGATGAAAAGAACTGGGGTTTGCATCGGGGCATGACGTTCAGCATAGAGAATCTGGACAACGAACGCAAGCGCATCACGCAGCAGCTGACCAATCAGGGCTACTATCGTTTCAACAAGGATTTCATTACCTACAGGGCCGACTCTGTGCCGGGAACGACAGGCATCGACCTGACGCTGGTGCTTCACCGCTTCCGTAATAATCAGGTGTCGGATACTGCCCACAGGCAATATACCATCCGCGACATCCGCTACAGAAGCGGCAATGCCGACGACTCGGTAATTCACCTGCGCCCCAGCGTGCTGCGCAGCAATACGTTTATCCGTCAGGGGGCGCTGTATTCGGCTGCCGACCAGCAGTCGACCTATCATCATTTCGGACGTCTGGGGGCTGTGCGCTTTACGAATATCGGATTCCGTGAGGTGCCCGACAGTTCGCTGCTGGACTGCGACATTCAGATCAGCACGAACATGCCTTCGTCGATTTCGTTCCAGCCGGAGGGTACCAATACGGCAGGCGACTTGGGTGCTGCTGCCTCGCTGACGTATCAGAACCGTAACCTGTTTCACGGCTCGGAACTGCTGACGGTGGAACTGCGCGGTGCCTACGAGGCCATCACGGGACTGGAGGGCTATTCGAACTCGCACTTCCTGGAGTACAGTCTGCAGACGCGTCTGACGTTTCCCAGATTCATTGCCCCTTTCCTGCGACAGTCGTTCCGCAGGCGTATCAACGCTTCGTCGGAGGTGTCGCTGATGTATGACCTGCAGAACCGTCCTGAGTTTCTTCGACGGGTGTTCTCGGTGGGTTGGCGATATAAGTGGAACGACCCCAACCACCACGACCGCTATCAGATTGACCTGCTGGACCTGAACTTCATTTCGATGCCTTGGATCAGTGATAAGTTCAGGGAGGAGTATCTGGACGATGCAGGCCGTCGGAACTCGTTGCTGTTATATAATTATTCGGACATTTTCCTTATGCGCACTGGTTTCCGCTATTCCTATAACAACGGAAACTTTGCCATCAAAACCAATATTGAGACGGGCGGCAACCTGCTGAGCCTGATGGCTCATATGCTTGGATTCCATCAGAACGAAAATGGTGAATACACCTTCTTGGACGTTGCCTTTGCGCAATATGTGAAGGGTGACGTGGACTATACGCGTAATTTCCAGTTAAGCTATAGCAATCAGCTTGTTTTCCATGTGGGACTGGGCATTGCTTATCCCTATGGCAACAGCAATGTGCTGCCTTTCGAGAAGACTTATTTTTCGGGTGGTGCCAACAGTGTGCGTGGTTGGAGCGTGCGTAGTCTGGGTCCCGGCAGTTACCGCAGCGAGGATGGCAGGGTAGACTATCTGATGAATACGGGCGACATGAAGCTGGACCTGAATCTTGAGTATCGTGCCCGGCTGTTCTGGAAGTTCGGCGGTGCGCTGTTTGTCGATGCCGGTAACATATGGACGATACGCGACTATGAAGACCGTCCGGGCGGGCAGTTCCGTCTTTCGGAATTCTGGAAACAAATGGCCGTGAGCTATGGTCTCGGACTGCGTTTGAATTTTGATTACTTTATCCTGCGTTTCGATATGGGTATGAAGGCTGTCAATCCAGCTTATGAGACCGAACGGGAACACTTCCCGATAATACATCCCCGGTTCAGTCGCGACTTTGCTTTTCACTTCGCGGTAGGCCTTCCATTCTGACCTTCCACTTTCCATTGCGCTTGACGACGGTGACCAGGAATGTGCCGTCTTCCTGCAGCTGTGCTGTCGAACCGGCAGCGGCAGGCTTCAGGAAATTCTTGACGTGGAGCGTGACGATGCGTAGTGTGTCGTTGGCCACCGTGAAGTAATCGTCAGCAGTAGCTGTGGCCTTGCCCTGAATGGTTTGCAGGTCCTGTTCAGTTGTGTTCGAGGCTGCAAAGCGGAGCCATCGCTCGCTCTCCGCCGTAGCATAGTCTGCTGCATCATGGTAATCGCAATTAAAATAGGCCTCGGCCCAGTCTGTAGCCACGTCCAGTGCTGCGTTGTCGCCTTCGAATCCTAGGATGCAACCCGTCATCATGACGGCTGAAAGGAGAAGAAATAGTTGTCGCATAAGTATTAAATAAGTAAAAATTCGCTGCAAAAGTACAAAATTCTCTAAACTTCACGCGAAAAACTCTAAACTTTTTATTACCTTTGCACGAAATTTTGAAAAAGTGTATGATGAAGTTCATCTCTTTTGGTAGTGGAAGTAGTGGAAATTGCTATTATCTGGCTACCCCGAACGATGCCCTGTTGATAGACCTGGGAGTGGGTCTGAGAGGGTTGAAGAAAGACTTCCGTGACTATGGTCTGAGTCTTTCGGCGGTTCATCATGTGCTTATCACCCACGACCATGCTGACCATATCAAGTCGGTAGGTTCGTTCAGTCATGACTATAACATCCCCGTATATGCCACCCGCGAAGTGCATGTCGGAATCAACCGCAACTACTGTGTCACACAGAAGGTGGCTTCTGAACTGGCTCATGTCTTAGAGAAGGGTGTGACGTATCAGATTGGTGATTTTTCGGTAACGCCGTTTGGCGTGCCTCATGACAGTAGTGACAATGTGGGCTATTTCATCGAGGCAGAGGGTACGAATTTCTGCGTGATGACAGATGTAGGCTATGTGACAGACGAGATGAAAGAGTATATCCGTCGTGCCCACCATCTGGTCATTGAGGCGAATCATGACGAGGAGATGGTGATGGGCGGGCCCTATCCGGAGTTCTTGAAGTCTCGTATCCTGTCGCAGACCGGTCATCTCAGCAATCGCAACTGTGCATTGGCCTTGATAGAGAACATGTCGGAGGATTTGCGTCATGTGTGGCTCTGTCACCTGAGTGAGGAAAACAACCATCCCGAATTAGCCCGAAAGACCGTCGAGAGCCTGTTGCGCGACTATGGTGTGATAGCCGGAGTGGACCTGCAACTCGAGGTTCTCAAGCGGAATTCTCCTACGGGAGTCTTCGACCTCGAATAGTCTTCGAAACTTAAATTATTTAAAAACTGCACACAAGTGTAAGGAGATTTGATTTTTTTTCCTTATCTTTGCAAATACTTTTGTGTATACACGTATATGAATCATATAAGAAACTTTTGCATCATTGCACATATCGACCATGGGAAGTCGACGCTGGCCGACCGTCTGCTGGAGTTTACCAAGACCATCCAGGTGACGGAGGGACAGATGCTGGACGACATGGAACTGGAGCGTGAGCGCGGCATTACCATCAAGAGCCACGCCATCCAGATGGAGTATATGTACAAGGGTGAGAAATATATCCTGAACCTGATTGACACCCCGGGACATGTGGACTTCTCGTACGAAGTCAGCCGCTCGATAGCCGCTTGTGAGGGCGCGCTGCTGGTAGTAGACGCCACACAGGGTGTACAGGCGCAGACCATCTCGAATCTGTATCTGGCGATTGACAACGACCTGGAAATCATTCCCGTCATCAATAAGATTGACATGCCGAGTGCGATGCCCGACGAGGTGGAGGACGAGATTGTCGATCTGATTGGTTGTAACCCCGAGGATATTATCCGTGCCAGCGGTAAGACTGGCGAGGGCGTCGAGGATATCCTGAATGCCGTCGTCGAGCGTATTCCTCATCCGGAAGGTGACGAAAAAGCACCTTTGCAGGCGTTGATTTTCGACTCGGTGTTCAACTCGTTCCGTGGCATCATTGCCTACTTTAAGATTCTGAACGGCTCGATCCGTCCGGGCGACAAGGTGAAATTCTTCAATACCGGAATGGAGTATGATGCCGACGAGGTGGGCGTATTGAAGATGGACATGATCCCCCGTAGGGAGATGCATGCCGGCGAGGTGGGATACATCATTTCGGGTATCAAGAATGCCAAGGAGGTAAAGGTCGGTGATACGATTACCCACGTGGTGCGTCCTTGCGACAAGGCTATTGAAGGTTTCCAGGAAGTAAAACCTATGGTGTTTGCAGGTGTCTATCCTATTGATCCGACAGATTACGAGAACCTGCGTGCCTCGTTGGAAAAGCTGCAGCTGAACGACGCTTCGCTGACCTTTGTCCCCGAGACATCGGTGGCGCTGGGCTTCGGATTCCGTTGCGGATTCCTGGGACTGCTGCACATGGAGATCGTACAGGAGCGCCTGGACCGTGAGTTTGATATGGATGTCATCACGACGGTGCCTAACGTAACTTATATGTGTTACACAAAGCAGGGCGAGGAGAAAGAGGTGCATAACCCCTCGGGACTGCCTGATCAGACGATGATTGACCATATTGAGGAGCCGTATATCAAGGCGTCGATTATAACGGCCGCCGACTACATCGGACCGATTATGACGCTGTGTCTCGATAAGCGCGGCGAGCTCATCGACCAGCAATATGTATCGGGAGGACGCGTCGAGCTGCGCTTCATGTTGCCGTTGGGCGAGATTGTGATTGACTTCTACGACAAGTTGAAGAGCATCTCGAAAGGCTATGCATCGTTCGATTATCATATCGATTCGTTCCGCCCGTCGAAACTGGTGAAGCTGGACATCCTGCTGAATGGAGAACCCGTCGACGCCCTGTCGACGCTGACGCATGCTGATAATGCTGTGACGTTTGGGCGTCGTATGTGCGAGAAACTGAAGGAGCTGATTCCACGCCAGCAGTTCGACATCGCTATTCAGGCAGCTATTGGAGCAAAGATTATCGCTCGCGAGACGGTGAAGCAGGTTCGTAAGGACGTGACGGCCAAGTGTTATGGCGGTGATGTGAGCCGTAAACGAAAACTACTGGAAAAGCAGAAACGCGGTAAGAAACGAATGAAACAAATCGGTAATGTGGAGGTGCCGCAGAAGGCCTTCCTTGCTGTGCTGAAGCTGGATTAGCGCCGGCGACAAAACCGCCGGCCACAGTGGAGGCCTCAATGTGAAAGCAATGAAAACTAATAACTAATATAAAGAAAAGAAAAAAAATGGCTACAATCGGACTGACAACAAGAGACGTGGCACGGGAACTGGCCCGCCGCTACAGCACGATGACCCACGAGGAGCTGGACGTGCTGGAGGGCATTCTGGTGCCGAAGAAATATCAAAAGGGCGAGATCATCCTCAGAGAAGGCGACATCTGCGAAAATATCTACTGGGTGGCTAAAGGCCTTGTGCGCCAGTTCTATTATAAGAATGACAAGGAACTGACGGAATATATGGCCATTGAAGACAATATTGTGATGAGCATTGAGAGCTTGTTCAAGGAGCAGCCTTCGAGCCAGCAGATTGTTGCTTTGGAGCCTACCATTCTTTTCGCTCTGCCCAAGAAGGACTTGGAGCACGAAGCCGTTCGCAACGTGAACATCCAGATGTTGTACCGTAAGATTCTGGAGGAGTCGCTCATCATTTCGCAAATACATGCCGACATGCTTCGCTTCGAGTCAGCGCAAGAACGTTATGCCAAGCTGGTGAAGCGTTCGCCGCAGCTGGTGCTGCGTGCTCCCTTGGTCTATATTGCCAGCTACCTGCAGATGACTCCCGAAACCTTGAGCCGTGTGCGTACTTCGGCACTGCTGGGTGACAGGAACGACAAAGATTAAAGCACGCTGCTGAATGTAAACATATCGGGGAATGCCTGGACAAGAGCATCCGGGTGATTCCTGAACAGTCCGAATAGGGCGCTGCCTGAGCCAGACATGGCCGCATAGGTGGCGCCCATCTTATATAATTGTTCTTTCACGTGACCAATCTCCGGATGCAGGGCGAAAACGCTCTCCTCGAAGTCGTTGACCAGCTGGTTGCGCCATGTTTCCACGGGTTGCATCACGATGTCGCGGCAGTTCTTCACGGGGAAATGAGGACGGATACGCGAGAAGGCCTCCTTGGTGGGTACGGGGATGTCGGGACGGACGATGGCGATATGCCATCCGACCAAGTCAATGTGGATGTCGTCAAGACGCTCGCCGATGCCTTCTGCATAACACGGCCCGTTCTTGATAAAGAAAGCGCAGTCGGCACCAAGCCGTGCTGCGTAATGAATCATCTGCTGCTCAGACAGATTGAGGTGAAACATGGTGTTCAACAGACGAATCATATAGGCACAATCGCTGGAACCACCGCCCATTCCAGCCTGTGTGGGAATACCTTTCCACAGGTGTGCATGACAACGAGGCAGGGCAGGGTAGTCGGCCTTCAGCATATTGTAGGCACGGACCACCAGGTTGCGCTGTTCGTCACCGGTATAGAAGGGCGACGGGGTCGCTGCGGTACCGGTGGTTCCGGCGGCGGGGGCGGCCGCCGTGACTTTCAGGTCGCAGTCAGCGTCGGAAGGGAATGTAGGGTCCATAGGCACCACTTCGAGTGCATCTTTCACAGGCACAGGGTAGAACACCGTCTGAAGGTTGTGGTATCCGTCGGGACGTTTTTCCACTACGTTCAGGCCAAGATTAATCTTTGCTAAAGGAAAAGTAATCATCGTTGTCGTTTTATCTGAACTTGTCGTTTTCTGCCGCAAAGGTAATCATTTCGTGCGACATTCACAACATTTTATTTGTATTTTGAATCACCTTAAGTTTTAGGAATCTTTTTTAATATTATTTAGTTATGCGAATGCGCGTTATAAGAGGGAAAATGCGTACTTTTGCACTCCAAAAGAAGCATATTAGAATAAAAAAAATAAAACGACTATGGCAGAAGCTATTGACATCCGCGAGTTAAACATGCGGATAGAACAACAAAGTGGATTCGTGCAGAACCTTGTGTCGGGCATGGATCAGGTAATCGTAGGACAGAAACACTTAGTGGATTCCCTGCTCATCGGACTGTTGAGCGATGGTAATATCCTGCTCGAAGGTGTTCCGGGACTGGCCAAGACGCTGGCTATTAAGACGCTGGCTCAACTGATTGATGCAACATATTCGCGCATCCAGTTTACGCCGGACCTACTTCCTGCTGACGTCACGGGTACGATGATTTACTCACAGAAGGATGAGAAGTTCCAGGTAAAGCATGGCCCGGTGTTTGCCAATTTCGTGTTGGCAGATGAGATTAACCGTGCTCCGGCTAAGGTTCAGAGTGCTTTGCTCGAGGCTATGCAGGAGAAGCAGGTGACTATCGGCAGTGAAACCTTTGAACTTCCGAATCCGTTCCTTGTGATGGCTACCCAGAATCCCATTGAACAGGAAGGTACTTATCCGTTGCCTGAGGCCCAGATGGACCGTTTCATGCTGAAGGTCGTGATTGGCTATCCGACTATTGACGAGGAGAAGAAGATTATCCGTGAGAATATCCAGGAGTCGCTGCCGAAGGTCCGTCCTGTGACCACCTCGGCTGAGATTCTGAAGGCTCGCGAGGTGGTACGTGAGGTGTATCTGGATGAGAAAATCGAACAGTACATCGCCGACATTGTCTTTGCTACTCGCTATCCAGACCGTTATGGCCTGAAGGATATGAAGGACATGATATCGTTCGGTGGTTCTCCACGTGCTTCCATCAATCTGGCCAAGGCATCCCGTGCCTACGCCTTCATCAAGCGCAGAGGCTATGTGGTGCCCGAGGACGTGCGTGCCGTGGCCCATGACGTGTTGCGCCATCGTATCGGACTCACCTATGAAGCCGAGGCCAGCAATGTAACAAGTGAGGAAATTGTCTCGAAGGTGATTAACAAGGTCGAGGTTCCCTAAGGGAAAAGAAGAATGTAAAATTTGCTTCCGCACAATGGAAACTAGCGAAATATTAAAGAGAGTTCGCAAGATTGAAATCAAGGCACGTGGACTGAGTTCAAACGTCTTTGCAGGCCAATACCATTCTGCTTTCAAGGGCAGGGGTATGGCCTTCAGCGAAGTGCGTGAATATCAGTATGGAGACGACGTGCGCGACATCGACTGGAATGTTACCGCCCGGTTCCACCGTCCCTATGTGAAGGTGTTCGAAGAGGAGCGCGAGTTGACAGTCATGCTGATGATTGACGTCAGCGGGTCGCTGGATTTTGGCACCCAGCGGCAGATGAAGCGCGACATGGTGACTGAAATTGCTGCCACGATTGCTTTCTCGGCCATTCAGAACAACGACAAAATCGGCGTGGCGTTCTTCTCTGACCGTATTGAGAAGTATATTCCTCCCAAGAAGGGACGCAAGCACATCCTTTATATTATTCGTGAGATGCTGGACTTCCACCCTCAATCGAAGCGTACTGATGTGAAGCAAGCGTTGGAGTTTCTGACCAGCGTGTCGAAGCGTCGCTGCACAGCTTTTGTGCTCAGCGACTTTTACGACCGTCAGGACTTCTTACAGCCGTTGCAGATAGCCAATCGCAAACACGATGTGGTGGCTCTGCAGGTGTACGACCAGCGTGCTCGCGAACTGCCCGACGTTGGACTGATGCGTGTCGTGGATGCAGAAACGGGTTACGAACAGTTTATTGACACCTCGAGCCGTCGTCTGCGCCAGGCTCACGAGAAATACTGGCGTCAGCGCCAGGAAGTGTTGCGCGAGACGATGAACAAGAGTAATGTTGACCTGATTAGCATAGCAACAAATGAGGACTACGTGAAAGCACTCTTGATGTTGTTTAAGCAAAGAAGCTGATTAAGTGAAGAGTGAAGAATGAAGAATGAAGAATTTGCTCCCGCCCACGTGTTGTCTTTGAAGAGAAGATTGCAAGAAATGAACAGGATGTTGCTGTGCGCAGCATTCTTCATTCTTCATTCTTCATTCTTCATTTCCACGTCTGTGGCACAGAGCGTTAAGGCTGTGATTGACCCTATAGAGATGTTGATAGGGGAACAGGCTCAGGTAACGCTGACCGTTCAAGGAGCCGAAAATGATCAGATAGAGTGGCCCCAGTTGAAGCCCCGCCAGATGGTGGTCCCCGGCGTAGAGGTTATCGCCAGCCATACCAGTATCCCTGGTCAGACTAGTTCTTCTGGTAAGGTCATGACCATTACGCTGACTTCGTTCGATGGCAATCTCTATCATTTGCCACCGTTCATAGTAAAAGTCAATGGCAAGGAACTGAAATCTAATGAGCTGGCCATGAAGGTCGTCGAAATGGAGGTAGACACTACGCAGATGAATGCTTTCTTCGGACCGAAGGACGTACAGGACAATCCCTTCCAGTGGAGTGATTGGAATCTGCCTTTTTGGTTGAGCGTATTTGTGTTGGTGTTGCTGGCTGTCGGATATTGGCTCTATCTGCGTCTGCGTGACAACAAGCCCATCATTACCCATATCAAGATTGTACGTCGACTGCTGCCTCACCAGAAGGCTATGAAGGAAATCGAGCAGATCAAGGCCGACAAGATGGTGACTTCTGAAAATCAGAAGGAATACTACACGAAACTGACAGATACGATTCGAAAGTATATTGAAGAGCGGTATGGGTTCTCTGCGATGGAGATGACCAGTTCGGAAATCATAGAACGACTTATGTCACAGGGCGACCAGCAGAGTCTGGACGAGTTACGCCAGTTGTTCACTACTGCTGATCTTGTTAAGTTTGCCAAGTATTCGACGATGATCAACGAGAACGATTCGAATTTAGTCAATGCCATCGACTTCATCAACCAGACGAAGTTGGAAAACCAGCCGACGGAGGAGGTCGAGAAGCCCGTATTGTCGGAGGCTGACCAGCGTTCGCAGAAGGAGCGTCGAGTTCTGAAGAGTGTCATTTGGGGCATTGGTATTGTGACCACGTTGTTGTTCTGTTATGTTGTCTATAGTGTCTGGCAACTGATTAGTTAAGAATTAAGAGTTGAGAATTCATGGAATTTGCCAATAAAGAATATCTGTTGTTGCTGCTACTGCTGATACCTTATATTATATGGTATCTTATGTACAGGAAGAAGGCCGAGCCTACGATGCGGTTAAGCGACACCAACGCATACCGTTATGCGCCGCGTTCGTGGAAGGTCACGCTGATGCCTCTGCAGCCTATCCTGCGCATGGCCGTTTTCGTACTGGTAGTACTGGTGCTGGCCCGTCCGCAGACACAGAACTCATGGAAGAACCAGACGGTGGAAGGTATTGATATCATGCTGGCCATGGACGTGTCGACGTCGATGCTGGCAGAAGACCTGAAACCGAATCGTATAGAGGCCGCCAAGCAAGTGGCTGCAGAGTTTGTTGTAGGTCGTCCGAATGATAATATCGGACTGACTATCTTTGCCGGCGAGGCTTTTACACAATGTCCTATGACTACAGACCATAGTTCTCTGTTGAACCTGTTGCACAATACCCGTACCGATATTGCTGCCCGTGGTCCACAGGGTGGTGGCATTGAGGACGGAACGGCCATCGGTATGGGACTGGCCAATGCCGTTTCCCGTCTGAAGGAATCTAAAGCGAAGAGCAAGGTGGTCATTCTGCTGACTGATGGTTCAAACAATCGTGGTGACTTATCGCCAATGACTGCTGCAGAGATTGCCAAGAGTTTGGGCATCCGTGTTTATACCATCGGTGTGGGCACAAAGGGTACGGCTCCGTTCCCGCCTTCTGCGACAGGTCTTCCTGGTTACGTAAACTTGCCTGTGGAGATTGACACTAAGACGTTGTCGGATATTGCCGGTGCCACAGAAGGAGACTTCTACCGTGCCACGAATAACCGTGAATTGCAGAACATCTACAAGGAAATTGACAAGTTGGAGAAGACCAAGCTGAATGTCAAGCAGTTTAGTCGCCGTTACGAGGCTTATCAGCCCTTCGCGCTGGCAGCCTTGTTGCTTTTGTTCTTGGAAATTCTGCTGCGCATTACCGTGTTCCGCAAATTGCCGTAATATATCGTAAATAGTAAATGGTCAAATAGTAAATATATCGATGTTTAGATTCGAAGATCCTATATACTTATATTTATTAGCACTGATACCTCTTTTGTTGCTGATACATTTTTTCATGCTCCGCCGTCAGAGGCAGTGCTTGCGCAAGTTTGGGGATCCTGAACTTGTGCGTCAGTTAATGCCCGATGTGTCGCGTTTCCGCCCGTTAGTCAAATTCTGGCTGCTGTTGGGCGCCTTGGCATTGCTTATTGTGGTGCTGGCCCGTCCCCAGTTTGGTAACAAAATCAGTCATGAGAAGCGTACGGGCATCGAGACCATCATCTGTATGGATATCAGTAATTCCATGTTAGCCGAGGATGTCGCTCCAAGCCGTTTGGACCGTGCGAAGATGATGGTGGAGAATCTGGTAGACCACTTTACAAACGACAAGATCGGTCTCATCGTGTTTGCCGGAGACGCTTTTGTGCAGTTGCCGATTACCAGCGATTATGTGAGTGCCAAGATGTTCCTGTCGAGCATAACGCCTGAGATGATTGCCACACAGGGAACTGATATTGCTGCCGCCATCAATATGGCTTCTCATAGCTTTACTCAAGAGGAGAATATTGGCAAGGCAATCATCGTCATTACTGATGGTGAGGACCATGAAGGTGGAGCAATGGAAGCTGTCAAGGAAGCTAAAGAAAAGGGTATGAATACCTATGTGCTGGGCGTCGGCTCACCGAATGGAGCTCCCATTCCTGTGGGTAATGGCGACTATATGAAGGATAATATGGGGCAGACGGTCATGTCGGCATTGAACGAGCAGATGTGTCGGCAGCTGGCCGATGCCGGAAGTGGTGCTTACATCCATGTGGAGAACAATAGCAATGCGCAGGAACAGCTCGACAATGAACTTGACAAACTCTCAAAGAAAGAGACATCGTCAACTATCTATAGCGATTTCGACGAGCAATTCCAGGCAGTTGCCATTATCGTTCTGTTGCTCCTGATTCTGGAAGTGTGCATCTTAGAAATTAAGAATCCTATGCTGAAGCGCATTTCACTTTTTAAACGCTCGAAGAAGGTCATAGCAATAGCTTTGCTGCTGCTCGTATCAACAGGAGTACAGGCGCAAAATGACCGCCAGATGATTCGTCAGGGCAACAAGCAATATCGTAAGGGTAATGTTGCAGAAGCTGAGGTGTCGTATCGCAAGGCAGTAGAACGTAATGAGCGTAATCCTCAAGCTAACTACAACTTAGGTAATTCTCTGATGGCACAGCGCAAGGACTCGCTGGCTATCACTCAGTTGGAGAAGGCTGCCAAGTTGGAAACCAATCCCCAGCGTCGTGCACAGGCTTATCATAACATGGGTGTTATCTGTCAGCAACATCGCATGTTTGGGGAAGCCATTGAGGCTTACAAGGAGGCTCTGCGCAACAATCCTACTGATCATGAGACCCGTTACAATCTGGAACTTTGTAAGCGTCAGCAGAAAGAACAGCAGCAGGACCAAAGTCAGCAGAACCAGCAGAATAAAGACAACAAAGACAATAAAGATAAGCAAGAGCAGCAGAAGCAGGAACAGAAGCAAGACCAGCAGAAGCAGGATCAACAACAGCAGAAACAGCAGATGAGCAAAGAGAATGCTGAGCAACTGCTGAATGCTGCCATGCAAGAAGAGAAACAAACCCAGGAGCGCATGAAGAAGGCTCAGCAACAACCTCAGAAGCGTCGTCTGGAAAAGAATTGGTAAAAGACCTCCGGCCAAATGAGGAATGAGAAATGAGAAATGAAAATGAAGAAATGATAAATGTTATGGCGAGATATAGTTTCAGAGGAGAAGTGAATAGACAATGGGTAGTGAGATTGCTGATGGCATTTCTCATTTCTCATTTCTCATTTCTCATTTCTGCCGCGCAGACGCTCACGGGTCGCGCTCCGGCACAGGTAGCTGTCGGTGAGCAGTTCCGTTTGAGCTATACTGTCAATACGGACGATGCCAAGGGTTTCAGGGCTGGCGACATCCCTGATGCATTCGATGTGCTGATGGGACCCTCAACCTCCCAGCAGTCAAGTTTCCAGATGGTCAACGGTCATACATCGAGTTCGTCCAGTATTACCTATACCTATATCCTTTCGGCCAATAAGAATGGTTCGTTTACTATACCTTCAGCTCATGTGACCGTCGGTGGTAAGACCATCACGTCGAACGAGTTGCATATCAAGGTTAGCGGTCAAGCACAGCAGGGCAATCAGGGGAGTCGTCAGCAGAGCAGCACGGGTGAAATCCGCTCGGCGGGTTCATCCATTTCGGGTAGTGACCTTTTCTTCAAAGTGACTGCCTCCAAGCAGCATGTCCGTGAGCAGGAACCAATCCTTTTGACTTACAAGGTCTATACGCTCGTCGGACTGACGCAGCTGAATGGAGTAATGCCTGACCTGAAGAGTTTCTATACTCGTGAGGTGCCGCTGCCTCAGGAGAAGCAGTTCCACCTTGAGACGCTGAACGGGCGACCCTACCGCACCTGTACGTGGCAGCAATATGTCATGTTCCCGCAAACTACGGGTAAACTCGAAGTTCCCGGCATTACTTACGAGGGTATTGTGGTACAGCAGAACCGCAACGTTGATCCCTTCGAGGCTTTCTTTAACGGCGGTTCCGGTTATGTGGAAGTGAAGAAGGAAATCAAGGCTCCTGGCATAACCATTCAGGTAGATCCATTACCCCAGCGGCCTGTTGGTTTCTCGGGCGGTGTAGGTAAGTACTCCATTTCTGCCACACTTGACAATACAGAAGTAAAGGCTAACGACCCCGTGAAGATGCGCGTCGTAGTGACAGGTGTGGGTAATATGAAGTTGTTAAAGCAGCCCGAGGTGAAGTTCCCCAAGGACTTCGACCACTACGATGCCAAAGTAACCGATAAGACCCAGTTGACCACCAAGGGGCTGGAGGGGTCTATCATCTACGACTTCCTGGCTGTACCTCGTCATCAGGGCGATTTCGAGATTCCCGCCATAGAATATACGTATTTCGATACGGAGGCCAACACGTATAAGACCGTTAAAACCGAATCCTTCAAACTGCATGTCGACAAGGGTAGCGGAACAGCTCAGGCTACGTACACCGGTCAGGAAGACGTGAAGCAGCTGAACAGCGACATCCATTACATCAAGACTGGCGAAACCCGTCAGCGTGGTGTCGACGAGTTTTTCTTCGGTTCTGCTGAATATTGGGTATCTATGGCTGTATTGCTGTTGGGTTTCATCTCGCTCTTCGTCATTTTCCGCCAGCGTGCCATCGAGAATGCCGACATCGTGAAGCAGCGTGCCGGTAAGGCCAATAAGGTGGCCACCAAGCGACTGAAGAAGGCTGCTAAGCTGATGGCAGCAGGTAGTCAGAATGAGTTCTACGACGAAGTATTGCGTGCGTTGTGGGGTTATGTGAGCGATAAGTTGAACATGCCTGTTGAGCAGCTCTCACGAGAGAATATCAGCCAGCAATTGGATGCTCATAACGTTTCTGTCGAAACCATCCAGCAGTTTATTGGCGCTTTGGACGAGTGTGAGTTCGCACGCTATGCTCCAGGCGATGCAGCAGGTAATATGAATAAGGTTTATGATGCAGCAATGACAGCGATTACACAGATTGCCACGACGATGAAGAAGGGTAAGAGGTCAGAGGTGAGAGATGAGAGAATTTCTCAAGCCCGACTCCTGCTGTTTATTCTTTTTTCTCTAATCTCTAACCTCTTACCACTCACCTCTAATGCTGCCGTTACCAAGGCGGAAGCCGACAGCGCTTATGTCCAGGAGCGTTACCAGCAGGCGGCCAAGGACTACGAAGCCTTGCTGAAGCAGGGCGTAAGTGCCGATTTGTATTATAATCTCGGCAATTGCTACTACCGAATGGATCAGATGACGCAGGCCGTTCTCAACTACGAGCGTGCCTTGCTGCTCTCGCCCGGTGATAAGGACATTCGTTTCAACCTGCAGATGGCCCGTTCGAAGACCATCGACAAGATTACCCCTGAGTCTGAGATGTTCTTTGTCACGTGGTATCGCTCGTTGGTTAACATGCAGAGTGTCGACAACTGGGCACGCACGGCTCTGATATCCTTGTTCATTGCGGTTGTCTTGGCATTGCTGTATCTGTTCTCCGACCGCATCTGGCTTCGCAAGATGGGTTTCTTTGGAGGCATCCTTCTGCTGCTTATCTTTCTTGTCGGCAATCTCTTTGCCTGGCAGCAGAAGCATAACCTGACGCAGCGTTCCGGTGCCATCATCATCAAGTCTGCCGTCAACGTCAAGAGTACGCCGTCGAAGAACGGCACCGACCTGTTTATCCTTCACGAAGGCACCAAGGTCAACATCATCGACGCCTCGATGAAAGGGTGGAAGGAAATTCGTGTGGCCGACGGTAAGCAAGGCTGGCTGGAAACCTCTGAGATTGAAGTGATATAAATGATAAACGCTATGGAAGAAATCATTCAATACGACAAGCAACTGCTGCTTTGGTTCAATGGCAGCGATTCGCTCTTTTTGGATTCGCTCATCATGACGCTGACCAATGCCAAGACGTGGATACCTCTCTATCTGGGATTGTTCTATGTGGTGGTGAAAACCAATCTGAAGAGTAA
The DNA here is from genome assembly GCA_015060485.1 of Prevotella sp. GTDB lineage: Bacteria > Bacteroidota > Bacteroidia > Bacteroidales > Bacteroidaceae > Prevotella. Next base: position 31,023 of record SUYI01000028.1, on the reverse strand, counting down.
TACTGCCGTTCGCGACATCCTATTGGTTATGGCTGCCGCTGGAGCTTGTGTACTTCTTGCCGGAACCATCGACGACACGATTGTCAAACCTCTTGTGGCACGCTGGCGTCCCACTCACGACCCGGAGATTGGTTCTTTGGTCGATACGGTGAATGACTATCGTGGCGGCAACTATGGCTTCTTCTCGGCCCATGCCGCCAACACGTTTTCCATTGCGGTATTCTTCTCCTTGTTGATGCGACAGCGACTGCTGACCATCTTCCTGGTTGCCTGGTCGCTGACGAATTGCTACACCCGTCTCTATCTGGGCGTCCACTATCCCGGTGATATTACTGTAGGCCTGATTTGGGGCGGCCTTGTGGGATTCTGTGTTTATAAGGGCTATTGTCGTTTGACGCGTCCTGCCATCTATACACGCCAGTTGTGCTATGTCCCCATGGCGATACTCTGCTTGACGGTACTCGTCGCGGTGGTGATGGCTTTGTTATAAGCGAGAGAAATGATGGATACGAAAGAAATACATATCAGCGACTACAGCTACGAACTGGCCGACGAACGCATTGCTAAGTTTCCCTTGGTTGAGCGCGACCAATCGAAGCTGCTCTTATATAATAAAGGTGTAGTGGGTGAGGACGTGTTCTACAACCTGCCCAACCATTTACCTGAGGGTGCGCTGATGGTTATGAACAATACGAAGGTCATCCAGGCTCGCTTGCACTTCCGAAAAAGCACGGGTGCTCTGATTGAAGTCTTTCTGTTGGAACCTGTCCAGCCTGCGGATTACGAGCAGATGTTCCAACAGACACACCATTGTTCGTGGCTGTGTCTGGTGGGCAATCAGAAAAAATGGAAGGATGGCCCGCTCACTAGTGAGTTGGAGATTAAAAACGAACGGTTCCATATCTCGGCTACTCGCTTGGGAGAGCAGGGCACAAGTCAGCTTATTCAGTTCGAGTGGGACAATGCCAACATCAACTTTGCCGACATTCTCGACGTGATGGGTGAATTGCCCATTCCTCCCTATCTGAACCGCGAGACTCAGGAGAGCGACAAGACGACCTACCAGACTGTCTATTCAAAGATTAAAGGATCGGTGGCTGCTCCCACGGCAGGACTCCACTTTACCGAGCGTGTGCTGAGTGCTATCGATGCTCATGGCATTGAACGCGAAGAGGTCACCCTTCATGTCGGAGCCGGAACGTTCCGTCCCGTCAAGAGCAAGACCATCGGCGGACATCCCATGCACACGGAATATATTGCCGTGCACCGTCACACCATCGAACGCCTGCTGGCTCACCATGCCGAGGCTATTGCCGTCGGTACTACCAGTGTCCGCACGCTGGAGAGTCTCTATTATATGGGTCTGAAGGTGATGGCCAATCCCGATATTACTGAGGACGAACTGCACGTCAACCAATGGGAGCCTTATGAAGTTGAAAGTTCTCTCTCCGAGAGTGTGACGTTGCGAACAGAGTTTAAAGTTGAAAGTTCAGAGGCACTACAGGCTCTGCTGGACTGGATGGTGCGCCATGATTTGACCGTGCTCCATTCGTCCACACAGATTATCATAGCTCCGGGCTACGACTATCACATCGTCAAGATGCTCATCACCAATTTCCACCAGCCTCAGTCGACGCTGTTGCTGTTGGTAAGTGCCTTCGTGCATGGCGATTGGCACAAGATCTATGACTACGCCCTGACTCACGACTTCCGCTTCTTGAGCTATGGCGACTCCTCGCTACTCATCCCTTAAACTTCTAAGACCTAAAGGTTAAAGCGACCAAGGTCGATTACAAATGTCAAACATTAAATGTCAAACGATATGAAATACGGATTCATCAAGGTGGCTGCTGCCGTACCGGCTGTTAGAGTAGCCGATGTGGCTTACAACGTTCAGGAAATCGAGAAACTCATTTCTCTTGCCGATGGCCAACACGTCGAGATTGTGTGCTTTCCTGAGCTTTGCCTCACGGGTTACACGTGTCAGGACCTGTTTAAAGAACAGTTGTTGCTCACCAAGGCAGAAGAGGGCTTGCTTATGTTGCTCGACTTCACCCGTACACTCGATGTCATCGCTGTTGTCGGACTGCCCGTCCAGACTCACGGACTGTTGTTGAATTGTGCGGCAGTCATTCAGCATGGCAGCATTCTGGGTGTAGTTCCCAAGACCTACCTGCCCAACTACAACGAGTTTTACGAGAAACGTTGGTTTGCTTCCGCTCAGGACTTGAATCCTACCGACATCTATCTGGCAGGCACCCCTGTCCACCTGTCGTCCGAGCCAAAGCTGTTCCAGACCAGCGACGGTGTCAGGTTCGGCGTGGAAATCTGCGAGGATGTCTGGGCGCCCATTCCTCCCAGTAATAATCTGACGATGGCTGGTGCCGAGATCATCTTCAACTGCTCTGCCAGCGACGAACTCATCGGCAAGCACCGCTATCTACGTTCGCTGGTGGCTCAGCAGAGTGCCCGTACCATCAGTGGCTATGTCTATGCCTCATCGGGTTTTGGCGAGTCGACGCAGGATGTGGTATATGCCGGTAATGCGATGATTTTCGAAAACGGTAAAGTGTTGACTGAGAGCGAGCGTTTCTCGTTCCAGCCTCAGCTGCAGACGGCTCAGATTGATGTCGAGTGTCTGCGTACTGATCGCCAGACCAACAGCACGTTCATCAATGCCCAGCGCGAGGCTCACGCTATGATAATTCAGACCAAGCCCGCTATGGACGACCATCCGTTCGTATTCACCCGTCCCGTCGATGCACATCCCTTCATCCCCAAGGACGAAGAAATGACGGAGACTTACGAGGAGATTCTCAATATCCAGACCTCTGGACTGGCCAAGCGACTCATTCACACCAATTGTCAGCATGTTGTCATAGGTATCAGTGGCGGACTCGACTCTACGCTGGCTTTGTTGGTGTGCGTGCGCACCTTCGACCGTCTTGGTTACGACCGCAAGGGTATCATCGGAGTCACCATGCCAGGTTTTGGAACCACTGACCGCACGCACGACAATGCAGCCACGCTCATGCAGACGCTGGGCATCTCGCAGATGGAGATTCCCATTGCCAAGGCCGTCAAGCAGCATTTCTCCGACATTGGCCACGATGCAGCCATCCACGACGCCACTTATGAAAATTCGCAGGCCCGCGAGCGCACACAGATACTGATGGACCTTGCCAACAAGCTCAATGCTATCGTTGTGGGCACTGGCGACCTTTCGGAGCTGGCTTTGGGCTGGGCCACCTATAATGGCGACCACATGTCGATGTATGGTGTCAATGCCGGCATTCCTAAGACGCTCATTCAGTACATCATCAAATACATGGCCTCCACAGCCTCTTTTTCGGCCCAGCGCGAGACGCTGTTAGACATTGTCGACACACCGATTTCGCCCGAGCTGACTCCAGCCGACGAAAAAGGAAATATCAAGCAAAAGACCGAGGATCTCGTCGGACCCTACGAACTTCACGACTTCTACCTCTACTACTTTATGCGCTTCGGCTTCCGTCCTGCCAAGATATTCCTGTTGGCACAGCATGCTTTTGGCGGTATCTACGACGCTTCCACCATCAAGAAGTGGCTCTTGACGTTCTGCCGTCGCTTCTTCTCTCAACAGTTCAAGCGTTCCTGTCTGCCTGATGGTCCGAAGGTGGGCAGCATCAGCCTCTCGCCACGTGGCGACTGGCGCATGCCCAGCGATGCCAGCTCGGCTTTGTGGCTCAAGGAGTGCGAAGAGTTATAGAAAGTACTGACAGAATTTGTAGAATCCAGAAAAATATCGTACCTTTGCGAGCATGATGAAAACGGTAACAGTGAAAGACCAGGTATTACGCCAGGCTGCCGGCGAGGGCATGGATGCCTTCGTAGCCTGTTTCGTGACGGCTATCAAGGAGTCAATCGGCGGTGAACTGACAGCCGATACGCTGGGGCAGCTCAATGCTGACCAGATTACGTTGCTGGCATGGCAGACTCTGCACGACGAGGTGATGGACGGTGGCTTCGTCCAGCTCATCCATAACGGCTATGGCCCCTTCATCTTCAAGAATCCTTTTGCAAAGGCCTTGAAGCTGTGGGGACTGCGTCCGTTGTCGAAACTCGTCTACGATGCGCATACGTTGTATGTGAAGTACGGGCAGCAACTGGAACGCGACTGCACGGACGACGAATTCATGGCTTTGTTCGAGCAGTATCCTGAGTTCGACGACCTGGACGATACGTTTGTTGAGGAAGAGGAAGCCTGGACCGAGCAAATTGCCCGTTATATTGATGAACACATCGATCGCTTTGCGGTAATCGATAATTGAAAGTTGAAAATTGAAAGTTGAAACGTTTTGAATAAGGAACAAGAACAGATTAGGAAGAAGAGTCCTATCCAGATAAAAAACAAGAAGGCCTCGTTTGAGTATTTCTTTATCGAGGAGTTCACGGCAGGCATTGTGCTTACTGGCACGGAGATCAAGAGCATCCGTCTGGGCAAAGCCTCGCTGGTCGACACCTACTGCACCATCATTAATGGTGAGCTGTGGGTGAAGGGCATGAATGTGTCGCCCTATTTCTATGGCTCCTACAACAACCACGAACTCAAGCGCGACCGCAAGCTGCTGCTTACGAAGCGCGAGATTGCCAAGCTGGCATCGGCTACCAAGCAGACGGGATACACCATCGTGCCGCTTCTGGTATTCATCGATCCTAAGGGCCGTGCCAAGATGGACATTGCTCTCTGCAAGGGTAAAAAGGTGTTCGACAAGCGCCAGACGCTGAAGGAGAAGGAAGACCGTCGTGAAATGGATCGTGCCATGAAAACTTTTAAACATTAACGTCGTATGAAGAAAATGATTACCATTTGCCTGTTGTTCGTTGCCCTGGTGGCTTCGGCACAGCAGAAGCGCGAGTTCCGCGGAGCGTGGATACAGTGTGTCAACGGACAGTTCAAAGGAATGTCCACCGAGGCCATGCAACGTACGCTGACCTACCAGTTGAACGAACTGCGGAAGGACGGCTGCAACGCCATCATCTTCCAGGTACGTCCTGAGTGCGATGCGCTTTATGAGAGCAGTCTCGAACCATGGAGCTATTATCTGACGGGCGAGCAGGGTGCCAAACCCTATCCGTATTGGGAGCCGCTGAAGTGGATGATTGACGAGTGCCACAAACGTGGCATGGAGCTTCACGCCTGGATCAATCCCTATCGTGCCAAGACGAAGACGGCTCATGGCAATGCCCGCAACCACGTCGTGGTACAGCATCCCGAGTGGACTTTCCAGTACGATGGTCTGACGCTGCTCAAACCTGCCTTGCAGGAGTGCCGTGACTACATCTGCGAGGTTGTCCGCGATATAGTGACACGCTACGATGTCGATGGCCTCCATATCGATGATTATTTCTATCCCTATCCGGTGGCTGGCGTGCAGATTCCCGACGACGCCCAGTACCGGGCTCATTCCAATGGCATCAGCAATCGCGACGACTGGCGCCGTTACAATGTCAACCTTTTCATCGAACAGCTCTACAAGACCGTCCACGAGGCCAAGCCCTGGGTGAAGGTTGGCATCTCGCCCTTCGGTATCTACCGCAACAGAAAGAGCGACCCCAACGGCAGCCGTACCAATGGCCTGCAGAACTACGACGATCTCTATGCCGACGTGCTGCTGTGGGATGCCAACGGCTGGATGGACTATTGTGTACCCCAGATTTATTGGGAGATTGGCAACCGTGCTGCCGACTATGACGAACTCATTCATTGGTGGAATCAGCACCTGACACGTACCGCTCTTTATATCGGTGAGGATGTCGAGCGCACGGTGAAGCATGCCGATCTGAAGGACAAGAGCCGTCATCAGCTGTCAGCTAAGATGTCGCTCCACCAGCAGCTGCCTCGTGTGAAGGGTACCGTCCTGTGGTATGCCAAGGCTGCCGTCGACAACATCGGCAACTACGGCACCTCTTTGCGTAACGTCTATTGGCGCACTCCCGCCTTGCAGCCCGTCATGGTTCACATCGACAAGAAGGCTCCCAATAAGGTGCGCAAGCTGAAGGCATTCAATTTCGATGGTCAGCGCGTGCTGTTCTGGACACAGCCCAAGGGGAGCGGCTGGCAGGACGAGGCCACGCGCTATGCCGTCTACCGCTTCGACAAGGGTGAGAAGGTCAATTTGGACGACTGCTCACATCTGAAGACCATCGTCAGCGACACCTTCTACGAGTTGCCTGACAACGAGCAGACACCTTGTGTATATGTCGTTACTGCCCTCGACCGCATGCAGAACGAGAGTAAAGCGGTAAAAGTAAAAGTGAAGAAATAAACAACCGCGAACGTTAATTCGTGTAATTCGTGGTCGAATAATAAGACTACTTTAGTGCTTCTTTCAGGAACTTCGGTGTGAATCCTTTCTTGCTCTTGACCACCTGTTCGGGTGTGCCGATAGTAAGAATGGTACCGCCTCCGCGTCCGCCCTCAGGACCCATGTCGATGATGTGGTCAGCCAGCTTGATGACGTCCATATTGTGTTCGATGATGATGACCGTATTTCCTCGGTCCACCAGTGTCTGCAGCACGTTCATTAGGATGCGGATGTCCTCGAAGTGCAGTCCCGTCGTGGGCTCGTCCAGGATGTAGAGCGTCTTTCCCGTATCCTTTTTCGACAGTTCCGTGGCCAGTTTTACACGCTGGCTCTCACCGCCCGACAGCGTTGTCGATGGCTGTCCCAGCTTGATGTATCCCAGTCCGACGTCCTGTATGGTCTTGATCTTGCGCAGAATGTCGGGCACGTTCTCGAAGAATTCCACAGCCTGGTTGATGGTCATGTCCAGCACGTCGGCTATCGACTTGCCCTTGAATCGCACTTCCAGCGTCTCGCGGTTATACCGTTTGCCGTGACATTCCTCGCACGGCACCTGGATGTTAGGCAGGAAATTCATCTCGATGGTCTTGTATCCGTTGCCGCCACACGTCTCGCAGCGTCCGCCCTTCACATTAAACGAGAAACGCCCGGGCTTGTAGCCGCGAAGCTGTGCCTCGGGCAGGTTGACAAATAGCGAGCGGATGTCGCTGAACACCCCCGTATAGGTGGCAGGGTTCGAACGTGGCGTACGGCCTATGGGACTCTGGTCGACGTTCACCACCTTGTCGATATGCTTCAGTCCTTCAATGCTGTCGTAGGGCATTGGTGCCTGCATCGAATGGTAGAAATGCTTCGATAGGATGGGGTAGAGTGTCTCGTTGATCAGTGTCGACTTGCCTGATCCCGACACACCGGTGACGACGATGAGTTTTCCCAACGGGAATTCCACGTCGACGTTCTTCAGGTTGTTACCCCGGCAGCCCTTCAGTGTCAGCACCTTGCCGTTGCCCTTGCGGCGCTGCTCGGGCACGTCAATCTGCATCTGTCCGTTCAGGTACTGGGCCGTGATGGTGTCCGTCTTCAGCATCTCGTCGATGGTGCCTTGGAACACCACCTCGCCGCCTTTCCGTCCGGCCTTCGGACCGATGTCGACGATGTAGTCTGCCTGCCGCATCATGTCCTCGTCATGCTCTACGACAATCACCGTGTTGCCCAGGTCGCGCAGCTCCTTCAGCGAGTGTATCAGCCGTTCATTGTCTCTTTGGTGCAGTCCGATACTCGGCTCGTCCAGAATGTAAAGCACGTTCACCAGCTGCGAACCGATTTGTGTGGCCAGACGGATGCGCTGGCTCTCGCCGCCAGACAGCGATGCCGACTGTCGGTTCAGCGCCAGATAGTCCAGTCCTACCTCCAGCAGGAAGTCCAGTCGTGTCTTGATTTCCTTCAGTATCTCGGCAGCTATCTGTTGCTGCTGGTGCTCCAGGTGCGACTCGCAGTCATCCAGCCACCCCCGCAGCTCGCCGAGGTCCATGTTTGCCAGCTCCGATATGTTCTTGTCCCATATCCGGTACGACAGTGCCTCACGCGTCAGCCGCTGTCCATGACACTCGGGACATTCACGCTCCGCCAGGAATTGGTCGGCCCATTTCTGTCCGCCTGACGTGTCGTCGTTTTCCATCACCGAGCGCAGGTACTTCACCACACCGTCGAAGTCGACGAAGTAGTCACTCGACGTGTGTACCAGTTCCTTGTCGATGCGCACGGGGTCCAGCGAGCCATACAGTATCTCGCTCATCGCTTCCTCGGGGATGTCTTCTATCCGCGTCTTCAGGTCGCATTCGTGCTGGTGCAGTATGGCATCAATCTGCCAGAAAATCATCTGGTTTTTGTATTTTCCCAATGGGGCGATACCTCCCTCATGGATGCTCTGACGACGGTTTGGAATCACCTTGTCGATGTCTATCTCGTTGATGTATCCCAGTCCTTTACAATGTGGACAGGCCCCTTGTGGCGAGTTGAACGAAAACGTGTTTGGTGCTGGGTCATTGTACGATATGCCCGTCGTCGGACACATCAGTCGCTTCGAGAAATGCCGCACCTCGCCCGTGTCGTAGTCCATGATCAAAATCAGTCCATCGCCCTGCTTCATGGCGGTTTGGACGGTCTTTTTCAGACGTTCGGTAGGTGGGGTAGGTTGGGTAGGGATGGTAGGTTGGGTAGGGACCTTTAGACGGTCAATCACCACCTCGATGTCATGGTTCTTGTACCGGTCTACCTTCATGCCCTCCGTCAGCTCCACAACATCGCCGTCCACCCGTACATGCAGGTAGCCCTTTCTGCGCATCGACTCGAACAGTTCCCTGTAGTGACCCTTACGGCTCTTCACCAGCGGTGCCATCACCAGAATCTTCCGGCCCTCGTAGTCGTGCAGAATCATGTCGATGACCTTCTCCTCGGTGTATTTCACCATAGGCTCGCCCGTCATGTAGCTGTACGCCTTGCCGGCACGGGCAAACAGCAGACGCAGGTAGTCATACACCTCCGTCGTCGTGCCCACCGTCGACCGCGGGTTCTTGTTCGTCGTTTTCTGCTCGATGCTGATCACCGGTGACAAACCTGTTATCTTGTCCACGTCCGGACGTTCCATGCCTCCCAGGAAGTTGCGGGCATAGGCCGAGAACGTCTCGATATACCTGCGCTGTCCCTCGGCAAAGATGGTGTCGAAGGCCAGCGACGACTTCCCCGAGCCGCTCAGTCCGGTCACCACCGTCAGCGACTGGCGTGGAATCTCCACGTCAATGTTCTTCAGGTTGTGTACGCGAGCTCCCCATACGTTGATTTTCTTGTCGCTCATGGCTCTCCTCCAGCGTTAGTGTAGTCGTCGTTATATCGTCTGATCAGGTTCACGTCGCGGCGGATGTTATACTCCTTGCCGTCGGCTCCGCGGGCCTTCACCAACACGAAATACACGCCGTCCTTCACGGGATGCCCGTTGTATGTGCCGTCCCATTCGCCGTCGACGTCCGTCCATTCATACAGCTTCTGTCCCCAGCGGTTGAATATGTAGGCGTGGAATTCCACGATGCTCCTGTGGTTCTTCTTGGCGCTGTACGTGTCGTTGGCACCGTCGCCGTTAGGCGTAAAGGCGTTGGGCATCTCCAGCACGCTGTCAAAGATGGTCACGCCGATTGTGGCCGAGTCCACACGCTCGTTCTGCAGACTCACATATACCGTCACCTCCGTCTTGCCCGCGTCTGCAAACGTGTATTCAGGGCTCTGCTCGTAGCGCGTCACGCTGCTCCCGCCGTCGGCACCCTCGTGGGTGAAGCGCCATTCCAGCGTCCAGCCGGCATCTATCTCCGTCACTTCGGCCTCGAACCTCGTCTGCAACGGGGCTTCGGCTTCGAAGCTCTCCGATTTTCTCACCTCGCTGCCATTTTCCGTATAGATAGCCGTGATTGTGACGGTGGCATGCGTCTCCGCAGCCAGCCATCCCAGCATCATCAGCACCAGCATTATTCTTTGTTTCATCGCAGTCGCTTTATGCTAATTGTCGTATACCTTTTATACTTATAACGTGCAAAGGTCGGCATTTATTTTCAATCTACCTAAAGAAATTCGTTAAAGTTTCATATTTTCCTTCAATCAGAAAACCTCCTCCACCACTTTGTGCTACTATCCGTAATATGATATGACACTAAACACCCTTTAGTATAAGGGTAGAGACCCTTTAGTATCATACCAGAGACCCTTTAGTATCAGGGTACGGACCTTTTAAAGGTAAAAAAGTCGGGCTGATGTGCGGTCAGTCCGATTTTTTTGTGTAATTTTGCAGGCTGAATTGAATAAGATAAGATGATATCAGTAGAAGGACTGCGTGTGGAGTTTGGCGTGAAGCCGTTGTTTGCGAATGCGAGTTTCGTGATCAACGACCGCGACCGTGTGGCCCTGGTGGGCAAGAACGGTGCGGGGAAATCGACGCTGCTGAAGATACTCTGCGGGCAGCAAAAACCAACAGCGGGCGTGGTGAACGTGCCCAGCGATACGACGGTGGGCTATCTGCCGCAGGTGATGAACTTGCAGGACTCAATGACGGTGCGCGAAGAGACGCAGAAGGCTTTTGCCGACATCCGCGAGATGGCCGGGCGTATAGAACGGATGAACCAGCAGCTGGCCGATCGCACGGACTACGAGAGCGCGGAGTATATGGCGCTGGTGGAACGGTTTACGCAGGAGCACGACCGCTACCAGATGATGGGTGCCGACGGCTATGAGGCCGAGATAGAGCGCACGCTGACAGGACTGGGTTTCGAGCGCAGCGACCTGGAGCGTCCGACGCGTGAGTTCTCTGGTGGCTGGCGCATGCGCATCGAACTGGCGAAGATCCTGCTGAGGAAGCCCGACGTGCTGTTGCTGGACGAGCCGACGAACCACCTGGACATTGAGTCGATACAATGGCTGGAGCAGTATCTGGCCAATCAGGCGAAGGCTGTCGTGCTGGTAAGTCACGACCGTGCTTTCATCAATAATGTGTCGAACCGGACGATGGAGATATCGTGTGGTCAGATTACGGACTACCGGGTGAAGTACGACGAGTATGTCGTGCTGCGCAAGGAGCGCCGCGAACAGCAGCTGCGGGCCTACGAGAACCAACAGAAGGAGATGGCGGAGATGAAGGACTTCATTGAGCGTTTCCGTTATAAGGCTACGAAGGCCGTGCAGGTGCAGCAGAAGGTGAAGCAGCTGGAGAAGACAGTACCCATTGAGGTGGACGAGGTGGACAACTCTGCCATGCACCTGAAGTTCCCGCCCTGTCTGCGCAGCGGGGACTATCCCGTAATCTGCGACGAGGTCAGGAAGGAATATGCGCACGTGGTGTTCGACCACGTGAACCTGACCATCAAGCGTGGCGAGAAGGTGGCCTTTGTGGGTAAGAACGGCGAGGGTAAGTCGACGCTGGTGAAATGCATCATGGGCGAGATACCCTTCGACGGCAACCTGAAGATAGGCCATAACGTGCAGATAGGCTACTTTGCCCAGAACCAGGCGCAGCTGTTGGACGAGACGCTGACGGTGTTCCAGACGATAGACTACGTGGCCAAGGGCGAGGTGCGCATGAAGATCAACGATATACTGGGTGCCTTTATGTTTGGTGGCGAGGAGTCGGACAAGAAGGTGAAGGTGCTGAGTGGCGGTGAGCGCAGTCGTCTGGCTATGATACGCTTGCTGCTGGAACCCGTGAACCTGCTGATACTCGACGAGCCTACGAACCATCTGGACATGGTGTCGAAGGACGTGCTGAAGGAAGCCATCAAGGCTTTCGACGGTACGGCCATTATCGTGAGCCACGACCGCGAGTTCCTTGACGGGCTGGTGACGAAGGTGTATGAGTTCGGTGGCGGTATGGTTCGTGAGCATTTGGGAGGTATCTACGATTTCCTTGAGGCTAAGAAAATTTCTGAGCTGAACGAGTTGGGAATGTCAGTACGTACGGGACGGACTACAAGTCCGCTCCTTACGGACAAAAAGTCCGCTCCCGACGGACTAAAAGCAAACAAGGCTTCTCTCGACAAAAACATAAGCTATGCTGAACGCAAGGAGCAGCAGAAGCGAGTGCGCAAGGCCGAGAAAGCCGTCGAGGAGTCAGAGCGTAAGATCAGCGACATGGAACGTCGGCTGAAAGAACTGGACGACCTGCTGATGAAACCCGAGAATGCCTCGGACATGAAGCTGGTGACGGAGTACACGTCGACGAAGAAAGCTCTGGACGAAGAGGTGGAACGGTGGGAGAAACTCTCAGAGGAACTTGATACATTGAACTTTGAACATTGAACTTTGAACATTGATAATTAAACATTATATAAGATTAAAAAGTTATGAAAAAAGTATTGATTATGATGACATTGGCAACGATGACGGCGGGAGTGTCGGCACAGCAGTTGCGTTCGGGCATCAATCTGGGTGACCTGGACACCAGTGTGCGTCCTGCCGACGACTTCTACGAGTATGCCTGTGGTGGATGGATGAAGAACAATCCGCTGCCTGCTGCCTATTCGCGTTACGGCAGTTTCGACCGTCTGGCCGAAGACAACAACAAACGTATCAACGGTATCCTGAAGGAACTGTTGGAGAATACGTACGAAGAGGGTTCTGTGGAACAGAAACTGAGCGACCTGTATAAGCTGGCGATGGACTCGGTACGTCGCGAACAGGAAGGCCTGTCACCCGTGATGCCGCTCATCAAGCGCCTGGAGGCCGCCAAGACGAAGGAACAGCTGTTTGCCATTCAGCTGGACATGGCCCCCTATGGCGAACAGGAATTCTTCGGTGCCTATATCGGTGCCGACGAGAAGAATGCTACGGAGAATATCGTCAACATCATGCAGAGCGGACTGACGCTGGGTCAGAAGGACTACTATCTGGAGAACGACGAGGCTACGACGAAGATCCGCGAGGCTTACAAGAAGCACATTGTCCGCATGTTCCAGCTCTTCGGATTCAAGAAAGGTACCGCCGAGCAGAAGATGAAGAACATCATGAAGGTGGAGACGGCGCTGGCCAAGGTGTCGAAGTCGCGTACGGAACTGCGCAATCCGCAGGCTAACTACAACAAGATGACGCTGGACGAGTTCAACGCCAAGTATCCGCACTTCCAGCTGGCCAGGCAGGCCGAGGCCATGGGACTGAAGACGGTGTATCTGAAGGAGCTGGTGGTCGGACAGCCCGACTTCATGGCCGCTGCCGACAAGCTGTTTGCCACGATGAAGCCAGCCGAGTATCGTGACGTGATGGAGTGGAGCATTATCAACAGTGCTACGGGACTGCTGAACGACGCCATCCGCGAGGCTAACTTCGATTTCTATGGTAAGGTGTTCTCAGGCCGCAAGACGGACCACCCGTTGTGGCGTCGTGCTACCAACCAGGTGCAGGGCGTGATGGGCGAAGCCCTGGGTCGCATCTATGTGAAGAAGTATTTCCCTGCCTCGTCGAAGGAACGCATGAAGACGCTGGTGGAGAACCTGCGCATCGCTCTGGGCGAGCGTATTGCCGCTCAGGACTGGATGGACGATTCGACGAAGGTAAACGCCCTGCTGAAGCTGAATAGCTTCTATGTGAAGATTGGCTATCCCGATCGTTGGACTGACCTCTCAGGTTTGAAGATTGATGCGAAAAAATCGTACTATGAGAATATGAAGGAGTGCTCGCGTTTCTGGCTGAACTGGCAGATAGAACATAAGGCCGGAAAACCCGTCGACCGAGATGACTGGTACATGACACCGCAGACGGTGAATGCATACTATAACCCTACCACGAACGAAATCTGCTTCCCAGCTGGTATTCTGCAAGTTCCGTTCTTTGATCCGACGGCTGATGATGCCTTCAACTATGGCGCCATTGGTGTGGTAATCGGTCATGAGATGACACACGGTTTCGACGACCAGGGACGCCAGTACGACAAGGACGGAAACATGCACGACTGGTGGAAGGAAGAGGATGGAAAAAACTTTACTCAGCGTACAGATAAGTATGCAGAGTTCTTCTCGAATATCAAGGTTTTGCCCGACCTGAATGCCAACGGTCGTCTGACGCTGGGTGAGAACCTGGCCGATCATGGCGGACTGCAGGTGGCGTGGTATGCCTACAAGAATGCCACCAAGCGTAATCCCCTGCCGGTGATTGACGGACTGACCGCCGACCAGCGTTTCTTCCTGGCATATGCCGGTGTGTGGGCTAATAACGTGACGGAGGCTGAGATCCGCAACCGTACCAAGAGCGACCCCCATTCTCTGGGACGTTGGCGCGTCAATGGCGCCCTGCCTCATATCGATATGTGGTATGATGCCTTTGGTGTGAAAGAGGGCGACAAGATGTTCGTTCCGAAGTCTGAACGCCTGCCTTTGTGGTAAAATAATCTGCCAAAAAGCAGAAAATGCCGTCGTAAATATAAATTTACGGCGGTTTTTTTGTTGGAATTAAAAAAAATTAGTAACTTTGCAAAAATTATTACTACTCGTATGATGAACGACAACAAATTTGACATAGAGAGTACGCAGCGGACAGCCCGTCCGCAAACGTTGCAAAGAGAAATGGAACGTCCTCGTGAAGAGCAGCCCGTGATGATGCAACAGCAGCAGCGTCAGGCAGGGGGGAAGCCTTGTTCCTATTGTGGAGCCATCAATGAGCCTGAGGCGATGTTCTGTGCCCAGTGTGGCCAGCCCATCAGTAAAACCACGTGTCCGCACTGTGGTGCTGAAATGGATCCCGATGCCGACTACTGTGAGGTGTGCCATCATTACACCCGCAAGGACGTCTGCTCGTATTGCGGAGCCCGTCTGGCTGGCAATGAAGCCTATTGTCCGGAATGTGGCAGTCCGCGTGGTGGTATTGTCTGTCCGACGTGTCGCACGCTGAACGACTTTGCCTTCTGTAAGAAGTGCGGTACGGCACTGACGGAGGAGGCCAAGATGCTGGTGAAGGAGTTGCAGCTCAATCCCGACTATCAGGAACTGGTGGATATCGTGCAGGACTTCTCAAAGCTGGAAAACGCTTTGCCCTATAACTCTGAACGTGATATCTTACGTGAGCAGGCCAACAACAAGTTACGTGAGCGTGTGCTGATGCTTTTGGCCAAGGACGAGGGTGTGGAGAATCCGGTGATTCCCAAGCCCGAGTCGAAGCGCATGACCAAGGAAGAGCTGGAAGAGCAGAAAGCAGTCAAGATCAAAATGTTGTCGGCCATCCTCGACAAATTGGCTGTTCCGGCAGGTCCTTCGCCTGCCAAGGCCCGCAACTATGCGATGGCCAGCAAACCGGTAGGTGTCCGCTTGGCATGGGTGTGCAACTACAAGCATGCCATGCACAGCAGTCCCTGTGGTTGTGCGAAACCCCAGATGGGTGGCAAATGGGTAGTGTTAGGCAGTACTAGTAACGTGGAAATAAAAGACGATAAATAAGATATATGGATGATATGACCATAAGAGACCCTCAGCCTGCTACGAAACCTGCTGACCAGCCGGCCAGTACGACCACAACGGTCCGTGTAGGCTCAAGTCAGTCTGCAGGAGGCGACGAGATGACCGTCCGTCCTGGGGCGAAAAAGCAGGACCAGTCGGGTGGGGATGTAGAGTTCTTACTAAAAGGCAGAATGTACAGGAGTGTCAAGTGCCTGAGCGACAATTCGGGTGAGGCTCAGGTCTTCTTGGTAGAAGGCGAAGAGGGAGAACGTGTGTTAAAGATCTACTATCCCAATTTCACCATCAAGAAGACCCTGATGCGCATCATCCAGAACATCGGCACGGAGATGATAGTCCGGATTGACGATTACGGCAAGACTTATGTGGACGGCAAGAACCGCGACTACGAACTCATGGAGTATCTTCGCGGAGGTACGCTGAATGATTACGATCTTGACGGTGACTTCAACCAGTTCCGCCGCATCGCTCTGCAGGCAGCCGCTGCTTTGGCCTATTGCCATAACTGTAACATCATCCACAAGGATATCAAGCCAGGAAACTATTTCTTCCGCGAGGCCGACCATAAGGAGATTGTCCTGGGCGACTTCGGCATCTCCAGCGTGCTGGATGGCGACGAGAAGGTGCACCGTACGACGCAGGCCCGCACACCAGTCTATGCTGCTCCCGAAATGTATAACGACGTGATTGACGGGGAAGTGGAGATTACCCCTGCTGTCGACTTCTATTCGTTGGGTATTACGCTGATGACGCTGTGGTTGGGCGAGAATCCGCTGAGTCATAACGAGCGTGTGATGATGCGCAAGAAGAACGAAGGTCGTCTGCCCCGTATCAACGAACTGCCCGACCGCGTGAAGATGATAGTCCAGGGACTGACCTCTGTGAATCCGATGACACGCTGGGGTTATGACGAGGTGGAGCGGTGGTTCCTGGGAGAAGATGTGAAGATCGACCTATCGTCGCCCATCCTGAAATATCGCAGCTTCATCGTCGATCCCGAAAAAAACCTCGTGGCCGACAACGTTCACGAGCTGATACCGTTGTTGCTGGATAACGAGCGACTGGCTATCAATTACCTTTATAACGGACGCATTGCCGGCTGGCTGGAACAATGTGGTAACGTGAAGCTGAGCTCTGCCGTCAAGGATATCGTGGTCAACCGTTATCCCGTCGACCAGCATGCCGGTCTGATGGCTGCCGTCTACGTCATGGAGCCCACCTATCCTTATAAAGATATACGCGGAAACCTGTGTGACGATATCCACAGTGCAGCCATCTCTGTGCTGAGCTATCAGGACGAATACAAGCTGGCTTTGTCGAATCCGAACGACCAGCTGTATTTGTATCTGGAGTCACACAGCAAGGCTGATGTGAACCGTCTGCGCAGCTATTTTGCCGAGGATGCAGGCATGGACAGTCGTATCGCCATCCTGCGCTTCGTCTACGAGATTGATTCCGACATCCCGTTCTTGGTGAATCGTCCCTCCTCGAATCTGCAGGATATCGTCCATTCTTTCGGCTATGAAGAATGTACGGACGACGAATGGATCAGTCTGAGTGACGGTCGCCTGTTGTCGTGGATGTATTGCCACGAAGACCATATGGCTTGCGAGGCATTGCGCATCATGACAGCCGGCAAGACTCCCAGCCGTTCGCTGGGCTATAAGGTATTGTACAATATCGATAAGGAAGCAGCCTTCGACCTGCGCGATGCCGATTCACCCTATAAGGTTGGTGAGGTGTTGCGCGACCACCTGAAGGAATGGCAGAACCTGCCCGATGAGGAGTATGCCAAGAAGGCCGGAGACTATAGCGACCCCGAAGGGCGCTTCATATATTTTGCCCAGCTGCACGGATGGTTCGAACAGATAGGTCAGGCACGGGCCTGCTTCGACATGAAGAGCGAAGACAACCGCACCCGCCTGGGTGCCTATGACATCCGTACGGCCCTCTATCGTTTCTGCCGCATCTTGGGTGTGATACCGACATATATGTTGGAAGACGGAACGGAACTGACGTCGGCTATTACGATGGACAAGTTAGCCTATCGTCCCCAGCTGCTGTCGGCCATCAAGCACGGTTCGCTGAGCCAGTGGATGGCAGTGTTCTATCATGAGGATCCCTACCAGGATTTCACCGAGACCTATAGCTATGAGCGCAAACTGGAGGAATGGATCTACAACCTGGGCGAGATAGACCAGAATAACTATTACTTCAAGCGCTACGGTAATGCCAAGGAAGAGACGGCACGGAAATACCAGGAAGTCCGTTCGGGCTTCAACAAGGCCAAGAAGAAGGAGTCTCGCTGGCGTTATATCTTCTATGCCCTTTGTGCAGTCTGGATGTTGCTGGTGCTGATATGTGGCATTACAGAGTCAGGTCGTCAGTACATCTTCCAGCATCCCATGTTAACCGTTATGCTGCCTGTGGGCGGTATGACGGCAATCATTGTGGGCCTGCGGGCCTTCTTCCGGGGCTACGGTTTTGTGATGTCCTGTCTTTGGGGACTGATGGGAATGCTCTCTTCCTATCTGCCCATCCTGATACTCAGGACCGTCAATGGCAGCTGGCCGAGTCTGTTCATTCCTGCCGTCCTCGTCGTTACCTTATTATATATGGTGATATGTCACGTGACCGACTACCATACCGACTCCAAGGGTGACAACCAACTGATTAACGAGGTGATGGAAGACGACATCAAGTCGACACTTCTCGAACCGCTTTACTATACGTTCAAGCAGAAAACCTTTAAGTTCAAGGGTTCTAAGTTTGGCCTGCTCGATGATGTGACCAATCAGGTGCGCTCACTCAGTGGCGAGTCCGTGCTGCACTACATCCTATGGAGCATCATGGTGGCACTGCTGCTGATGGAGATGATAGTTTTCAGTCCCAAGTTGATCAATCGTCACAACCCCAATACGGAGAATATTCGCGTTAATCCGGCTGAAGTCGTGGAACAGATGCAGAAAGATGTGGAACGTTCGGATTCAGAAACTGACGAGGAACAAGCGGACTCGCAGTCGGATGGGGAACAAAATGATGCAAAATCGGATACAGAAAAAAGAAGGTAGAATAATATGATATGTGAGCATTGTCATAAGGAAAACCGCTCGATAGCCAAGTTCTGCAGGTGGTGTGGTAAACCGCTCGTTTCGCAAAACGTGCTGGACCGCCTGGTGGGACTTGCTGACGTAAAGCAACAGCTGAAGACAGTTGTTGACACCTATACCTATCTGCATTCACGCAAGGACATTATGAATGTCCGTCTGAGTGTCAATGCAATTATTATTGGTGAGACAGGAACGGGAAAAACGGCCTTGGCCGAAGTGATACGTGACTATTTCTATCAGCACAAGATCATCGACAAGCCCAAACTGACGATGGTCGATGCCGTAGATTACCAGCGTTTTGTCGACAAGTGGGATGATAACGTGAAGAAGGCCAAGGACGGCATTCTTTTCTTCGACAATGTGCAGAAACTGTTGCCAGACCGCTATTCCAATCAGGTGAATCCCCTCGACAAGCTCTTTGTCGAGATGGACAAGTGGGACGAGAACCCCATTGTCATGATTGCTGGATTGCCCAAGGGTCTGGACGACTTCCTGGCAGCCAACCCTGCAGCTCAGAACCGATTCAAGTATACTTTCCGACTGCCGACTCCAGGCTATCAGGAGTTGTGCGACATCTGTAAACTGGAATTGCGCACGAAGTATGGCATTGCGGCTTATTCGCCTGCTGCAGAGAATAAGCTGCAGCGTTTCTTCCAGTATCAGGTCAAGATCAAGGACGAGACGTTTGGCTATGCCCATGTGGCCATCAAGACCGCTGAAGATATCTTCACCTCCTTTATCAGTCGCGGTGCTGAAGCCGTCATGGTCGAGGAGAGCGACATTCGCGGATATGTTCCCGAGGAACGTTCATTGGAGGACATCCTCAGCGACCTCGACCGCTATATTGGTATGGACGAAGTCAAGAAAGCTGTCCGCGAGATTGCCTTTACAGTTCACAACAATGTCCAGCGTGCTCAGCGCGGACTGGGTGAACAGGAGAAGTCCGGCATCCATATCGTACTGACAGGTAATCCCGGTACTGGTAAGACCACCATCGCCCGCAAGTTAGGAGAGATTCTGGAGTCGATAGGATATCTCGATAGCGGACATGTTGTCGAGGTCGACCGTTCGAAGATGGTGAGCCCCTATCAGGGCGAGACGCCGAAGGTCGTCGACCGCCTTTGCGACAAGGCTATGGGTGGTATCCTCTTTGTCGACGAGGCCTATACGTTGGCCCCTCTGAGCCAGAGTGGCGACAAAGACCAGCAGGGAACTCAGGCCTTGGAGCAGCTCATGAAACGCATGGAGGACGATCGCGGCAAGTTCGTCGTCATTGCTGCCGGCTACCGTCAGGAGATGGACAACCTGTTCCACATCAATCCCGGCGTGCGCAGCCGCTTCAGCTATTTCCTGAATATTGACGACTACACGCCCGACCAGCTTTATCAGATCATGTGCGTCTTCGCCAAGGAGAAGAAATATGTGTTTACACCGGAGGCCGAGGAGTTGACGCTCAAGATGATTTCCGAGCTTTACAATTCCCGTGGCAAGGATTTCGCCAACGGCCGAACCATGCGACAAATCTTCGACAAGATTGTGGCCAAGCAGGCCGAGCGCCTGCAGAAGGTCGACATCTCTACGCTGACTAACGAGCAGATGATGACCATCGACGTTGCTGATATTCCTTACGAGGCTCCCAAGGCTGTCGACTATACCGAGTGTCTGGCCAAGCTCAACGGCATGGTCGGACTGTCAGCTGTCAAGAAGGAAATCTCGAACTTGGCCGCCTTCCTTAATCTGCAGATTCGTCGTGGCGAGACCAATACCTTCCAAGGTAAGCACTACGTCTTCTCGGGTAATCCCGGAACGGGTAAGACCACTGTGGCCCGTATCATGGCTGACGTGTTCCGCACGTTGGGCATCCTGTCGAGAGGTCAACTCATTGAGGCTGACCGAGCAAAACTAGTCGCAGGCTATTCGGGACAGACGGCCATCAAGACCAATCAACTCATCGACTCTGCCATGGGTGGTGTGCTGTTCATTGACGAGGCCTACACCCTGAAGTCGAGCGATCAGGACTCCTTCGGCGCTGAGGCTATCGATACGCTGTTGAAACGTCTGGAGGACGATCGCGGCAAGTTCATTTGTATCGTTGCCGGTTATACCGACCAGATGCACGACTTTATTGATACCAACCCCGGACTCAAGAGCCGCTTTACCCAGACCATTCATTTCGACGACTATACTCCTGACGAGTTGACGGAGATATTCATCAACCTCGCTAAGGGCAAGAATTTCACCATCGATGAAGAGACGCAGGGCGCCATCCATCGTCAGTTCGAACAACTCTATCTGCGTCGTGACAAGAACTTCGGCAATGCCCGCGAGGCTCGTCGCATGTTCGACCAGGCTGTCGAGAAACAGAGCCAGCGTCTGGTTACGCAGATGAACAATCCCGACTTCAAGGACGAGGATATGTACCGCATTACTGTTGCCGACCTAGAGGTTTCTCAGAGCGAGCGCGTTCGTCCGCTCGACGAGGTGCTCAACGAGCTTGACGACTTCATCGGCATGCGTTCTGTCAAGAACATGATCCGTCGTCTGGCGGTACAGAGCATGTTCATGAAGCAGCGTGCTGCCATGGGTGCCGGTAAGGTGCAGCAGATGTCGATGAACTTCATCCTGACCGGTAACCCCGGAACGGGTAAGACGTCGATAGCCCGCAAGATGGGCGAAGTGCTCCAGTCTATGGAGATTCTGCCCACCAGCCGTGTCATCGAGGCCAGCCGTGCTACGCTAGTTGGCAAGTACATGGGCGAGACACCGAAGATAGTCAACAATATGTGCGACAAGGCCATGGGCGGCATCCTGTTCATCGATGAGGCTTATACGCTGTCGTCCGAGAACGACCAGTATGGCAAGGAAGCCATCGATACGCTGATGAAACGCATGGAGGACGACCGCGGCAAGTTCGTCGTCATTGCTGCCGGCTACAAGAACGAGATGGAGACGTTCCTGGCTGTCAATCCCGGACTAGCCAGCCGCTTCAGCCATAAGATGCACATCGACGACTATAACGAGGACGAGCTGTTGGCTATCTTCAAGAAAATGGCTAGCAAGGACAACTACAAGCTGTCGCCCGAGGCCGAGTTCAAGCTTATGGACCTCATCTGTCGTAAGGTCATCAGCAAGAGCAGCTCCTTCGGCAACGCCCGCGAGATGCGCAACATGCTTGATGCCACCATACAACAGTTGTCCATGCGCGTCAGTTCGATGTCCCAGTCGGAGATTACGCAGGAAACATATCAGTTGATAATGCCAGAAGATATTAAAGAAGAAATATGATCATTTGTCCAAGTTGTAAAGAAGAGATAGAAGAAGAGTCCCAATACTGTGATCAGTGCGGACAGGAACTTGTCTATTGTAGCAGTTGTGGGCGTGTCGGCATGGGGCGCCGCTGCACCTATTGTGGTGGTCTGATGGCTAGTCCCGGTGAAGCCAAAGCGGCCAATCAGCAACAGCAAAGTGCGTCGTACCGACCCGCAGCAGCCGAAACGACTAATGCGTCCTACACATTAACTTCCCATCGTCCTGAAGCTGTCGGCTCACAGTTGCCGTCACAGAATGGCGTACCTACGCTGACGCTCTATAACCCCAGCCTTGATATCCGTATGGTAGGCGTCAATGGGGCTATCATCGGACGTCGTCAGGGACCGTATACGCAGCTGTTTGAAGGAAATATGTACATCTCGGGCGTTCATGCCCAGCTTATCTACAAGCCTGACAGCGGCTGGTGCATTATTGACAAGCATTCGTCCAACGGCACCAAGCTGAACCAGCGAGACCTTCAGCCAGACATCCCCATGTCCATCAAGAGTGGTGACATCGTGACTCTGGCAAACATTAACCTTCAGGTAAGCGTCAACTGACCGGAAGGGTAGAGATAGTATTTAAATGGAATCATTGATATGAGCAAGATAACACTGACTGCAGCCAGTCGAATTGGCTGTGTGAGAACGAATAACGAGGACATGATTCTCGTCTGCGACAAACTGATTCGCAGCGATGTATACAATACCGAGTTTATTACCGAGACCATCGACCGTTTTGTCATTGCC
Source organism: Prevotella sp. (assembly GCA_015060485.1). Taxonomy (GTDB): domain Bacteria; phylum Bacteroidota; class Bacteroidia; order Bacteroidales; family Bacteroidaceae; genus Prevotella. The sequence goes on along the minus strand of SUYI01000028.1, from coordinate 8,536 downwards.
GTTGCTGACGGAATGGGAGGACATAATGCCGGCGAAGTAGCGAGCTCCGATGTCCTTAGCAACCTGCGCTTCTATGTGAGCGATTTGCCACGCGGACTGGCTTCGGGCGAGTTTATGGATATGATGCACGACTGGCTGCAGTCCGTCAACCACATCATCGCCTCCAAGGGACATGCCGACCCGTCGCTCTTGGAGATGGGCACCACACTGGTGGGTATCATCTTCTACAACAACAAGTACTATTGGATGAATTGTGGCGACAGCCGCCTCTATCGCCTACGCAATGGTGAGTTGGAACAGCTGTCGAACGACCATTCCCTGAGCAATGCCCGCGGTGAGAAAAAGCACTCCAACGTCGTCACCAACTGCATTGGAGCCGGCATTAGAATGCCCTATTTGGACCTGTTTGAGTTTACTGACGACTTCTTGCCCGGTGATAACTATATGCTTTGCACTGACGGTTTGAACGACATGATTAGCGACGAAGAAATCCGTCAGCTCATGCTCAACCACGCAAATGCCAACACCTTGTGCGAATCAGCCATCGCAGCTGGTGGCTTTGACAATGTTTCTGTTTGCTCGTTTACGGTAGAATAATTTACTAGCCATGCCATTAAGATTACCCGATCAGCTCCCTGCCATCGAACTGCTGAAGCAGGAGAACATCTTCGTCATGGACGATTCGCGTGCCCACATGCAGGACATCCGTCCCCTGAAGATTGTCATTCTCAACCTCATGCCGTTGAAGATTACCACTGAAACTGACCTGATCCGCCTGTTGTCGAATACTCCGCTGCAGCTCGAGATCAGCTTCATGAAACTCCGCAGCCATACACCGAAGAATACGCCCATTGAGCACATGATGATGTTCTATCGCGATTTCGAGCAGATGCGCAACGAGAAGTACGACGGCATGATTATCACCGGAGCACCTGTTGAGACACTCGACTTCGAGGATGTCACCTATTGGGACGAGATGACCGACATTTTCACCTGGGCCCGCACCCATGTCACCAGTACGCTCTACATCTGTTGGGCTGCACAAGCTGGACTCTACTTCAACTATGGCGTACCAAAGTATCCGCTCGAGAAGAAAATGTTCGGCATCTTCCCTCAATACACGCTGGAGCCACAGTTGCCCATATTCCGAGGGTTCGATGACATCTTTCAGATGCCTCACAGCCGACATACCGAGATTCATCGCGACGACATTCTGACTCGCCATGAGCTGAAACTCATAGCCGAGTCGAAGGAGTGTGGTGTCAGCATGGTGATGGCTCGCGAAGGACGTGAGTTCTACATCACTGGACATCTGGAGTATGCCCCCAATACGCTGAACAACGAATACAAACGCGACAAGGACATCCGCGATGATGTTGAGTTGCCCCGCCACTACTATCGCGACGATAATCCCAATCTCGAACCGTTGGTGACGTGGCGCGCCCATGCCAATCTGTTATACAATAACTGGATCAACTATTACGTCTATCAGGAGACACCGTTCGATATCAATCAAATCAAATGATAGCCTTAGAACTGCTGGCACCTGCCAAGAATTTGGAGTGTGGCATGGCGGCCATCGACCATGGTGCAGATGCTGTCTACATCGGTGCCCAGCGTTTTGGTGCCCGTGTAGCAGCAGGCAACAGTGTTGACGACATCCGTCAGCTTTGCCTGTATGCCCACCGATTTGCCGCCAAGGTGTTTGTCACCGTTAATACCATTATCTACGACGACGAACTCACCGCTACCGAGCAACTTATCCAACAACTCTACGAGGCCGGTGTCGACGCCATACTCGTCCAGGACATGGGTCTGCTCCGCATGCAGCTGCCGCCCATTGCCCTTCATGCCTCCACCCAGACTGACAACCGCACTGCCGATAAGGTTCGCTGGCTGCGCAGTCAAGGCTTCCGCCGCGTTGTACTGGCCCGAGAATTGTCCGTCGACGAGATTGCTGCTATCCATCATGCTGTGCCCGACATATCCCTCGAGGTCTTTGTTCATGGTGCGCTGTGTGTCAGCTATAGCGGTATCTGCTACGCCTCACAGCATTGCTTTCAGCGCTCCGCCAATCGTGGCGCATGCGCCCAATTCTGCCGCATGAAGTTTGACTTGCTCGATGCCGATGGTCGTGAACTCGAACACCAGCGTCATTTGTTGTCGCTGAAGGATATGAACCAAAGCCGCCACCTGCAGGAACTCATTGAGGCTGGTGCCACGTCGTTCAAGATTGAGGGACGTCTTAAGGATGTCGCCTACGTCAAGAATGTCACCGCTGCCTATAGCGAGGCGCTCAATGCCATTATCCGTCAGCACCCCGACAAGTACTGCCGGGCTTCACGTGGACATTGCACCTACACCTTCCAACCCGACCTCCAGAAAACGTTCAATCGTGGCTACACCAACTATTTCCTGCATGGCCGCCAGTCCGACATCTTTTCACCCGATACCCCCAAGGCTATGGGCGAATATGTCGGCAAGGTTAAGGAACTGCGCCGCGACTCGTTCAATGTGACAGGAACCGCTACTTTTGCCAATGGCGATGGACTATGTTTCTTCAACGACGAGGGCTTGTTGAAAGGCTTCCGCGTCAATCGTGCCGAAGGCAACCGACTCTATCCCCAGCAGATGCCTGCTAGCCTGCGTCCAGGAGTGGCACTCTATCGCAACAGCGACCAGCAGTTCTCGCGCATCTTGTCTCGCCCCAGTGCTCAACGCCGCATTCCCATTCAGCTGCAACTCGCCGTCATCCCCGACGGATTCTCGCTGTCTGCGGAAGATGTCACTGTTACCGTTCCCTGCGCCCACCAACAGGCTGCCAAGCCCCAGCGCGAAAACATCATCCGTCAGCTGTCAAAGTTAGGAGGCACTGCCTACGAGTGTAGTGGGGTAGACCTTCCTGACGACTTCAACTTCTTTATACCTAGTAGCCTGCTCAGTGACCTCCGCCGCCAGCTCGTCGATGCCCTCTCTGGTTCATCAAGTATATATACTATTTCTAGAAATTCAAGAACTTCCTGTTCTGCAAGTCCCTCTGGTCCCTTCGACCCCAATATCTCCAACCACCTGGCACAGCAGTTCTACGACGCCGACCGCCTCACCGCTTACGAGCTCCGGCCCGATGACCGTCCGCTCATGCAGTGTCGCCATTGTCTGCGCTACAGCCTCGGCTGTTGCGTCAAGCATGGCGGACAGAAACCCACTTGGCGCGAACCTCTGATGTTGCGTCTGGGCGACGGACGATTGTTTTCCCTCGAATTCGATTGCAAGCATTGTCAAATGAACGTCTATGCGGTCTGAAACCCTAAATAAAAAAATGAATAGCGTGTGAAACGGTTTTTACCTTATATTTTAAATTTAATATTTTGCTGTGCTATCGTCATAGCGCTAACCAGTTGCTACAACCACGGCCAGCGTACCTCCGATGCATGGGACCTCACACAGCATCAGCTCGACTCCATCTCCTTTTCAACCACCCATCACTATACGCAGAATTACAATTTCGTGGTAACCACTGCAAGCCTACCGCTCTCCGACAATCTGCCCGACATGGTATTCGACTCCATGTATGTCGTACGTGGCGAGCGCATCGTGGTAGCTGAGATTCAGATGGTGCCTACCGATTCAATCGACTCCGTATGGGTCAAGGTGGCGCGTGACCAAGTCACACAAGGATGGATTCGCGAGAGCGAGTTGCTGAAAGGCGTCTCGCCCGACGATCCTATTTCGCAGTTCATCGACGTATTCTCCGACACCCACCTGCTCATCTTCTTAGCCTTCTGCGCTGTTGTGGGTGGAGCATATGCCATGCGGTGGCTGATGCGTCGCAAGGCGCCGATAGTTCATTTCAATGACATCGATTCCTATTATCCCACGGTGCTTTGCATCCTTGTCGCCATGTCAGCCACCCTCTATGCTTCCATTCAGATGTTTGGAGCCGAGTCGTGGCGCCATTTCTATTACCATCCCTCGCTCAACCCCTTTGCCTTGCCACTCCATTTAGGCATCTTCGTCAGCTCCGTATGGGCTATCATCATCATTGCATTGGCTGCTATCGACGATGTTCGCCACCATCTGCCCACCACCGAGGCCGTGCTCTATCTGGCAGGGCTCGGTGCTGTATGTGCCGTCGACTATGTCGTCTTCAGCATCTTCACGCTCTATTATGTAGGCTATGTGTTGTTGATAGTTTATGTCGTGTTTGCCGTGCGTTGCGTCATTCGCGCCACAACCACGACGCAATGGCATTGACCCATCTTATTGAGATGTAGAACCATCGATAGGTGCTCACCTCTTTGCCACCGAACCTTAGAATGAAATCGCGGTAGATGTTTTTGCGGAAGGGCAGCCCCACGTCCATGAATCGGATGTGTTCGTAGCCCTCGTCGTAAGCGTCCTTGATGGTGTTCCAATACGTCACCGCGTTGGGGTGGAGTGGGGCAAAGCTCTTGCGCTTAGCTGCCGAATACCACAGGTATGCGTCGTGCCGCGAATATACCAGTACCGAGCATCCCACCACGTAGTCGTGATACTTGGTGACAAACAGCTTGCAGTATCCATCGTCCATCATGCCTCGGAACAACTTCTCGTTAGGAATAAACCTTCGCGGCTTCAGCCAGTGATGATGATACAGAAGTTTGGCAAACTGTCGGAATTCCTCGTCCGTTTCCACCACCTTCGTCACCACGCCCTTGCTCATGGCTGTCTCAATGCGTTTCAGCATCCGTGGGGCAATACGCTCTTCGGGCGTCCTCGAGTGCAGCGAGTTGTGCACACTCATCCATTTAACAGCAAAGAATCCCGCCTTGCGCAGTGCACCATACCCGAACATCTTTTCGCTCAGATTGCTCAGTTCGAAATACAACACCTTATTGTTCAGCCGACGCTTCACGCTGTCCAACATCAGCCGGAAGGCTTCAGTCTTGCTCTCGATGTCGCTGACGTCGTATTCCCCTTCGCCCAATATGCGCGCGTGTGTATATAAATATGGTGGAAGCCACGAACGCCTATAGCGCACCGACACAAGCATGTGCCCTACCACACGACTCCCCTCGTCAGTGACCACAGCCATCAGGGGCTTCTGTCGTGGAGTCTGCTCCAGCAGCGCCATCAGCGTACCGCTGTGGAAGAAATCCTCAGCGCCCATTTCCGGCAACTGCGCCGCGTGTTCGTATATCTTCACCGTCATCATCGCTGCGAAGATACGAAAAACTGCGCACACTTCAAAATAAAAAACAATTAATCCTCGATTTAATAGCAAATATTAATAATTTCTTTCCGATCCTTGGTGGTTTGCGCGGAAATAATTACCTTTGTCGACAACTATAGCAACATAAGGGAATGACCCTACGATGAGTAAAACAATGAAAACAACCAAGATACTGTTTGTCTGTCACGGTAACATCTGTCGCAGTCCGATGGCAGAATTCGTGATGAAGCATGTGGTGGAGCAAGCCGGCGTCGCCCAACGCTTCTATATAGAGTCCGCAGCCACCTCGACCGAGGAGATTGGCAATGAGGTCTATCCTCCTGCCAAACGCAAATTGGCTGAGCACGGCATCTCGTGCAAGGGCAAGACGGCTCGGCAGATGACACGCAACGACTACCATCGCTTCGACCTGCTCATCGGTATGGATAGCTGGAACATTCGCAACATGCAACGCATCTGCGGAGGCGATCCCGAGGGCAAAATCCGCATGTTGCTCGATTTTACCCCACGCCCCGGCGACGTGGCCGACCCTTGGTACACCGGCAACTTCGAAGCCACTTGGCAGGACGTCCTCCTCGGCTGCCAGTGCTTGCTAAATGCCATTACGCCCGAGTAATTTGTTATTTCAGCGAATGATGGCTACCCAGCCGCCACCGCTGCCCATATGGATGGAGAGACGGTCGGATGCGCTGACGGTCTGGCGGATGCGCTGATAGTCAGTAGCGTCTTTGCTGGCGTTTATGCCGTCGACGAAGATGTCTGCAATATGCTGGCCGAGGCTGAGGAAGGAGAGGTCGACAGTCAGATTGCGTGGCGTCCAGTCGGTCATTCCCGCCAAGTACCAAACGTCACCCTTGCGGCGGGCGATGAGTGTATAGGCGCCCAGTTGGCCGTCGAGGGCTACCGTCTCGTCGAACGTTGTGGGAATCTGCGCGATGAAGTCGGTGCACTCTTGATTTTGCATGTATTTCGTGGGGCTGTCGGCCAGCATCTGCAACGGGCCCTCAAAAGTAACGTACATGGCCATTTGATGGACTCGCGTGCCCTGGCTCATCGGGTGGTTGTTATTGCCGAAGAAGTTGTCCTTCATGGCGTTGGTCATAGCGCCCGGCGTATAGTCCATAGGGCCTGCAAGCATGCGCAGATAGGGCGCTGTTACGTCGTAGCGGGGCTGATTGTGAAGCGGACCGTCGCCCACGCGGGGTTCCCACTTCGAGTTCTCCAGACCTTTCACACCCTCGAAATTGACGACGTTTGGATAGGCGCGCTGGATGCCAAAAGGTTTCAGCCCATGATAGTCGAGCAGCAGCTGATGGCGGGCGGCGCATTCGGCCAACTGGTAGGCAGAGGCGATGACCTGCTGGTCGTCACGGTCGAAAAAATCGACTTTGAAGCCCTTGATGCCCATTTTGGCGTAGTGCGACATTACTTTTTCGCTTACTGCGTTGCCACCCATCGGATCATTACCTATCAGATTGCGCCAGCTGGACCACAGGATGATGCCCACGCCCTTCTCGCGGCCATATGCTATCAGTCTCTGCAAGTCGATGTCGGGGTTGAGGTCAATCATCAGCGACTCCTTGCCGCTCCATCCCTCGTCAATGATGATGTATTCCAAATGGTTCTTGGCTGCGAAGTCTATATAATATAAATAGGTGTTTGTGTTCATGCCTGATGCGAAGTCGACTCCCGTGACGTTCGTGTTGTTCCACCAGTCCCACGCCACTTTACCCGGACGAATCCACGACGTGTCGGCAATGCGGCAGGCTGGTGCTAGGCGCTGTGCCATATCGCAATTCAGAATGTCGGCGTCCTTTTCAGTAATTACTATAGCGCGCCAGGGGAGTGCCTGACGGCCGTTAAGCTGGGCGATATAGTCAGCACGTCGGGTGGGAATGAGGTTCAACCGGTCGAAGCCGCCAATGGCCTGTTCTAGGGCGTAGGGGGCAAAGACTGCTTTCAGACGTTGAACATTGGACATTGAACGTTGAACGTTCTGATTAGACATATTATTTGTCATTTCTCGCTTATCACTCTTGACAAGCATCATTCCCGGATAGTTCTCCACGCCGGCATCCATCACGATGGCCTTGAGCAGCTCCCGCTCACTAGCATTCTTGGTGTCGTCCGATAGGCAAACGGCCAGTGGTGTGATGGCTAATGAGTCGTAGAACATGTCCGACAGTAGCTGCTCGTCGTAGTATGACTCGAAAGAGTAGCAGTAGCGCTCGCCCGATCGGTTGTCGTTTACATATGGCACAAATGCCTGATAGTCAGCCGCAAAACAATATTCCGCCATCTCGTCCTTGACCAATGTCGGTTTCGTGTGATTGCTGATGAGCCGATAGGCTGCACCGTCGTTGTAGGCACGCACCTCGATAGTCATTTTCTGATTGCTGTACAATAGTAGCTGACCGTAGTCGTCGCGAACGAGGAATTTTTTGTAGAAAGGATTCTCGAAACTGCTTTTAATCTGATTCTTGGCCACTTTACCAATTTTTCCAAGGCCCAGCGTCTTGTTGCCCTGCTGCAGCTGAATGTTGATTTCAGAAGGCAGTAGCACCGTTTTCCCGTCGTAAGTCACCGACCACGTGACAGATTCTACTGCCGTCACTGTTACTTTCACTTTGCCATTAGGCGAACTCACTTCATAATCAGCTGCTGACAGGCTCATGGTTATCAGACTGAACATGCTCAAAATAGTAGTTTTCATCGTTTCAGTAAATTTGTTTGCAAATATACGGAATTTTTGTTATACTTATACTATATTTGAACTCATAAAATGCGGAATAATAGAAAAAAGAAAAAAAGTGAGTCAAATGTTTGGTAGTCTCGCAGAAAATGCCTACCTTTGCACCCGCAAAACCAACATGGTGCCCGTAGTTCAGTTGGTTAGAGCGTCAGATTGTGGTTCTGAATGTCGACGGTTCGAGTCCGTCCGGGCACCCTTACCAAACTCCTGTAAGCCAATGACTTACGGGAGTTTTTGTTTGGTCAGAATTTGACTTATTCAGCACCAAAATACCTCAAAAATAGGCTAAAATCCATTGATTGTTTACCTATTGTTTACCGCTTAAAATTAAACGGGGTCAGCCGATTTTTCCGGTGCATTTGTCTAAATTAGGCAAATAGTTTTTGTAGTCTAAATATGAAGAATGCAGGGTCACAGATACCCCTGAGCTGTGTCCTGAACATCTTGATCTTGGCATTGAATGACTCTGCAGAGGCATTGGTGGAACGTCTTTTGAAGGGTCAGCCGATTTTTCCGGTGCATTTGTCTAAATTAGGCAAATAGTTTTTGTAGTCTAAATATGAAGAATGCAG
>SUYI01000027.1 GCA_015060485.1 Prevotella sp. | reverse complement strand
GAGCCGTGCTCCGAGATGTGCTGCGCCAATCGGCGGGTGTTCAACGTTTCCAGACTCTTGATCTGCGCGTACCACTTTCCGAAGGCAGCGTTGTGCTCGTTCTGGTTCTGCTTTACTTCATACAAAATCTTTGCCATACTTTAAATGTGTTTTTCATGGTATTAGACTTAATTTCGACCAGCTACATCGGGTGGCCGAATCCCGCTTTGACAATGCAAGTGAAGTGCAAGGTGAATGCAGAGCCGAGCTCGCTCGAGCTATGCTGAGCCGCAGCCTTCACTCGTACTCGCAACTTCTTGTTTGCGAGTACAAAGGTACAACATTTTTCGTGCGCTTCCAAAATTTACCCCTCAATTTGGGGCGATTTTCAGCACGAATTTGACAAATTTGAACAAACCGTAACATCGTGGCCTCGAATCCGTAATTTTCGAGCCTTTGAGATTACGTTTCGTCGCTAACGATCTACATCGGCATTTTCTGGCCATGTCACATTGTAACAATGTAACTTTGTAACATTAAGCCCGTGCCGAAGTGTAGACGATAATAATTAGAATAATAATAATTATAATTATTATTATTCTAAAGTAAAAACGGAATAAATTGTAAATCCTTATTGTTACATTGTTACAAAGTTACAATGTTACAAAAGTTTGCAAGAAAACGCACTAATCTCGATTTTTATTTGTATCTTTGCAACGTCCAAACCTAAGCCTGCGGGCTGGATGGTAAGGACAACGACATATTGGAAAAGCGACACTGTACGCTTTGTTTTTGGCAGCTTGAACTACCACAATCAAAGACCGATCAAAGACAATAGCAGAGGTGACGCCTACGGATGTGTATATACGCAGCCGGAGTGTGCCGAGGGCTAACCATGCCCTCTACGCACACTTTTGGGTGCATCAGTATATACTCCTGCGTGGGTATCTTACTCTGTTCGTTCTATCGGAAGGCTGTGGTAGGCCGAAGTTGCGGGACGGGCAGGTGTAGATACCCCGCTTTTTCGTATGTGGCTCTAGCAAGCAATTACTAACCCTTCTGACACTTGGGTATCAGTCGGAAATAAGAGATATAGGCTGATGCTTATGGCAAATTTTAATACTCCGTATAATATTGAGAGGGATGGGCAAATAGAATTTTTCGACAACTTCGGCATACCTTACGATGATGACAATTCTGTATTGGTAGATTATACCGATGGTGTCTATAATGGGAATATTATAGAGTTCAAGAAGGATATACCAAACACAAATGAAGTTCTATTTCAAGCCATCAAATATCTTTCAAAAATGAGAGTTCATGGTGAGTCGGTTCCTGCAACTATCATCTTAGTTGATTTGAACTCAACATTAGCCTATGTCTTCCACTCGTCTGATTTCCGAAAGGAGATACACAAAATTTACACTGGCGCTTCGTCAAAACAGAACAAAGGATTCTTTTCCAACGCCATTGCGGAAAAGTTGAATTATAGTATAGACACAGAATCTGCTAAGTTAAAGAAAATACTGAAAGGGACAAAGAGGGATCCAGAAGAGATGTATATCCCTATCGATATTGATGAGAACTGCATTGTCGGCTGGTCGGAGCGTTATTACAAGGAATTACCAAATGCCAGCAAGGGCGATTTTATTGGTGACACCAGTGGAACAGCAGTCAAACTGACTGGAGAGATTAGAAAGCCTCGTCACTTCAAAGGTTTGATAACACCATATCAGGGAAAATCAAATGAACGTTTCAAATTTTTGATGGATTGCTTGAATGACAGACTCTCTAAGAAAGAACTTGGCGCATATTATACACCTGTCATCTATGCCCGTCAGGCTGCAGAGTTTGTTATGGCTGCAATCGGACGTATACCAGAAGGTAATGATTATATCATTTTGGATAGAAGTGCTGGAACCGGTAATCTCGAAGCTTCGCTGATAGGATTAAAGGACGCAAAGGGCGATGATATTATCAAACATTGTGTCGTGTCCACCTATGAATATTACGAATACAAGGTATTGCAAGAAAGAATCGGCGACTTGGTAAGGGAGGTTATTCCTCCTACGGAAGCTAATGTCATTTATTCAAACGGCAAGGTGTCAAATGCCGATGCAACCAGCGAAGACTTCATAAAGAACCCGACTATTTCAGCATTCCTCAATGATGAAAAATGTTCTATCATTCTATTTGAGAATCCTCCTTTCCAGGACAGCTCTGCCATCACTTTCGTCGAGGACGGAGATCCGTCGAAAAGAGCACAAACTACACGAAAAGACTCTTTTGTATCCAAAGAGTTTAAGAAGGAAATAGTAGCCATGGGACTTGGAGGCCAACAAGCCGTAGCACGAGACATTATGAATTTGTTTATTTGGTCAGCCTTCAAGTATTATCTGAGGCAGCCAACCGACAGTTACATATTGTTCTCTCCCGTAAAATACTATAAGAACATCCATTTGGTGGATAAGCGTTTCATGGGTGGCTATGCATTTAATCGTGATCATTTCCACGCCAGCCCCAGCGTTATATCTTGTATTTATTGGTCCAACGAAGATGAACCCAAATCAGAAAGCATTCTTCTGCAAGCCTATGATATTGACACCAATAAGAATGTCATCGTCAGAGAAGCAGAACATGATATCAATGTGCCGAAAGTCTACCATAACATTTCTGATTTGAGTGACAAGAGTGATGATTCAACGGATATTGAGTCGAAAACTTCGATAGCAGTTGTTGGCGCAGATGGATACGAGAAGAAAGACTGGGTTTACTCAAAAGGTAGAAAGCCTAAGTACAATGACAACATTATTGCTTACATGGTGTCGAAGAGTTTTATGATAGACTCTAAACAGTATAACCTTGTTCGCACAAATTTTGATACTGGTTTGAAGAATTCGTATGGCTTCTGGCTTAGACGGGATAATTTCTTAGAGAAACTACCGATGTTTGTTGCCAAACTCCTGCCTATGGATAAGTGGTATGAGAAAGAAGTGCATTTTACTACGTCTGACAAGGGAGAGGCTTATGTTCAAGACAGGGATTTCTTGAAGAGTTGCTTGATATACACCTGTCTATCCAATCAAAACAAGTGTATTTCTTTTGAAGGCTCCGATGAAAGATATTATCGCAACGAGTTATGTTTTGATAATGACACATTGGCATCGGTGACGCTTGATGGATTTGAATTAGATTCGGATGAAGAGGAACTGATGGAACTTTGGAGAAAGATTCTTGCAGAAGCCCAGGCAACAGACAACTATGTGAGTACTTATTCTTATGGAGTTTATCAGATAGGTGAAGAACTAAACACGTTTAAAATAGAAGGTACAGGTAGGAATAAGCATAAAGTGTATGACTACGTTGACTTAAATGGCGATTTGGATTCCCTAAGAGAAAATCTCAAAGCCTATTACCGAAGTCATATACTGGATAAAATGTTCGAATATGAATTAGTGAAATAGGGCATTTATGCAGATTTTTCCAAAATAAAGCTTAAAAAATTTGCAGAATTCAGAAAATGGTATTATATTTGCAACCAAATTTCTGAAATATGGCAAAATTCAAGTTTAAAGGAACTACGACGGAGGATGTCGAAGAAGAACTGGAAAAGCTCTGCACGATGGATGCCAAAGAAATACCGCTTAACCATATCATTAAGGTGGTTAGTGTGATTGGTGTCGAGCAAGTTGTAGGGCAGAATACAGGTTCTATGGTTAGATTCCAACACCCTGACGTTGACACCTTTGGCCACTATTTCGGCGTACACAAGGTGCATAAAGGTAAAGGAGAAGACTTGGTGATGAAGGTTAATTTCAAGCAGTATATGATGCCCCATTTAAGAAAAATTATTGCAATTCGCAAGGCAAAAGGTATTTAAGACTGAAAACAACATTATTATAACATTATATATTATTTAATTATGAAGAGCTTAGAGTTTTACAAATCTCTCGAATATGATATTATCATAAAGAGAGAAGAACTTGATGGCGAAAAATGGTATGTGGCTTACTGCAATGAATTTGGTATCAGCGCATGCCACGGGATTGGCGACACCCGCGAAGAAGCCGTCAACAGCTACTTGGAGGAAAAGGACGCATTTCTGGAATTGCTTTACTCGCGCGGTGAGGCTATTCCCGAACCTTCTCCTGCGGACAATAACTTCAGTGGCACATTCTCAGTACGCACGTCACCTTGGCTTCACGCTCTGATTGCAAGCCAAGCAAAGAAGAACGACGTATCTATCAATTCTTATGTAAATCAGATTCTGGCATATTGTGTTGGTCAAGACACGATGTGTCAGAAGTTTGACGAATATTCCCAAAGGCTGACTATTAGATTATCGGAGCAATACAACATGATTATGGGGGGTATTGACGATATCCAGTACAATAAGCCTGAAATGGAAAAGAAACCACTAACAATTTACAAAAAGTCAGCATGAAAAAGAATGCCATATCGCCGGAAGAATATGCCGGAATACTTTCATCAATATCATTGTCGCAAATCTTGCTCAATGATTGCAGCGCTAAGAAGTACGAAATAAAGACGAAAGGCGGTGCCATTGATTTGGATATAACAATGAAGCTTGGATACGACCAAAATGCAAGCGAGGCAAGTTTCATTACAAACTATAAACTTGATGGTGTGAAGCGTTCAGAGGGTGCGGAGGAAAAAGTGTTTACCATAACGGCCAGCTTTCTGTTGTCGTATATGAAGAAAAAGGAAATAGAAGTCACTAAAGAATTCGTAAATGTTTTTAAGGACAACAGCATCGAACTGGTTTCGTGGCCTTACTTCCGCGAGTTTGTCCAAAATATGATATCACGAATGGGATTCCCGCCATTGACGCTCCCAAGCAAGTTTTTCAGTAAATAAATAGGTCAGGGTAATACAAGGACTCCCACATTTTCAGTTTGTAATGTTGAATATGTGGGGGTTTTATTATTAACTTATAAGTAAGAAATATTAGATGGATTATAATCTTTCATATCCCAACGTAACATATAGAAAAAGGATTTTGCCCTATTCGCTACATCACGGCAGCGTGGTAGCATTCAGATCACGGCAATATGGGGAAGCCCGTACTGGCATCATTGTGATGGAATCTTCTGATTGGATGCTTGCTGCTGTGAATCTCTATGAAGAAGAAGGGCGAATATGGGTTTCTGATGAACTTCCCGAAGAAATAGAACTTTACGAAGCTAACGAGGAAGAAACTCTGTGGGGATTAGCATATTATCTTGATTATTATTATACTGACAATGAGGAATACAAAGGGCTTCATCCCCTTATTGCCTTTATTAACTGCGAGTGCCCAAAAGATGACAATAATAGTTGGCAAGCAGTTTCTCTTTGTCAGGAGATGCTAACAAGAGTGCCAGCTCTGATTGATAAGTCAGAGTGGGCAAGTCTGAAAAATATTCTTAGCCAGCTTGTCATGCAAACAAGCGGGTTACAATATGACCGTTTTCGTATTGAATACTATTGCTTCCTGATTGGTGTACTTATGATAGCTGAGCATGAGCAAGAAATTTACAACCGTAAAGAGAAAATACAATTGCTAAAAAAGAACTGGGGGCAGTTCTCGTGGATGTATGGCATAGGTATTGGGCGCGTGCTTGGTTCTGGTTTACATAACTTCACAGCCGTTATCAATCAAACAGCGCAGAATAAGCGTAAACACTATCTCCATCTATATTTGCCGCTTGCAGAGTATTTTACTGAAAAGATATGCAAGTATAATGATGATAAACGGGAAAAATTACAGGAGGCGATCAGAAAGGCGAAGATCATAGAGGCTCGTGAGAAGCAAGAGCCAGACCTTGACGAACTATACGGCATTCTGTTCCCCAAGCACTCATTAGAAGCATTGTCTTCTAACCGACCAGCAAGTACCATTGCAGAGATGCGTGAGAAGATGGCGGCCCAGGAGCAAAAAATATCATCATTGGAAAGCAGATTGACGGCAAGTATCTCTGACTTTAACCGCAGGTACGAAGCTCTATTACATAACTTTGAGGCTTTGGTTAAAGTTTCTATTACATTTGATGAAATAAAGAAGGGGCTTGGCGAATTGTCTCGAACGACTGCCGAGGGTGTACTTGAAAAGTTATCAATAACACTTGCTGACAATAAAAGGTTCATGGATGAATTGCCTAAGTTGCGGGAATTCGTGAAATTAAACGAAAAGCCCTCAGAGGTTCACAATCATTTTGAGAAAGAAAGTGGTTGCCAAGTGTTCAACGGCCCCGTATCAGGACAATTTGATAAGAAATAATAATAAGGTATGAAAGAAGAGAAACTCAATGGTGGTATAGTCAACCATTTTGAACCGGGTTCAAACCCTCAAGTGTTTAACGGCCCTATTAGCGGCTGCGTGTTTGCAATGCCGGGGGCTAACGTGACTCAGCAAACGGGACGGCAACCTGAAAGCCTAAGTGAAAAGGATGAAGAAGTCGTGAACCAACTGAAACCGATGTTCTTTGGCTCTGAAGAAGAGGCAAAGGCTTTTCTTGTAAGTATTCAGGGAATGAAGGCTACTCAGATTACTGATAAGGTGAATCAGCTCGTAAGCGAGAAGAAGATCTCTGATATGTCAAAACATCGAGACCTTTGGAAGGTACTTCACGACTGTGGCATCTATGAGAGGTCAGAATCAAACTGGAACATGCAGGTGAAGTAATCACCATATTAAACCACTCAAAAATGGGGAATCGACGCAATCGGTTCCCCTTTTTCGTACCAGTACTTGTACGAATACTTGTGCAGCACTTGTAATTATTTGTATTTACTTGTATATCAATTAGTTACGTTTCAAAATATTAGGAGCGTAACAAAATTCACCGTACCTTTGCAACGTCTTCCGAGATATGCAGCCAACAAGTGAGCGGGCTATCCTTAGAGAAGCGGGAGCAAAGAAAATTATGTCAAGAGATTTAATGCAAGGTAAGCGTATCTACGACAGGATGAAGAATCAAGCCCGCCAGCAACTGGCATTGATGAATCGTTGTAGAAAGCACAGACAAGGAGGCAAAGGAGTAGCGAACCAGCCTTTCTATGTACAGTTTCTTAATCGCTAAAATCAAAGTTTAACTCTGAGTTGAGGTGAACGGAGTCTCGCGAGATTTCAATCACAAATCGAAAGGTGGCCACCCTTCTGACACTTCGCTCAACCAAAATTCAGAAAACAATGAACACACAGAAATTCCAAGAACAGATTTTGAACAACGCAGTCCAGATGGACGCAAGTGTTAACTTCCAGTTGAACGGCAACATGCTGATAGTGCCGTGTCCGTGGGAGAGTGACAAGGAGGTGACTAACGGCGAGCGTGTACGTTATCGTGGTGGTATCGAGGTAGATGCTGACGGCCGCACCAGAGTGAAGCGTTACAGAGATGGCAGCAAGGGGCCACTCCACGAAACCCTTTATGAGACGGCTCACGGAGCAGTGAAGATGACACGTCCCATCTATCGTAAGAGTGACAGCTGCGGTCACAGAGCCGGTGAGAGACGAATGGATCAAGAGTTCGTGTACGTCACGTTCAAGTTCCCGAAGAAATACGGGCTGGCACTCACCAAGGCCCTCTATCAGGAGGAGGCCGACGAGATTATGTCTTACTTTAAAACCATGAACGTTTTGAGTGAGCGAGAGCAAAGCAAATACATATTTGATTTGCCGAGCGTGAAAAACGTCGAATGTAATTCAAAGGAGGAAACGATATGGAAATGATTTTGGAGCGATTGATAGCACTCAACGCACGTCAGACCAAGGAGCAAACAAGGGCATTCGTAAAAGAATGCCCGCTCCGAGACTACGATGCACTTACTCAGTCGCCTCGACTGAAGCAGCTGGCTGAACGCATCAATGGCACTCAGGATGACGAGCAACAGAGGAAGTTGAAATCGTGGTTGCCTTTCCGCTGTCCGCATTATACCAAGTTTCGTGATGACTATCGTGACCGTGAGCACATC
Organism: Prevotella sp.; assembly: GCA_015060485.1. Taxonomy (GTDB): domain Bacteria; phylum Bacteroidota; class Bacteroidia; order Bacteroidales; family Bacteroidaceae; genus Prevotella. The sequence continues at coordinate 40,413 of SUYI01000027.1, read as the reverse complement.
GTGGCTGAGTCGTTCACTTGGCAGACATGTATTGATATTGATGACCCTGAGTTGGTGGAAAAGGCCAACGAGATGTCTGAGAAGCTCGATATTGAGATAGGTGGTCGTTGGCAGGGGCTGATGCTCCATAAGGATTACTCTATCCGCCGCAAACTGCACATCGATATCCGACTGCCGTTGGGCATGACAGTGCCCGAAGCTCAGCGTGAGTACTGCAAGGCTCTTGGCGTTGCTTGTGATACATCGTGCTTTACCCCTGAGCGATTCATCTATATTTCGCCCGCCGATTTTGAAATCTATCGTGCCGATGGTTGGTATCAGCAACTTTCAGAGGAAGAGGTGGCTCAGCGTCGCAAGGCCTATACAGACAGAGGACTCTCGATAGATGGTCGTACAGAGGATGGTTCTTACTATGATCCAGGGGATGATGGTGATGCACCAACACCTACACCCGTAGCACCTGCCGTTGCTCCCGATGCTCCTGCAGAGAAAGTTGAAACCAAGTTTCCGCAAGAGTTCAAGGGTGTGCCTTATACCTCTATTATATGTGAGTACTGGCGCAGAACTGGAGGCGAGCCATCAGAGGGTGAACGTAACAAGCGACTCCATCAGTTGGCTGCTAATCTTCGTGCCATCTGTGACAACTCTGAGGAGTGGCTATTGGAGGTAATGCCGAGCTACAAGTTGTCCGTTCAGGAAATGAAGAGTATTATTCACTCAGCCTGCAAGGAGCCAACCAAAGGTTCACGACTGATAGACCAGATTGTGAGTGCACTCGAAATGGGTATCTCTTCAGATGAAATCGAAGATGCCGAGGCGGTGGTTGCTGAGACTGGCGTGAAAGTCAATGTCAAAGCCTTGCCCATTGGTTTGAAAGAGTCACTTGCTGGTGTGCCCGTAACGATGCACATGCCTGTGCTCTGCGGTGTGCTGCCGATTGCAGCGGCATACGCCGACCAAGTTCAGGTGGAGTATTGTGACGGCAACTTGCAGCACTTGGGGTTGATGTCGATTATTCGGGGTGAGCAGGCTTCTAACAAGTCGGTAGTGAAGAATGCCGTTGATGTCTGGAAGCGTCAGTTCGACGAAGAGGATGCCTTGGCCCGCAAGCGTGAAGAGGAATGGAAGGAGCGTAAAAAGGGTCGCAAGGCTAATGAAAAGGCTCCCGAAGACCCGAAAGTGCTGATTCGTATGGTACCTGTAACGGTCAGTTGTTCCACGCTGTTGAAGCGCTTCAAGAATGCTCAGGGACATACCATCTACTCGTTCGGTGAGGAACTTGACACCCTCCGGAAAACGAATGGTGCCGGCTCATGGAGTTCGAAGTATGACATCTATCGCCTGTCGTTCGACAAAGGTGAGTGGGGTCAGGATTACAACTCTGATGCCGCAGAATCGGGGGTCGTGAAAGTCGCCTATAACTGGACGATGCTCGGAACTAATGGGGCCATGAGGAAGTGCTTCAAGTCGGATAATATCGAAAATGGCCTCTCTTCCCGTATTCTTGTGGCTGAAATGCCATACTCCAGCTTCTCAAAGATGCCCAAGTTTGGCCGTCGTTCGGCAGAGGATGAGGCTAAGATTCAAGAGGCTGTGACCCGTCTGCGTTCTTTCTCTGGTCTCGTAGACACCCCTCGTTTGCGCAAAGCCATCGAGGAATGGGTAGAACAGAAACGAGTAGAAGCAGCAAAAGACATCGACCATGTGAAGGACACCTATCGTAAGCGTGCTGCCGTCATCGGCTTCCGTTGTGGGGTCATCTTTCATCTGCTTTCGGGCAAGGATAAGGAGTCGAAACAATGTCTGGACTTCGCCCTAATGATGGCCGACTACTGTCTGATGGAACAGATCAAGACATTCGGTGAAGCCCTGCAAAATCAGTATGTGGATGCCAGTGAAGAGTGCCAGCGATATGGAGCCAATCACTCTGTGTTCGACCAACTTGCACCTACTTTCACCATCGATGACCTCCGGGCCTTGAAGCGCGGCTATTGCTCAGAAACAGCCATGCGCATGATTATCTCTCGTTGGATGCGCGACGGCTGGATTAGCAAGACCGACCGCCACCACTGGAGTAAACGACAAATAGGCTCCGCAGCCGAAAACGTCACAAAGTAACTTTGTAACATTGTAACATTTAGCACATTCAAGATTATGGAACTGATATTAGAACGCATCGCAAAACGCAAGACCTACACGATTGGTAGGCTCTACATACAGAGAACAGTTAATGATGAGTATCTGGCAGGAACGGAGAACCAGTACTTCTGTGACACTCTCGAACCCACTTGGCGCGATTATGAGCACGGTGCCTATAAGGTAAAAGGCCGCTCGGCCATCCCCGAAGGCCGCTATGCAGTAGTCATCTCGTATTCGCCGAAGTTCAAGGCATGGCTTCCCATCCTGCTCGGTGGCCCCGAGTTCAACCGCAAGTGGCAGGGCATCCGTATCCATGCAGGCAACTGCTCGGAAGACACCGAAGGCTGCATCCTCGTAGGTAAAAACCGTGAAGTGGGCAAAGTGCTCGACAGCCGCATCTGGGTTCACCGCCTGAAGCAGAAGATCGTCGAAGCCAAAGACAAAGGCGAGGCCGTGTGGCTGACCATTAAATAACTCTCTCATTAATGGTAAAAGAGTCGATTATATTAATCAGGGGAGGCACTGCGGTGTCTCCCCTGATTTTCTTAATCATCGAAAGTGTGATTCTGTCAATATTCGAACGTACCGAATTCAGACTGGATGGTCAGGCTCTTCTTGCCTTCCTCGATGCGACCGACGATCTGGGCGTCGATATTAAACGACTTCGAGAGGGCGATGACCTTGTCGGCCACCTCGGGACGCACGTAGATCTCCATGCGGTGACCCATGTTGAACACCTGGTACATCTCGCGCCAGTCGGTGCCCGAGCACTCGTGGATGGCACGGAAGAGTGGGGGAACGGGGAACATGTTGTCCTTGACGACACGACAGTTGTCGCTGACAAAATGCAGCACCTTCGTCTGGGCGCCACCCGTGCAATGCACCATGCCGTGAATTTCGGGACGGAGCTCGTCGAGCAGACGCTTGATGACGGGGGCGTAGGTGCGGGTAGGGGACAACACGAGCTGACCGGCGTTGACGGGTGAACCGTCAACCGTACTGGTGAGCTCGTAGCGCCCAGAGTAGACGAGTTCGTCGGGAACGGCGTGGTCGTAGCTTTCAGGATATTTCTCGGCCAGATATTTGGCAAAGACATCGTGACGGGCGGAAGTCAGTCCGTTAGAGCCCATGCCGCCATTGTAGCGATGCTCGTAGGTGGCCTGACCGGTGGACGAGAGTCCCACGATGACGTCGCCAGGACGGATATTGGCGTTGTCGATGACGTCGGCACGACGCATGCGGCAGGTGACGGTAGAGTCGACGATGATGGTGCGCACGAGGTCGCCTACATCAGCCGTCTCGCCGCCCGTGGGGTAGATGCCGATGCCCATCTCGCGGAGCTCAGCCAAGAGTTCGTCGGTGCCGTTGATGATGGCTGAGATGACCTCGCCGGGCACGAGCATCTTGTTGCGTCCGATGGTGCTGGAGACGAGGATGTTGTCGACAGCTCCCACACAGAGCAGGTCGTCGGTATTCATCACGATGGCATCCTGGGCGATGCCTTTCCATACGGAGAGGTCGCCCGTCTCACGCCAATACATGTAGGCGAGGCTCGACTTGGTGCCGGCACCGTCGGCATGCATGATGTTGCAATACTCGGGGTCGCCTCCGAGGATGTCGGGGATAATCTTGCAGAAAGCCTGCGGGAAGATTCCCTTGTCGATATTCTTGATGGCGTTGTGGACGTCCTCTTTGGCGGCAGAGACGCCACGCATCATATATCTGTTGTCAGCCATATCTTAGAATTTAACCTGTGGAGCTTTTTCTGCGCCGGCTTCGGCCTCGAACTTATCCATCTTGTCAAAACCGAACATACCTGCAAGGAGGTTCTTGGGGAATGAACGGATGACGACGTTATACTGCTGTACGACCTTGTTGAAGCTGTTGCGAGCCTCGTTGATACGATTTTCAGTACCCTCGAGCTGTACCTGCAGGTCGCGGAAGTTCTCGTTGGCCTTCAGGTCGGGGTAGTTCTCCTGAATGGCAATCAGACGACCTAGTGCAGAGCCGAGCTCGCCCTGTGCCTGCTGGAACTCCTTCAGCTTCTCGGGAGTCATGTTCTCGGGGTCGAGGGTGATGCTGGTAGCCTTTGAGCGGGCAGCGACGACATCCTCCAGTGTCTGCTTCTCGTGAGCAGCATAGCCTTTCACCGTCTCCACGAGGTTGGGAATGAGGTCGGCGCGACGCTGATAGGCGGACTGAACGTTGGCCAACGCGGTGGTAGCTTTCTCCTGTTCGCTGACCATAGAGTTGTAAGCACTTGCAGCCCATGCGCCAATGACGACAACGACTGCGATAACTGCGATAAGAGTCTTGTTAATTTTCATAATGTCTTTATATTTTAATGTTTAACTATCAACTGCTCACCTACCATCTCGACGTGGCACCACCGCCGCCAAACGAGCCTCCGCCAAAGTGTCCGCCACTGAATCCGCCGCCACCGCTGAAGCCTCCGCCTTTGCCGAAGCCGCCTCCGCTGCTGACGTAGAAGCCGCCGGAAGAGTAGAAGGGGTTAGGCAGCAAAGCGACGCCGCCGAGGAGCCGGAACCATTGGTATTTGGTGTTCATGCGCAGGAAGAAGAATACCCAGGCTGTCACGAATATCATGGTAATTCCCATGATCATCGCTATCTCATCGTCAATATCGTCGTCACTGGACTGACTGCTGAGTTGTGACATTTGCGGCAGTTCTTTCTTCTGCAGGGTAGAGTAGACGGCTTCTGCCAGATAGACCATGCCGCTGTCAGGCATCTCGGCCCGCATGGCAGGTACGACGTATTGTTGTTCCAACCGGTGGCATTCGGCATCGGTGAGATCAGCCTCTAATGCTCTGCCGGGCGACATGTTGATGCTATGGTCCAGATAACCTACTACGACGACCAGTCCGCGATCCTTATATCCCACGCCGTACTTGTTGCCCACGTCCTGAGCCATGCGGAAGGGATCGTCGTTCTCGATATGGTTGACAACGATGAAGACGGATTGTATACTTAGCTCTTTTTCAAGGCGTTGCAGCGTGGCGTTCATGCGATTTACCGCGCCTTGCGAGAGTACGCTGTCGGGGTTCGACACGTATTGGCTGGCATCCTGAAGGTAGGGTATGGGAATGTTTTCGGCATTCCAGTAGGTGGTCTGCTCTGAGTAGCTGCTTAACGAGGAAGCGGTGCCCTCGTCATAGGGCAGGGCAGCCCCGCAACATACCAGTGCAGCCATGAAGCCTCCGAAGAATATCCAGAGCCAGATGTTGCGCCATTTGGCCCATTGGGGATGACTTTGCTTGTAGAACGTGGAAATCTCGTTACACTTCTGCCGATATTCGCGTTCTAATGCTTCATAGCGCTGAGAGTATTGGCGTCTCAGTTTGTATGACGACAAGAGCGCGTGCGACTTGTTCTCCATCTTAAAGGAGCTCTCCAACGCACGGATGACGTCATTATACTGTCGCGTCAGGTGATTGATTTCGTCGCTATAAGTCATAACTGTCAACTATTCCTCATGCCAGAACTCCCACGAGGCAAACGCCTGCAAGAGCAGCATCTCCAGTCCGTTTTTGGTTTGTGCACCATGCTCGGCTCCGCGTTTCATGAACAGCGTTTCGTCCGGGTTGTAGATAAGATCGTAGAGGATGGTATGGCTATCCATCGCCTCATAGGGCAGTGGAGAACACTCCTCGGTCTTTGGATACATGCCCAAGGGCGTACAGTTGACAATGACGTTATATTCCTTGATGACTTCGGGTGTTATTTTCTGATACTGAATGGTTCCCGGACGTTCGTAGCGTGATACGAAAACGGTTTCCAACCCCAAATTGCGCAGTCCGTAGTCAATAGCCTTCGACGCGCCGCCCGTACCCAGAATGAGTGCTTTCTTGTGCCACTTCTTTTCGAGCATCGGTTCGATGCTCTGGGTAAATCCGATGACGTCGGAGTTGTAGCCCTTCAGCTTGACATTCTTCCCCTCGTGGGTGACACGGATGACGTTGACGGCTCCGATGGCACGTGCTTCAGGGGAAATGCTGTCGAGGAAAGGAATGACTTTCTCCTTATAGGGAATGGTCACGTTCAGTCCACGAAGTTCTGGATTCTGGCCTAGTACTTCGGGCAGAATGTCGATAGAGGGAATCTCGAAGTTCTCGTATACAGCATCGATGTTTTCATCGGTAAACTTCTGATTGAAATAGCTGATGGAGAACGAGTGTCCCAGCGGGAATCCGATAAGTCCGTACTTGTCCATAGGGTTTGTGAGGTTGGAAACTATTTGATTGCAAAATACATGGTGCAGATGCCGAAGGTGAGTCGCCGGAACGACGCTTCGGAAAATCCTGCCTTCAAGAGAATCCCCACCATGCACTCGCCTTGCGGGAATGCTTCGATGGTTTTGGTGAGGTACGAATAAGCGCTGTTGTCGCGTGATATGAGTCGTCCATAGACGGGTAGCACCGTGTGAGCATAGACATGAAACAGCTGTCGCATGGGGAACGAGACGGGTGTCGTCAGTTCGACGATGCTCAGCACACCGCCCTTACGGAGTACGCGGCACATCTCTGCCAGTCCTTGGTCGAGATTGTCGAAGTTTCGGATGCCGAAGGCTGCTGTTACTGCATCGAAGGTGGCGTCAGGGTAGGAGAGACGGGTACAGTCCTCGCGTTCGAAACGGATTCTTTCGGAGAGTCCTGTCTGGCTGACCTTCTTTCTGCCTACCTCCATCATGCCTTCGCTGATGTCGATGCCCGTAATATGGACGTCGGACAGCATCTGACACGCCTGTATGGCAAAGTCTCCCGTACCCGTCGCAACGTCGAGGAGACGTTTGGGGGCATAGGGCTTTAACTGAGTGATGGCCTTGCGCCGCCATCCCTTGTCGATGTTCCAGGAGAGACGATGGTTCAAGGTGTCGTAGGTGGGAGCGATGTTGTCGAACATCTGTTCCACCTGCTGAGCCTTGGAACCTTGGCTGTACGGGGTTATCGTCTCTTGTTGGTACATACTAGTTGACAGTTGACAATTGACAATTGACAGTTAACGGGATGTGAAGGCGGCGAGCCAGCTGCTGACGTTCTGCTCGATGCGGGCAGCAATGTCGCCTGCTTCGGTAGCTTTGTCGAACTTCTCGCCTACGATGTGCTCGTAGAGCTCGATGTATCGGTCGCTGACACTTTCGGCATATTCGTCGGTAATCTCGGGCATCACCTGTCCAGGCTCGTTCATGAAGTCGTGCTCGATGAGCCACTGGCGAACGAACTCCTTCGAGAGCTGGCGCTGGGGCTCGCCCTTGGCCAGTTTCTCCTCGTAGCCGTCGGCATAGAAATAACGGCTGCTGTCGGGGGTGTGAATCTCGTCGATGAGGTACACCTTACCGTCGCGCTTGCCAAATTCGTACTTGGTGTCGACAAGGATAAGCCCACGCTTGGCGGCAATATCCTGTCCACGCTTGAAGATCTTGCGGGTGTAGTCTTCCATCACGGCATAGTCCTCGGCCGATACGATGCCCTGGGCAATAATCTCTTCCTTAGAGATGTTCATGTCGTGACCTTCGTCGGCCTTCGTCGTCGGGGTGATGATGGGCTCGGGGAAACGCTCGTTCTCCTTCATGCCGTCGGGCAGTTTTACGCCACACAGTTCACGGCAGCCGTTCTTATACTCACGCCAGGCAGAACCCGTCAGAATGCTGCGGATAATCATCTCCACACGGAAACCCTCGCACTTCAGACCTACGGTGACCATAGGATCGGGGGTGGCCAGCTTCCAGTTCGGGCAGATGTCGGTAGTAGCATCCAAGAACTTGGCGGCAATCTGGTTCAGCACCTGACCTTTGAAGGGAATGCCCTTCGGCAGCACGACGTCGAATGCCGAGATGCGGTCGGTGGCAACCATGACCATCAGGTCGTCGTTGATGTTATACACATCGCGTACCTTTCCGTGGTACACGCTCTTCTGTCCTTCGAACTTAAAGTCCGTCTTTGTTAATGCTTTCATCTTTATTATTGTCTTTATCAAATTTCTCGTAAGCATTGACGATACGTGTCACCAGCTTATGGCGGACAATGTCTTTGCGATTCAGCTCGACGACACCGATGCCTTCGATGTCTCTCAAAATGCCCAGCGCCTCGACGAGTCCCGACTTCTGGGAACGGGGCAGGTCAATCTGTGTCATGTCGCCCGTGATAATCATCTTGGTGTTCCACCCCATGCGGGTCAGGAACATACGAATCTGCTGCGGTGTCGTATTCTGGGCCTCGTCCAGGATAGCCACAGCGTCAGACAGTGTCCGTCCGCGCATAAAGGCCAGCGGGGCAATCTGAATCATGTGCTTCTCCATCATGTCCTTCAGTTTTACCTGTGGCAGCATGTCTTCCAGAGCGTCATAGAGCGGCTGGAGATAGGGATCTATCTTGTCCTTCATGTCGCCTGGCAGGAAACCCAGCTTCTCGCCAGCTTCTACGGCAGGTCGTGACAGAATGATTTTTTTTGCTGTTTTCTCCTTCAGCGCTTTTACCGCCAACGCTATCGAGAGGTAGGTCTTGCCCGTTCCTGCGGGGCCTACGGCGAATACCATGTCGTTCTGTTGGAAGGCGTCAATGAGTCGTTGCTGGTTCTCGCTGCGAGCCTTGATGGCACGGCCAGACATAGAGTAAACTACCACTCCGTCGGGGACGTCGTCCTTCGTCCGGTGTCCTTTTACGATGTCCAAGATGTCTTCCTCGCGGAGTGCGTTGAAATGGACGATGTGCTGGCGTATCTTTTCAGCAGCCTCCTCGAAAGCCGCCATCTGCTCCTCGTCGCCAAGGATGCGCATCACGTTGTCGCGAGCCACGATGCGCAGTTTCGGGAAAAGGGCCCGCATCATTTGCAGGTACTGGTTCCCAATGCCATAGAACATCACCGGGTCGATGTCCTCTAATACGATATGCTTCTCTATCACGAACGTTTCTTTTCTTTTTTCGCCAGCGACTCACATGCGCTCGCATGAATTTATAATGGCGCAAAGGTACACATTAATTTCGACTTCTCCAAGCATTTGCGATTTTTTTCATTTTTTTAGCGTGTCTTTTTGCCTTTTGTTTGGATGTTTCGGAAAAATGTCCTAACTTTGCACTGCATATGAGATACAACACGAATACACAGGGAGAATGGGACCACTTGACGGTCAGTCAGGAACAGCCGCTTCTGGAGTTCCTCTTGGCTAACGTCCATCAGAGCCGTACCAAGATTAAACAAACCCTTCAAGGACAGGGCATTAAGGTGAACGGGAAGACGGTGACGCAGTTCGATTTCATGTTGCAGCCAGGCATGAAGGTTGCCGTGTCGAAGACAAAACGTAACCAGCAGCCTTTCCGTAGCCGTTATGTAAAAATAGTCTATGAAGACCGGTGGCTGATAGTAGTAGAGAAAGCAGTAGGCATTCTTTCCATGGCGGCAGGTCACTCCTCGCTGAATGTCAAGGCCGTTTTGGATGATTACTTCAAGAAGTCCCACCAGAACTGCACGGCTCATGTCGTACATCGTCTGGACCGTGACACATCGGGGCTGATGGTTTATGCCAAGGATATGGACACGGAGCAGTTGCTGGAACATAACTGGCATCAGATAGTTTACGACCGCCGCTACGTCGCCGTATTGTCCGGTGAGATGGAACAGGATGAGGGCACCATCGAGAACTGGCTGAAAGACAATAAGGCCTATGTCACCTATTCGTCACCCTACGATAATGGCGGTAAGCTGGCCATTACTCATTTCTATGTGATGGATCGTACGACGGAGCACTCGCTGGTGGAGTTTAAACTGGAGACGGGCCGTAAGAACCAGATTCGTGTTCATGCCGCCGATATGGGCCATCCTGTGTGTGGAGACACAAAGTATGGCAATGGTGACGATCCGTTGCACCGTCTGTGTCTGCATGCCTGGCTGTTGTGTTTCTATCATCCCGTCACACGTCAGCCTATGGAGTTCGAGACCCCCGTACCTGCCATGTTCAGACATTTGTTCAAGAAGTAGTTAAGTAGTTAAGAAGTTAGGATAAATGGAAAATAATCTGATGTATTATATAGCCTTGCTGGCATTGATTATTATCGGCTTTCTCGTTGTCAAGAAGGTGGCTTCGTGCATGATTAAGTCCGTTGTCACCATCATTCTGATATTGGCGGCGGCAGCCATCTATTGGCTATATCTGCGTTAAGACGATTATAGTAATAGCAGACCGATGGTCACGCAAAGGCCATAGATAAAAATGTTGCGCGCCGTCTCGCCCAGACATTCATTGAGCTGGCGCCCATAATTCATGCGACGCATCTTAATCCACGTGAAGGTGTGGAACAGCAGATAGATGAAAGGCAGGATGAAAGCAAGTATGTGGCCGTTTACCCAGAATACAAGTCCTGTCAGGCAGGCTGCACACCCCAGTGCCAAATAGAGCCATTCTGCTGCATCGGCACCAATCATAACCACCAAGGTCCGTTTTCCGTCCGTTTCATCGTTGTAGCGGTCGCGGTAGTTGTTGACGATAAGCAGTCCGTCGATGACCAGTCCACAGGCCACAGAAGCAAGGAATACTTGCCACGTGACGGTATGCAGTTGTACGTAATAAGTGCAGCAGACGGGTACGATACCAAAGAATACCAGTACCAGTACATCGCCGAGTCCTATGTACGACAGGTGGGTAGTGTATAGAAAACAGAACACCACACACAATAGTCCGATGGCTATCATCTCCAGTCCGCCATAGTAAACCAGTGGAAGTCCCATAATACAGGCCAATACGGTGGTAGAAGCGATAGCATGTTTCATGGCCTCGATGCTAACCCAACCCTGCGTGCAGGCTCTGAGCGGTCCCAACCGTGTGCTGGTGTCGTCATTACCACGGGCATAGTCAAAGAAGTCGTTGATGAAATTGGCATCAATCTGCATGGCAAAGGAAAACAGCAGGCACAGCACCGCTGCCGTCCAACTGAATGCACTGTCGTCATATAGAGTACGGTCGTCAGTATAGGCCAGTGCCAGACCAATCATCACGGGAACAGCACATCCCGTGAGTGTCTTTGGACGGGCTGCCAGAAGCCATGCCTTTGGCGAGTTCTTTTTGATATCCTCTTCGTTCATGCTGTTTCTTCTGTGAAAATCTTGTCAAAAAACAGTCGCATTTCCTTGGGTTCTGCAATCAGCTTACGCAACTCGTTCAGTTTGCGTTCGTTCTCCGAGCCCTGTATCCAAAGGCGGATGTAGCCGTTGACGGAATATTTCTCGTCCATGTGTTGCATGAACCGTTGCCAATGGCCTTCTTTGTCCAGCTGTGGATAGTTAGCCAAGCCATACTGAATGGTGCGACGGATGACGGTCTCAGGGTTCATGTCGCGATCGGCTTCAGCCACAATCTTGCCATAGATGCTACGTGGGGCTCTCGATGCCGAAGCACGGTGGTCCTCTACGGCCTCCTTCATCATCTTCAGCTGATCTGATGTAAACCAGCGTTTCAGCCTGGCGTCGGCTATCAGAATCTTTCCGCTAGTCAGGTGGTGTATGGCACGAGGACCGGAAAGACCTAAATCGTGGTAAGCGGCAATGGCATAGGTCATATTCATGTCTGCGCCAGTCTTACGGGCCAAGTCCAACGAACTGCGTATTACTCGCGTGACATGCTCCATATTGTGAGCCTTGTCAAACTGAGTATATTGGGGAAGAATTTGTGTTTCGATAAATTCTACCAAATCAAGTGAAGGATTCTGTGTCATCATAGGCGTTAATTGATAAAAGTCCACGAGACACCCATTCTGAATGTACTGTTGTTCATAGGATAGTGTGGTGTCAGGAACTGCATCTTGGTACCCGATCCTGCATTGATATGACTCATGGCAATGAAGAAACGAACGCGTTTAAGTTGCATGTTGGCATAGATATCGACAAACGGATAACCGCCCAATTCTACGCGGCTGTCAGCGTTTTGCTGAATAGCAAACTGGTTTAGCATAGGCAGGTAGTCAGGGGCCTCGTATTTGGTGAAATAGGTAACGCAACCACCCAGCTCTACATCCAGCACACGGGCTATCTTGAATTTCAGGAAGAGGTTCGAGAAGATATTCAACGCAGGTAATGGCAACACTTCTTTGTTGCTGGAATTCTGGTATGTTATCACGTTCTCCCAATTCAATGGTCCCAAGCGGAAATTTTGCATCAACTGTGCGGTCAGCACGTTGATATTACCTGATTCTTGGAATACACCGCCCGTCAGTCCTGTCCTGTTCAGATCGCTGTCGAGCGTATAATTCATGCCAAAATAGGTGTAGTTTTGTATTTCGTCAACGGCCACACGGAGTTTCGTGTCAGTCTTTTGATAACTGAAAAGTCCCTCCACATGAGTGCGCGTCTCGCTATTCAGATCCTTGTCCCACCAAAGGTGTTTCGAATGAAATTTCTCCAGGAACAATCCTGGGGTGTTACGATGGAAATGAGCGTTGGCAGCAAGGGTGACCGTATCTCCGAACAGACGGAAGTTAAGGTCAGTATGGAAATCTGCTACGACTTTTCCTATCACCGAGCCTGTCAATCCGAATTCTGCTGACAGGTTGAAATGAAGGGTGTTGCCCTGCGTCTTGGATATTTGTCCGCCTACTGATACGTTATTCTCCGTCCATCGTCCCATATGATATGCTGTCGAGTCGCCTTCCAGATCGGGCATCTGATAGTTGCGGTAATCATGGGATACATATGCCTTCAGACCGGCTTTCATATACTTGTTAAAGCCTTCGAGTAGTGCCAGCGCAAAGGTGTTCTTGATGGACAGGTATTTGGTCTTGTCGAATATGGAATCACCTCGGTAGGCATTCTCGTCGTTGAGGTTATAGAAGGTATCAGCATAGTATTTACTGGTGGTGCTACCGGGTGCGGAATAGGCCTGATAGATGCGGCTATAGTTGTTGAGATCCAACGTGTGGATAATGCTTGTTACAGGCACATAAACCTTCTTGGTGTTTTCGTCAAGGGAGTCCTCGCTTGCAGCTTGTGCCATGAGCAGGCTGTCCATCATTTGCTGGGTGTCAACCTTAATACGTGTGCTGTCGTTGGCAATATCAATCTTCGCACGATGAGGCTCATTACCGGCAATCTTCGCATTAGCCGGACGTCCTTTAGGTTGCTCGTCATCTGCTTTTCCACCTCGGCGGCCTTCTAAAGAATTCGTCTTGTCTTTTTTCTTCTTGCTTTCGCGTTTCTCCTTTTCTTTAGCTGATTTCTCTGCAAATTCACGGGCCTTGATTTCGTCTTCCGTCATTGCTACACGCTTGTAGAATCCGATGTTGTAGCGATGTGAGAAATATAAATGCTGCGAATTGTTACGGTTCCAGTTCTGCGACATTACCGTAGGTATTTCGTCTTCCGAAAACTGATCTTGCTGGGTTTCGGGATGGGTGATGTATTCGTCGTTGACGATACCTCCGTTCTCAGAGGCCTTACGGTGGTAGAGCGTACCCAAGAAATGCATTTGATATTTGTCTCCCGTATAGTAGCTGTATAGTGAGGAACGGAAATGCGACGTACTCTGATTGGCATAATAGCCCATGCCATAATAGTAATCAAGGTCGAAACCGACACCGAGATTCTTGGTGGCGTTGACGCCGAACTTCGCATCGATATGATCTTCTCCGTATTGTTTGTTACCGCAGTTGTCATAACTGATGTTAGTGTATGGTGATAGCGTGTTCAAAAACAAGAACTCGTCAGGCTCTCTGGTGGTGTAGCTATAGGCGTCGGTAAAGAAAAACTCGCTGATGACCGGGCGGTCAGTGAAGATACGGTTCTGGCGGGCGGTATAGTTGTTGCCGATGGTGTTGTACTGCCCGTAGATGCCTGTATTGTAAATGGTATTCTGAAACAAGTGGTGCAACGTGTCCATCTCGGCAGGGATGATGTCGCCGAACCGACGGTCTAACTTCCAGGAATGAACGCCGTAAGGGACCTCTTTGGAGCTCGAAGTGGTGTCAGTGCTATTAGGGTTGAAATTGCTGTTGTTGCCGTATTCATTACGTTGTGAGATGTTGCCGTCCGCGTCCATCTGGTTATATGACTGAGCCTGCACGACGTGTGTCATGCAGCACAGAATCAGGAGGCTGGTGATTAGTCTTCTCATAATTTCAGAATTCTCAACCCAAGTTCGGTGAACTTGATAATCATAGAGGCCAGGATGATGTATGTTCCTGTCTCCTTATGGCCAAACAGATAATAGGCTACTCCTATGATGGCCACAAGCATAAAGATGATATTCAAGTAATTGCGAAGTGTTTTGAGACTCATTTCAGTAGCGATTCAAATTTATTGAATATAAAGTCCTTACGGTCAATGGTCTTGCGGCGGAACTTGGCAGAAACCGGATAGAGCTTGGTGTTCTTCTTGTTTACTGCGAGATCATCTGTAATCCACTCCTCAGCCTTCAGACGTTGGGGCTTACGGTTCTCTTCATACAAATAGTGAATTCGACACATCGTGACAATTGCCTTGCCATTCTCACATTGTACTTCCAGCAGGAAATACAAACGGGTGCGGTCTAATACGAAGGCATTATTCTTGAACACCAGCCACTCTTCGAAAGTAGCTGCCAGCATGTTTTTATCTGTATCTTCAATCACCATACGACTCTCAATCTGATTCTTGGCCTTGACCATCTTGGCTACATAGTCGTGCAGAATGGTATAAATTTCCGTGGCGCTCTTGCCGGGAGCATCGATAGTTGTGGTGAAAACTACTTTGCCGTCGACTACAGGAACAGCTCCACGGAGATATTTTTCGTCGGGATTGACCTTGACAGTTTTAGCCACTTCTTCCTGCTGTTCTTCTTCAGGAAGCTCCCAAGTATTGTCTTGTGCCCATAAGCCTATCGGCATGGTAGCCATAAGTATAATCCAGAACTTTTTCATCTTTTCTTTCTTTTTAATTCGATAAATTTCGTGCAAAAGTACAAATAAATTTTGTCAATAGGGCAGAATGAAGGCCGTTTTTAATCTTTCAGCATTTATTTTTAAATTTATTTAAGTTCCAACTCTTTCTCAAGCCTGATAATCTCGTCGCGATACTGGGCTGCCTGCAGGAAGTCCAGACGTTTTGCTGCGTCTTTCATCAGCCGCTTCGTCTCGGCAATGCTCTTTTCGAGTTGAGGACGTGTCATACGCTCAATAATGGGATCGGCGGCAAAGGCGGCAACCGGTTGGACACCCGGCATGGCACGTCGCAATTCCTTGGCATCACTGCTGTCGCCAGAAGTCAGCGAAATATTGAGGGCCTTCTTGATTTGTGTCGGTGTGATACCGTGTTCCTCGTTGTATCTCAGCTGTTTGGTACGTCGTCGTAAAGTCTCGTCAATGGTGAGCTGCATGGAGGCAGTAATGATGTCGGCATACATAATGACTTTGCCGTTGACGTTACGGGCGGCGCGGCCTGCCGTCTGTGTCAGACTGCGGTGACTGCGCAGGAATCCTTCCTTATCAGCATCGAGTATGGCCACCAGCGATACTTCCGGCAAGTCGAGTCCTTCACGTAGCAGGTTGACACCAACCAATACGTCGTAGGTGCCATTGCGCAGGTTCTCCAAAATCTTTACACGTTCCAGCGTGGTCACTTCACTATGGATGAAGGCTGTATGGATACCGTGGTTCAACAAGTATTCCGACAGCTCCTCTGCCATCCTTTTTGTCAGCGTAGTTACAAGAACGCGTTCCTTGCGGTCTATGCGTTGGCGAATCTCCTCCATCAGGTCGTCTATCTGGTTTTCCGTGGGGCGCACCTCTATCTCCGGATCCAGCAGTCCGGTGGGGCGTATCAGTTGTTCCACAACGACGCCCTCGGCCTCGTTCAACTCGTAGTCGGCAGGCGTCGCCGAGACGTAGATGACCTGATTGGTCATCTCTTTGAACTCGTTGAAAGTCAGGGGACGGTTGTCGAAGGCGGCGGGCAGGCGGAAAGCGTATTCTACCAAATTCGTCTTTCGGGCCCGGTCGCCACCATACATAGCACCAATCTGCGGCACGCTGACGTGACTCTCGTCAATGACCATCAAATAGTCGTCAGGGAAGAAGTCCAACAGGCAGTAGGGGCGTTCACCAGCCTCACGTCCGTCAAAATAGCGTGAATAATTCTCGATGCCCGAGCAGTGTCCCAGCTCCTTGATCATCTCCATGTCGTATTCTACTCGTTCCTTGATGCGTTGGGCCTTTATGTTGTCGCCCTGTTCCTCGAAGAAGGCAATCTGCTTCACCAGATCGTCCTGAATGTGACGGATTGCGTTGTTTGTCTGCTCCTCTGTCGTCATGAACAGGTTGGCTGGGTAGAGCTTATATTCTTCAAAGGTGGCCATGTGTTGCATGGTGACGGAGTCCAGTTCCTCAATACGATCTATCTCGTCGTCCCAGAACGAAACACGGAGTATTACCTCGCTATAGGCGATGGCAATGTCGATGGTATCGCCTTTTACACGGAAATTGCCACGTTTCAGTTCGATATCGTTGCGGACATAGAGCGCACTGACTAATTTTCTTAACAAAGCGTTGCGTTCAATGATTTGTCCACAGTGTATCTCAATGATATTTTCGTTCAGAGAAATAGGGCTGCCCATACCATAAATACACGAAATCGAAGATACAACGATGACGTCTTTTCGTCCTGACATTAAACTACTTACGGCGCGAAGACGGAGTCTGTCAATCTCTTCGTTGATGGCCAAGTCCTTCTCAATGTATAGGTCTGTGGCGGGCAGATATGCTTCTGGCTGGTAATAGTCATAATAACTGACATAATACTCAACGGCATTTTCGGGAAAGAACCCCTTCATCTCTTCATAAAGCTGGGCTGCCAGTGTCTTGTTGTGACTTAGTATTAAAGTAGGTCTGTTTACGTTGGCAATAACATTGGCTACCGTAAAGGTCTTGCCCGATCCTGTGACACCTAACAACACCTGAGCGTGATCACCACGTTCCAAGCCGTCCGTCAATTGACGAATAGCCTCAGGTTGATCGCCCGTCGGTTTGTATTTGGATGTTAAATGGAAATCCATAATGATGCAAAATTACGAAATTTTTCCTAATTAGCAGCCTAAATCTCTAATTTTTATCAAAAAACCTTTGGTTTTCGGTGGAAAATGCGTAATTTTGCACGTCAAAATCGATAAAGATGAACAAAAATAGCATTATAGCCCTCAGTATGACAGCGCTTTTTATGGGTTGTGCATCGGAGTTTAACACCGTTTACAAGTCTGAGGACAAGACTTATAAATATGAATACGCCAAGCAGTGTTTTGCTCAGGGCAAATTCAATAATGCCGTGACGTTGCTCTCTGAGCTGGTTACTGCGCAGAAAGGCAGGGAAAACGCCCAGGAAAGCCTCTATATGTTGGCTATGGCCGAATATTGCAATAGGGATTACGAGTCGGCAAGTGCCACTTTTAAGAAATATTTCCAAAGCTATCCGAAAGGTGATTTTGCTGAGCAGGCATCGTTCTATGTTGGACAGTCACTCTACGCGAGTATGCCCGACCCTCGCCTTGACCAGGCGTCAACCATAGGCGCCATCAATGCTTATCAGAATTTCATGGACTATTTCCCGGACTCTCCTTTGCGTGATGAAGCTCAAAGGAAACTATTCATTCTTCAGGATAATCTTGTTATGAAAGAATACCTCTCTGCCGAGTTGTATTACAATTTGGGTGGTTATTTCGGTAACATCAACTCTAATACGGAGTCTAATTATGAGTCGTGCATCATTACCGCTCAGAATGCCCTGAAGTCCTATCCTTATACCTCGCTGCGTGAAAAATTCTCGTTGCTTATCATGAAGAGTAAGTTCGAACTGGCTCAGAACAGCTCCGAGGAAAAACGCGTTGACCGCTATCGTGATGCCGAGGATGAGTGTTACGGTTTCCTGAACGAATTCCCTGAGTCGGCAGAGTGCAAGACGGCTGAAAAGTTCATTGCTAAATGTAAGAAAATCACTGGCGACTAAACCAGTTGAAATATATAAATAGTAAATAGTCAAAATATTCAATAAACAAGATGGATTACAAGAAATCAAAAGCACCGGTTAATACCGTGACCCGCAACATTATGGAACTCTGTGAGGATACCGGAAACATCTACGAGAGTGTAGCAATCATTGCCAAGCGTGCCAACCAGATTAGCATGCAGATCAAAGACGACCTCAGCAAGAAACTCGCTGAATTCGCATCTTATAACGATTCCCTCGAGGAGGTCTTCGAAAATCGTGAGCAGATTGAAATCTCACGCTATTATGAGAAGCTTCCCAAGCCCTCACTGCTGGCTACTCAAGAGTTCGTGGAGGATAAAGTTTACTGGCGCGATCCTGCTCGCGAGAATCAGTCATTTGACGATAGCCGCCTGTCATGATACAGCGTAAGCAATCGTTATTCCTCTTGGCAGTTGTCATTCTGGGGATGGTATTCTTTGTGGCGTGGCAGCTTTTCATTTTGCAGATGCTGGCGTCGGCAGTTAGCCTATATACTATCTTCCTGTACAAGCGCCGTAAGGTGCAGGCAAACCTCTGTCTTGTTCCCATATTGTGCTGCTTGGCATGGTATGTGGTCTTGGCAGTATTGATTCATCAGGGACAACTCTCTGAGCAATTGCCGCTGACGGCTGCCCTGCCATTAGTGTCGGCCATACTTTGCTTCATGGCACGCAAGGCCATCCTTGACGACGAGAAGTTGGTACGTGCTGCCGACAGGATTCGTTAATAGCGTTAAGCTGGTGATTGCCAGTTTAATGATATTATATAAGGTATAAAAGATGAGAAGGATAATCACCGTCTGCTTCTGTTTGCTGGCGTTGTGGGTATGCGAGGCTCAGAAGAAAGAGATTAGTCAGGCACGGACCTATATCAAAAGCGGTAAGGACAATGACCTGTTGTCGGCTGAAAAGCTGATGATGGGTTTATTGGCTAAGGACTCTGCCAACCGTCAGAATCCCCGCATTTACGCCACATGGTATGATGCGGTGTTAAAACAGTATGAGTCTGCTAATGAGAAGCTCTATCTGAAGCAGAAGTATGATACGGTGCAGTTCTTCAGTCTCATCCGTAAACTCTACCAGATTGCGGAGTCACTTGATACTCTTGACGCACGTCCAGACAAAAAGGGCCGTGTGCGTCCGGAATACCGCGAGAATCATGCCCGCCAGCTGGACCTTCTGCGCCGCAACCTGTATTATGGTGGCACGTTTCAGGTGCGCAAGGCGCAGTATGCCGATGCCTACAGCTTTTTCGAGACTTACATAGATGCAGACCGCCACCCATTGTTTACGGGCTACAACTACCTGAAGCGCGACTCGCTGATGGTACAGGCCGCCTATTGGGCTACATTCTGCGGCTACAAACTGCAACAGCCCGATGCTATACTCTGCTTTCATGACTTGGCTTTACGTGATTCCTCGAAGCGTGAGTTTACATTGCAGTATGTCAGTGAGGCTTACCGACTACAGCAGAACGATTCCGCATTGGTAGTCGCTCTCCGGCAGGGCTACGACGAATTTCCCGAGCATCCTTACTTTTTCCCCCGACTTGCCGACTTTTATTCCTCGCGGGGCGAGTACGATAGTGTGCTGAAACTGACGGCTCAGGGACTGCAGGTCAATCCGCAGAATCAGTTGTTCTTGTTGGCACAGTCGGTGGCCCAGCTCAATGCCGGCTACTACGACGACTGCCTTCGGACCAGCGAACAGCTCATTGCCGTCAACGACACCATGCCCGAGGCTTATTTTAATATTGCAACGGTACACTTGAACCGCGCCTTGCTCCTTGAAAACGAGAATGAACCTCGCAAGAACCATGCAAGGCTTGTTAAGCTTTATTGCGATGCACGGCCCTATATGGAGGCCTATCGGAAACTGGCTCCCGACGACAAAATACGCTGGGCGCCAGCACTCTACCGCATCTATTTGAACCTGAATATGGGAAAACAATTCGATGAGATTGACCGCGTGCTGAAGAAACTCAATAATTAAAAAAAGTCAAAAATTACGTGCAGAGATACTGATTTTAAAAAAGAATCAGTATCTTTGCATTTACTACATACAAGTCTAAAACTTTAATTACAACTATTATGGATAATAACGCTCAGCTCATTGCTCAGTGCGAGGCACAGGCAAAGAAATGGCTCTCTCCTGCCTTTGATGAGGAGACACGTAAGGAAGTACAGGCTATGTTGGACAATCCCGACAAAACTGATTTGATTGACGCTTTCTATCAGAACCTTGAGTTTGGTACTGGTGGCTTGCGTGGTATCATGGGAGCTGGTACTAACCGCATGAACAAGTACATCGTAGGTATGGCTACCCAGGGTTTTGCCAACTATATTCTGAAGGCATTCCCCGGCAAGCAGTGCTCAGTTGTTGTTGGTCACGACTGCCGAAACAACGGACGTATGTTTGCTGAGACTGTTGCCGATATCTTCTCTGCCAACGGCATCAAGGTTTATCTCTTCGAGAGCCTGCGTCCTACCCCGGAAATCTCATTCGCTATCCGTCAGCTCGGCTGTCAGGCTGGTGTGAATGTTACTGCTTCTCACAACCCACGTGAGTACAACGGATACAAGGCTTACTGGGACGATGGCGCTCAGGTGCTGGCTCCACACGACAAGGGTATCATCGACGAGGTGAACAAGGTGAAGATCGAGGACGTGAAGTTCGAAGGCAACAAAGAGCTCATCGACATCATCGGTGGCGAGATGGACTGGGACTACCTGCAGGCTGTCAAGGAGGCTATGGTCGATCAGGATGTCATCCTGCGTCAGAAGGACCTGAACATCGTTTATTCTCCAATGCACGGTACTGGCCGCGTGATTATTCCTGAGGCACTGCGCTCTTGGGGTTTCCAGAACATCCACGTCGTTCCCGAGCAAATGGTTATCGACGGCAACTTCCCAACCGTAGTCAGCCCGAACCCCGAGAATGCCGAGGCTATGACACTGGGTATGAAGCTCGGAACCCGTCTGAATGCCGACCTCGTCATCGCTTCCGACCCCGATGCCGACCGTCTGGCCATCGTCTGCCGCAACGCTAAGGGCGAGTGGGAGATTCTGAATGGTAACCAGACCTGCATGATGTTCTCTTGGTACATTATCGCCAACAAGAAGAAGCTGGGTCAGCTGAAGGGCAACGAGTTCCTCGTAAAGACTATCGTTACCACAGAGGTGATTGCCGAGATTGCCAAGAAGAACAACGTTGAGTATATGGACTGCTACACGGGCTTCAAGTGGATTGCCAACGAGATTCGCGTCAACGAAGGCAAGAAGAAATATATCGGTGGTGGTGAAGAGTCGTTCGGATTCCTGCCGTTCGACAAGGTCCGCGATAAGGACTCCCCTGCCAGCATCTGTCTGATCTGTGAGATTGCTGCATGGGCTCGTGACAACGGTATGACACTGTACGACCTGCTGATGAACATCTACGCTGAGTACGGATTCTCGAAGGAGGTGACCATTAACGTGGTTCGTCCCGGTAAGACCGGTGCGGACGAGATCAAGCAGATGATGACCGACTTCCGCGCTAATCCTCCAAAGGACCTGGGTGGTTCGAAGATAGTTCTGGCTAAGGACTTCAAGAGCCTCGAGGCTAAGAAGGCTGACGGCAGCGTTGAGAAGATCGACATGCCCGACACTTCTAACGTGCTCCAGTGGTTCTGCGAGGATGGCACCAAGGTCAGCGTCCGTCCCAGTGGTACCGAGCCGAAGATTAAATTCTATACCGAGGTGAAGAACCCGAGCTTCAAGGGTGCTGCCGATTACGAGCGCTGCATCAAGGAGGCTGAGACCAAGATCGAGGCCATCAAGAAGAGCCTGAATCTCTGATTGCTCATCTCACATAGAGTAAAAAGTGTTGGAAGGAATCGCTTCGCGGCATTTCTTCCAATTCTTTTTGGTTCTGCCCTCATAGGCCGACCCAAATCGCCCGTAGCCTGTGGCTGCCAGCTGATGTGAAAGTGATAAATGAACTAAAAAGCAAACTATGGATAAGACAGAGAAATACCAACTACTTACAGAGCAGATTCGTGCTCTGATAGAAGGTGAGACGGATAGCGTGGCAGTGATGGCCAACGTGAGTGCAGCTATCCACGAGACAATGGGTTTCTGGTGGACGGGATTCTATCGTGTGATAAATGGTGAGTTAGTCTTAGGACCATTCCAAGGACCTGTTGCCTGTATGCACATTGGATTCGGCAAGGGTGTCTGCGGTACGGCATGGAAAGAACAACGAACCCTCATCGTTCCTGATGTCGAACAGTTCCCAGGACATATCGCCTGTAGCAGCCTGTCGCGCTCTGAGATTGTGGTTCCAGTATTCTCAAGGAGTGGGGACATGATAGCCGTCCTCGACATTGACAGCAAGGAAATTGCGACCTTTGACAATATAGACCAACAGTATCTGGAAGAAATCTGCAAGATGATGGAGTAGATGGCAAGGGACTGGTGCTTGACTTGATGCTAAAAAAAACAAGAAAATCGGACTGAAGGTTGGTCAGTCCGTTTTTTTTATGTACTTTTGCAAAAGAAATCTATAATTACAATTATTATTTAACTAAACTAATATGAAGAAAATCCTACTATTGGTATGCAGCGCGATGTTATGCACATCAATTCAAGCTTCCAGTTTCGAAAATGCCAAAGACGCTGTCAAGAACATGGGCGTGGGCTGGAACCTGGGTAACACGCTGGATGCAGCAGATGCTTCGAAAACCTGGACTACCACTGAGCAGCATGAAAAGTGCTGGGGTCAGCCCGTCACGAAGCCGGAACTCATGAAGATGATGAAGGAGGCTGGTTTTGGCGCTATTCGTGTGCCTGTAACCTGGTATCAGGAAATGGACAAGGACGGTAAGGTGAACGATGCATGGATGAATCGTGTGAAAGAGGTGGTTGACTATGTGATTGACAACGGCATGTATTGTATCATCAACGTTCATCACGATACAGGCGACGGTACACAATGGCTGCATGCCAGCACGACGACTTACGAAAAAGTCAAGTCTAAGTATGAATATCTGTGGAAGCAGATAGCCGAGAAGTTCAAGGACTACGACCAGAAGCTGCTCTTTGAAGCTTACAACGAGATGCTGGATGACAATAACAGATGGAACGAGCCAGCTACTAACGATGGTTATAAGGCCATCAACAGCTATGCCAAGAGTTTCGTAACTACCGTTCGTAATACGGGAGGAAACAACAAGGATCGCAACCTGATAGTCAATACTTACTCTGCCAGCAGTACTGCTAACGCGATGAAAGCGCTTGACCTGCCTGAAGAAAGCGGTCATATTATCTTCCAGCTGCACAGCTATCCTAATTGGAAGAGTGAAAGTAACGCCAAAACTGAGATTGACAACCTGATGAACAATATCAAGGCGAATCTGCTGAACAGGGCTCCAGTGATTATCGGAGAATATGCCACATTTACCACATGGCCGTCAAATATAGATTATTACGCTACAGACAAGAAAGTAGCCTTCTACGCGATGGACTATATGATCAAGCAGGCCAAGGAGAATGGTATTGGTACCTTCTACTGGATGGGTCTTTCGGATGGCGAATCGCGCTCGTTGCCTGCCTTCAATCAGGCAGACCTAGCCCAGACGCTCATTAAGGCCTACTACGGAAACACTGACGGCTATAAGTATCCCACAGAAGATGACTTTCAGACAGTATATACAGTAACCTATGATTCGCAGTGGGGCGAGTTGTTCCTCTATGGCGATTGGAATAGCACAGCCGCATTAAAACTTACTGACTATACTGGCATACGTCTGGAATTAGACGACGACTATTCTGGAAAATTGCAGTTTAAGATTTATGGCGACAAGTCAGGCAGTAGTTATAAAGAGGATTATATCCCTCTTACTGCTGGTTCAAAAACGTCTGAAGCAATCTTCGATGCAAGTAAAGTTGGTTCAAACGTTTATCGCGTCACCCTTCAGACACTCGAGGAGAAACCTTCTGTTACAGCAAAGATTATTAAAGCCTCGTTACTCAAGAAAGATGGAACAGAGGAATCTGGGAAAATATCAAAAGGGTGGGGCTGTGAGGTGGCATCAGAGTCAATGCCTATAACAGGAATCAGATCCTTACCATTCAATAAAACCATCAACGATGATGTCATTTACAGTATTCAGGGCCACCGGATGACAACACCGCGTAAAGGCATCTACATCCATAACGGAAGAAAATACATCGCAAGATAGAAAATAAGAATCCCCCGCCAATGTGGCGAGGGATTTCTGTTTTTATAGAGAGTATGATTACTTGTTCACCTGGAATTTGGTGTCGCCGTCCTTGAAGAAGGCGTTAATCTGCTTGGCAGCAGCGATACCGGCGTTGATGTTGGCCTCGGCTGTCTGAGCACCCATCTTCTTAGGTGTTGAGAAATAACGGCCTTCGAACTTCAAGAATTCGTCGTTGGCATCGGGCATGATGTCGGTCACGAACTTCAGGTCCTCGCGCTCTGCCATCAGTTTAATCAGTTCAGGCTCGTTGATGACCTCCTTGCGGGCTGTGTTCACCAGCACGCCACCCTTCTTCAGCTTACCAACCAGGGCGTAGTTGATGCTCTGCTTGGTCTCAGGAGTAGCGGGGATGTGGAGTGATACAACGTCGCAGGTCTCGAAGAGTGCATCCTGATTAGCAACGGCGTGAACACCAGCCTTCTCGATTACCTCTGCTGGGCAGAAAGCATCGTAAGCATAGACGTCCATACCAAAGCCCTTAGCGATGCGAGCCACGTTGCGGCCTACATTACCGAAAGCGAGGATACCCAGCTTCTTGCCGAGTAGCTCAGAACCGCTCTTGCCATTGTAGAATCCACGAACGGCCATCACGAGCAGACCGAATACAAGCTCTGCTACTGCATTGGCGTTCTGACCAGGGGTGTTCTCGGCGACTACGTTGTGAGCCGTAGCAGCAGCGAGGTCGATGTTGTCGTAACCGGCACCTGCGCGAACCACAATCTTCAACTGCTTGGCAGCGTCGAGCACCTCAGCGTCCACCTTGTCCGAACGGATAATCAGTGCGTCAGCATCCTTCACAGCGTCCAGCAACTGAGCCTTCTCTGTATATTTCTCGAGCAGCACCAGCTCATTGCCGGCTGCTTCTACTTCTGCCTTGATACCATTGACAGCAGCTGCTGCGAATGGCTTTTCTGTTGCAACTAATACTTTCATGATTAATGTTTTATTTTTAACAACGGATTTCACAGATTGCACGGATGTTTTTATTTATTGGCTATCCGTTTAATCCGTGAAATCCGTTGTCGTTAATTTTTAGTGATTTGCTTCAAATTCCTTCATGCAGGCTACGAGGGCGTTGCAGCCTTCGATGGTCTGGGCGTTGTAGCAAGAAGCGCGGAAACCACCCACTGAACGATGACCCTTAACTCCGACCATACCCTTAGAGGTAGCGAAGTCGAGGAAGTCCTTCTCGAGTTCCTGATACTCAGGAGCCATCACGAAGCAGAGGTTCATCAGCGAACGGTCCTCAGCCTTGGCGGTACCCTGGAACATCTTGTTGCGGTCGATCTCGCCATAGACGATTTTGGCACGCTGCTTGGCCAACTTGTCCATAGCCTCGACACCACCGTTCTTCTTGATCCAACGGAGGGTCTCAAGAGCGCTGTAGATAGGAACTACAGGAGGAGTATTGAACATAGACCCCTTGTCGACGTGAGTGCGATAGTCGAGCATGGTAGGAATCTCACGAGGAGCCTTGCCCAGCTTCTCGTCCTTCACGATGACGATGGTGACACCGGCCATAGCCAGGTTCTTCTGAGCACCAGCGTAGATGGCGTCGTACTTCTTTACGTCGATAGGACGGCTGAAGATATCCGACGACATATCGGCAATCAGAGGCACGTTGACTTCGAGATCTTTGCGAATTTCAGTACCATAGATGGTGTTGTTTGTAGTGATGTGCAGATAGTCAGCATCTGCAGGCACGCTCCAGTCCTTGGGGATGAAGGTGTAGTTGGCATCAGCTGAAGAAGCCACCTCTACGACCTCACCGAAAAGCTTAGCTTCCTTCATGGCCTTCTTAGCCCAAACACCAGTGTTCAGGTAAGCAGCCTTCTTGATCAGGAAGTTGTAGGGAATCATGCAGAACTCGAGGCTTGCACCACCACCGAGGAAGATTACTGAATAACCCTCAGGAATGTCGAGGAGCTCCTTTACGAGAGCTACAGCCTCGTCTACGACAGGCTGGAAATCCTTAGCACGGTGGCTGATCTCCATCAGAGAGAGACCTGAGCCGTTGAAATCAAGACACTGTTGAGCGGTTTTCTCGATGACCTCGCGGGGAAGCATCGAAGGACCGGCGTTAAAGTTGTACTTCTTCATTTTTGATTGTTTATTATTAAATGTTTAAAATTGTTTTCGAAATGTGGCGCGAAGTTACACTTTTTATTTCATTTGACCAAATATTTGAGCAAGAATTAAGTAAAATATGCTGTTTTGCTTGCTTTTTGTCAACTCGGGGTGGCAAAATTAGCGCACCTCTTCTACGATGGTTTTAATACCTTTGATCTTTTCTCTGCATGTCTGGCGAAGCACCTGTTGGATTTTTTCGCGCTTGACAGCAACATAGGTGTAGCGCTCTTTCACGTCGATGCGTCCGATTTCGTCGGAAGTCAGACCGCCTTTTTTGCAGAGGAATCCCACGATGTCGCCCTTAGAAAGCTTGTCTTTCTTGCCTTTGCCGAGGTAAAGGGTTGCCATGCGTGGAAGGGGAGGTTCTGTAAGCTGCGATTCAGTCGTAGCATACTGGATAATATCGCCTTCGACATAGTCGGGGATGTGTTCTTGATTGTTGATGATGAAGAACGTTTGGCCTGTAGCATCCCAACGGGCAGTACGACCTACACGATGGATATAGCCCTCCTGGCTTTCAGACAAGTGGTAGTGGATGATATTCTGGATATTGGGAATGTCGAGACCACGTGAGGCTAAGTCTGTGGCTACGAGTACGTTAGAAGAGCCGTTGGAGAAACGGTATAGTTGGTCCTCGCGTTGGCGCTGGTCCAATCCACCATGGAAACAGCTGGTGGTGAAGCCATGATCGACCAGATAGCTGTTGACACGTTCGACAGATTCGCGGTAGTTGAGAAATACGATGCTACTCGCATCACCAAAACTTAGCAGCAGTTGTCGGAGTGTATCGAGCTTGTCCTTTTGTGGACTATGCACTTCGTATAGTGTGACACGTTCGGAGGTCTGCTTTTCCTCGGGCAAGAAGTCGATAAGCGTACCTTTCTTCGACATGTTGACAAACTGCGGAATCTGCTCGGTATTAGTGGCCGACATCAAGATGCGACGTTGCAGTCCCGGCAGATTTTTGATGAGTTTTTGCATTTCGGCTTGGAAACCCATCTCAAGGCATTTGTCAAATTCGTCGATGATGAGGTAGCGAATCTGGTAACGCGAGATATTCTCCTTGTCAAGATGGTCGTTCAAACGTCCCGGTGTACCAAAGATAATTTGCGGACGAACCTCTTTCAATACCTTATGTTCGTCCATCGCTGCACGACCGCCATAGCAGGCGGTAGAGCGGAGGCCACATCCCATGCTTTTCAGTACGGTGTCAGACTGCAGGGCCAATTCGCGACCAGGGGTGATAACCAATGCCTGAACATCATTGGAGGAGTTGTCGAGCAGTTGGGTTAGGGGTAGCAGATAGGCTAGTGTCTTACCCGTGCCGGTTGGTGACAACAAAACAACATCACCGTCGGTGCCAGTGATGGCCTCGGCGGCGTGTTGTTGCATCTCGTTAAGTTCAGTGATGCGAAGTTTCGTCAGAATCTTCTGGATGTCCATCAGGCTGTTAGCTATTAGCCAATAGCTATTGGCAACTTACTTTTTCTCGTCATTCTTTGTTTCTTCTTCTTTCTTGGCGGGAGCCTTCTTGTAGCGCTTGTTTAAGCCGTTGATGACATCGTTGGTGATATCGAAACGCTTGGCAGCATAGAGGATGTTGTCACCCTGCTTGGTCAGGATGAGATCGTAATTCTTATCCTTGTTATAAGCATCGAGAAAATGCATCAGCGAGTCACGCAGAGCTTCATTGTACTTCTGAGTCTCTGTAGCCAACTCGTTCTCTAGACGGGCCTGCAGCTCCTGCAGACTCTGCTGCTGGCGCTGGATAGCAGCCTGCTGGCTCTCGGCCTGCTCACGAGAGGTAAAGCCGTTGTTCTGCAGCTTCTGCTGGAAGTTGGCAGCGGCATTCTGCAGTTGCTGACCTTTCTGGTTCAGCGTGTTACGGGCATTGTTGCTTTTCTTCTGAAGGGTCAGCGTGAACTCCTTGCAAAATTCATACTGTGTCATCAGCGAGTCAACCTCGACGTAAGCAATCTTTACACCACTGGTTGCACCATTGTCGGCTGCTGAGGGTTGTTCATCCATCTTGGGGCTTGCATTGTTGCAAGAGGCCAGTGCGAGTACAGCACCTGCGGCCATCATCATGTACTTGTTCATTGTTTTTTTTTCTGTTTTTTATTTTTCGTTATTTCGAGCATTTGTTATTTTGATTTCTCATCGACGGCGAATCTGCTCTTGGTGCGCATCTCGCGGTCCTGGTCGATGACGCAGTGGATGCCGCGATCCTTCATGGCCTTACTGTCGTGTATATGCTGTGACGAGAAGGAGCCATTCTTGCAAAAAAGTACTTTCACAAGCAAAAATGCCATGCCGATAGCAATTATTAACGCACTTGATAGCAGTATTTTCGTCATAAATGATTAACTTTGCGTGCAAATTCGCCTGCAAAGGTACAAAATAAAGATTAAACACGAGATTTTAAACAACAAATAATTATTAATTATGAATAAAAGTGAGTTAAAACCTGCTGTTGTCTTCGAGCAATTTGCGAAGATTAACCAAATTCCGCGTCCTTCGAAGCGTGAAGAGAAGATGATTGCCTATCTGAAAGAGTGGGGTGAGAGCCACGGACTGGACACGAAAGTAGACGAAACGGGTAATGTCATTATCCGTAAGGGTGCCACACCAGATATGGAGAACCGCAAAACGGTAATTTTGCAGAGCCACATGGATATGGTATGCGATAAGCTGGTAGACTATGAGATTGATTTCGACAATGATCCCATCAAGACCTATGTCGACGGAGAGTGGCTGACCGCTGAAGGTACGACATTGGGAGCTGACGACGGTATCGGCTGTGCTATGGAGCTGGCCCTTCTGGCTTCCGACGATATTGAGCATGGCCCTATTGAGTGTGTATTCACTCGTGACGAAGAGACTGGTCTGACTGGCGCTGAGGGTATGAAGGCCGGTTTCATGACGGGCGACTACCTGATCAATCTCGACTCAGAGGATGAGGGTGAGATTTTTGTTTCCTGTGCAGGTGGACGCAATACATCGGCAAAGTTTACCATAAAAAAGGTTGATGCTCCTGCCGGGCTGTTTTTCCTCCGTGCTCAGTTGAAGGGCTTGGTTGGCGGTCACTCGGGTGACGATATCAACAAGCAGCGCGCCAATGCCATCAAGCTGTTGGGTCGTTTCCTCTATCAGACCATTAATAAGTACGAAGGTATTCGTCTGGCTCAGTTCAATAGTGGCAAGCTACACAATGCCATTCCCCGCGACGGTATGTTTGTCATTGCCGTACCGCATGATGTGAAGGAAAATGTAAAGGCCGACTGGAACATTTTTGCTTCGTTGGTGGAGGAAGAGTTCTGCGTGACGGATACGCAGATGGTGTGGACGATGGAGAGTGCGGATCCTGAACCCGTCATAGAGAGTGGGGTAGCACGCAGCTTCATCTTTGCCCTGCAGGCTGTGGACAACGGCATTTATGCTATTTGCCAGGATCCTGCGCTGAACGGCATGGTGGAAACCAGCAGCAATATCGCCAGCATTAAGACTTCAGACAATTCTATCGACATCTTGTCGTCACAGCGAAGCAATGTGATGTCTAACCTCGATAATATGTGTGCCACTATTGGTGCCTGCTTCCGACTGGCTGGTGCCGAGGTGAAACATTCTGACGGCTATCCTGCCTGGAAGATGCGTTCGCACAGCGACCTGCAGCGTATCGTCAAGGAGTCCTATGTGAAGCTGTTTGGCAAGGAGCCCATCATGCGTGGTATTCATGCAGGATTGGAGTGTGGATTGTTCTCGGAGCGTTATCCGAACCTCGATATGGTATCGTTTGGTCCGACATTACGCTTTGTGCACACTCCCGACGAACGATTGTTGATTCCTACGGTACAAATGGTTTGGGATCATCTCCTCGACGTGCTGAAGCAGATTCCTGAGAAGAAGTAAGAAGGAAGAAATAAGAAGTAAGATAGAGCCCTGCTGTCATTCGTGATGGTAGGGCTCTCCTTTGATGATGGTGCAGGCACGATAGATTTGCTCAGTAAAAGTGAGGCGAATCATCTGATGGGAGAACGTCATCTTGGAAAGCGACACCTGTTCATTGGCTCTTGCATAAACGTCCTTCGAAAATCCGTAGGGACCGCCTATAATGAAAATGAGTCGGCGCGCTGTGTTGCGTTTCTGTTCTAACCAACGGGCAAATACTATGCTGCGATACTCTGTGCCGTGTTCATCGAGGAGTACTACTGTATCCGAGGGCTGCAGCTGTTTCAGGATTAGTTCGCCCTCAGCTTGTTTTTGCTGTTCCTCCGTCAGATTTTTTGTGTTTTTAAGCTCTGGTATGGTCGCGACATCGAAAGGCATATAGTGGTTGATGCGCTCTACATAGTCGTTGATACCGGCTATGAAGTGCTTATTTGTTGTCTTTCCAACCTGTAGGAGAATGGTTTTCATTGATGGGCGGTAGCGAATTATTCACTTTTACCTTGTCGCGTGGAACCCTTCGAGGTTGGCATAGCGACGCTTCATCATGCGACGATAGATGTTGCGGAGCCACCAACTCTCGGTAAGCGTGAATGCAGCACCGATGATGATGAGGGTGATATAAGCTACCGTCTCGCTGAAGATGGCCTGTAAGAGCAATACCAAGATGACGGGAGCAAACATGGCCACCATCGATGCTATGCCTTGCCATTTGTTCTCCATCTGGTTCTTGCCGGTTATCTTGTCGTTGAGCGGCAGCGACTGTTTATTCCATACAGCCAGTTGGAACAGCATGAAATAGACAGGACCTGTTGCAGTGAGTAGATAGGCCAATATCATGAGTATGGTGAACTTACCGGTAAATACGGGAATCAGTGTGATGAGCAAAGGCAGCAGCAACACGGCACAATAGAAATAGTATTTAGCACGGAGTAGTGTCAGGATGTTCTCCTTGTGAACCATCAGCAAGTCAATGTAGTTCCCCTCGGGACACATAATCTTCACAAGATTGGCTGCACCGAAGAAAATGAAGGCGTAGAGGCAGAAGAAGTTGCGCTCGAATGAGGTTTTGTAAATGTCGAGGAAGGCAATACACAGTGAGAATATCGTAGGCAGTATGACGGCCTGCAGAAAACGCGTACGGATGGCCTTGTTGCGCATAACGCTCTTCAGTTCCAGTTTCAAGTATTCACCAATCTGCCCGAATCGGTCAAGAGCGGTAAATTGGGATACATGCTTGAGCTTGGCCTTTTCTTTCGACGAGATTTCATCGTAGACCAGATGCATCTGAAGGTAGCGGTTGATGGCAAATAGCACGATAAACACGACGGCAAACAGCAAGAAGAGCCACCAAAAAGAGTTCATACGTTCGACAGTGTCCTCGATGAAATCGGTATATTTATCAAGAAGGTCGTCGGGGAGTACAAAGAACGGAACTATCAGGAGTCCATAGAATGCTGCTGGTAATGCCCACCAGAACATGCTTTGGTTGATAAGCGTGCGAACCAGCAGGTACCATTGACTATTGACAACCACCATAAAGTGTAATAAAAAGAGCATGCCAATGGCCGTCCAGAATGTCACTCCACCACACCACACGATAAAGATGTAAGGCAGGAAAATGACCATCCAGAACAGATTGCCGGCATCGAATACTTGTCTGACAAGGAAACAATCGATGGCAGTATACTTGCTGATAGGGGTCAGCAGGTATGGTTTAACCAGCATCAGAGGAGTCTGCTGGGTCATGAATCGCATGCCGAAATCGAGAATCAACATGAATGGCATGATGTAGAACAGCATCTCAGGGATGTCCTCCTTGGCTGCCAACCAGCCCAAGAAGGTGCCTAGGGCAATGAACTCAATGGCTAATATGCTGGCCATGATATAACCAAATAGCTTACCATATTGGTTGGCCTCAAACATAGGGTTGCGCTTCTCGCTGAGCTTGGTGTTCTTGCGCAACAGGAAGAAAAGTCGTATCTTGTTCATCGCAGGTCAATTACTTCTGCTGTGGGGAAGTCTTTTGAGTTAAAATGGAAGATTCCATCGGACAGATTGGCCTTTTTGACGTTGTTCACCTCAATGGTATTCCAACCCCTCGGGTGTTTGATGCGAATGACCGATGGAATGTAGGTTTTTGGGTTGATGGTGAGATACATCTCCTGAACTGACTTCTTCTTGTCGGTAGCCGTCAGGTGTACCTCGTAGTTGCCGTCCTTCTTGTTTAGTGTGCTGTTATAGCCCTTCTTATACATATATATAAAATTATAAGGGTTCAGCGCCTGCAACTGCGACTCATTGGGATTCGAGACGTTTACCTCGTCGTTTCTCCTGACATACGACCATTGCGTCTTGCCGTCAAACCAGATGACAACATCGGGAGTGTTGATCTGAAACATCTTTCCTTTGATACTGATGGTTCCTTTATCGTTCATCTGACCACCCTTAAGGGTGAACGAGGCAGTAATGCCTGACCTGTTGGAAACGGCTGCTGCAGCCTTGTCCAACACTTCTTTTGCGCTTTGTCCATACGAAGCTACTGCAATGAGCAGAGCCACAATTGTTATCCTTAACCTCTCCATAATGATAATAAATTCTCTAAACTGTTTTCATCTGTAATTAATACTTCGCGGGGTTTCGAACCATGGGCGGCACCTACGATACCCGCCTTTTCCAATTGGTCCATCAGTCGTCCGGCACGGTTATATCCGATGGCGAACTTTCGCTGAATCAGACTGGTGCTGCCACTCTGTTCACGGACGATGAGACGGGCAGCATCCTCAAACATCGGATCCAGATGCTGCATGTCCACATCGCGGCCCTCACCGCCATCGCCATCGTCTGCAGTGTCGGGCTCAGGCAATTCGAAGGCGCTGAGGTATCCCTGCTGGTCGGATATGAATTTGTTGATGCGCTCCACTTCAGGAGTATCAACGAAGGCACACTGTACACGAACGGGTTCGCCGCCGTTCAGGTAGAGCATATCGCCTCGGCCAACCAACTGCTGGGCACCGGGACGGTCCAAAATGGTTCGTGAGTCAATCATAGCACCCACACGGAAGGCAATTCGACTTGGGAAGTTGGCCTTGATGGTACCCGTGATGATGTTCGTGGTAGGACGCTGGGTGGCAATAATCATGTGGATGCCTACGGCGCGGGCCAGCTGGGCAATACGTGCGATAGGCAATTCGACTTCCTTGCCGGCAGTCATAATCAGGTCGCCAAACTCATCAATAACCACCACGATATACGGCATATACTTATGACCATGCTCAGGATTCAGCTGGCGGTCGATGAATTTCTTGTTATATTCCTTGATGTTACGGGCCTGAGCCATCTTTAGCAGGTCGTAACGCGTATCCATCTCTTTACACAGCGAGTTCAACGTGTGGATGACCTTCGTCACATCGGTGATGATGGGTTCGGCATCGTCATCGGGAATTTTAGCCAGGAAGTGGTTCTCAATAGAAGCGTAGACGCTGAACTCAACCTTCTTCGGGTCGACGAGAACTATCTTCAACTCTGCGGGATGCTTCTTATATAACAAAGAGGTGATAATGGCGTTCAGACCTACCGACTTACCTTGTCCGGTAGCACCAGCTACCAGCAAGTGAGGCGCCTTGGCCAAGTCGAACATAAAGACCTCGTTGGTAATGGTCTTACCGACGGCGCAAGGCAGTTCCATCGTTGATTCCTGGAACTTCTTGGAATCCAAAATGGAACGCATGGACACTGTGGCGGGTTTGGCATTAGGAACCTCGATACCGATTGTTCCTTTGCCGGGGATTGGTGCGATGATACGGATGCCGAGTGCAGAGAGCGACAATGCAATATCGTCTTCCAGGTTGCGGATCTTGGAAATCCTTACACCCGGTGCAGGGGTTATTTCATAGAGCGTGATGGTTGGACCCACGGTGGCCTTGATACTGCTGATTTCAACCCCGAAGTTGCGCAACACGTCGACAATGCGGTTCTTGTTGGTGTTCTGCTCATTCATGTCGATGAACGGCTTGCCGTCACTCTCGTACTGCTGCAACAGGTCAAGGGTAGGATAGTGGTAGTTCTCCAAGTCGCGCTTGGGATCGTAAGGTGTCGAGATGTCTCCATAGTTGCCTGCCACACTCTTTCCATGTGCAGTCTCCTCCTCTTCTAATTCCTCGATGACAAACTCCGTGTCGTCATTGTCTTTAGGTGTTTTCTCCGGTGTGTCCACTGTAGTTACAATGGTACTCCCGACTTCTTCATTCTCCTGTTGGTTAGGCTCGCCAAGGTCAAAAATCACTTCTTCCGTTTCAGGATTATCATATACGCGGTTGTTATCGTCATCACTCGTTTGTTCTCCATTGCCTCCACCGACATTGATGGTCATGGGGATACTCTTCAGGTAGTGCAGGGGATTGAGAATCTTGCGAAGGATGATAACGGTCTCCATGCTGAGGTATACCAAGAAAGCGATGGCTGTCAGCGCCAGGATAGCTGTTAATCCTGGTGTGCCGATGAGTCCTTCTATCTGCTGGCAAATGGCCAGTCCGTGGTCTCCGCCAGGATTATAGCAGGCATCTTCAAATAATGGAGCGAGGAACTTTGACATCGTGACAGATGCCCATATCATAATGATAGTCAGGCACATAAACCATTTGAGCAGGTTCACCTTGTAGGCTCGCATCATATTCACTGCCAACAGCAGCAGGAACGCAGGAATCAGGAATGCTGCCAATCCGAAACAGCGCTTGATAAAGAACCATGATACATAGGCTCCTATACTTCCACAGGCGTTTTGGAACTCATGGTGTTCGTTTAGAATCTCACCGGCTTTCGGCGTTTCAATAAGGCTTTGGTCTGCCGAACCGGTCACAAAATACGACACGAAGGCCCATATCAAGTAGCCTGCAAAAAATAGGAGCAGGAAACCTAATACAAAGTTGATGCGCTCGTTATGAAATATATTGTTAAAGCCTAATGCTTCTCCAAAAGACGAAGCTTTCTTCTCTGAGGCTTTGCTTGTTTTTTTCTTTGCCATATCTGCGTTTTGTTGATTACAAAATGCAAAATTACAAAGAATTTCTTAGATGTCATCATAAAATGGCAGTTTTTTTATTTTTATTTGGATTTTTGCTCACTTATTCGTACCTTTGCACCCCAAATGATGAAAACGATATATAGTAAATTCGATAAAGCGAGAATCGCCCAGCTTCCTCGTGCACTTTTCGAGGGTCGCATTGTGGTGGTCCTGACGGAACGCGACGCTGCAAAAGCGGTACGCTATCTGCTGTCACAGCCAATTTTGGGAGTTGACACCGAGACACGCCCGTCCTTTAAGAAAGGACAAATGCATCAGGTAGCCCTGTTGCAGGTTTCTTCATACGATGTTTGTTTTCTGTTCCGCCTGAATCAGCTGGGATTGTCACCGTCGGTGAAACAACTGTTAGAGGATACGACGGTGCTGAAGATAGGATTGTCATTGCGCGACGACCTGAACTCGCTGCATAAATTGGGCGATTTCAACGCAGGACGCTTTGTCGACCTGCAGGATCATGTACGTGAAATAGGTGTCGAGGATTTAAGCCTGCAGAAACTTTATGCCAACTTCTTCGCCCAGCGCATCTCAAAACGCGAACAGCTGACGAACTGGGAAGCTGACGTGCTGAATGACAAGCAAAAACTTTATGCCTCAACCGATGCTTGGTCGTGCATCATGCTTTATGAAGAACTGATGAGGCTGGAACGTACAGGAGATTATAAACTGATAAAAGTGATAGATGATGTACAAAGTAATCAGGCTTAAACGTGGTAAGGACGAGAGTCTCAGGCGCTTCCATCCTTGGGTGTTCTCGGGAGCTATTGCAGCTATTGAAGAAGGTATTTCCGAGGGCGATGTGGTGCGTGTGCTGACGCATTCAGGCGATTTTATCGCTGTCGGACATTATCAGGAAGGTTCTATTGCCGTCCGTGTACTCACGTTCTCTGACGTCATGATCGACGACGACTTTTGGTCTTCCCGCTTGCGTTCTGCACTTCAGATGCGTCAGGCCATTGGTATCGCTGACAACGCACAGAACAATACCTACCGTCTGGTACATGGTGAAGGCGATCATTTGCCGGGACTGATTATTGACGTATATGGTCAGACGGCCGTCATGCAGGCTCATTCCATCGGTATGCACCTCTGTCGTAAAACGATTGCCCGCGCTTTGGTAGCTGTGATGGAATCGCGCATTTCTCATATTTATTATAAGAGTGAGACCACGCTTCCCTTTATGACTGCTGACGATATGATTGCAACGCCACACTTCGACACCGATCAGGTGTTGAAGAATGGATTTCTCGTTGGGGGCAGTGATGATAATATTGCAACAGAGAATGGTTTGAAGTTCCGCGTCGACTGGCTG
Organism: Prevotella sp.; assembly: GCA_015060485.1. GTDB lineage: Bacteria > Bacteroidota > Bacteroidia > Bacteroidales > Bacteroidaceae > Prevotella. Next base: position 3,554 of record SUYI01000027.1, on the reverse strand, counting down.
AAAGGTCAGAAGACAGGCTTTTTTGTCGACCAGCGCGAGAACCGTTCGCTGCTGGAGAAGTTTGCCAAAGGTAAGCGGGTGCTGAACATGTTCTGCTATACGGGTGGCTTTTCTTTTTATGCCATGCGAGGTGGTGCAGAACTGGTGCATAGTGTGGACAGTTCGGCAAAAGCTATTGAACTGACGAGGGAGAATGTAGCGCTTAACTTTCCGAACGACCCTCGCCACGAGGCGTATTGTGATGATGCCTTTAAATTCTTGGAGGGTATTGGCAGTGGCAAAACCGCTGACTACAATCTTATCATCCTCGATCCACCGGCCTTTGCCAAGCATCGTGGGGCGTTGCATAATGCACTAAAGGGCTACACACGCCTGAATCAGAAGGCTTTCGAGAAAATTGAGCGTGGTGGAATCCTCTTTACTTTTTCTTGTTCTCAAGTGGTTACCAAGGATCATTTCCGTAATGCTGTATTCACGGCAGCTGCTTTGGCCAAACGCAAGGTACGCATTCTGCACCAGTTGCATCAGCCGGCCGATCATCCCATCAACATCTATCATCCTGAGGGCGAATACCTGAAGGGCTTGGTGCTCTATGTGGAGTAGAGTAGATGAATATATAAAAAAACATAAGCTTCTTGATATCAGTTACTTATATCTTGTGGCTTTAAGTGGAGGCGCAGATAGTGTTGCCTTGTTGTTAATGCTTCACGAGGCTGGCTATCGTATCCATGCGGCGCATTGTAATTTCCATCTTCGTGGGGCTGAGTCTGATCGTGACGAGACGTTTTGCGTTTCTCTTTGCGAGAGGCTTGGTGTCGAACTGCACCGTGTGCATTTTGATACCCAGCCCTATGCGGAACAGCATAAGGTGAGTATCGAAATGGCTGCCCGTGAGTTACGCTATAAATGGTTTGCACAGCTAAGTAAAGATATCGGCGCTGAGGGTGTATGTGTGGCTCATCACTGCGACGACTCGGTGGAGACGGTGCTTCTGAACCTGGTTCGTGGTACGGGTTTGCGGGGTTTGACGGGTATTCAGCCGAAAGTTCTCGTCAAGGGTCAGACGCCCTGTGTGATTTTGCGTCCACTTTTATGTTTGTCAAGGGAGGATATTGAGGCATATCTGGCCAGTAAAGGCCAGGAGTATATGACGGACAGCACAAATTTGGAATCCGACGTTATGCGCAACAGAATCCGTTTGCAGGTTCTTCCGTTGCTTCGCGAACTGAATCCTGCTGTTACCGAGACTATCAAGCGCACTGCTGATCATCTGGCGGAAGTTCAAAAAATGTTAGATGGCATCGTTGCTTTATATAAAGATTGTAACATATTGAATCTGAGTGAATTGAATAAATTTACTTCAAGTGAATATATTGTCTTTGAATGGCTTAAAAACTACGGTTTCAACGGAAATCAGATAGAGCAGGTTATGCATGCTGCGACGGGAAGCCTATTTACATCTTCAGCAGGCTATGATCTCTTGGTAGATCGTCAGCGTCTCATCGTAGAACCATCGTTGAAACCGATGAAAAAGATGGTGATTCCTGAAGAGGGTAAATATTTAATAGGAGAGGATGCCTTCAGGGTGCGTAAATGTGCACCTTATATTTCCAAGGAAGCTGCTGTTGCTACCTTGGACGCTTCTAAAGTCACTTTCCCGCTTACTGTCCGACGGGTGGAGGCGGGCGACCGCATGGTTCCTTATGGCATGAAAGGCAGCAAGCTGCTGAGTGACATGATGACAGATTTGAAGATGACACTATTCGCGAAGCGTCGTCAGTTGGTTGTCGAGGATTCTCATGGTATTATGGTGTGGGCTGTCGGTCTGCGTACAGATCAGCGTGTTGCTGTTACGGAAACCACCACAGAAGTGCTGGAAATCGCCTTCAACTAAGTTTCCGCACGGCGTCGGCAATCTTTTTTCTTTTTAAAAAATGCAAAATCCTTGTGGGATTTCGAAATTATTTGTATCTTTGCAGACATTACTCCGACATTCAGAGACTATTTATTATTAAACAATAGAAAAAAAGTATTATTTATGAGCCAAAAAAGAGTTTACCTCTTCGGTAATGGAAAGGCCGAAGGTAATGCAAAAATGCGTGAGGAACTTGGTGGTAAGGGTGCAAACCTTGCCGAGATGAACCTGATTGGTGTTCCCGTTCCTCCAGGTTTCACAATCACCACTGATTGCTGTAACGAGTATTATCAGGTTGGCCAGCAGAAGATCATGGAGCTGCTGAACGACGACGTGATGGCTGCCGTGAAGCACATCGAGGGTCTGATGAACTCGAAGTTCGGCGACAAGGAGAATCCGCTGCTTGTCTCTGTACGTTCAGGCGCCCGTGCTTCGATGCCTGGTATGATGGATACCATTCTGAACCTCGGTCTGAACGACGAGGTGGCTGAGGGTATGGTGAAGAAGACCAACAATCCTCACTTCGTTTACGACAGCTATCGTCGTTTCGTGCAGATGTACGGTGACGTAGTGCTCGAGATGAAGCCCGTCAACAAGATTGACATCGATCCATTCGAGGAGATTATCGAGAAGGTGAAGAAGGATAGTGGTGTCGTGCTGGATAAGGACCTCTCTGTAGAGGACCTGAAGAAGCTGGTTCAGCTGTTCAAGGCTGCCATCAAGGAGCGCACGGGCAAGGACTTCCCCAACGATCCTATCGAGCAGCTCTGGGGCGCTATCTGCGCTGTGTTCCGCAGCTGGATGAACGAGCGCGCCATCCTCTATCGTAAGATGGAAGGCATCCCCGACGAGTGGGGTACAGCCGTCAGCGTGATGGCTATGGTATTCGGTAACATGGGCGACACCTCTGCTACTGGTGTATGCTTCAGCCGCGATGCTGCCAATGGCGAGAACCTCTTCAACGGTGAGTATCTGGTGAATGCACAGGGTGAGGACGTTGTGGCTGGTATCCGTACCCCACAGCAGATCACGAAGATTGGTTCTCAGCGCTGGGCTGAGCGCGCTGGTATCTCTGAGGAGGAGCGCGTAGCCAAGTATCCTTCTATGGAGGAGGCTATGCCTGAGATCTATGCTGAGCTGAATGGCATCCAGGACAAGCTGGAGCACCACTACCACGACATGCAGGATATGGAGTTCACCGTTCAGGAGGGCAAACTCTGGTTCCTCCAGACACGTAACGGTAAGCGCACCGGTGCTGCAATGGTGAAGATCGCTATCGACCTGCTGCACGAGGGTATGATTGACGAGAAGACCGCCATCATGCGCTGCGAGCCTCAGAAGCTCGACGAGCTGCTGCACCCCGTATTCGATAAGAAGGCTCTCTCTTCAGCTAAGGTTATCGCTCAGGGTCTGCCTGCTTCACCAGGTGCTGCCTGCGGTCAGATCGTATTCCACGCTGACGATGCTAAGGAGTGGCACGAGAATGGCCACAAGGTAGTGCTCGTTCGTATCGAGACCTCTCCTGAGGACCTCGCCGGTATGGCTGCTGCCGAGGGTATCCTCACCGCTCGTGGTGGTATGACCTCTCACGCTGCCGTTGTGGCTCGTGGTATGGGTAAGTGCTGCGTATCGGGTGTTG